>NZ_JABFNS010000001.1 GCF_013116825.1 Myxococcus xanthus
CCACCCACCCCACCTGTCGCTGCCCGCCCGGACCCCTCTGCAAAGCACCGGCCGTGCCTCGCTCGGACCTTCTATCGGACTTCGGACATGCCAAGCAGGCCAAGCCTCGTGAAGGACGCCTGCCCTCCCTTCTTCTCGGTGGGGACGGCCGCCGGGTTGCTGGAGATTTTTCAGGGCGCCGCTCCTTGGCGCCGCTGCACCCCGCGGAGTGTTCCCTGGGCGGAGGTGGGCCTGCTCCGGAGGCCTGCCCGGTCGCGGACTTTGCGACACGCCGAGCCCGGTGGCGCCTGGCGCGCGACGCCTGAATCTTCGAGGTGTGGATGACGCCATGCGCCGCGCGTCCGTCCACGGAGCGGTGGAGCGACCGCCTGCCTCCGGGAGGCTGCAAGGTGCCACCTTCACCGCTAAACGCATACTCACAAGGTGAGTCGGGTGGAAGGGAAGGAGGGATGGAGATGAGGCCGTCACAACTTTCGAGGACGGCAGTGCCGTTGCTCCCTCCTGGGCTCGCCCGGGGGCAGCGGGGCGTGTCGCGCCTGGTGGTGGGAACGGATTTCTCGCTGCGCTCCGAGTTCGCGCTGGCGCGCGCGCTGCGCCTTCCGCTGGCGCACGGGAGCGACTTCTGCGTGCTGCACGTGGCCCCCGTCCTGGACGGGCAGGAGGGGCCAGGTGGGACGCTGTCGGGTGGACGCTGCCTGCGCAAGGCGGTGAGCGCCGTGTGCAGGCGGTTGCGCAACCGCGTGGACATCGACGTGCGCGAGGAGCTCGGGCGAGGGGACCCGGTGGAGGTGGCGTCGGCCGTGGCGCGGATGTCGGGCGCGGAGTTGGTGGTGCTGGGGCGTCCCCATGTGACGTACCCGGTGCGTGCGTTGGCCGAGGATTCGACGGTGCGGCGCATGGTGCGCCAGTTGGGCGTCTCCGTGCTGGTGGTGGTGCCGCACCCGGTCCGTCCCTATGGCAGGCCCCTGGTGGCGGTGGACTTCTCACGCGAGTCGCGCAGGGCGCTGGAGCTGACCTTGCGCCTGTGCCCGGCGCCCGCGCTGGTGGACGTGCTGCACGTGGTGGACACGGCAGCGCAGGAGGCGGAGCTGCGCCGCGCCCATGCGCCGGCCGAGCGGTGGCTGCTGCTGCGGCAGGAGCGGGAGCATCAGGCGCGGGTGGCGCTTGGCCGCTTCCTTGCGCCCTACCGGGAGGCGGGCCGCGAGTTGGAGGTGAGGGTGCGCTGCGGCGAGCCGGCCGAAGAGGGCATCCTGGCGGAGGCGTTGGAGCGGGGCTCGGACCTGTTGGCGCTGGCCATGTCCGCCGTGGAGGCGCGCACGCCGCTGACGGAGCAGGTGCTGGCGCGCGCGGGCTGCGACGTGCTGGTGTCGCGTCACCCTCCGCCTGCATCCTGAAGCAGGAGGGCGCGCTCCGCGTTATGAACGCGGACCGTGTCTCCTCGTCCTACAACAGCCCCTGTCGCCCCGGTGTCGCTCAAGGCCCGCTTCCAGAACGCGGGCAGTCTCTTCAAGCAGCTGCCGGGGACCTTCCGGCTCTTCTGGCAGGCCAGCCCTCGCGGCGCGGTGGTGCTGGGCGCGCTGACGCTGGTGGCGGCGCTGTTGCCGGCGGCCATCGCCTGGGTGGGCAAGCTCATCGTGGACTCGGTGGTGGCGGCGGCGCAGGGCTCGGTGGAGGCCCGCTCGCGGGTGTACGGGCTGGTGGGGTTGGAGTTCGGGTTGATGCTGGGCTCGGCGGTGGTGGACCGCGGGCTGACGCTGACGCGCGAGCTGCTTCGCGCCAACCTGGGGAACCTGCTCAATGAGCGCATCCTCCAGAAGGCGCTGGCGCTGGAGCTGCGGCACTTCGAGGACTCGGCCACCTACGACAAGATGCAGAACGCGCGGCGCGAGGCGAACAGCCGGCCGCTGTCGCTGGTGACGCAGGCGTTCTCCATCGTCCGCAACACCATCACCCTGGGCACCTTCGCCGCGTTGTTGGTGGCGTTGTCGCCGTGGAGCGTGGTGGTGCTGGTGGCCGCGTCGGTGCCAGCCTTCATCGCCGAGGCGCGGCTGGCCATGGCGGGCTTCCGGCTCTATTCGTGGCGCGCGCCCGAAGGCCGCAAGCTGAACTACCTGGAGTGGATTCTCACGCGGGACAGCCACGTGAAGGAGGTGAAGCTCTTCGGGTTGGGGCCGCTGGTGCTGGGGCGCTACCGCACGCTCTTCCAGAAGTTCTTCGCGGAGGACCGTGCGCTGGCCTTCCGGCGGATGGCCTGGGGGCTGGTGCTGGGCGTCCTCTCATTGGGCGCCTTCTATGGCTGCTACCTGCTGGTGGCGGGCCGCGCGGCGAGCGGGACGATTACCGTGGGCGACATGGTGCTGTACCTGAGCGTGTTCCGTCAGGGGCAGGCGGCGTTCCAGGGCATCCTGACCAGTGTGGGCTCCATGTACGAGGACGCGCTCTTCATGAGCAACCTGTTCGCGTACCTGGACATCCCCACCGGCGGCGAGGCGACGCGGGTGCTGCCGCCGCTCTCTCCGCCGCGTGGGCACGACAGCGCCATCGAGCTGCGTGACGTGTCCTTCCGTTATCCGGGGAAGGAGGCGTGGGCGTTGAAGAACGTGTCGCTGTCGCTGAAGCCGGGACAGAAGCTGGCGCTGGTGGGAGAGAACGGGGCGGGGAAGAGCACGTTGGTGAAGCTGCTCCTGCGCCTGTACGAGCCGGTGGACGGCGACATCTTCTACGGCGGCGTCAACCTGAAGGACATGGACGTGGAGGACCTGCGCAGCCGCTTCGGCGCGGTGTTCCAGGACTTCGTGCGCTACCAGTTCAACGTGGCGGAGAACATCGGCCTGGGGCACGTGCCGGCGCTGGAGGACCGTGGCCGCATCGAGAAGGCGGCCGAGGAGGGCGGGGCCAGCGGTGTGATTACGGCGCTGCCACAGCAGTACGACACGATGCTGGGCGGCTGGTTCGAGAAGGGGCAGGAGCTGTCGGCGGGCCAGTGGCAGAAGCTGGCGGTGGCGCGGGCCTTCATGCGCGACGACGCGGAGGTGCTGATTCTGGACGAGCCCACGGCCAGCATCGACGCGGAGGCGGAGCACGCGCTGTTCGAGCGCTTCCAGGCGCTGGCGGCGGACCGGATTGCCATTGTGATTTCGCACCGCTTCTCCACGGTGCGCATGGCGGACCAGATTGCCGTGCTCCATAACGGGCAGGTGGACGAATTGGGCAGCCACGACGAGCTGATGGCGAAGGACGGCCGCTACGCGCACCTGTTCCGGTTGCAGGCGCGCGGCTATCGGGACTGAGCGTCAGGCGCGCTCGCCACGCAGGCGCGCGATTTCCGCCCGGGCCTCGGCGAGCTGGCGCTCGGCGTCCTCACTGCGCTGGGTTTCCAGCTCCAGGAGTCGGGACTCCTCGGCGAGTTGCTCCACTGCTTGGCGTGTGAGAATTCTCGGATTGAGAGGGTCTCCGCGGCCCGCGATTTTTGCGCGCGCATGTCACTGTCTCATGGCAGGTTCTCCCGCCATGTCGCGTGCTCAAGCTCCGAAGAAGGTCGATGTCGCTGCGTTGATGAAGAAGGCGGACAGTCTGCTGGACGAGATGCCGCCACAGCTGGACCAGGCGATTCCGTTGCTGCGCGAAGTCGTGGCGGCGGAGCCCGAGCACCTGCTGGGACTCCACTCCCTGAGCTGGTGTTTGGACCCGACGCGGAGCATGGAGCCGCACCGTTGGGAGCAGGAGTTGAAGGCCGAGCACTGGCGGCTGCGTGACCGCATCCTCGAGCTGACGCGAGGGACGAAGCCCGGCGGCGCGCTGACGCTCGCCCATCGCGCACGTTCGCTGGCCCTGAGCCAGTGGGCGGAGGACCTGGTGCGGCGCAAGCCGACCGTGGCGCAGCTCGACGAAGCGGAGGCCGCGCTGAACGAAGCCAACAGCCTTCGGGAACTCCCGAACCACCAGCGTGGACGCCGCGGGCTCGAGGCGTGGCGCGCACTGACGCAAGGCAAGCCGGAGCAGGGCTACCGCGAGTTGCTCGCCAAGGTGGAGGAGTCTCCGGGCATGTGCGCCCAGGGCGTGATGGGCGATGCCGACTCGCTCAACTTCCAGGGGCTGGAGGGCGCCTACTCCGATGAGGGTTTCCTGGCCTGGCTGCGGAAGCAGAAGCCCGCGGCGCGCCCAGCGGGGAAGAAGGGCAAGGACCTGGATGCCGGACTCCTGCTGGCGGCGGGGCTGGATGCGAAGCCGTTCTTTGGCCCTGGCTTCGAAGGGAACAGCCGCACGGGCCGGGTGCTGGCCCTGGTGGCGTTGGGGGCGGACCTGGAGGCGAGGGATTCCAGCAAGCACAGCGTGCTTCACCTGGCCGCGATGGTGGATGACGCGGCGCTGGTGAAGGAGTTGCTCCGCCTGGGCGTCTCCGCCGACGTCGTCGATTCGAAGAAGTCCACGCCGCTGCATGTCGCGGCCGAGTACGGCAGCGTGTCTTGCATCGCCCCGCTGGCGAAAGGCGGCGTGCCCGTGGACGCGCTCGATGCGTCAGGGCGGACGGCGCTCTTTGAAGCGCGTCAGGCCGACGTGGCCCAGGCGCTCATCGACGCGGGCGCGAATCCCAATGCGGGCGAGGGCTGGACGCCGCTGCACCAGCACGCACGCTTCAAGGAGCGAGGCCCCGTCATCGAAGTCCTGCTCAAGGCGGGGGCGGATGTCTCGCTGAAGAATGGCAGCGGCCAGACACCCGCGCAGGAGGCGCTGGAGCACAAGCACGCGTCCCTCGCCCAGCTCATGGGAGCCAAGGCTTCCTCGGGCAAGGCCGGCGCGTTGGACGTGCAGCCGCTGCTGGAGGCGCTGGCGCGTCAGCGCAAGACGCTGCTCAAGGCCTGGTACTTCGAGGACAAGAACGTGGACGGCGTCGAACAGGTCCTGAAGGGGCTCGCGCTGCAAGGTGCCACGTCCTGGGACCAGCTCGCGGCCTCGCTCCAGGGCGAGCTCCCCTGGACGGCCATGGCGGTGGTGCAGCTCGCGCGGGACGTGCTGCCGGCCGAGGAGAAGGCGCCTCGTCTGTCCAAGCTGCCGCGCTTCGTGCGCGGGGACCTCGTGGTGAAGGGCGACGTGCACGTCGATGGGCCGCTGCTCGTGACGGGAGACCTCACGGTGGAAGGTGTGCTGCGCAACGCGGGGATGGAAGGGATGCTGGTGGTGGGCGGCACGCTGCGCGCCACCGGTGTGGACACGGACGGCGAGGTCGTCGTGGGCGAGGACCTGGAAGCGCAGGTGGTGTGGGGCCACGGCAACGACGCTTCGCTCCGGGTCGGCGGCGTGCTGAAGGCGGACGTGGTCATCGCGGACGACCACGACATCCAGGCCAAGGTGAAGGCGAAGCACCACTACGAGAACGGCGAGTTCGACGCTTCGGACGCGGCGCTCAAGGAGGTCTTCGTCGCGAAGGCCTTCGCGAAGTCGGAGCTGGACCGGGACAAGCTGTTCAACGTGCTGCGCAAGGTCGGGACCATCCTGGTGTAGACGCGGCCCTGGGGCTCCCGTCTCGAATCCCTGAGCGGCGTCAGGCCCTGGGCAGGTGGTCCCGCACCACGCCGAGCCAGTACTCCTTGCCGTAGTACTGGCTCATCTTCCCGATGAGCTTGCCCTCACGGAACAGCAGGAACGTGGGGATGCCGAAGAGTCCGAAGCGCCTGGCCAGGTCCTCGTACTGGTACGCGTTCACCTTGACGACGCGCATCGGAGCGTCATCCAGCTCCGCCAGCAGCGAGGGCTCGGCCGCCGCGTAGATTTCGCAGTTCGGGCAGCCGTCACCCCAGAAGTCCACGACCACCAGCTCGCCCTTGGGCTCCAGGACCAGTTGGTCGAAGTTCTCCGCCGTCCCCTCGTAGCTCACGGGATGTGCCATGGCCTCCTGCCTAACGGGCTCGGGTGTCGTGTTCAACCTGCTCACGGGGCTCGCGGCTGGAAGTCCTCGCAGCCTGCTGCGTCCCTGGAGCCGCCAGCGCGGTGCTCCCGGTCCGGTCTGGCGGAGGCCCGGCATGGCCGGAAATTCCGCGCGTGTGGCCGGGCGGCTCACTCCATTGGGCGCCCTGGCCGGGCCCTGGGAGGGCCAGGCGAGTGGGCTGTTGCCGCGTTGGGACGCTTCACCCGGCGGAGGATGGATCAGCGGAACACCCCGGGCGCTCCAGAACGCGGGCGGCTGGAGCGGGCACCAGGGGCATCACCTCCGTGCGTGAGTCCTGTTTTTCCGGAGGAGGGGATGGCTTGGGCAGTGGGTACGGGTTTTCAAGGTATGCCTGCGCGCGGTGGTGGCCGCCATGTCAGCCGGAGCGAGTTGGATCAGCTCTGGCGCGGTGTCATCAAAAGCCAAAGCCCGCACTGCGCAGGAGCGCTCAGCCGCCGTAAGGTTGTGCGACTGGATGTCGTGGAGGGGTCATGCACGAGTGGTTGGAGGCACTTCGCAAGTCGGTAAAGGCATCGTCAGCTGGCGTCTCTCCCGAGGAGATTCGCCGGGCCGAAACGGAGTGCGGCGTTCCATTCCCCGATGAGCTCACCGACCTGTATCAGGCGTTCAACGGGGGCGAACTCAACGGTGAGGTTCTCCTCTTCCGTCTGCACGGCGCGGAGGGGGACCCGAGCGTCCTGGAGAAGACCCGCCTCAAGCTGGAAGGGCTTCCCGCGGCGGGGCTGTGGCGCATCGGCTTGAAGGGGCAGCACCGGCACCTCTTCGCCTCGCGCAAGTCGGCCATGGTGGAGCAGGGCGACGGTGGCGGTCCGTTGCCGGCCTGGGTCGAGGCGCTGGATAGCGACGACTGGGTCTATGGCACCTGGGAGGGTGAGAAGCGGCAGATGCGGCTGTACCGCTCGTTGAAGGACATGCTCGACGTGCTCGTGCCCCCCGCGGAGGTGGAGAGCTTCGGTGAGCGCACCTTTGCCCGGGCGATGAATGCCGTCCTTCAGGGGGCGCTATCCGGCGTCCAGGTTGACGAGGAGGACGAAGAAGCGGCGGAGGCCGGCGAGGCACCGCTCGGTGCGGCGGCCGAGGCTGAAGCCGCCGAAGAAGCCGAGCAGCTCGAAGAGGCGGAGCTGGTCGATGAAGAGGCCGAGGAGCCGGCGGTTCGCGAGCTCGCCTACGAGTACGACGACGTCCGCCCGTCCTCCCGTTACGAGGATGGGGCCGGCTCGAGAAAGGCACGCGCGCAGGCCCAGCAGATACCGCTCGCTATCGGTGGCGCTGGCGTGCTGTTCCCGAGAAGTGCGTCGAGCAGGGTGCAGGGTGTGAAGAAGGCCGCTGCGGAGCCCGCTCCCGCGAAGGCGCGCCCCGCGAAGGCGCGCCCCACGAAGAAGGCCGCGATTGAAGCGGCGTCGGCGGAGCTCCCAACTGTAGCGGCCGAGGCCATTGCGGAGCCGGAGGCTGCGCCCCAGAAGGCCACCGCGAAGGTCCCCGCCCAGACGGGCGTGGCGAAGACGTCCTCCGCTACCACGAAGGGGGCGACGAAGGCTCCGGCTCGGAAGGGCGCGGCGAAGAAGGCCGCTACCGAAAAGGCCCCCGCAGGGAAGGCCGCGGCGAAGAAGTCCGTCACCGCAAAGGCTCCGGCTCGGAAGGCCGCGGCGAAGAAGTCCGTCACCGCGAAGGCTCCGGCTCGGAAGGGCGCGGCGAAGAAGGCCCCTGCTCAGAAGGGGGCTGCAAAGCGGGCCGGTGCCCCGAAGAGCGCAGCGAAGAAAGCGACTGCTCAGAAGAGCGCGGCGAAGAAGGTGGCTGCTCAGAAGAGCGCAGCCAAGAAGTCGTCTGTGAAGAAGGCCGCTGCTCAGAAGTCCGGAGCGAAGAAGAGCGCCGCGAAGAAGGGCTCAGCCCAGAAGCCAGCGGCGAAGAAGGGGGCACGCGGCCGGTAGTCACGGGCGCGGAGGCAAGGCGCGGGAGCGCGCCTTGCCTCGATGTCGCCTCACCGCGCGTCTATCCCTGCGGCAGCTTGTCGAAGTCGATGGGGCGGATGCGGTAGCCGGGCTGTGCCGTCAGCTCCAGCGGCTCTTCCTCCTCATCACCCCTCCGGAACTCACGAATCTCGTCCGGGAGGATGTCGCGGAAGTCGGGCTCCTCCTCCAGCGGTGGGGTCGCCGCCAGGTCCTGGTCGGAGATGTTGATTTCATCCTCACCGGTGTCCGGATTCATGTGACGCCGAGAGGTGGACTCGCCCACGTCGTCTGACCCCAGCTTCTTGAATCGCATGGCCTCTCCTCGGATTGCGCGGTGGGTCGGCTGCCTTCGTCTCAAGAATGAGAACCCGCGGTGGCTCCGGCAATTCTCGCCGTCCGCCTGCCTGCCGTGCCTGCCCGTGCCTCAGCGCTCCGGGAGCACGGTGCGGCCGGAGGGGTAGGCGGGCTCCACCTCCAGCACCACCATGGCCAGGGCCAGCACGCGCGACAGCGTCTCGCGCACCTGGTAGCGCCACGGCGTCGACCGTCCCTCGTCCGCGGCCACGCCCCACGCGTCGATGCCCACCGAGTTGGCGATGAACAGCGCCCGCGTCAGGTGGAAGTGCTGGGTGACGAGCACCGCCCGCTTCGTGCCGAACACCGTGGCGGCCCGCAGGCAGCTGTCATAGGTGGACAGGCCCGCTTCGTCGCCCAGGACCGCGCTTTCAGGCACGCCGTGCTCCACCAGGTAGCGCCGCATGGCGCGCGTCTCGTGGTGGAAGGGCTTCGTCTGGTCTCCACTGACGAGCACCATCTGCACCTTGCCCTGCTGCCACAGCGCGATGGCCGCATCCAGCCGCTGGGCCAGCACGGGAGAGGGCACCGCGCCCCGCGCCAGACCCGCGCCGAACACCAACGCCACGGGCGCCTCGGGCGCCTCTTCCAGGGGGACGATGCGGTCCTGGTAGCTGAGGCGGACGAGGTGGGAGAGGGCGAGCAGCCCCAGCCCCCCCGCGGCGAGGACCGCGAGGCCTCTACGCAACCACACCCATCTCGCACCGCCTGGCTTCATGGACCCCGAGAACACCGGTAGAGGGGCCATTGTGTTCCGGCCCCCCTCCTCGGGAAAGCCCAGAGCGACATCCCTGTCTCAGGAGAACGTGCCCGCCTGGGAGCCCGCCGGCTTTGGGGCGAATCGCTCGATGGCCTCCAGCAACTGCCGGGGTTCCACGGGTTTCTTCAAGAACGCCGCCACGTTGTACGAAGACGCATAGACGGCCCGGTCTCTCGGATTCATCTCCGTCATGCCCGCGGACAGGATGATGACGGGCACCTGGGCCAGCGCTTCACTCGTCTTGCGGGTGGTCAGCACCCGGTGTCCGTCCATGACAGGCAGGGCCATGTCCAGGACCATGAGGGCGGGGCGGGGAGGTTGGGCCAACTGCTCCAGGGCCTCCCGGCCGTTGCGCGCCACGCGCACCGCGTAGCCGTGCAGCTCCAGGTAGGCCTGAAGGGCCTCACAGATGTCCACGTCGTCTTCGACGATGAGCAGCGGACCGGATGACGTCTGAGCCACCATTCCCGCAAGGTAAGTCCGTGTCCTACTGTGGGGAGGGGCTGTCAAGGGGGCTCGGCCGCCTGCCGTGTGTGGTGGGTCGGGCGATCGTCTGCCCGGCGGCGGCAGGCATCCGTTGACCGGCCCTCGCCCCGCCTATATAGGGGCCCCCGTCTTACCCTGCCCCGCCTTCCTTCAGGAGAAAGCGGGTCGAACGCCCCACAGGAGCTCCCCGGTCCATGGCGTCCCTTCGCGACATTCGCAAGCGCATCCGCTCGGTGAAGAACACGCGTCAGATCACCAAGGCGATGAAGATGGTTTCCGCCGCGAAGCTCCGCAAGGCGCAGGACGGCATCCTAGCGGCGCGTCCCTACGCGACGATGCTGGATCAAATCATCGCGGACCTGTCCTCCCGCGCCGGGGATGAGAGCCTCAGCCACCCGCTGCTCACGGCCCGCCCGGTGAAGCGCGTGGAGCTGGTGCTCCTCACGTCGGACCGTGGCCTCGCCGGCGGCTTCAACTCCAACGTTATCCGCCGCGCCAACCGGTTCCTCTACGAGAACACGAACCTGGAGAGCATCCGCCTCTCCACCGTGGGCCGGAAGGGCCACGACTTCTTCCGCAACCGCGGCCAGAACATCCGCAAGGACTTCGGCGGCCTGTACCAGCGCCTGAACTACCGCGCCGCCGCGGAGGTGGCCGAGGAGCTGGTGGCCAGCTACCTCAATGGCGAGGTGGACGCGGTTCACATCGTCTACAACGAGTTCGTCACCGCCATCTCCCAGACGGTGAAGGTCGCTCAGTTGCTGCCGCTGCAGACGCTGGGGACGCAGGAGCAGGCCTCGACGGCGGGCTCCACCGAGCTGGTGGACTTCAAGTACGAGCCGGACCGTCAGTCCGTGCTGGACCGCCTGGTGCCCCAGGCCGTCAACATCAAGCTCTACCGCGCCCTGCTGGAGAGCGTGGCCAGCGAGCACGGCGCCCGTATGAGCGCCATGGAGAACGCCACCTCCAACGCGACCGACATGATTGGCAGCCTGACGCTCACCTACAACCGCACGCGTCAGGCGGTCATCACCAAGGAACTGATGGAGATCGTCTCCGGCGCCGAGGCCCTGAAGTAGGGCATTCGCGCAGCCGCGCCCCCGTCTCCTGGGCCCGCCTCGACTATCGAGGTGGGCCCTTCGCGTTCCAGGGTGCAGCGAAGCGCTTCGAGCTGCATCCCCAGACCGGGTCAAGTACGCCGGCAACCTGCTCACCTGAACGCCAAGGTCGTCCTGGTCGGTAGCCCGAACAGCGGGCTGCCCCTGGTGTACTGGCCGGATGGGAGGTAAGGGGGTGGCGCCCGGCATGTGGTTCCGCTAAGCGGGACTTACCAGTCAGTTGCCCGGGAGGCTTGACCCCCCGGGGGGGCCCCGGTAAAGGGGGCCCGCCCTCACAGCCGGGCCGAAATTTCAAGGGTGGCGGCGCCCGTCCGCTCCCCGTGCGAGGCAGACGATTCCATGAGCGCTCAAGTTCCGACGGCAGGCAGAATCATCCAGGTCCTCGGCCCCGTGGTCGACGTCGAGTTCCCGCCCGGCGGTCTCCCCGAGGTCTACACGGCCCTCAAGGTCACCAACGCGAACCTGAACGCCGACGCCGACAACCTCACCCTCGAGGTGGCGCAGCACCTGGGCGAGAACACCGTCCGCACCATCGCCATGGACTCCACGGAGGGCCTGGGCCGCGGCATGCCCGTCACGAACACGGGCGCCCCCATCCAGGTGCCGGTGGGCAAGGCCACCCTGGGCCGCATCCTGAACGTCACCGGCGAGCCGGTGGACGAGATGGGCCCCGTGAAGGCGCAGGAGTACTGGTCCATCCACCGCGCGCCCCCGCCCTTCACGGAGCAGGACGTGCGCGTGCAGATGTTCGAGACGGGCATCAAGGTCATCGACCTGCTCGCCCCGTACACCCGCGGTGGCAAGATCGGCCTCTTCGGCGGCGCCGGCGTGGGCAAGACGGTGCTCCTGCAGGAGCTCATCCGCAACGTGGCCGTGGAGCGTGGTGGCTTCTCGGTGTTCGCCGGCGTCGGTGAGCGCACCCGCGAGGGCAACGACCTCTACCACGAAATGCAGGACACGAAGGTCATCCAGACGGACAACCTGGAGGCCAGCCAGGCCGTGCTGGTGTACGGCCAGATGAACGAGCCGCCCGGCGCCCGCGCCCGCGTGGCCCTGTCCGCGCTGACCATGGCCGAGTACTTCCGCGACGTGGAAGGCCGCGACGTGCTCCTCTTCGTGGACAACATCTTCCGCTTCACCCAGGCCGGTTCCGAGGTGTCCGCCCTCCTGGGCCGCATCCCCAGCGCCGTGGGTTACCAGCCCACGCTGGCCACGGAGATGGGCGGTCTGCAGGAGCGCATCACCTCCACCACGAAGGGCTCCATCACCTCCGTGCAGGCCATCTACGTCCCCGCCGACGACCTCACGGACCCGGCGCCCGCGACGGCCTTCGCCCACCTCGACGCGACGACGGTGCTCAACCGCTCCATCGCCGAGCTCGCCATCTTCCCCGCCGTGGACCCGCTGGACTCCACCAGCCGCATCCTGGACCCGGCCGTCATCGGCGCGGAGCACTACGGCGTGGCCCGCAAGGTCCAGGGCATCCTCCAGCGGTACAAGGAGCTGCAGGACATCATCGCCATCCTCGGCATGGACGAGCTCTCCGAGGATGACAAGCTGGTGGTGGCCCGCGCCCGCAAGATTCAGCGCTTCCTGTCGCAGCCCTTCTTCGTGGCCAAGGTCTTCACGGGCAAGGACGGCCGCTACGTGAAGCTCCAGGACACCATCCAGGGCTTCAAGGAGATCGCCGAGGGCAAGCACGACGACATCCCCGAGGGCGCCTTCTACATGACGGGCGGCATCGACGAGGTGGTCGAGAACGCGCGGAAGCTCGCGGCGAGCTAAGCTGGGCGCTTCTCCTCCCGCAGAGGTCCCCATGCGCCGTGCAGCGCTCGCCCTGGTCCTGATGTTCCTGGCTCCCTCCTCCGCCCTGGCGGAGGAGCGCAGGGGGCGGGCTCGGGTGAGCGCCAACGGGCTCTACAGCGTCCGCATGGTGGAAGCGGCGCAGGACCAGTGCCGGTTGGAGGTGACGCAGGAGAGCGGCCCCGTCTGGACGCTGACGCAGTGTCTGGGCACGGTGGACGACCTCTACTTCGTCTCCAACGACGGCGAGCGCGTCTGGGTGGTGTGGCCGCTGGTGGAGAAGGGCAAGGCCGCGGCGGAGCCGCGGACGAAGAAGTCGAAGGCGAAGAAGCCCAAGGGGCCTCCCGCCTGGGCGCGCGTGGTGGTGGCGGCGCAGTACGGGCGGGATGGCCAGCGGCTCCAGGAGAAGCGGCTGACCGAGTGGCTCAACACGCGGCAGCTCTCCGAGGTGCGCCAGCTCACCCACCACTTCAAGTGGCTGGAGGGCACGCTCGGCATCCCCGGCAAGGGGCCCCGGTTGACGGACGCCGGGGTGGTGGAGTTGGAGCCGGTGGGTGGAACCACCCGCCAGCTCACGTTCTGATTCGGTTGTGCGAGGAGCCTCATGGCCAAGCTGACTGTGGAGATTGTCACCCCCGAGAAGCGCATCCTGTCGGTGCAGGCCGACGAGGCGGTTGTTCCTGGCGGCCGGGGCCTGTTCGGCGTGCGGCCGGGGCACACCCCGTTCCTGTCGCTGATGGAGCCGGGCGCGCTGACGCTGATCGAGGGTGGCCGGCGTGAGTCCTACTTCGTCGCGGGCGGCTTCGTGGAAGTGGGCAACGACAAGGTGCTGGTGCTCGCCGACGCGGCCGAGCCCGTCACGGGCATCGACGTGGAGGGCGCCCGTCGCCGCATGGCCGAGGCGCAGGAGCGCATGAAGGGCATGTCCTCCGAGGACGCGCGCTTCGAGCTCGAGCAGGCCACGGTGCGCCGCGAGGCCGCCCGTATCGGCGCCGCCGGCACCGCGCGCGCGTAGGCTTCTCCCCCGCTTCACCGCCCAGGAGCGTCCCGCGCTCCTGGCGTCCCTGGCGTGGCACCCGGGCTCCCCTTGAGCGGAGCCGGTGTCCGCTTCTGTTTCCGTGACGGTGCCCCCCCCCTTTGGGGTGGCGCCTCCGGAACAGGCTTCCCGGTCCGCACCTCGCTTCACAATGCCCCCAGGGGCCTGGCTGCGTTCGCCTCCGGGCCTTCGCGCGGGCGCGGCGGCCTCCTGTCAGCGGCTGTCCTCGGTCGCAGTAGCTCCACTGTCAGTGCTGCTTCCATTTGACGGTCCGGATTTTAAGATGCATCTACAATGCATCTTAAGGCCCATGCCGGGCGATAGGAGCGGCACCATGAGCGTGATGGCGGAGAAGAGTGTCTACGAGCAGCTGGGTGGAGAGCCGGCGATGGCGGCGGCGGTGGAGGTCTTCTACCGGAAGGTGCTGGCGGACGAGCACATCAGCCACTTCTTCGAGGACGTGGACATGGAGCGCCAGGCCGCGAAGCAGAAGGCGTTCCTGACGATGGTGACGGGGGGGCCGGTCCACTACTCGGGCAAGGACATGCGCGCGGGCCACGCGCCTCTGGTGAAGCGTGGGCTGAATGACTCGCACTTCGACGCGGTGGCGGGCCACCTGAAGGCGACGCTGGAGGAGCTGGGCGTGGCCGCGCCGCTGGTGGCGAAGGTGATGACCATCGCGGAGAGCGCCCGCGCGGACGTCCTGGGACGCTGACCCGAGGAGCACGCCATGGCCAAGGTCAAGCACGAGTCTGACTGGTATCCGCTGGAGTCTGGAGAGAGTGTGCTGGACGCGCTGCTGCGCCAGGGCGTCTCCATTCCGAACGCGTGCCGCGCGGGGGCCTGCCAGTCCTGCCTGATGCGGGCCGTGGCGGGGACGGTTCCAGAGGCCGCGCAGGTGGGGCTGAAGGACACGCTCCGGGCACAGGGCTACTTCCTCGCCTGTGCCTGCCGGCCTCCAGAGGGCACGCAGCTGGAAGTCACCGGCGCGGAGGCGCTGCGCATCCCCGCGCGCATCCAGGCGCTGTCGTCGCTGTCCACCAGCGTCCTTCGTGTGCGGCTGGTGACGGACAGCCCGCTGGCGTACCACGCGGGGCAGTACATCTCCCTGGTGCGCGAGGACGGGCTGGCCCGCAGTTATTCGCTGGCCAGCCTGCCTCATGAAGATGCCTTGGAGTTGCATGTGCGGCTCCAGCCGGGCGGGGCGATGAGTGGCTGGCTGGCGCAGGACGCACGGCCGGGAGACAGACTCCAGGTGCAGGGCCCGGCGGGGAGTTGCTTCTATGTGCCGGGCCGGCCCGAGCAGCCCTTGTTGCTGGCGGGCACGGGCACGGGGCTGGCGCCGCTGTACGGCATCGTCCGCGACGCGCTGGCCGCAGGCCACTCGGGGCCCATCTGGCTCTTCCACGGCGCTCGGACGCCCGAGGGGCTCTACCTCACCTCCGAGCTGCGGGCGCTGGCGGAGCAGCATCCTCAGTTCCGCTATCGTCCGGGCGTGTTGGAAGGCGGCAGCCGGGACGTGGCCGAGGGCGCGCTCGATGTGCTCATCCGCGCCGAATGCCCGAAGCCGCTGGGCTGGCGCGCATGGCTCTGCGGAGACGGGCCATTGGTGCTATCCCTTCGAAAGAAGCTGTTCCTGGCCGGGCTCTCGCTGAAAGACCTCCACACGGATGCCTTCTTGCCGAGCGTTCCGACAGGGCAGCGTAGTTCCGACGCCGGAGCCCGCTGACGTGCACCTCACCCTCCATGCCGACTACTCGCTGCGGGTGCTGCTCTACCTGGCCACGCGCACGGGGCGGCCCGTCTCCACGCAGGAGATGGCGGATGCGTACGGCATCTCCAAGCACCACCTGGTGCGCGTGGTGCAGACGCTGGCCGGGCAGGGGGTGGTGGACGCGCGAGCGGGCCGCTCTGGCGGCGTGGTGCTGGCGCGCGCGCCAGCGGACATCCGGGTGGGGAGCGTGCTGCGCGCCGCGGAGCCGGACTTCCACCTGGTGGAGTGCTTCGACCGGGAGCGAAACGCCTGTCCCATCGCTCCCGCTTGTGGGCTCAAGGGCGTCCTGGACGAAGCGCGCGAGGCGTTCCTCGCGGTGCTGGACCGGTACACGCTGGCGGACCTGCTCAGCCGCTCGCGCCCGAACCTGCAGGACTACTTCCTTCCCTCCTCCGAGCCATGATGTCCGGCACGCTGGAGCTGTTTCATCGCATCGCGGATGCACCCTCCGCGCAGGCCCGGCGATACATCGTGGACTACGCGCTGGAGGACCGCGTGCGCTTCCGCAACGTGGCCTTCAACGAGGCGGAAGCGGACTGGCGCAAACATGGCGGACATACCACGCCCGCGCTCTGGGATGGCACGCATCTGCATCAGGGCGCGCAGGCGGTGATGGCGCGCTTGCAGGCCGTCGTCAACCTGGGCCGCGACGACGCATGAAGCAACGGGCGCGCGTGTGCTGACACCCGCGCGCTGGTGCCACCTGCGCGTCCCTCGTGCGCCATTCCCGTCGTGCGCGAAGCTTCGAGAGTTGGACACGTGTACAGGTGCGCGGATGCGTGCACCCTCCGAGGCTTGCCGCGCCCGTGTTGGTTGCGGTAGTCAGCCCACCCCGCGCTGCGATCCACGAGGCGCCAGGGATGGAGGGTGGACGGTGAAGAATCCGAGCGGCGGAGTTTCGAGGACGGCTGTAGCGCGCTCGTCAAGCCCCGGCATGATTCTTCCCGCTCCGGCTCGCGGATGTTTCACGGGTTTCTCTCGGCCGTTCTGGCCTGAGCGTCGGTTAATCTCCACGACCCCATGTCGCTGACTCCCGCCGAGCGCCAGGACAGGTTCCATGCGGCGTTCGTGGGGCTCGCCATCGGTGATGCGCTCGGCTTTCCGCTGCGCGGCATTCCACCGGCGAGCCTCACGCGGCTGCCCGGCCTTGCCGAAGACTTCGCGCCTCGTCCACGCGGCAAGTTCGCCAAGGGCCAGTTCAGCGACGACACGCAACTGCTGCTCGCGGCGGCGGAGAGCGTCATCCGCGAGGGCAAGGTGGACGGCCGCAGCGCGGCGGCGCACCTGGCGTGGCTGTGGCAGGAGGGCATCATCCTCCAGCCGCCCAAGAGCCTGGCGGAAGCGCTGCAGCGGCTGGCCAGCGGCGTGCCGTGGATGAGCGCGGGCGCGTCCCTGGGGACGCGCTGCCATTCGGTGCTCAGCCGCGCGCTGGTGGTGGGCCTGCTGGAGAGCGGCCACCGCGCGCGCCTGCCGCATGACGCGGGCGTGCTCACCATCATCACGCACAAGGATCCGGTGTGCGCGGCGGCGGCCGCCGCTTTCGCGCAGGCCGCGGCGCTGGGCATGGAAGCGGAGCCGCTGACACCCGCGGCCTTCTGCGAGGAGCTGGCGCTGGCGGCGGCCGTGCACGACAAGGGGCTGGCCGAGGAGGTGCGCCACCTGCCGCGCCTGCTCACGTGGGACACCGCGCGCGCGCTGACGCAGCTGCGCAAGGTGGGCGTGCCCCCCAGCGAGCTGAAGGGCGTGGACGGGCTGCCGCCGCACGTGGTGCCGGTGCTGCTGACGTCGCTGTTCGCCATCCTCAAGGTGCCGCACGACTTCCGGGAGGCGGTGGCCCTCACGCTGCGCTGCGGCGGCGAGGCGGACGTGGCCGCGGCGCTGACGGGCGCGCTGCTGGGCGCCCACCTGGGGACGCGCGCCATCCCCGCGCGGCTGCGCAAGCAGGTGTTGTACTCCGAAAACCTGATGGATACGGCGGACCGCCTCTTCCGCGCCCATCAGGTCCGCGAGACGCTGGCCACCGCCCTGTCGCACCGCCGTCGCCGCTGAGCGCGAGGGCAGGGCAGGCAGGCGGGCGCCGGCGCGCATTGCCCCGGGGCTTCACTGGAGGGAGCGTCCTGCCCACCTTGTGCGGAGGAGCGGGCCGCAAGGATGCCAGGCAGGCATGGGAGCGCACGTGTGGCCCGCGGAGTCATCGCAGGAGGCGCACGTCGTGGATCTCGAATCGGAACGCCTGGAGCGAAGTCAATTGGAGACGCTCTCCACGGCGGAGCTCATCCGGCATGCCTTGGCGGAGACGCGCCTGCTGGTGCGCGCCGAGGTGATGCACGCCAAGAAGGAGCTGCGTGAGGAGCTGAAGGCCGCGCGTACCGCGGGCATCCTCCTGGGGGCGGGCGCGGTGCTGGCGCTCACGGCGCTGGCCGTCCTCTTCGTCGCGCTGGGGCTGGCCCTGCCCATGGCCCAGGCGCTGGGCGTGCTGGTGGTGGGGGTGGTGCTCCTGGCGATTGCCGGCGTCTTGCTCTTCTTGGGCCGCAAGCGCGTGCCCAAGAAGCCGCTGCCGCACACACAGGAGCGCTTGAAGACGGACTACCAGCTCACGCGGGAGACGCTGCAATGAATGGCAACGACCGCGACGCAGGCGAGCCCTCTGCCATCGAGCGGCGGCATGAGGACCACCGCATCACCCGGGGCATGGGGGACCGCAAGCAGGTGGAGGAGACGGCTGACCGCATCCGAGACGAGCTGATGCTCACGTTGGCGGAGTTGGACAGGCGACGCATGCGCGCGCTCGACGTTCGCTACCACGCGCGGCAGCACCGCGCCGAGTTGATGGCCGCGTGCGCCGCGCTGTTGACGGCGGTAGGTTTGGGCGTGGGTTACGCGGTGTACCGCGCGCGCAACCGCGACGAGATTCTGCGCCGCAAGCGCCGCAAGGCCCTGGCGCGTGCATGGGAGCACCCGGACCGCGTGGCCTCCAGCGCGGAGCCGCGCCCGCTGGGCGCGGAGCTGGGGAGAAAGCTCGTCCTCATCTTCGCCAGTACGCTCGCCACCGCGGTTGCACGAAACGCGGTGATGACACTGGTTCCCGCGCGCCGCGTCCCCGCTTCCACTCAGGGGATTTATAAGAATACATAATTGCATCAAAATGAGGCATAAACCATTCTGATGCTCATGACGGACCTGCTCTATGCGCGGGCCCAAATGGGCTTGTCGCTCGCGTTCCACATCGTCTTCGCCGCGGCGGGAGTGGCGCTTCCCGTCCTCATGGTGCTCAGTGACTGGAAGGGCCGGCGTACCGGTGATGCGGACTATCAGAAGCTGAGCCAGAAGCTGGCGAAGGGGACGGCCATCCTCTTCGCGGTGGGCGCGGTGAGTGGCACGGTGTTGTCCTTCGAACTGGGCCTGCTGTGGCCAGAGTTCATGGGGCAGTACGGCGAGGTGATTGGGCTGCCCTTCAGCCTGGAGGGCGTCGCCTTCTTCACCGAGGCCATCTTCCTGGGCATCTATCTGTACGGGCGGGAGCGGGTGTCGCCAGGGATGCACATGTTCTCCGGCGTCATGGTGGCGGTGAGTGGCGCGGCCAGCGCCTTCTTCGTCACGCTGGTCAACACGTTCATGAACCACCCGTCGGGCTTCACGCCGTCGGCGTCGGGGCCCGTGGACGTGCAGCCGCTGGTGGCCATGTTCAGCCCCGGCTGGCAGTACCAGACGGCGCACGTGCTGCTCTCCTGCTACCAGGCGAGCGCCTTCGCCATGGCGGGCATCCACGCCTTCGTGTTGCTGCGCCACCCGGGCGCGGCCTTCCACCGAAAGGCCCTCTCTGTGGCGCTGCCGCTGGCGTGTGTCACCGCGCTGCTCCAGCCCGTGGTGGGGGACTTGTCCGCCAAGCACGTGGCGAAGGCGCAGCCGGTGAAGCTGGCCGCCATGGAGGGTCAGTTCGAGACGGAGCGCGGCGCGCCGCTGCGCCTGGGCGGACTCCCCAACGTGGAGACGGGCGAGGTGCCCTACGCGGTGGACATCCCCAAGGGCTTGTCGATTCTCGCCTTCGCGGACCCGGACGCGGAGGTGAAGGGCCTGAATGCCTTCCCGCGCGACGAGTGGCCGCCGGTGGCGAAGGTCCACGTGGCCTTCCAAGTCATGGTGGGCACCGGGAGCGCCATGGCGCTGCTGGCGCTGGTGACGCTGGGCTGGCGGTGGCGGAAGAAGGCCTGGCCCCACGGGCGGAAGATGATGTGGGCGTGGCTGTTGTCGGGGCCGCTGGGGGTGGTGGCCATGGAGGCGGGCTGGCTCGTCACGGAGTGGGGACGACAGCCGTGGATTGTTCGCGGCGTCATGCGCACGGCGGAAGCGGTGACGCCGGTGCCACACCTGGCCGCGCCCTTCTGGACCTTCACCGCCGTGTACCTGTTCCTGGGGGTGACGGTGGTGACGCTGCTGGTGCGGCAGGTGGCGGGCACGCTGCCCACGCGCGACGGTGGTCTGATGGGAGGTGAGGCTCATGTCGACTGACGCGATTCTGGGCTTCGCGGTGGCGGGGACCTTCGTCCTCTACGCCCTCTTCGGCGGGGCGGACTTCGGGGGCGGCGTCTGGGATTTGCTCGCCTCCGGGCCGCGCAAGGCGGAGCAGCGCGCGCTCATCGCCCGCGCCATTGGCCCGGTGTGGGAGGTGAATCACATCTGGCTCATCGTGGGCCTGGTGCTGCTGTTCGCCGGCTTCCCGCGCGCCTTCGCGGTGCTGAGCGTGGCGCTGCACGTGCCGCTGACGTTGCTGATGCTGGGCATCGTGTTCCGGGGCGCGGCCTTCACCTTCCGGGCCTACGACACGCGCGGGGACGCCGTGCAGCGGAAGTGGGGGCTCGTCTTCAGTGGCGCCAGCGTCATCGCGCCGGTGCTGCTGGGCATGTGCGTGGGGGCCGTGGTGAGCGGCACCATCCGCGTGGAAGGGCGGGTGGTGGTGAGCGGCTTCTTCGCGTCGTGGCTCGCGCCCTTCTCATGGGCGGTGGGCGCGCTGGCGTTGAGCCTCTTCGCCTTCCTGGCGGCGGCATACCTCACTCACGAGGCACCCGAGCCCACGCTGCGCGAGGACTTCCGCCGCCGGGCGATGGGCGCGGGCGTGGCCGTGTTCCTCGCGGCGCTGGCGGTGCTGTTGCTGGCACGCGAGGGGGCGCCGCGCGTCTGGGAGGGACTCTTGGGCTCGCCCTTCGCAGTGGCGCTGCATGCGGGCACGGCGGTGGCGGCGGTGGCGTCCTTCGCGCTCTTGTGGACGCGCCGCTTTCAATGGGTCCGTGTCGCGGCGGCCGTGCAGGCGGGGCTCATCGTGCTGGGGTGGGCCGCCTCGCAGTACCCGTACCTGGTGGTGCCCGACGTCACGCTGCAGGGCGCGGCGGCGAGCCCTGGCGTGCAGCGCTGGTTGTTGGTGGCGCTGGGCGTGGGCACGGCCGTGGTGGTGCCCTCGCTGGTGTTGCTGTTCCGCGTCTTCCGGCCCGCGCCGTTGCCGGGCGCCGGCTCGAAGGTGTGAGTCGCGCGGGCGCCCCTCGCCACGCGCAATGCGTGGCGGGGACGAAGCGGCGCCTTAGAACCGCGCGTTCACACCCGCGTAGAGGGTGCGGCCGCGCTCCTGGAACACGTAGCCTTCCTCGTCCTCGGTGCGGGTGTTGGCGAGGTTGAGCACGCCCGCGTTGACGCCGAAGTTCCTGCTGATGTCGTAGCTGGCGCCCGCGTCGAAGAGGGCGTAGGCCTCCACTTCCTCGGTGCCGCTGAGCTGCGGGCCAATGTACTGGCCGCGTACGAAGGCCTTCAGCCTGTCCACCGGCGTCAGGTCAATCTGGCCGTTGAGGGTGTGCTTGGGCCGGTAGGCGAGCTGCACGTCGTTCTCCAGGTCCCGGCTCTCCAGGAAGGTGTAGTTCGCGCTCAGGCGCACCACGTTGCCGAAGGCCTTGCTCGCCGTCGCCTCGACGCCGCGCAGGCGCGCGCGGTTGACGTTGCGGGGCACGTACAGGGGCAGGCCCGTCGCCGGGTCGGTGCCCACCGGCTCCACGCCCGTGCCGCGCGGCGTGTCGATGAGGTTGCGGATGTTGTTCTGGAAGACGGTCGCCGACAGGGCCCACGACGTCATGGTCCAGTTGGCGGACACCTCGAAGTTGGTGCTCTTCTCCGGCGCCAGGTCCGGGTTGCCGATGATGCCGCAGCGGCCTCGGCAGCTCGTCACCAGGGACTCGGTGCTCATCTGACGCAGCGTGGGCGCCTTGAAGCCCGTGCCGACGCCCGCCTTCAGCGTGAGGTGGGGCATGGGCGAGTAGACGGCGTAGGCACGCGGCGTGAAGTGGAGGCCGAAGTTCTCGTGGTTGTCCAGGCGCGCGCCCAGCAGCAGCGTCAGCTTGTCCATCAGCGCCAGTTCGTCCTGCGCGTAGAGGGCCTGCTGGTGCACGCTGGCGCCGCCGCTGGTGAACTCGTCCGACTTGAGGTCAATCCAGCGCGCCTCGCCGCCCACCGTCAGCGTGTTGATGCCCAGGTACGCGGTGGCGTTCGCCTCCGCGACGATGTTGTCCTGGGTGAGGCCATCGACGCCGCTCTCCAGTCCTTCCCAGTAGCCGCGGACCTCGGAGTTGCCCCAGTCCCACTTGCCCTTGTGGCCCAGCACCGCGTCGTTGCGGTGGACCACCGCGTCCGCGTCGCCGTAGGAGCCGCCGATGTAGTACTCGCCGATGCGGTTCTGGTTCGCGCGGCCGTACTCGGCGGTCATCGTCTGCTGCGCGGTGGGCGTCCAGCTCAGCGACAGCCGGCCGTTGTGGTCATTGCGGCCCTCGAGCGTGGCCAGGTCGCCGTGGTTGACGACGCTGCCGTCCTCACGCGTCACCGGCGCGCCGTCCGCGTTGAGCACGGGCGAGCCCGGGTTGCGCGCGCCATTCCACGCCTGGCGGTGGTTGAAGCCGCCCGTCACCTTCAAGGAGAGCGTGTCCTCGATGAGCGGACCGCTGAGGAAGACGCTGGAGCGGAGCTCCTCGCCGTTGGCGCCCACGGTGGGCGTCTGCGCCTTCAGGTCGATGCCGCCCGTCCACTTGGGCGCAATCGGCTTGGTGATGATGTTGATGACGCCGCCCAGCGCCTCGGAGCCGTAGAGGGAGGACATGGCGCCGCGGACGACCTCGATGCGCTCGATGCCCTCCGTGGGGATGAGGCCGATGTCGAAGTCGTTGTGGCGGAACACCGCCTCCATCGAGTTCACGCGCTTTCCGTCGACCAGGATGAGCGTGTAGCTCGAATCCATGCCGCGGATGCTGATGCCACGGCGGCCCTGGCTGCCGGCCGTCAGGCTGATGCCGGGCGCCAGGCGGATGGCGTCCGTCAAATCACCCACGGGCGCCCGCTTCAGGTCCTCCTGCGTCACCACGGTGACGGAGGCAGGGGCGGAGGTGACGTCCTGCTCGGTGCGCGTCGCCGTCACCACCACGGGGGCCATCTGGAAGATGTTGTCCTCCAGCGCCGCCTCCG
This sequence comes from Myxococcus xanthus, assembly GCF_013116825.1. GTDB lineage: Bacteria > Myxococcota > Myxococcia > Myxococcales > Myxococcaceae > Myxococcus > Myxococcus xanthus_B. Next base: position 22,719 of record NZ_JABFNS010000001.1, read on the forward strand.
CCTGCTCGGCCTGCGGCTCGGTGGCCGTGAAGTCCGGCGGCGGCGTGGCCGCGTCCTGCGCCCAGGCGGGCGTCGTGGTGAGCAGCAGGGCAGAGCCCACCCATTTCCACGTCACAGACAGACGGGGACCACGGAAAGGTCGGGGGGAAACGTCATCACGGTGAACGGCGCGCAAGGTCCTTCTCCTCATGTGGGTGTCTGAACTGCCGGACTCCCCCCGTTCCGCTTCCGCCCGAGGCGTCCGCGGGTACTGATTCGAGCAAGGCCCTCCCGCCGCCGCGGAAGTCGCAAGGTGCTGCGTATGACTTTGCGAATCAATATCAATTGAGCGGCACTTTGCGTCCTGACGGGTGTCCTGTCAACGCGCGGAAGGCGGAATCCTCTACACCAGCCGTAGAAGCCCGCCTTCACCGCGGAGGTGCCCGCGAGGTGTGCGTCAGTCTTGCGTGGGCCAGACGGCCCGCGGTTCTTCGTCGTCCCTGGCGGTGAGCAGGGTGGCGCCTTCGAGCAGGTCCTCGGAGTCCAGGGCTTCCACGGCCGTGCGCACGCCTGCGTCGGCGTCCATCACCCGGCAGTAGACGCGGAGCTGTTGTGCCTGGAGCTCACCGCCTTCGACCTCGCCATTGCCCGTCCAGCCGAGCGCGTCCGTGAGCAGCTCCTCCACGGCGACGCGCTTCTCCACGTCGTGGCCGGTGCCCTTGCCCTCGATGGTGTACTGGACGATGAGGGTCATCATCGCCGTGGGATCAGGCTCGTCATAGCCCTGGTCCACCAGGGGGCCCGCGGCCTCTGCGATGACCATGTCCGGGTCTTCATCCGGGGGGAGGGGCAGTTGATGGTCTTCGCCCGTCTCGCCCACGAGGCCTTGGTGCACGGTGAGTGCGCCGTCATGCACCCAGGCCTCCCAGTAGCGGAGCCGGTTGCCTTCCTTCTTGTAGAGCTTCAGCACGCTTCGAGTCTCATTCGAGGGCCCCTGCATAGCACGGAGCCCGGGGGGCTTTTCGCTCAGAAGGCACGGCCCTGGCCCCCATCCACGGGCAGGGTGGCCCCTGTGACCCAGCGTGCGCGTTCCGAACAGAGGAAGGCCACCACGTCGGCCACTTCCTCGGGGGCGCCGAAGCGGCCCCAGGGCAGCTCGTCGCGCACCAGCCTGGCCACCTTCTCTGGGTCCGCCTTCTGGCGTTTGTCCCAGCTGCCGCCGGGGAAGAGGATGGAGCCGGGGGCCACGCCGTTGACGCGGATGCGGTACTGCGCCAGGTCCACCGCCATCTCCTTGGTGAGCGCGGTGATGCCGGCCTTGGCGGTGGTGTAGGGCGCGCTGGTGGCGTACTCGCGGCCGAAGATGGAGTTGATGTGGATGATGCAGCCGCCGCCCTGCGCGCGCATGGCCTCCACGGCGCGTTGGCTGCACCACACGGCGGACAGGAGGTTCCGGTCCAGGACGGATGTCCATTGCTCGGCAGTGGCCGAATGGAAGGCGCCCGCGCCGCCGCTGCCGCCCACGTTGTTGACCAGGATGTCCAGCCGGCCGAAGGCGCGCACCGCCGCGTCCACCGCTTCTACTGCGCCGGCCTGGGTGGCCACGTCCGTCACCACGGTGGCCACCTCCGCGCCCTCGGCGCGAAGCTGCGCCGCGGTGGCCTCCAGGGCCTCCGCGCCGCGAGCGCTGAGGCACACCCGCACGCCCTCGCGGGCCAGCACCGACGCGATGGCCCGGCCAATGCCCCGGCTGCTGCCGGTGATGAGGGCCGTCTTTCCTCTGAGCTCCAGGTCCATGGACGGGCGTTCTACTGCGCCTGTCCGCTCATGGGGACCTCATGGCGCGGGGGCGTTGAGTCCTGTGCGCAAGTCCGGGAGGTATCGCCTGGGAGGGGGCCTGCTGCCGTTGACCGGTGCCGCGGCCGGGGGCTTCGGCCGCGGGCTTCGGTGGCCGCGTCCTACTTCGCCTGGAAGCGCGCCTGTGTCGGGGTGGCCCCCGGGGTGCGCGTGACGCCGCGGTCCGGGTTGGCGGCCAGGTGCTGGAGCACCTTGAACACCGTCTCCACCTCGTCCGGCATGCCGATGTCCGCCGCGAGCTGCTCGGCGGTGCGCGCCTCCGCGCGCGCCTCGCGCAGGCGCGTCGTCAGCTTGCGCTGGAGCTCCAGCACCACGCCCGCGGCCTTCTTGCCCGCCTCCACGCCCGGCTGGTGGTACGCATTGATGTGCACCAGCGTGGCGTAGAAGCCCACGGCGCGCTCATACAGGGCAATCAACGCGCCCAGCGTGCGCGCGCTCACGTCCGGCACGGTGAGGGTGAGCGACTCGCGGTCCTTCTCGTAGAGCGCGCGCCGCGTGCCCAGCAGGAAGCCCAGCAGGTAGTCACCGCTGGTGACGCCGGGCTCCACCTCCTGCGAGCCGCCGTCACGGTCCTTCAGCACCTCGATGAAGGTGACGAAGAAATTGAGCACGCCTTCTCGCAGCTGCTGCACGTAGGCGTGCTGGTCCGTGGAGCCCTTGTTGCCATAGACGGCGATGCCCTGGTTCACCACCTTGCCATCCAGGTCCGTCTCCTTGCCCAGCGACTCCATGACGAGCTGCTGGAGGTAGCGCGACATCAGCAGCAGCCGGTCCTTGTACGGCAGGATGACCATGTCCTTGTGGCCCCGGCCGTCACCCGCGTAGTGCCACATGAGCGCCAGCAGCGCGGCCGGGTTCTTCAGCGCATCCCGCTCCCGCGTCGCCGCGTCCATGTCGCGCGCGCCCTTCAGCAGCGCGTCGATGTCCAGCCCCTGCAGGCGCGCGGGCAGCAGGCCCACCGCGGACGTCACCGACGTGCGACCGCCAACCCAGTCCCACATGGGGAAGGTGCGCAGCCAGCCCTGCTTCTTCGCGTGGTTGTCCAGCTCGCTGCCGGCGCCGGTCACGGCCACCGCGTGCTTGCTGAAGTCCAGGCCGCGCGCCGAGTAGCCGCGCTCGGCCTCCAGCATGCCGTTGCGCGTCTCCTTGGTGCCACCTGACTTGCTGATGACCAGGGTGAGCGTCTCCGACAGCCGCTCGCCCAACTGCGCCAGCACGCGGTCGAAGCCGTCCGGGTCCGTGTTGTCGAAGAAGGACACCTGCATCGGGTCCTTCGCCGTGCCCAGCGCGTCCGCCACCAGCTGCGGCCCCAGCGCCGAGCCGCCAATGCCGACAATCAGCACGTGCGTGAAGCGCTGCGCCTTCTGCGGCTTCACCCGGCCCTCATGCACGTCCTTCGCGAAGGCGTGGATGGCGGCCACCGTGTCGGTGATTTCCTTCCGGAGCGCGGGCTCGGGCGCCAGCTCCGGCGCGCGCAGCCAGTAGTGGCCCACCTTGCGCTTCTCGTCCGGGTTGGAGACGGCGCCCTTCTCCAGGGCCTCCATCGCGCCGAAGGCTTCCTCCAGGCGGGGGCGCATCCGCTCCAGATAGTCCGCCGGGAAGCGCATCCGCGAGACGTCGAGCGTGAAGTCCAAGGCCGGGACGACGCACAGATAACGCTGGTACCGCTCCCACAGTTCTCGCTCGGTCATGGCTCCTCCTGGCAGTTCTCGCGTCGCGATAGGTGCCGGGTGGCTTAGCGCCTCCGTGCGCGGGTGGGAAGCTGGACGGCGGTGTCGGTGCGCGTCCACGGGGCCGCGGGCGGCCGGGTGCTCAACACCTCACACGGAGGGGCGTGCCGCTTCGGGCGGGGGCTGTACTCCGGGCGGCCGGGGCGCCTCTGGGGCGTCGGGCTTCCAGGCCGGGTTGCGGAAGACGTAGCTCAGGCGCTGCTTCAGGGAGCCGGGCTTCGCCGCGTCGCGCGTGATGGCCGCGAACTCGTGGAAGGCGATGCGCACGGGATTGAACGTCTCCAGGTTCTTCGTCAGGCCGTACACGGGCTTTTCGCCCTCTGGCTCGAACGTCCCGAAGAGGCGGTCCCAGATGATGAGGATGCCCGCGTAGTTCTTGTCCAGGTAGCGCGGGTTGGACGCATGGTGCACGCGGTGGTGTGACGGCGTGTTGAGCACCCACTCCAGCGGGCGCGGCAGCCGGCCAATGGCCTCGGTGTGAATCCAGTACTGGTAGAGCAGGCTGACGGACTGCTGCACGACAATCATCACCGGGTGGAACCCGAGCAGCGCCAGTGGTGCCCAGAAGACGAAGCTGGTGGGCGGCGTCCACGTCTGCCGCAGCGCCGTGGAGAGGTTGTAGTGCTGGCTGGAGTGGTGCACCACGTGGGACGCCCAGAAGAAGCGGCTCTCATGGTGGACGCGGTGGAAGGCGTAGTAGCAGAGGTCGTCCGCGAAGAAGATGAGCACCCACGCCAGCACGCCGGTGCCCATGCGCAGCGGCGTCAGGTGATAGAGCGCCAGGTAGCCGGCGAAGGCCACGCCCTTCCACAGGACGTTGATGGCCACGTTGCCCAGCCCCATGGAGATGCTGGCCATCGTGTCCTTCCAGGTGTGGCCCACCATGGGACGGCCTTCGTCCCGCTGCTTCTTCACCCAGAGGGCCTCGGCAATCACCGTGAGGGTGAACACCGGGATGGCCGGGGTGATGAGGTCGGGGATGTGTGCTGCGTCCATGGTGGGACCCTCCGTGTCGGCGAACTCAGGAGCGGGCGCGGCGGCGAGGCCGCGCCAAGGCGGGGAGGAAGGCGTTGCGCATGAAGTGGGTGAGCGCATCCAGCATGCGCCGATGCGCCGGGTCGTTGGGCCGGGCGCTGCCTCCCACCGCGGCGCCCTGCACCGCGTCCAGCGCCAGCTCCACGATGGAGTCGAAGTCCGGGTGCGCGGAGGCCTCGGGGAACAGCTCGCGCGCCACGCGGTGCAGGTTCTCCCGGTGCGGCCCGTCCACCGCCGCCAACGCCACGCGCAGCTCCGCGTCCGTGCGCGCCGCGACGTACAGCTCGATGGCGGCCTGCAGCTCCGGGCGCTGGAAGGCGGCCCACAACATGTCCACCGCCGCCGCGATGCGGTCCCTGCCCGACGGCCGGGCCCCCACCCCGGCCAGGTAGTCCTGAATGAGCCGCGGGAAGAGGTGCTCCACCGCCGCGGCGAGCAGCTCCTCTTTCGTATCGAAGTGGGTGAAGAGCGCGCCCTGTGACAGGCCTGCCCGCTTGGACACCTCCACCGTCGTCAGGCGGGCGTAGCCCTGCTCCACCAGCGTTTCGATGGTGGCGTCCAGCAGCTTGCGCCGCGTCGTCTCTCGGCGCTCCTGCTGCGTGCGGCGGACAGGCCGGGCCGGCGCGTCCGATGGAGTGTTCTTCGCGGCCATTCGACTTGCAGGATAATGTCGAACTTAGTGAGTGACCAGTCACTTTGTGTGGCTGGGGGTGAGCGCTCCTCACAGAGGCGTGCGCCGCCACCTGTCCCCGTACATGGGCACGTCGAAAGGGAAGTGGCCGCGCACGAGGCGCGCCAGGCCCGCTTCACCAGCGGCCGGGCGGGCAGGGGCCCGGCCGCCATGTGCGCGTCCTTCGCTCGGGACTCGGGTATGACTCCCCCCGGGAGGGTGGGCGTGCCGAGGCCCTCCGCGCCGTACAGCAGACAGGCGCGGCGAAAATCCGCAGGGAAATACCCGCGCCACTTGCCCCCGTTTCCGCCCCGCCCCGATATGAACCTTTCAGCCCTCCTCCTTGGTTCTCTCCTGGCTTCGGCCCCTGCGGTTCCTTCCTCTTCTTCCGCCACGGATGCGGGCGACGTGCCCGAGGTTGGCGTTCCCTTCGCCTGTGGTCGCATCCACACGGTGAGCCAGGGACATGACACGGGAAGTCACCAACACAACGACACACATGCGTGGGATTTCCGCATGCCGGATGGCACGCCCATCGTCGCCGCGCGCGACGGCACGGTGCGCCTGTCTCGCGGTGACAGCACGAAGGGTGGTTGTGACGAGAAGTTCGCGCCCTACGCCAACTACGTCGTCATCTCCCACGGCGATGGACTGGAGACGCAGTACCTCCACTTCAGCGCGGTGGTGGTGAAGCCGGGTGACGTGGTGAAGGAGGGCCAGCTCATCGGCTTCTCCGGCTCCACCGGCTGGGCCTGCGGCGCGCACCTGCACTTCAAGGTGGCGCGTGAGAGCGGCAAGGGTTGGAACAACCCGTCCGTGCCGGCGCGCATCGCTGGCTACGGAGACCCGGTGCGCGACACCCGCGTGGCCGCGCCCCTCTGCAAGGACAACGGCACGCAGGCGCTCATGGCGAGCAACGGCGGCACGCACACCCCGGGGCAGCCGGTGGTGTCCATGTCACCGGAGCGCCAGCAGGCCCTTCGCGGCCTCCCGCCCGGGGCGCAGAGCATCCTCGACGGTCTCTCCCAGCCTCCCGCCCAGGGCGGCCAGGGCCTCAACGAAGCGCGCACGCCCGGTGGTGCCCGCACGGCGAGCGGCCCCAGCGAGACTCGCTGAGGCCAGCAGCGCGCCCGCTCCGGCGAGCAGCATGAAGAGGGCCCCCGCGTTGACGAAGTAGTCCAACGGCAGCAGGGGGCCTTCCACGTAGGCCCGCACCACGCGGTAGCCCACATGGCCCAGCAGGGCCAGCAGCGGCAGGTTGATGAGCGGCAGCACCAGCCAGCGCGCGGTGCGCCACCAGCCGGCCACCGCCTCCGCCACGCCGGTGGTGGCGGTGTAGCGCCAGGCGCCCGCTCTGGCCATCCGCACCTCCTCCAACAGCGTGTCCACGTCGGGGACGCCCAGCAGCGCGGGCTCCAGTCCGCTCGCGCGCGCCACGCTGCGCGCCTCCGCCAGCGCGGTGCGCGCCGCGGCCTGGGCGCTGAAGTCGTCCTCGAAGGGCTCCACCACCGCGGACTCCGCGGCCCTGGCGCGGGTGTGTCCGCGCACCACGTCCACCACGGTGGAGGCCGCCGCGACCGCCAGCCCCGCGGGCAGACTGCTCCGCCCCACCAGCGCCGCCGCGCCCAGCCCGCTGGCGCCCCAGAGGGACAGCCGCAGGCCCCAGGCCGCGGGCCCCCAGAAGCGGCCTCCCGCCTGACGCCGCACCTCCGCCGCCAGGTGGCCGTGCGCCAGCCGCAGCCGCGCGTCGAAGTCCGCGCGCAGGCCCTCCGCCGCCTTCTCCATCCCCGAGTCCAGCGCGGCGCGCGTGCGTGACAGCATCGCGTCCGTCTCCTTCAGCGCGGCCTCCACGCGCGTGTGCACCTCTTCCAGCGCGCCCATCGCGTTCGTCTTGCGCACGCGCGCGGCCACCGCCTGCGTGGCCAGCCCGCGCAGGTGGAAGAGCAGGGCGCCGAACTCGCCGGACACGTCCCGGCCGTCCTTCGCCGACAGGGCGCTGATGGCGAAGACGGGCACGTCTTCCTGGGCCAGGCCGTACTGTTCGGAGGCCACGCGGCGCACCTGGGCCTTGAGCGTGTCGCGCGACTCGGCAGACAGCTCGTCCGCGAAGTTGAGGATGAAGACGAGCGCGCGCCGGCGGGCGAACTCCGTGAGGAACTCCACCTGGGAGGCCTCCGCCACGCTGCCGCGGTGCATGACGACGAGCGCCACATCCGCGCGCTCCAGCGCCGCGCGGGCCACTTCGCGGTGCGTGGTGGCCACGCTGTTGAGGTCCGGCGTGTCGATGAAGACCTGTCCGCCCCACAGGCCCTGGGGGCCGGGGGCATACGTCATGACCCGCGCGCCGGAGCCCGCCAGCGCGTCCGTGGGCGTGCCTTCAGGCGCGAACACGGTGGCGGCCGTGCTGGTGGGCCGGTTGACGCCTTCGCGCGACAGGGCCTGCCCCGCCAGCGCGTTGAGGAGGGTGGACTTGCCCGCGCCGGTGGCCCCCACCAACGCCACGCTCAGGGGGGCGTCCTTGCGCGCCACGCCGCGCGCATAGTCGTCCACGAGCCGCTCCAGGCGCGCGGCATGCGGCCGGAGCGCGGGCAACTCCAGGGCCGTCTTCAGCAGGGAACGCAGGGCATCGGGTTCAGGCAGGCTCGTCTCGTCCACGTGGAGAGAGCCTGTCCCGGCTTCGTCCGCGTGACTACGAAGAAGATGCCTGGAGGGTGCGCCAGCGTGCAGTTTCCGGCGGGGGCCCTACCGGAGACGTCGGGTGCGAGGGTGGGGCGGGGACCGGATGGCAGCGGGGATGCCTGGAGGAGTAGAAGCAGTATCACCATGGACCTCTTCCTCATGTCGCCGCCGGGACGCACGTGGGCCCTGCGTGGCCGCAGCAACTTCCGCAGCCGCGAGGCGCCGCCCGTGGACGCGCGTCAGGCCCGGCGGGAATGGCTGGCGCTGGCCCGGGACATCGAAGCGCGTGGCGGCACGGTGGTCGCGTTGCCGTCTCCCTCCGAGCTCCTGACGGGCATGCCGTACGCCGCCGAATGTGGACAGGTGGTGGCGCGTCAGGGCGCCGCTCCGTTGTTCGTGCTGCCGCGGATGATGAGCGCGCACCGGCAGGCGGAGCGCGAGCACTGGGCGCCCCTGGCCCGGTCGCTGGGGATGGAGGTGGTGGACCCGGGCGTGGGCATCTGGGAGGCCCACGGCGACGTGGCCACCTTCGACGGCGTCACGCTGCTGTTCTGGGGCGGCCGTACGACGTTGGATGGCCTGGAGGCCGCGGCGCGGTACTTCCCCGGAGAGGTGCTGCGCATCCAGGTCCGCGAGCCCGCCTTCCACGGCAACATGGCGGTGCTTCCGCTGCCCGCGGTGGACCGGCTGATGGTGTGTCCGGACGTGATGGCGCCGGAGTCCCATGCGCTGCTGCGCGAGCGCTTCGGCGAGCACCGGCTGCTCCTCGTGACGGAGGCGGAGATTCGCCGCTACGCCACCAACGGGCTGCCCGTGGGGCGTGACGTGCTGGCGCCTTCGGTGGTGCCGGACTCGGTGCGGGAGCGCCTGGAGGCGCTGGGCCTGCGCGTGGTGTCGCTCACCATGCGCGAGCTGTGTGAGAAGGGAGGCGGCTCGTCACGCTGCCTCGTGTCGCGCGCGGAGGTGGACGCCGCGACGTTGAACATCCCAGACGCGTTCCGGTTGTCGGCCATCGCGAAGGACATCGATGCCGATGGGTGACGCGGACACGCTGTCTCGGCAGGCGGAGGACTTCCTCGCGGCGCACCCTGGCGCGTCGCTGGTGGCGCTGGGCTCGGGTGAGCACGCGGGCTCGTTGGACTTGTCGCCGCTGGGCGTGCCGGTGACGTTCCTGCCCGCCGAGCGGAACGCGGACCTGGCGATGCAGTACCTGGCGCTGAATCAGCTCGCCTTCGGTGGCATCGGCGTGCCGCGTTGGGTGCTGTCGGACCTGTATCTGCTGCCGGGCGCCATCGGGCTGCTGCGCTGCCCGGCCCGGATGCTGGCGGCCCCCGTGCGCGAGCGATTGGGGCTGGCCGACGAGGACCCGGCCATTGGCGCGGCCTACTACGCGGCGCCTTCGGTGACGCCGGGGTTGGTCATTGGCGTGTCGCTGTTGAGCGTGCTGCCGGGAACAGGGGCGTCGCCGTGGGTGAAGCTGCTCACGTTGCAGATGCTGCGCGCGCGGCGGCTGCGAGGCGTGGCCCAGTGGGACAACCCCAGCGTTCGTGTCCATTCCAGGCTGGGCCCGCTGCGCCTCGTGGGGCGCGTGCCCGGGGGGCATGAGTATGGCGAACGCTCCTTCGTCTACGAGTCGGAGCTGACGGACCGGACGCGGCTGGGCGACGCGATGGTGCGGCGCCTTTCGCTGACGCCGTCGCTGCGTGTCCCCGCCACGGACCTTTCGGCGCTGAGCGCGCTGCTCGACCGCGCGGAGGCGGGCGAGGTGTTGCACCTGGTGCCTCCAGGGTTGGAGGCGGGGCAGGTGCTGGTACGCGAAGGCCCCCTCGGCTGACGCGCGCGGGCGGGCTCAGGGGGCTGGCGCGGCGGGCGACTCCATGTCCTCTTCCAGCGCGAGCCGCAACGCGCGGGCGCCGTCACGGAGGATGGGCGCGCCGTGGGAGAAGCACAGCGTCTCCACGGGGAGGTGGTCCAGGATGCGTTGGACGCTGTGCCGGGTGCGCAGCGGTTCGTCCTGGTACTCGCTGGGGATGAACTCCGGCGTCTCCCCTTCTTCATGCGTGAGCAGGTCGGAGAGGAACGCGACTGCGCGCGGGTGTTGCTGCATCCACAGCGTGTACATCGCCTCGGTGGGGCCGGGGGTGTGGAACGAGATGAGTCCCCCGGGCAGCGTGTCTCCCGCGACGTAGAAGAAGTCGGGCTGCTCCTCCAGCGACTGTGCTCCCTCGGGTGCCCAGACGGGCACCTTGAAGGCCTTGCGCAGCCGCCACGCGGAGCGCTGGTGGTTTCCCGCCGTCAGGACAATGGCTGAGATGTTCCCCAGCTTGCGCAGCGCTGCCTCGTCGATGGGCAGCGGGTCGATGAGGACGACGGCGCCATCCGTGTCCACCACGGCGTACGCGTCACTGCGCGCGCCGCCGATGCGGTCATCGGAGAGGGTCCAGTGGTGGACGCCGGGCACCAACTCGCTTGTCCGCTTCGCCTTCCCCTTGGGCTCGCTCATGCGGACAAAGCTAGGCACTCCCAGCCGTTGTCACGTGGGCGGGGAGGGAGGCCACAGCCTGGATGCTCCGCTGCCTCCATGGCGGGCGCCCGAGGAGACGGGGACGTCGTCCGTGGGACAGCACAACGTTCTCGCATGATGGCGCGAATCGCTCGCGGTGTGCTGCTGGCCCGGCCCCTGGTGCTCTTCGACGGCGACTGCGCGTTCTGCCGGCGCTGGGCGGCGCGCTGGCAGTGGCGCACCGGAGACCGTGTCCGCTACCGGCCGGGCAGCGGGTGGCGCCGCTGGCTGCTGGGCATCCCGAAGGCGGACATGCGCAGGGCCATGCAACTGGTGGAGCCCTCCGGCCGCGTATCCGAGGGCGCGGAGGCCCTCTTCCGCGCGCTCGCCGCGTCGCCTCGCCGGGGGACTCGGGTGGCCGCGAGGCTGGGCCTGATGCCGGGGGTATTGCAGTTGGCCCAGGGCGTCTATGCGGTGGTGGCCCGGCACCGCCGTCAGGCGGCGGGAATGGACCGCTGGCTCTTCGGGCGCGCGGTGGTGCCACACGAATACCGGTGGGTGCGCTGGGCCTTCTTGCGGCTGCTGGGAGGAACGTTCCTCATCGCCTTCACCTCGCTGGGGCGGCAGGTGCGGGGGCTGTATGGGACGCAAGGCATCCGGCCCGTGGCGGAGCGCCTGGCCGCGGAGCGTCGCGAGGAGGCTTCGGCGCTCGTGAGGTGGCGGCGCATTCCGTCGCTGTTCTGGTTGGACGCTTCGGACGCCGCGTTGGTGCGTGGGTGCTGGAAGGGCCAGGTCCTGTCCCTGGCGTTGCTCCTCAATGTAGCGCCCCGCTTCAGCGTGTCGACGCTGTGGGCGCTGTACCTCTCCTACGTGGCCGTGGGGCGTGAGTTCCTCTCCTTCCAGTGGGACGTGCTGCTGCTGGAGATGGGGCTGCTGGCGGCGCTCACCGCGCCCGGAGGACTGCGGCCGGGCCTGGGCCGTGACGCGCCCTCCGCGCTGGATGTGTTCCTCTTCCGGCTGCTCGTATTCCGGCTCTACTTCGGCTCGGGGCTCAGCAAGCTCCAGTCAGGGGACCAGACCTGGCGCGAGCTGAGCGCGTGCGAGCACTATTACGAGACGGCGCCGCTGCCCACGCGGGGTGGTTGGTACGCGCATCATCTGCCGCGTCGGCTCCAGCGGGCCTCGACCGGAGCGGTGCTCTGGCTCGAGACGGTGGTGCCCTTCCTGGCCTTCGGGCCCCGGCGCTTGCGGCAGTTCGCCTTCTGGAGTCTGAGTGGCTTGCAGACCGCCATCGCCGCCACCGGGAACTACGGCTTCTTCAACGTCCAGGCCTGGGTGCTGGGCGTGTGGCTCCTGGATGACGCGGCGCTGCGGCGGGTGCTGCCCTTGAAGGACGGGCCTCCCGCTCAGCCACGGCCGTGGTGGCGTACCGGCGTGTCCGCGCTGGTGGTGTCGCCGCTGCTGGCGCTGGGGGCGTCGGAGGTGCTTCGCAGGTTCGAAGGGTGGCAGCGGTACCGGCCCGAGCGCGTCGGCGCGATGCTGACGTGGTTGGAGTCCCAGGCGCGGCCCATGCGTTCGGTGAATCCCTACGGCCTCTTCAGCGTGATGACGGTGCAGCGGCCGGAAATCCTCGTGGAGGGCTCCGACGACGGTGTGCAGTGGAAGGCATACTCCTTCCACTACAAGGTGGGGGACCTGGCCCGGCCTCCCCGGCAGGTGGCTCCCCACCAGCCGCGGCTGGACTGGCAGATGTGGTTCGCCGCGCTCGGCTCGCCCCCTGGCTGGTTCGTCGCGTTCCTGGCCCGGCTGCTGGAGGGCTCGCCAGACGTCCTGGGCCTGCTGGCGAGCAACCCCTTCCCGGACCGGCCGCCTCGGATGGTGCGAGCGGTGCTGTACGACTACCGGATGACGGACGTGGCCGAGCGGCGGCGCACGGGCATCTGGTGGCGGCGGGAGCGGCTGGGCCTCTACGTGCCACCCCTTTCGCTGGCGCCCGGGCCCCGGCCTCGTGGACGCATACCCGCGCTGCAATGGCATGCCGGGGCGTGAGGCGGGTGGGAGCAGGCGTGCGGCCCTGAACCTTGGAGGTCCCTTTTCGTACGCCGCCGATGGGGTGGGGCTACAATGGGGGCTTCCCACCCATCTCCGCCGTCGTGACGCCGTGAAGACGCCGCGCACTCCTATTTGCCTCCCCCTTGTCGCCGTCATCGGGCTGCTGAGCGCCTGCGGGCCCACGCCCACCACCATGAAGCTGGAGCCGCTGGAGACGAAGTACCTCCGCACGCCTGGGCAGACCGTGAAGCTGGCGTACGAGGTCTTCGACGCGGAGGGCCAGCCCATGTCCGACCCGAAGCTGCGGTGGACCAGCTCCGCGCCGGACGTGGCGCAGGTCCAGGAAGGCTTGCTGACGGTGCGCAAGTCGGGGAAGACGACCATCGGCGCGACGGGCGGCAAGGTCCGCGCGGCGTTGCCGCTGGAGCTGACCATCCTCAACTCGCTGGACGTGCGTGCCCCAGGCGCGGACTTCCTCGAGGTGGGGCGTGTCATCAAGCTGCGCGTGGTGGCGAGGAACGAGCAGGGCTCTTCGTTGCAGGACGCCATTCCTACGTTCCGCTCCTCGGATGAGACGGTGGCGCGGGTGGAGGACGGGCAACTGGTGGCCGTGCGCCCGGGCAAGGCGACCCTGAGCGCGACACTGGGGCACCTCAGCCGGCACATCGCGGTGCAGGTGGTGCCGGCGGACTTCGCGCGGCTGGGCCTCAACCTCACGCACCACGCCTTCCAGCGGAGGGGGCAGTCCGTGCAGCTCCAGGCGCGAGCCTTCAACCGCAGCGGCGTCGTGCTGGACACGGTGCCGCTGGAGTTCTTCACCTCGGACCCCGCCGTGGTGTCGGTGTCGCCCGAAGGCCGCGTGACGGCGGTGGGGGCCGGGCGCGCGGTGGTGTCCGTGGTCGCCGGCCGGCGGCGGACGGCGGCGGAGTTCGTCGTCCCCTAGGCGCGTCTTCCCCGCGTCTACGGCTTCGGCGCAGACGCGGGAGCCTTCGACTTCGCCTTGGGCGTGGCAGGCGCCTTCTTGGTGGGGCGCTTGCGCTTCTTGTCCTCCGCGTCCTCCGGGCAGGGCGGACGCGGTCCGTCGCTCGGCGGCTGGATGGTGAAGTCGACACGGCGGTTGAGCGCCATGCCTTCTTCCGTCGCGTTGTCCGCCAGCGGCCGCGAGCGGCCAAAGCCCTGCGAGCACAGCCGCTCCGCCGCCACGCCGCTCTCCACCAGGAAGCGCATGACGCTGGCCGCGCGGCGGCGCGACAGGTCCAGGTTGTACGCATCGCTGGCGCGAGAGTCGGTGTGACCCTCGATATGCACCCGGTCGGCCTCGGTGTTCTCGTTCATCACCCGCGCGACCTCCTCCAGGATGGGGAAGGACTCGGAGAGGATGATGTCCTGGTCGGTGGCGAAGTTGAGCTGCTCCAGGATGACAATCCGGTTGCCATCGCGCCGGGCCAGCGGGCACCCGTCCTTGCCGCGGCGGCCGGCGGGCTGGTCCGGGCACCGGTCGAGCCGGTCGACCACGCCGTCACCGTCCTTGTCCGTGTCCGGGCAGCCCATGTTGGCCACGGGGCCGGCCACGTCGGGGCACGCATCCGACTCGCCAATCACGCCGTCACCATCCGGGTCGATGGGCGGCGGCGGGGGCTCGGGCGGCTCCTTGAAGCGCTCCAGGGCCTCCCACTCGCGCGTCTTCGCCGGAATCCACAGGATGGACGTGAAGAAGCTCAGCGAGGGCGAGGCGATGGAGCAGCCGCAGCCCATGCCGCCGCCGAACGTGAAGGTGAGCCCGGTGGAGCTGTACCAGCGCAGGCCGAAGAGCGCCTCCGCGGGTATCTGCCGGGGCTCATCGGGCTGCTTCTGCAGCCCCACCGCGCCGTGCACCATGCCCACCGCGGTGACACCGCTGCCGCGGAGGATGGGGACCTCCGCGCCCACTCCGAAGGGCATCATGTCGCCCACGGACACGCCGCTGAAGACGCGGTCCGGGCGCTTCCAGAAGCCGCCGTTGAGCGCCAGGAGGATGCCGTTCTCGAAGCGGTAGTCCAACACCAGCCCCGGGGCCCAGGTCAGCTCGCCGTCTCCGGCGAAGGCGTCCTGGGCGCCGGTGGGGAAGCTCACGTTGAGCGTCACCGCGCCGCCCCAGCCCTTGCCCTCGGCGGGCCGGCGCAGGCCCGGGATGGCCACCTTGCCGGTGAGCCGGAGGTCACCGAGCACGAAGCTCTCCACGCTCCCCTCGGTGCCGATGACCTCCAGGTTGGCGCCGCCCTGGGCGAGGATGAGCGGCATGTCCACGCCGACCTCGGCCCAGTCGAAGAGGCCCACGGTGGCCATGACGTCCAGTTGAAGGCGGTTGCCGACCAGGTTGATCTTGCTCAGGTCCCCGCCCTCGGGAATCAGCGACAGGGGGTTGAGCGAGTAGCTGAGGTACGGCCCGGCCGAGACGGACAGGTGTGACAGCGGACGCGACTGCTGCACCACGACCAGGTCCTGGGGCGCGCCGGACGGACGGAAGAGCTGCACGTTGAAGCGCGCGTCCGGCTGCGCGGTGGCGGCGGTGGACACCCCCAGCGCCACGATGAGGAACAGGTGCGAGGGCTTCATCGAGCAGGGCGCCGGGGGCGGAGGAACGTGAGGCCCGCGGCGAGCAGCAGCAGGAAGGTGGTGCTTCCAGCAGGCGTGGCGTCGGCGGTGGTGCCGCAGCAGAAGGCGCCGCCTTGGGGCTCGGTGCCCGGCTTGCGGCGGCCGCGCTCGCACTCCATCGTCTTCGCGGAGCAGTGCTCCACGCCCAGGCAGTCTCCGCTGTCGGAGCAGGCGGTGGAGCAGGTGTTGGTCGCGGTGTCGCAGGAGCCGCCGCAGGGGCAGTGGGCATCCGCGAAGCACTCCACGCAGGAGGTGCCGTCGCAGACCGTGCCCGGCTCGCACGTCACCGCGCACGCGCCCGAGTTCTCACACGTGCGCGTGGTGGGGTTGCACACGCCGCTGCCGCAGTCCCCGTCATCCGTGCAGCCCACACAGGTGCTGCCCTGCGCGGTGCCGTTGGAGAGGCAGAAGGGGGTGTCACCATCGCAGGCGCCACAGCGGGGGCCGCAGTGCTTGTCCGTGGTGCAGGACGCGCATTCGCCACTGAGGCAGAACTGGCCGTCGCCGCACTCCAAGTCGTTGCGACACTGGACGCAGACTTCGCCGTCGAGGCAGTAGGGGCGCTCGCCGGGGCACTTCACGCAGCCAGGGCCGCAGCTGTCGGCCGTGTTGCACGAAGGCACGCTGTCCACGCAGCGGCCGTTGGCGGTGTCGCACTGTTGGCCGGCGGCGCACTGGCTGCTGGTGGTGCACTCCACGCAGGTCGGCTTGGCACCGGGAGTCAGCGCCGCGCACTGGGTGCCGCTGGGGCAGCAGTTGCAGGAGTTGCCGGCGCATGAATCATTGGTGGCGCAGGGCGAGCACACGTTGTTGGTGCAGGACTCGCCCTGAGGGCAGTGGGCGTCTTGCGTGCACTCGCGGCACTCGTGGAGGTCGGTGGCGCAGACCTCGCCGTTGGTGCACTGGCTGTCGTCGTTGCACTCGACACATGTGAATGTTTCGGTGTCACAGGCGCCCGTGGCGCAGTCGCTGTCTTCGTTGCAGCCGGTGCACTGGTTGGTTTCGAGGTCGCAGCGGCCGTTCGGGCACTGGCTGTCCTCGGTGCACTGCACGCACTGGGTGCGGCCGTTGACGTTGGCGCAGTGGGGTGCGGACTCGCCGCAGGGGGAGCAGTACTCGCCGCAGAAGAGCGAGGAGTCGCAAGGTGCACAGAGTGCCGCGGCGTTGCAGTGGAAGAAGGAGCCGCAGCCTCCGTTGCCGGGCGAGTTCGCGTTGCCGCGGTTGCACTGCTCGCAGCGGTCGGGCTGGCCTTCGAAGGAGAGGATGCCGTTCTCCGTCTGGAAGAACTGCGCGGGACGGAGGAGTTGGAAGTCGGAGCTGAAGAGGTTGATGACGGGCGGCTGGTTCGCGGCGCGCTCGAAGTCAGTGAATGCGCCCGTGTGCATCGACATCTCAAGGGCTGCGTGCTCGCCGACCTGTGTATAAAGGGCTTCTACTGCGTAGAGCCCGGGCGCGTTGAATGTGACGCTGTTGGTGGTTCGCCAAGTTGGGAACCCGAGCATCGGTGGCCGGTTGATGACCTGATAACCCTGGCTGCGGTCGTAGATGACGAGGCTGATGCCATCATCTGCGTAAAGGCCGAAGTGAATCGGCTGACCTGCTAGATCCGCGGTGACGTTCAGGTAACCGCGAAATCGCGACGCGAACGGCGTGAAGGCGTCGTTGTCCTCGATGACGTTGAAGGTGCATCCGCCAGTCGAGCATCCGGGGGCCGTGACCTGGTTGGCGAAGTCGCCATAGCTCAGCGTGCGTCCGTCATTGAGGTTGTTGGACAGGTCGAAGGGCGTACGCAGCACCGTTGTGACACGGCTCAGCCTGCTGGCGGGTTCTTCGAGGAACCCGTTGATTCCGTCGATGTACGTTCCGCGTGACTGCGGAAACTCATTCAAGGGGCGCGTCCACACATTGGACGCCACGCACAGGCCTTGCCCATCACCAGCGAGTGCGGGGGCGATGGGGGGCCCTTGGATGACGACATCGGGCAACTTCTGGCCCCAGGCGGTCGATGCCGCGAGGCACACCGTCAGGACAGTGAGCGCGGTACGCGCGATGCGGGACACGGGCGATTTCAAAGCCCCGCAACAATGCGGGATATCTCCCACAACCGCAATTCCGGCAACGTGCGGCTTTCCGCTACGACGTCGCGGGTCCTTCGGAGGCCGCTCAACGGCGGAGAGTCAGTGTGTCGCCCTGGCACTGTGGATAGTCAGAAAAAACAGAGTGGAGCGCGCTCTGTGTCGTCACCTGGGGAGGAGCGTGAGCGTGGGGCTCTCCAGCATCGTGATGAACTCAGCAGCGATGCGCTCCAGGGAGAAGCGCTCGCGGACGAAGCGAGTTCCCGCGGTGCCCATCTCCTTCCTGCGTGCAGGAGGAAGGTCGCAGAAGGCGGTGAGGGCGTCGCGCCAGGCCGCCACGTCGCCGGGGGCAATCAGCCACCCGCTCTCACTATCGCTCAAGGTCTCTGGGAGGCCGCCAATGCGGCTTGCCAGGACCGGAACGCCACAGGCCTGGGCTTCGATGGACACCCGCCCGAACGGCTCCATCCATTCCGATGGGACGGCGACGGCGTCCATGGCGGCGTAGAGTGGTCTCATGTCGCGCGTCCATCCTCGGAGGAGATGCCGTGCCTGGAGTTCCGGGGAGATGGACTCCCGCAGCCGTGCATGTGCCGTTTCTTCGCCGACCCAAAGGGCCCGGAGCGCCGGTCGTTGCGCCATCGCCTGGTTGAAGGACTGCACCAGACTAAAGGCACCCTTTTCCCTCTTCAGGGCGCCCGCGAAGCCGACGAGCACCTCCGTCTCTCCGATGCCCAGCGCTTGGCGTGTCTTCGTCCGCAGAGAGGCGTCCGGACGGAAATGCTCCACGTCCAGAGGGTTGTAGAGCAGCTGAATCCTCTCCGGAGCCACCCCTTGCCGTACGAGGTCCGCCCGCATCGACTCGGAGACCGCGATGAAGCGGTCGGCCCAGCGGGGGAGGAGCACTCGAGATGCCGGTTTGAGGCGGCTGTTGAGGTGGCGGAACAGTGCGACGCGAGTCCCAGTCAACCGGCCAAGGGTGAGTAATGGCCAGTACTCGTGCCCGAAGCTGCCGACCAGCCAATCGGGCCTGACGCGCCGGCTTGCTCGCAGCACGCCTCTCACGCCGCGGACGTCCGCTGCGTTGCGGAAAATCCCCGGCTCTACGGGGAGTCCGCTCGCCATCAGCTCCCGGCTGATGAAGCTGTTCGGTCGGGCTACAGTGGCGACCTGATGGTCTGCCTGAGCCAGCGCACGGACCATGGAAACCAGGTGGGTTTCCGTGCCCCGTGCGCCCGCGCTGGTGCCGACAAAAACGAAGTTCATGGCGCTAGAGCATCATGGGTGCCCGTTGCCTGCGAGAGGAACCGCGACCGTACATGCTCGGCCCAGGAAAGGCCGTGTCAGTGGATTCACTCTTTGTGATGGCTCCGAGTCACTGGCTTTGATTGAGATTGAAGCGCACGCCCATGCCGGGAGTCATGTCACAGATGCGGCCGGGGCAATCATACCCGTTCGTGCATGTCATGGGGGCTCCTTCGAGACGCGCGGCGATGGCATTGGGGACTGCGAGCGCCATTGTTGTCGTGGTGGACATTGTGAGGGGTTGAGATGGCGCTGTGACGGCGTGAGGGGATTTCTTGGGGGGGAGGCTGCTGGTGGCTTCCCTGAGCGCTCTGCTCTCGTGAGTTCGGCGGAGCCGCAGGACGGACATTCGTCACTGGCGGAGATTGGGGCGCTCAGGCCCGTTTGCAGCTCACGTCCCCATCCTGGGAGCGGATGAACGCGGCGGTGAGTTCCGTGCCCAGGGCCGCGCACAGCACCTCGAAGGTCCGCCGCCGAGCGCCGCCAACCACAGACGGCTGGCTGGCCAATGTCTCCGGATGCCGCACGAAGATGTTGTAGCCCACGATGCAGCCATCCGCGCGGAGCACGGTGATGCCATCCGTGGCCATCATCCCCCGCAGCAACTGCGCGGCGGCGCGCACGGCGGTGCCCGCGCTGTCGGTGGGGTCCGCGTGGTAGCGCTCCAGCAACGCCACGATGTCCAGCGGACGGGGCAGGATGATGCCGTCCACGAACAGCGTGGAGCCCGCGCGCTCCCGGGGCAGCACCGCCACGAGCGCGCCGTGGGAGCCCTGCATCACTTCGAAGAGCACCCGGCGGAAGAACCCTCGCGCGCGCTCGCGACTGGGCGTGGTGACGCCGGCCGTGACGACGTCCGCCAGCTCATCCATCACCTCTGGAGGCGAGGCTGACTCCACCCTGGCGCCGGACAGGTACACGTGCCGGCACAGCCCTCCGCCCGAGCGCAGCTCCAAGATGTTGTCGGCGAGCTGAAGCACGCCCACGACGCCCGCGCCCTTGTCCTCCACGCGGCGCAGCCGCTCCAGCGGCGTCTCCGCCAGTGGGAAGGGGTCCGTCCGGAAGACGCCGTAGGCGAAGCCCTCCGGGACGCGCAGCAGGTACAGGGCCCACCAGCGCCCCTGGCCCAGCGGCGCGCACTGCTTGAGCGCGCGCTGGATGGTGGCGCGCGAACGCGGCCCGATGCCGATGGCAATCGGGTCATGCCCGCCCAGGTGTTCGAGCATCTGTCCCAGGTCGTCTCCCACGAAGGCCATGGGAAACAGCGGGGCTCCCTCCTCGCGATAGCGCGACAGGGTGACGATGAGCTCTCCGATGGCGTCCGCCGTCAGCGCGCAGGACATGCGTGCTTCGTCCAGGAACGTGCTGACGGCGTCGGTCAGCAGGTGGCGGAAGGACAGGACGAGAGGTGGGGAGCCCAGTCCGGCTGGGTCCGAGCCGTTCATGAGACACTCAGCATGGCGTATTGCCGCCGGGCACGCACGGACGGAGTGACAGCGTGCCAGGAGGCTTGTTCCCTCGCCGAGGCGTCATGGCGCGCCGGTGTCCGCAGGTCCAGCCCCGGCTGATGCGGAGTGTCAGCGTCGCTGGGTACGCTCGGGGCACACGGCCTGTCAGGACAGGCCTGTCCGGGCCTCGTCCAGGCGGGCCGCCGTCTGGTTCCAGTCGCTGGCCAGCCCGTCGAGCTGCTTCAGGATGTCGGAGAAGTACCGCGTCTCCAGGGCCTTCGACAGGGTCGCGCCGTGGGCGTCCGCCCACTTCTTCGTGACGCGAGCCCGCACCTGGGCGCCCAGCAGGTCCACGAAGCGCTCCATCAGCGGGGTGGACAGCAGCGTGCCCGCCCAGACGACCGCGTCATGGCCCATGCCGCCCGTGGCCACCGTCACCGCCGCCGCCGCGCCTGACGGCACGGAGTACACCAGCGTCGTCAGTGTCTGGAGAATCTCCTCCCGCATGCCGCCCTGGAGCTCCGCGGAGACCAACTCCCGGCAGTACGCATACAGCGTGGCCCGGTCCGCCGCGTGCGCGTGCAGGGGCTCGAAGCCCAGCGGCTCCTCCAGCTTCGTCAGCGTCACCGGACCGAAGGCTTCCTCCAGCTTCGTCCGCGTCTGCGCGTCTGCACGCCACGCGGCCACTTCCGGAGCGAAGGCATCCACCAGCCGCCGCACCCCGTCCTTCAGTGACTCGTCCACCGCGTGGGTCGGCGTGTCCGCGCCCGGGGCCTCGGGCGCGGTGAAGGACTCGCGCACCTTGCGGGTGACGAAGGTGAGCGCCGTGGCCAGCCCCCGGAAGGGCAGGCGCACCCACTTGTGGAACTGACTGCGCGCATCCAGTTCGTCGCGGAAGGCGTCGATGAGCACGTCCGCGGGCACGGCCTTCAGCGCCGCGTGCGCCCCCACCACGTCCAACTCGTGGCGCAGTCGCTTGCGGAGCCGGTCGGGCTCCCGCGCCGCCTCCGAGGCCGCACGCGACACGGCCTCCATCTCCGCGCGCGCATCCGCGAGCGAGGCTTCCAGCGCCCGGGCCTTCAGCTCGCGCGCGTGTTCGGCCTGTCCCAGCAGCGCCCCCAGCGCGGGCTTCCCGTCCAGGGGGGCCGTGGCCAGGGGCTTCAGTCCCGCCTCCACGTCGGGCTGGTGCGGCGCCAGGTAGCGGGCCAACGCGGGGTGGCCCACGTCCTCGGCGAGCTTGTCCAGGTGCCCACGGGCCACCTCCTCGCGCGTGGCCTCGTTATAGACGAGCAGGTACGGCCGCCCATGCCCCACGGCGGCGCGCAGGAAGTCCACCAGCGCGGCGTTCTGGTACGTCTGCCGGCTCACCACGAACGCCAGCACGTCCACGGTGACGAGCAACGCCTCCGCGCGCTCGCGGTTGTCGCGGTACACGCTGTCGAAGTCCGGCGTGTCCATGACGAGCAGCCCGCGAGGCACCGCGTCCGACAGCGTCAGGTACAGTCGGCCCGGAGGCCCCGCCTGGTCCACGGGCGCCGCGTCGCCGGAGGCCACGGGCACGATGTCATAGCGCCGCGTCAGGAAGTCCTTCAGCGGCCCGGTCCAGGTCTCCGGGTGGGCCGCCGCCAGGCACTGCTTCGTGAGCCCGCCCTCGGGCCTCGCGGGGGACAGCGCCGCGCCCACCAGCGAGTTGAAGAGCGTGGACTTGCCCACGTTGTTGGGGCCGGCGATGGCCACCAGCAGCAGGGGGGCGTCCGCGGAGCCCAGGCGGGGGAGCAGGTCGCGGCGCAGGCGTTCGGCCAGACGGCGCGCGAGCTCGGCATCCGAGGCGTCCGGGAAGCGCTCGGGCGCGGGCAGGGCGTCCAGGGCGGACGCGAGGCAGGTGCGCAGGGTATACGGGTCTCTCATCACCAGAAGTCCTCGCACCACAGCACGCGGGACGCCCCGTGCCCAGGCACTTGTCCCATCAGGTGTCGGCCGGGGACAGAGCGGGGGGAGCGCGGTAGGGTGGTCCCATGCGCCTTCTCGCCGCCTGCCTGCTCCTGTCGGGGCTCGTCGCCTGCACCGCCGCGAATACGAATGCCCCCGCGGCCGCCGTGTCTCACGCCAAGGGCCCGTTGCCCTTCATCGAGGATGACTACGCCCGCGCGCTCGCCGAGGCCCAGGCGAAAGGGCTCCCCCTCTTCGTCGACGTCTGGGCGCCCTGGTGTCACACGTGCCGGTCGATGAAGGCCTACGTCCTGTCCGACGCGTCGCTGGCCCGGCACGCGGACCGCTTCGTGTGGCTGGAGGTGAACACCGACCTGACGTCGAACGCGGCGTTCCAGGAGAAGTACCCGGTGGAGTTCTGGCCCACGCTGTACGTCATCGACCCGCGCCAGGAGAAGGCCCTGCTGCGCTTCGCCGGCAGCGCCACCGTGGCGCAGTTGGAGAAGCTCTTCGAGGACGGTGAGCGCGCGTACAAGGGCGGCGTCACCGGCGCCGAGGCCCTGCTGGCTCGCGGGGACATGCTCTACGCGGAGGGGCGTTCGGCCGAAGCCGCGGAGACGCTCGTGGAGGCCCTGGCCGAGGCGCCCGCGGACTGGTCCCGCCGGGGCCGCGCGGTGGAGTCGCTGCTGACGGCGATGTACGGCGCGAAGCAGCACGAGGCGTGCGCGCGCAAGGCGCTGGAGGAGCTCCCGAAGACGCCCCGCTCGCTGTCCTGGGCCAATGGCGCTCTCTTGGGCATGTACTGCGTGTTGTCGCTGCCGGAGGACCACGCGGCGGGGGCGGAGCTGCGCGGCGGCCTGGAGGCCAGGGTGGCCGAGGCCCTGGCGCCCCCGGCCATCGAGATGTCCGCGGATGACCGCTCCGGCCTGTACGAGGTGCGCGTGCAGGCGCGCGAGGTGGCGAAGGACATGGCGGCCGTGAAGGCCCTGTCTGAGGAGTGGCTGGCGTTCCTGGAGGCCGAGGCCGCGAAGGCGCCCAATCCCCAGGCGAGGACGGTGTTCGACTCGCACCGCATGCTCGCGGCCATGAAGCTGGAGACGCCCGCCCGGGCGATTCCCGCGCTCGAGCAGAGCGAGAAGGACCTGCCCCAGGACTACAACCCGCCCGCGCGCCTTTCGACGTTGTACCGGCTCGTCGGCCGGCTGGATGACGCGCTCGC
Organism: Myxococcus xanthus; assembly: GCF_013116825.1. Lineage (GTDB taxonomy): Bacteria > Myxococcota > Myxococcia > Myxococcales > Myxococcaceae > Myxococcus > Myxococcus xanthus_B. The sequence continues at coordinate 45,834 of NZ_JABFNS010000001.1, forward strand.
CGCCAGCGACCGTGCGCTGGCGCGCGTCCAGGGCGCGCGGCGGTTGTCGGTGTTGTCGGGCCGCGCGGACATCCTCGTGGCGCGCCAGGACACGGCGTCTGCCGAGAAGACGCTGGAAGAGGCCATCACCTTCGCGAAGTCGCTGCCCGCCTCGCAGGTGTCGCCGCGCACGGTGGCCGGACTGGAGAAGAAGCTCAGCGGTCTTCAGGCCTCGGCGCGGTAGCCGCCGCGCGGGTGTCCAGGTCGAACAGCTCGTAGTCCGGGGCCTGGCACTCGCGCATGGCTCCGTCGGTGAACACCAGCATCGCGGTGCCGGGTGCTGGTGGAGGCGGCGCGCCGTGGGCGTAGTCCACGCGCGTTCCATCCGTGACGAGATGCCGCAGCACACCGTCGCGGGCGCCGGTGGGTGGCATCCCCAGCATCGCGCGGCTTCGCTTGTCGCGTGTATGGCCCACCACCTGCGTCAGGCCCGTGGGCAGCCGCCTCGGGTCGAAGCGGCGCCGGGGCGTGCCGCGGACGCGCTCGGCGTCCTCGGGCAGCAGGCTGGGGCGCTGGTAGAAGATGCCCGTGCCCTCGCCCTGGGCCGCGTCGCCTGGGTGGTGCAGTCCCGGAATGACGAGCGGGCCCCGAGTCCAGCCCGCCACCGCCGCATCCAGGGCCGCGTTCAGCGCCGCCGCCACCTGGTTCGCGTCCTCGCGTTGGGCGGGAGGCAGGCGCGTCACGTCCAGGTCCTCCTGCGTGACGCCCGCGTGCAGCACCAGCAGGTCGGGGGCCGCGGCATGGGCCACGCGGAAGCGCTTCGCCCGCAGCAGGTGCTCCATCCAGGTGCGCTGCGCCGCGCGGAAGTTGCCGAAGTCGCGGGCCACCAGCTCCGCGGAAGGAACTTCGGGCCAGCGCGCGAGGAACGCCTGCTCCGCCGCTTCGTCCGTCACGCCGTCCTGGTAGATGCGATCCGCTTCGGCCTGGGCCTCGGCGAAGCGCGCATCCGTGAAGCCGGCCAGCTCACCCACTCGCGCCAGGTCGTGGTTGCCCAGCAGCATCACCGCCTGGGTCGCCGGGTGGGCGGCCAGCCACGCCACCAGCGCCAGCCCACTGGCGGCGGCGGACTCACGCTCGGGGGGCTTGCCCCAGTCGAAGTGGTCGCCCACCGAGATGAGCTGCACGTCGGAGCGAAGCCAGCCCTCGCCGGTCAGCAGTCCGTGGTGCGCCAGGATGGCCAGGACCTGGTCCAGGCCGGCTTGCGGGTCCCCCATGACGAGCCGCCGTCGCCAGACATGGTCCTCCGCCGGGACGGAGCGCGGCGCCTCCTCCGCGGCCTCGGTGGCCCGCGCGAGCGCGGCCTGGATGGATGACGTCTTGCTCACGAGCTCTGGAAGAACCGGGCGATGAGCGCCGAGCGGCTCTCCACCTGTGCCTTGCTCAGCAGATGCGTGACGTGGACTTCCACCGTGCGCTCGGCGCAGCCCAGCCGGCCGGCGATGGACTTGTTCGTTTCGCCCTGGATGATGTGCGTCAGCACCTCGGACTCGCGCGCGGTGAGCGACCAGCGCGCCGACAGTGCCTGCACGCGCGCGGCGGCGCTGGACGCGGTGCCGGTGTCGATGGCCAGGTAGTGCGGTGGCAGGCCGGTGGTGAGCAGCGGCGTCATGGTCAGCGGGCCGGAGCAGGGATTGCCCTGGGCGCCGCGGCGCAGGGACTCCATCAGCTCCGGGTCATGCCGTTCCAGCCGCGCTCGGCCGGCGTTGTTGGCGTGCACCACGCGGCCACTGGAGCTGACAATCCAGGCGGCGCGCCCCAGCGCCTCCATGGCGACCTGCAGCGCCGTGGACATCAGGCCCGACTCGCGCAGCCGCGTCTCCATGGTCAGCCGCCGCTGGAGCGCGGGCGTCAGGGCCTGGAGCAGGCGCTGCTCGCGCTCCGTGAAGGGCTCGGCGCGGGCCAGGCCCACCCAGCCCAGGAGCACCGGCCCATCACAGACGAGCGTGCGCAGCCATTGCATGTTCTCCACGCCGAGCTGCCGGAATATCGCCGCGGAGCGGGCGCTGATGCGCTCCCGGGTGCTCTCCAGCGATTCCTCGCTCATGCCCAGCCGGCGTCCCACTTCGCTGGCTGACAAGTCATGCAGCGGCAGCTGGTGGGCCGTCTCGGTTTCCGCCAGCGAGCGGAAATGCAGCGCGCGGTTGCGCTGAGCAGGCTCGGGCCGGGCGGGATTGAACCAGCCCCAAGGCTCTCCCCAGGCAGACACCTGGTTCTCGATGGCCGCGTGCACTGTCGTGGCGGGGAGTGGGAAGCCCGCGCAATGGGCGTAGCTGGCGTGGTAGCGCTCAGGGCCCACGTCCACGCCATAGGCGACGGCGCGCTCGGCCCGCAAAGCCTCTCGTAAAGCGCCTAGCACCGGGGGCAGGGATTCTGTCCCGGGCTCGGCCTCCACGAGCATTGCCTCAAGGTCCGTCAGCAGGCCTTGCTCCTCGGAATTCAAACGAATCACGGTTTTGGAAGTATACGCCCGTCAGGGTTTGCGCCCAGTCCTTGCCCTTTCTTCACGCACGTCTTGAACGTTCAGAATTGTCCCTACGGGGACTTCTTGGCTTTCAAAGGTTGTGGGTTTTTATTGACCCAGGGATTTCCCCAATAGCCGGACATGGGGCAGTGGCGGAACACTCCCATGTCGGCCCCCGGGGGGAGGGCCGCCGCGGTGAACTGTGAGCGCGCGCCGGGCGCTCGGTTTCGGGTACCCGGTGCGCCGCTCCTTTCCCACACGCCTCGCGCCCGCGCTCCAACCCACGAGGATGGCTGCCTTTGTGGGCCCACCAGACCTCATGGGACATGCAGGAAGCGAGGCAGGCGCCCGGAGGGCACCACCCTGCTCAGGAAATGAAGCATGCCCAGGCCCAGGTAGGCCATGCCCAGGGCCAGTGCGGCCCAGCCCAGCCAGGCGCTGATGGCGCCCGTGCCCAGGCCCACCAGGGCCCAGATGGCGAGCGCCGTGCCCACGCCCCAGGGCATGGCCGTGCGCAGGTGGGGCGGACTGAAAGCACCGCCCAGGGCGCAGAAGGCGGCCGCCATGACGCCAAAGCCGAACCACTTTGGCTCCTGGACGGGGAAGATGGCCGCCATGGATAGCAGCGCCGTGAAGAGTCCGAGAATCGCGAGTCCCAGGGTCATGGCTTACTCCGTGGCTGTTCCTGGGAAAGGTGCTCACCGAGCGCGTAGCGCGTAACGCACCTTCGGTTCGTGGGCTTCGCGGCATGCCGCGTGGTGTCGTGCGCAAAGGCGTGAAATCGCAACATCCTTCCGCTCGGCACGCTGCTGGCTAGGCTGCCAATGGATTGTTCCACCGTGCGACGGCCGGCCCACGTGAAGAACGGATGGACACCTGGAAATGCGTTCGATGAAGGCGAAGAAGTCCGTGAAGCGCGCGTTGTGCATGGCAGTGGTGATGACGGTCTCCGGATGCAGGGCGCCCGCGGCGTTGGGGCCTGGAGGCGGCATGAGCGCTTCAGAGGGCTCCGACTCCGCCGCTTCCTCCGAGGGGTCCGATTCCGCCGCTTCGTCCGAAGGCTCGGGTGAATCGAGCCAGTCGGATTCAGGTGCGTCGTCGGAGGGCTCGGGCGACTCCAGCCAGTCGGAGTCGAGCGGTTCCAGTGGAGAGGGCTCCAGCCAGTCGGAGTCGAGCGGCTCGGGTGAAGAGGGCACGAGCCACTCCGAGTCGAGCGACAATGAGTCCACGGAGGTCGCCTCTCGAAGCTCCGAGGAAGGCGGCACGAGCGAGGGCTCCGCGGGAACGGAGAAGGCGGACGGTGAGGCGTCGCGCTCCCGCAGCAACAACAGCAGTCAGTCGAACAACAACGACGTGGCGTCCTCGGTGACGGTGGCCGCGCTGGTGGTGGGGCTCGGCATCATCATCTGGCAGGCGTATGCCGCGGGGGCGCGGCGCCGAGGGGTGTCTCCGAAAGAGGCGGGCCGCGCCGCCCAGGTGTACCTGCGGGCGCGCACGCACCAGCTTCGTGAGGACCTCGCCCTGGGCGCGGGGCCGACGGTGGAGGACCTGGCGGCGGCGGCGCGCATCCGGCGTGAGCACCTGGGCCTCTTCGGGCGCGTGCTGCGCGCGAACCGGAAGGAGCTGCTCGAGATGGCCGAGGCGAACACCCTCACGCCGGACCGCGCGCTCGCGTGGCTGGAGCGGGTGGGCGAGCTGGCGCGGGCCGAGCCGCGGCTGGAGGAAGATCGCCGCGCGTTCCTCGCGGCGCAGGTCCAGGAGGGCACCGCGACGGTGGCGCACTGATGCGCTGGCTGCGGCTGCTCGCGCTCGTCTTCGCGCTGCCGGTGCACGCCGAAGATGCCCTGTCCGCGCGCGTCCACGCGCTCGAACAGGCGGGCGTGGTCCTGCGGGGCGCCGCGGCGGCCGACGCGGACCTGGTGACGGAGGTGGAGGCGGGGCTGGAGGCGCTGCCCCCGGCGATGCGGCGTCCGCCCGGTGGACCCCTGGAACTGGTGCTGCACCCGGAGGCGGCGCCGCTGGGCCTGGGCGATGGCTCCCCCCAGCGTCCCGACTGGACGGAGGGCCGCGCGCGGTTCCACCTCTACCAGTACGTCCCATCGGAGGAACGCCGGGCCACGCTGCGTCTGTCTCGACTGACGGACGCGGAGGCGGAGCGGTTGTGGCGCCGGCGCGCGGTGGTGCACGCGGTGATGCAGCGCTGGGATGACGCGAAGGGCTGGAGCGGCACCCCGGCCTGGCGCCGGATATCGGGTTGGCTGAAGCCCTTCGAGCGGCCCCTGGTGTGGAAGGAGGAGGTCCGCCTTCGCTACGCCGGAGCCTTCAGCCGCGCCATGGGGCAGCGCAGCGCCTCGTTGGATTGGGTGACGTTCGCCGAGGAACTGCTCGTGCCCGTGGAGTCCCTGCGCGCGGACGCGCTGCCGGTGGATGACCACGTCCGCTGCCAGGAGTTCTCCAAGGCCCGTGCGCTGACGGAGCAGTTGGAAGCGTCGGGCTTGGGCGCGCTGCCGCCGCGCGGTGACTGCCCCGCCTTCGAGGCCTGGGCGGAGCAGGAGTCCCTGTCGCACTTCGAGGTGCTGCTGGTGGCCTCCACGGGCCGTCAGCCGGAGTCCCTCTTCGGACACCTGCTGCTGCGCCCGGTGTGGAACGAGGGCGAAGTCCCACGGGGGCCCACCTTCGAACGGGTGGTGCAACTGGTCGCGCTGACAGGGATGGAGTCCAAGGGCCTGGGCTACGTGGTGAAGGGAATGACGGGGGCCTACGACACCGTCTTCCTCACGGGGACGATGGGCGACCTGTCCCACGAGGCGCTGGAGCTGGAGCAGCGCTCCATCCGCCGCTTCCGCCTGCGCCTGAAGCCCGGCGAGGAAGCCCGGATGCTGGAGCGGGTGTGGGAGCTCGAGCGCCGTGGGTACATGGGCTACTACTTCTTCACGGACAACTGCGCGAGCGCGCTCGTCTTCCTGCTCAACGGCGCGCTGGAGGGGGGGCGGCAGCTGCGTGCTCCCGGCACGCTGTGGGTCCTGCCCACCGCCACGCTGGACACCCTGGCCCGGGTGCAGGTGGAGGAGCCTGGGGGCGAGACGTCCTCCCTCCTGGAGCACATCCCGGATGCACTCGAGTCCACCGGGGACCGCGCGGTGCGTGCGCGCTCGGCACAGCAGGAGGCGCTGGACGCGCTGGCCGGACATGTCGGCGCAGATGAACTCGCGCGTCTCCGGGGCGTGCATGCCCGGTTGGAGTCGCCGGAGCCACGGGTCCGCGCCCTGGCCTATGACGACCTGCCCGGAGTGGTGGCCGCGCTGATGCACTCGGCGAAGACCGCGTCCCGTGACACGGTCCGCGCGCACCTGCATGCCTACGTGGCGCACGCGGTGCGGGTGGAGCGCGCCGCGGTGGACCGCGCCGACGGCGAGCGCCTGCGAATCGAGCGCGAGCGGCTGCTCGCGATGAAGGCGTCGGTGGCGGGCTCGGCAAGGGCCGGCACGGCCGAGCGTCAGCGCGTCTTCGAGACCGAGGACGCGCTCCAGCGGAGGCTCGCGGTGTTGGACCGCGCCACCTTGCTGAAGGACGCGCTGGCCTCCGCGGAGCGCCGCCCACCCACGCCCGAGGAGCTGCGGACGCTGGTGTGGGCCGAGCGAACCGAGGCCACCTTCCACCGTGCCACCGACGTGCAGGGCGCGCTCAATGACGGCTTGCTGGCGACCGTGGACCCGGTGGCCTTCCTGCACGAGGACCGGCGCCGCAAGGTGGCGGCGGAGACGGCCTGGGCGGAAGGCGCGCTGCGGGAGTCCGGAGCGGGGCGCGTGATGGTGGCCCTGGGCGTGGACTTTCCCGAAGGGGCCGCGGCCCGGACCCTGGTGGGGCTGCGCACCGCGGGCATGGCCGAGGCGCTGGGCGATGCGCGGCTCCACGGCTTCCAGCCGAGCAGTGAGCTGCGGGTGCTCGATGGCGAGCTGTTTCTCCTGCCGCGCTGGGGGCTGCCCAAGGTGGTGGCCTCGGACCTGACGCTGTTGGGCTACCGCACGCTGCTGCGCGAGCTTCCCCCGTTCCGGGACTCCTTCTGGGATTCGCTCGGCTGGGGGGCCGAGGCCCGCGTGGCGTCGAGCGACGCGCGCCTGCTGCGCTATCGCGCGTCCGTGCAGGCGGAGGCGTTGATGGTGCTGGACGAGGACGCGCGCTTCTCGCGCTTCACCACGGTGGGCGTGGGCGGCCTGGCCGCGGTGCACTGGAACCGGGATGTGCTGACGCCGGCCGCGGGGCCGCGCTTGTCACTGGCGCATCGGATGGGGCTGTTCGGCTCGGGTGCCAACGCGGTGCGGCTGGAGGCGGCCTACGCGCCCACCTGGAGGCTGGGGGACACACACTTCACCCACGAGGCGGGCGCGGCGCTCCAGTTGGAGGTGTGGCTGGGGCGCGCGGGGCCCTTCGGCGTGCTCCTCACGCCCCGCGCGCAGGTCCGGTGGGAGGGGGCGATAGCGCCCACGCCCCACTGGGAGGCCCTGTCGCCGTCTACGTGGTTGGCCGGCTCGGCGGAGCGGCGTCTGGCACTTGGGTTCGAGGTGCGCTGACAGAGGCGGGCTCGCCGATTTCGTAGCTCGTCCAGAACGGGTGGCTGATGGCCCCCGTCACGGCGCCGATGAAGAGGCCGATGACGTAGAGCGCCGTGTACCCCCAGAAGCCCAGGCCATAGAAGATGTGGCCCTGGGTCGCCGAGCCGATGAAGAGGAAGAAGGCGAGGGCGGCGGGCACCGCGATGGCGGAGAGGGCGGCCGCGCCGAGCGCGCGCGGCAGCCTTCGGGCGTGGAAGCCGCCGAAGGTGCCGGCCAGGAGCCCGTTGAACATGGGCAGGAAGAACAGGGCCAGGCTGATGAACGCCATCACCAGCGTGCTCACGATGAACCGGTTGTGGACCGGATTGATGGTGTCTGGCTTGAAGGTCAGGTCCGCGGGAATCTCCCGGCGGATGTACTCGTAGCGCGGCTTGGGACCGGCAAGGGCCTTCTCCGGGTCCTGCGTCATGAAGCGCTCGGGCATGTCTGGCTACCTCCCTCGGGGGCAAATCAACGTGTGCCTGATGGCCATGAGTTTGTGACGCCAGCGGGTGCGCGGAAGGGCCGCTGGCCGCATCGGGGGGCGGGCCACCTGCCGGGCCCTGGAATCCTCCCTCCGGAATACTCGCGGAGTCCCTGGATACCCGAGTCGAGGGGCCCGAAGATGCGCGCCGGACTTGGCGGACGGTGGCCTCCGGCTATGCTGCCGCGCCCGGCAGCACCCTCATCTCTGCCCGTACGGAATTCTCCATGAGCTTTCGCCGCAAACTGCTGACCCTTGCCCTTGCCTCTTCCTCCCTGCTGGCCGCCTGCGTCGTGCAGCGTCCGTTCTATCGCGACGTCGTCCAGCCCGCGGGCTCCTCGGTGACGGCCGGCTCCCTGGTGGACCTCATCGTCCTGGACTCGGACACCAACCAGCCCGTGAAGGGCGCCAAGGTGCTCTGGGGTGAGGACTCCCGTTCGCGCGAGTCCTACGTCACGGACGAGGACGGCCGCGTGTCCTTCGACGTGACGCCGGCGCTGCTGAAGGAGAACCCCCTGGTGGAGGTCGTGCTGCCCAGGGGCGTTCGGAGCTACCGCCTGCAGGTGGTGCCCGCGACGGATGCCGCCGCGCCCGAGGCGTCGGAGGCCTCTGCTGCTCCCGCGACGCCCGAGGCTCCCGCCGTGCCGGAGACGCCGGCGGCGGAGGATTCCGCCGCGGCGCCTGAAACCGGCAACTGAGTCCGTTCGCTCTTCCGCGCGAGGCTCAGCCGAGCTTCGCGTGGAGGAAGTCCACGGTGCGCTGCCACGCCTTCGCGGCGTTGTCCGGTGAGTAGACCTCCGGACGCGTGTCATTGAAGAAGGCGTGCTGTGCGTCGTAGCGGTGAATCTCCATGGGGACGCCGCCGCCCTTCAGCTTCTTCTCCAGCGCGTCCACTCGCTCCGGCGAGCACCATTCGTCATTGTTCGCGTAGTGCCCGAGCACCGGCGCGCGGATGCGTGACACGTCCGCGGCCTCCTCCGGGGGGATGCCGTAGAAGGGCACGGCGGCGTCGAGCCCCGGCTCATTCGCCGCGGCCAGCAGCGTCAGCGCGCCGCCCATGCAGAAGCCCATGATGGCCACCTTGGCGCCGGGCTTTCGCGCGCGCAGCGCCTCCACCGCGGCGCGCAGGTCCGCCGCGGCCTTGTCCCAGGCCATCGCCTTCAGCATCGCGTTGGCCTCGTTGGCGTCCTTCGTCACGCGGCCTTCGTAGAGGTCCACCGCGAAGACGGTGAAGCCCTCTCGCGCCAGCCGGTCCGCCACGTCGCGCATGTGCCCGTTGAGGCCCCAGTACTCATGGATGAGCACCACCGCTCCGGGCGCGTCGCCCTTCGGGGCTTCACTCAGATAGCCCGCCAGTGCCTGTCCCTGCTTGCCGATGAGCTGCGTCTGTCCTGTCATGGCTTCACCCTTGCGAGGTCGTGGAAGGGGGCGCAGCTTAACGGCCGACTCCGCGCACGCGCATGTGAACCGGCGGACGTGCCCGCTTCGTGACAGAGGACCGCATGTCGAAGGCATTCACGAAGGAGGACTCGGGCGACGACAGCGTGATGCCCGTGCGCCCGCGCGCCTCCTCCGGGGAGAAGCGCTACATCACCCCGGAGGGGTACCGGGCGCTCCAGGAGGAGCTGGCGGCGGCGCAGGGGCCGGACCCCAAGGCGGGTGAATTCACGGAGCTGGAGGCGGGCGTGCGCCGCAAGGAGCGCGAGCGGCGCGTGCTGGAGCTGGCGGCGGTGCTGGAGGATGTGCGGGTGGTGGAGCCCGACGCCTCTCAGGCCGGCCGCGTCTTCTTCGGCGCAAGGGTGGAGCTGGAGGACGAGGACGGCGGCCTGGTGCGCTACCGCATCGTTGGGCCGGACGAGTCCGACGTGAAGGCGGGGCGGCTGAGCGTGGAGTCGCCCCTGGCCCGGGCCCTGCTGGGCAAGGAGGTGGGTGAGTCCGTGGTGGTGGAGCGCCCCCGCGGCCCCGTGGAGTATACGGTGACGGCCGTGGACTACGCCGCGCCCTGAGCCTGGCTCAGCGCCTGGTGGCGATGACGGTGCTCAGCACGGAGAAGGGCTCCGGCATCAGGCCGTCGCGCACCTCGACGGTGAAGCCTTCCGCTTCGAGCAGCGCGCGGGCCCGGGGCACCAGGAACGTCAGGTAGTACATGACGAAGGGCGGCTTCCACAGCGCGTTGCGCGCGCGCATGGCGGCGTTGAAGCCCTTGGCCATCCAGTAGCCCGGGCGGAGCTTCGACGGCGGGTGCGCGGTGACGAAGAGGAAGCGGCCCCCGGGGCGCAGCGCGCGGGCGATGCCTTTCACGAGCGTTGGCTCGTCCTCTTCGAGGATGTGACCGAAGGCGCCGAAGCTGGTGACGACGTCGAACGCGCCGTCGAAGGGGAGCGCCAGTGCGTCGCCCTGGATGAACTCCAGCGCCGCGGTGCCCGGCGCCTGCGCGAGCTGCTGGCGCGCCTCGTCGAGCATGCCCTGGCTGAGGTCGAAGCCCACCACGCGCTCCCGCGCGAGCGGACGCAAGAAGCGCATGGCCGCGCCGGTGCCGCAGCACACGTCCAGCGCGCTGCCGACGCTGCCGGGCGCGCCCAACTGGGCCATGGCGGCCTCGAGCACCGCATCGGGCGTGCGGAAGGGCGTGTACTCGAACTTGGGCGCGAGCAGGTCGTAGCCGTGCTCGACGGACGTGAGGGCCTGCGCGGCCAGCTCCCGGAGGGTGGGGCCCTTGCGGTGGAACATGGTGTCTCGGGGTGTATCGCACCCACACCGGCCCCTCTCTCTGAAAATGCGGCCGGTATCGGGCATTGAATGTTCCGCGGGGTGCCCCGTCAGAAGGTTCAAGCAGGACGATGGAGGAGGACGACAATGGCGCTCAAGACGGGTTTCGCGGTGCTGGCTTTCGGAATGATGTTCCTCGGCTCCACGGCCGCGCAGGCGAAGGACGACAACGAGAAGTCGCGGTTCTCCCAGCAGCACCGGCATGACGGCCGCGGCGGCAACTTCGATGTCCACGTGGACGCCCGCCGCCACCCGGGACCCGCGCCGCTGCCGCCGCCGCACGCTCGGGGCCGCTATGAACTGCAGACGGTGAACCGCTGGGTGCAGGGCCGCTACGAGCAGGTGTGGGTCCCGGAGGTGTGCCGCGAGCGCCACCACCGCCGCGCGCGGGTGACCCGGTGCACCGGGGGCTTCTACGAGCAGCGCTGGGTGCCGGCCCGCTACGAGCCGGTCCAGGAGTGGGTGTGGGTGACCTACGCTCCGGGCCGGGTGCACATGGCCAGCGCCGGCTACCGCTAGACGATTCGAATCACGGGGGACCGCGCCGCGGGCGCGCCGGGATACGGGGGTAGCCCGGCGCGCCTCGCGGCCGCAGGTCCGCAGTGCCTTTCCCCGCCGGGCCTGTTACTGAATGCGCCGCATGGCGACCGCATTCATTACCGGGGCTGGCATCCGCATTGGCAGCGCGGTGGCTCGGGCGCTCGGGCGCGCGGGTTATGACCTGGCGCTCCATGCGAACCGCTCCCTTGAGCCGCTGGAAGCGCTGGCGGACGAACTCCGAGGCCTCGGTCGCCGCGTCACCCTGCACGCCGCCGACCTGAGCCGCCCGGAGGCCGTGGACTCCCTGGCCGCGCAAGTGCGCGAGGCGTGGCCCGCGCTGGACGTGGTGGTCCACAACGCGGGCCTCTTCGAGCGCACCGACTTCGCCGCCATCTCCCGCGACCAGTACCGCACCATGATGGCGGTGAACCTGGACGCGCCCTTCTTCCTCACCCAGGCCCTGCTCCCCGCGTTGCGCGCCGGCAAGGACCCGCTGGTGGTGCACCTCACCGACGTCGGTGGGGAGCGGCCGGTGAGTCACTACGCGCACTATTCGGTGAGCAAGGCGGGGCTCATCATGCTCACCCGCGCGCTGGCGGTGGAGCTGGCCCCGCACATCCGGGTCAACGCCGTGTCGCCCGGCACGGTGGCCTTCCCCGAGGACTTCGACGCCGAGGCCCGCGACGCGGTGCTGCGCCGCATCCCCATGGGGCGCGAGGGCAACGTCGAGGACATCGCCCGCACTGTCGTCTTCCTCGCCCGCGAGGCGCCGTACATCACCGGGCAGGTCATCGCCGTCGATGGCGGCAGGAGCGCACAGCTATGAGCGCGGAACACGCATTCCATCCCCCCGTCGTCATGACGCCGGACGGCCGCCCGCTGGACGTCATCGAGCTGCGGGGCCTCACGGTGGACTGCATCGTGGGTATCTTCAACAGGGAGCGCATCGCGGCCCAGCCGCTGCGACTGGACGTGGCCCTGTTCCTGGACACTCGCGCCGCCGCGGTGGGAGGCAGGCTGGCGCACACGGTGAACTACGGCCGGCTCGCGGGGGAGCTGCGCTTCCTGCTGGAGGCCTGCCGCTTCGAGCTGCTGGAGTCCGCCGTCGAGACGGTGTGCCGCTACGTGCTGGCGCCGCCCACCGACGACGTCCCGCGCGCGCAGGTCCACGCGGCCACGGTGCGGGTGACGAAGCCGCTGGCGCTGGGCGGGTTGGCGGTGCCGTCGCTCCAGATTCACCGGACGGCCGCGGAGATGGTGTACGGCCGGGAGGAGAAGGGCTTTGGCCGCGTGGACATCATCCACGAGGGCGCGGGCTATGGCGTCTACCGGCTGCGGGTGAAGCCGGGAGGCTGCATCCCCACGCACGTGCACCAGCAGATGGAGGAGAGCGAGCTGGTGCTGGGCTCGGGGTTGCTGCTGCAGTTCGAGCCGGTGGCCCGGGGCATGGCCTTCCACTGGCCGCGCGGCTTCCTGCACCGCTACGACAACCCTTCATCCACGGAGCAGACGGTGCTCTGCGTGGACAGGCCGGGCTTCATCCCGTCGGACGAGGTGGAGACCGAGCCGCCGCCGGAGGGGCTGCTGCCCGTCACCGGCCACTCCTATTACCCGCTGGATGAGCCCGCGGCGCCGGGCTCCCCCGCGGAGAACCAGCCGTGAGCGGGGCCATGTCTTCAAGGAGCGCCTCCCATGAGTGAGGTGGGCACGCGCAAGGTGCTCGTCACTGGCGGTGGGACGGGCATTGGTCGCGCCGTGGCGGAGGCCCTGCTGCGCGCGGGGGGGCAGGTGGTGGTGTCGGGCCGGCGCGCGGAGGTGCTGGAGTCGCTGACGACTGCATGGCCGGGACGGGCCTTCGCGCTGCCGTGTGACCTGGCCTCGCTGGAAGCCCGCGAGGGGCTGCTTCGCCGTGCCGCCGGGTTGCTGGGAGGGCTGGACGGTTTCGTCCACAGCGCGGGGCAGGTGGTGCACCAGCCGCCGGGCCACATCGGCGAGGACGCGCTTCGCGCGCAGCTCGAGGTCAACCTCATCGCGCCGCTGCGGCTGGGCGAGCAGGCACTGGAGGTGCTGGAGCCGGGGGGGGCGCAGGTGTTCATCGCGTCCACGCTGGCCACGAGGCCCGTCGTCACCAGCGCGGTGTACAGCGCGGCGAAGGCAGGGCTCCTTCAGGTGATGAAGGTGCTGGCGTTGGCGGGTGCGGCGCGAGGCGTGCGTGCCAGCGCGGTGCTGCCGGGCGTGGTGGAGACGGACATGGTGCGCGAGGTGCGCCTGACTCCCGGCGAGGGGCCGCTGTCCGAGCTCGAGTCCACGCGGCGGCAGGAGGCCCAGCTGGCGGGCTTGCGGGCGCTGCATCCGCTCGGACGGTTGGGGCGCCCCGAGGACGTCGCCGAGGCGGTGCGCTACCTGCTGGGCGCGTCGTGGATTTCCGGTTCCGAGCTGGTGCTGGATGGAGGGCTACTGCTGCGGGAGTGAGGCGCGGTATGAGGTGGCCTCGGCTCACGAGAACGACGGGATGCTCCTCGACAGACGGCTTCAGCTCTTCGTGGTGTTGGTGGGGGTGTTCGTCACCTCGCTGGTGGTGGGCGACATCATCAGCGTGAAGCTGTTCGAGGCGAAGGTGGGGCCGGTGGTGGCGGTGATGTCCATCGGCATCCTGCCCTTCCCGGTGACGTTCCTCCTCACGGACATCCTCAACGAGTTCTACGGGAAGAAGGCGGCCCGCTTCGTGACGTGGGTGGGCTTCTTCATGGCCATCTTCGCGGTCGTGGTGATTGCCATGGCCGTGCGGGTGCCGTGGGCGCCGCTGACGCGTGCGCCGGACTTCACGGGGACGGTGGAAGGCGCGTTCAACAACGTCTTCGCCGGCTCACAGCGCTTCCTCGTCGCGTCGATGATGGCGTACCTGGTGGCCCAGTTCTGCGACATCGCCCTCTTCAACGGGCTCAAGCGGCTGACGCGCAACCGGCACTTGTGGGTGCGGGCGACGGGCTCCACGCTGGTGTCGCAGCTCCTCGACACGGTGGTGGTGCAGTACGTGGCGTGGACGGGCGTGCTGCCCAACGCCACCATCCTCGGCATCATCTGCTCGTCCTACGTGGTGAAGTTGCTGGTCGCGGTGGGCCTGACGCCCTTCATCTACCTGGGCCACGCCTTCGTCGAGCGCAAGCTGGGCATCGCCCCCGTGGTGCTGGGGGAGAACGGCGAACCCATTGCCCCGCCCGCGCCGCCCGTCACGCAGGAGGAGCAGCCCCGCGCCGCCTGAGCGCGCGGGGCTCAGCGGCTCAGCTTCCCTGCTGCACCAGCGGCGTGAGGATGTCCGTCCAGTGGGAGAAGATGGAGAAGTGTCCGCCGCCGGGGAAGAAGCGGGGCACCGCGCGCGGAATCCGGTTCGCGAGGTACCGTCCCATCTGCGGCGGGACGATGCTGTCTCCCTCCCAGTACCAGAGGTCCACCTCCGTCCGAATCTCCTCCAGGGGGACGTTCCACGGCTGCGCGAGGATGTGCGCCTCGCGCCGCATGCCCGCCACGCCCTTTCGCGTGGCTTCGTAGCGCCAGCCCTGCACCTGCGCGGCGATGCGCGGGTCCGCGAGCACCGCGCGGTCATCCGCCGACGCCTGGGAGCGCAGGCCCGCCAGCGCCCGCGCGGGATTGGCGCGCACCTGCCGGTCATGCATGGCCATCAGTGGATGCAGCAGCCACTCCGGCCACGCGGCCATGCTGTACGCGTTGCGGTAGTCCCGGTTCACCCCCGCCATGGCGCCCGGCCGGGCCAGGGGCGCAGCGCCGGAGACGAGCGCCGCGCGGGTGATGCGCTCGCCCAGCTTCCACGCGGACGCGGCGACGTAGGGGCCACCGGCGGACACGCCGAAGAGGGCGAAGCGGCCAATCCTCAGCGCGTTGGCCAACTGCTCCAGGTCATCGGGGAAGTCGAGCAGCGTGCGCCCGGGCTGGTAGTCCGACAGGCCGTAGCCCGGCCGGTCCGGCGTGATGAGGCGCACGCCCAACGCGTGAGTGAGCCGGTCATCCGGGTGGCGCATGTGGCGCGAGCCCGGGTTGCCGTGGATGAAGAACACGGGCAGGCCGCTCAAATCTCCAGACTCGACGTACGCGAGCCGCCGGCCATCCCGCAGGTGGACGGTGCCTTCACGGACCTGTACGCCCATGGCTTCGGTGTCGGACGAGGCGTTCATGGTTCCATCGGCTTCGAGCGCGCGCCAATCCACGCGGAAATGGAGGGCCACACCTTCGTCGCGCCCCTGCTGGAGGCGGACAGGCCGATGTGGCCCACGGGGTAGCGCCGCGTCTCACAGTCCTTCGAGCTGACCAGGGAGGGCAGCGGCTCGCTCATCGCCGGCAGCGCGATGGTGTCGTGCTCGGCGATGACGTTGAGGATGGCGCACTGGATGCGGCGCAGGTCCACGCGCTCGCCGCCCACCTCCATGAGGCCCTGGGGGAAGAGGTTCTGCTGATAGCAGTCCTTGATGTACTGCCGGTACACCTCACCCGGGAAGGGCACGGGGTCCGCGCCCCAGCGCTCCATGGCCAGGAACGTGGTGACGAACTCCGGGTCGTCGATGCGGCGGCACACCTCCAGCCACCGGGTGAGGCGCTGCACCGGCGCGGCCATGAGGAAGCCGCTCTCCAGCACCGGCGTGGGGACGTTGCCGTAGGCGTCCACCAGCGAGTCCACGTCGAAGTGGTTGGCGGACGTCCACAGCGTGTAGAGGCCACCCTTGCTGAAGTCCACCGGCGTGGCCTGGGCCACCAGGTTGCGGACGCCCTCGGGGTACAGGGACGTGTACGCCAGGGCCATGGTGCCGCCCATGCAGTAGCCGTAGAGCGTCAAATCCCGGCTCTTGCTCACGCGCAGCGTCCACCGCACCGCCGTCTGGATGAGCCCGCCGAGCAGGTCATCCCAGGTGAGCCGCTCCTCGTTCTGTCCCGGTACGCCCCAGTCGATGGCGTAGACGTCGTAGCCCTCGCGGGTGAGGTGCTCGATGAGGCTGCGCCCTGGAAGGAAGTCGAGGATGTACCAGCGGTTGATGAGCGAATAGACGAAGAGGACGGGCGTGCGGTGGCGCCGGCGCGGGGCCGCGTAGCGCAGCAGGCGCATGCTGCCGCGCGTGTACACGACGGTGTGCGGCGTGGCGCTGATGGGCGGCTCGCGCACGCCCGAGGCCCTTTCGATGAAGGGCTTGAGGTACGGGTACGGATTGAAGGGCCGCGACTTGAGCGCGTGTGCGACGGCGCGGGTCAGCTCGACCTGCCCGGTGACGAAGGAGCGAAGACGCTGGGGCGTGGACGCGGTCATGTCAGCGACGGCGCTTGGAGGGCGCGCGCTCCTTGGGCGGGGACTCGGGGGACTCGGGCTCCGCGCCTTCCTGACGGTGGAGCAGGTCCACCACCAGTTCCAACTGGGTGCCGAGCGCCTCCACCTGGTCATTCATCCGGCGGAGCTGGTCGCGCAGGCTCTCCACCTCGGAGGTGGTGGGCAGGCGCAGGGGGCGCAGCGCGCCTTCCACCAGGCCATTGCGGCGGATGCGGGCGTTGAAGCCCTGGCGCATGAGGGAGCCGCTCACGCGCAGGTACGCGGGGCTCTCGGTGACCTTGGCGGCCGCGCGGGTGAGGCCCTCCTCGGCGCGGGTGAAGACCTTGCCGGTGCGCGTGTCCGGGTGGGTGAGATGGCCCAGCAGCTTCAGTCCGCGGGCGAGGAGCCCCTGGGACGGCGGCGGTCGTTCCGGATGACTCATGGCCGGGAGGTTATCTCAAGGCGCGGCGCAGGGGACGCCGCAGCCTGGCTCTAGCGCTCCCAAAGTGAACCAAGATTCAACTTGCGTGCCTCGAAATGGACATCCGCCGGGATGTAGGCAGCCCCAGAGGCCCTCCTGGCTCAGCCCTGTCGCTTCACCGGCAGGGGCCCGAAGGACTGTGACACCGGCATCAGCGACATGACGTTGATGTTCACGTGCGCGGGCCGCGTGGCCACCCAGTGCACCGCGTCCGCGATGTCCTCGGGCGTCAGCGCCTGGGTGTTGGCGTAGACGGACGCCGCGCGCGCGTCGTCGCCCTTGAAGCGGACGTTGGAGAACTCCGTGCCGCCCACCAGCCCGGGCTCGATGTCCGTCACGCGCACGGCGGTGCCGTGCAGGTCCGCGCGGAGGTTGAGGCTGAACTGGTGCACGAAGGCCTTGGTGGCGCCGTACACGTTGCCGCCCGGGTAGGGCCACTCCGCCGCCACCGAGCCCATGTTGACGATGTGGCCCCGGTTGCGCGCCACCATGCCGGGCAGCACCGCGTGCGTGCAGTACAGGAGGCCCTTCACGTTGGTGTCCACCATCGTGTCCCAGTCCTCCACGCGCGCCGACTGCGCCAGGTCCAACCCCAGCGCCAGGCCCGCGTTGTTGACCAGCACGTCCACCTCGGCGAACTCCGCCGGCAGCGAGCGGATGGCCCGCTCCACGGCCTCACGGTCCGTGATGTCGAGCGTCAGGGGGAGCACCCGCTCGCCCAGCTCCGCGCGCAGGGCCTCCAGCCGCTCGCTGCGCCGCCCGGAGGCGATGACGCGCGCGCCGTCCTGGATGAAGCGGCGGGCAATGGCCAGGCCGAATCCCGCGGTGGCCCCGGTAATCAGAACGTTCATGGCAGTCCCCTCGTGGAGCCAGCCCCGCGAGGGCCCGGCGTGTCAGTCGTCTTCGCCTTGATAGATGCAGCCACTGGTGCACGTCTCGCGGACCACCACCCGGCTGAGCAGGGGCAGGCCCGGACGCAGGCGCTTCCAGATCCACCGCGACAGGTTCTCGCTGGTGGGGTTCTCCAGGCCTTCCACTTCATTGAGGTAGTAGTGGTCCAGCTTCAGCCGCAGGGGCTCGAAGGCCTCCTTGATGTCGGAGAAGTCCATCACCCACCCGGACTGCGCGCCCACCGGGCCACGCACGTGGATTTCCACCCGGTAGCTGTGGCCATGAAGCCGGCTGCACTTGTGCCCGGGCGGCACGTTGGGAAGCCGGTGTGCGGCCTCGAAGGTGAATTCCTTGAAGATGTCCAAGGTGTCTCCTGACAGCGGGTGGAAGGCGGCTCATATCCCGCGCGTTCCTCCCGGCGTCAAGGTACGCCCTGCCTCCCTGAAACACCGGCATGCCGCTCCCCACCGCGCGCCCACGCGCCCGGGGACGCCCGGCTCGGGCCTTCGCTCTGTGTGAAAAGTCCCCGGGAATATTCCCGCGCGCGTCGCACACATCACACTTCAGCTCCCCGCGAAGGCCCACCTGTCGGTGATGCGGAGCATCCGTCCCAACCCCGCGAAACCACGCTTCCTGTCCCCTCCCTCTCCGTCCCGGCAGGCAGGGGTTGCCGCGCTCGGAGGGAATGACCAGCGCGGAGCTGGGAATTGGCGGCCGTCCTCGCGAGCGCCTCCCGCGCCGCGACCCACACCAGGAGTCCGCCAGGATGCGCAACCGCTCGCCGTGGTCCACGGCCCTCTGCTCCGCTGCCCTGCTGTCCTTGTTGGCCTGCAATGGGAAGGGGGAGCTCGCCCAGGAAAGCGGCTCGCCTCCGGGCTCCAGCGAGGCGCCGTCGACGGGCAACCCGTCCGTTCCTGGCACGCCCCCCACCCACGATGACGACGACACGACGAACGCTGGAACGTCGGAGCCTCCGCCCGAGCCCCAACCCCAGCCAGAACCGGAGCCTCCGCCTGAACCCAAGCCTCGGTACTCGCGCATCCTCTGGGTGGCGCCCAACGGCAGTGACAGTGCTTCCGCCACGGAGGCGGCGCCGCTGCGAACGGTGACGCGCGCGCTGGCGTGGGTGCGGCCGGGCGAGGCCATCTACCTGAAGACGGGCACCTACGCCGAGCGCCTCAAGCTGGAGGAGAAGGGGGGCTCGGCGTCCAACCTGCTCACGCTGCGGGCCGCGCCGGGCGCGAAGCCGGTGCTGAAGCCGTCCGGCAGCGGCTCCGCCATGGTGGACGTGCGCGGTGCGTACTGGAGCATCGAGGGGCTCACCATCGACGCGGCGGGCACTGCCTCCTTCGCGGTGTTGTTCCGCGGCGTGGGCTCCCACCACGGCGTGCTGCGCGGCTCCACGCTGAAGAACGGCACCGCGGGCGCGGGCGTCAACGTGTGTGAGAAGGCCCGTGATGTGCTCATCGAGGGCAACACCATCTCCCACTTCAACCGCAACGGAGATGACAGCCACGGCGTCATCGTCCAGACGACGGCGCGCAACGTGGTGGTGCGTGGCAACGACATCCACCACAACTCCGGGGACGCGGTGCAGTGCATCGGCCCGGAGGGCGGCGCCACCATCTCCGGCACGCCCTTCGACAACCTCCTGGTGGAGGACAACGAGCTGCATGAGAACCGGGAGAATGGCGTCGACGTGAAGACGTGCACCCGCGTCACGCTGCGCGGCAACATCATCTGGGGCCACAAGACGTCATCCACGTCGCGCGGCGAGGGCGTGGTGGTGCACCTGTCGGCGAAGGACGTCACCCTGGAGGACAACGTCTTCTTCAACAACGGCCGCGCCATCAGCATCGGCGGGGTGCGCCAGGGCTCGCCGCCCACCAACATCATCATCCGCCGCAACCTGGTGCGGGACGGCCTGGGCGGCGGCGAGGAGGGCAGCGGCATCCGCGTGGACACGACGTCGACCGTGAAGGTCCATCACAACACCGTCTGGAACATGCCCGGGCCGTGCCTCACCTTCGGCCATGGCGACACCGGGGCGAGCGCCAGCCTGGATGTGCGCAACAACGTCTTTTCTGGCTGTGGGGTGGCGGTGCGCGGCGGCCCCGGGCGCTCGGGGGCGGTGGTGGACGCCAACCTCTACTTCCGCAATTCGGGCCCGGCCCTCTTCCGGCTGAACGGCGTGGACATGGGCTTCTCTCAGTGGCGCTCGCAGAGCGGGCTGGACGGCCGCTCCCAGGAGATGACCCCTGGCTTCGTCAACATCGACACCGGGGACTTCCGCCTGGGGGCGGGTTCGCCCGCCCTCGACGCGGGGCTGTCGCTGGGGCTGACCTGGTGCGGGTCAGGCCCGGACCAGGGGGCTTTCGAGTCGGACTGCCCCTGAGCCCGCAGGGCGTGTAGAGTGGGGGCCCCTTCTGCCCTGGACCCCACTCTCCACGTGCCGTCCTCGCTGGAATTCGTATCAGGCATCTCCCTGGTGCCCTCGGACTCACCCGCGCGGGAGCTGCTGGCCGCGGCCGCCGCGCGTGCGGGTCTACGGGTGGTGGGCGGTCTCGAAGAGGCCTCCCTGGCGCTGGTGGACCTCACCGCGCCGGGAGGGCTCGCTGCGGGGCAGGCCCTGGTGGACGCCGCCCTCGCCGCCGACCTCACGTTGGTGGTGCTGGTGGCACCGGGCGAACGCCACTTCGCCGAGGCGCAGTCGCTCGAGCCGGCGGACGTCCTCACCGCCCCGGTGGCCATGCACGAGCTGGCCTGGCGGCTCCAGTGCGCCGCCGAGCGCCACCTGGAGCGCGAGGAACAGGCGCGCAGCCAGGAGGACCTGGCGCTCCTGCTGGAGCTGACGGCGGACTACGCGGAGACGTCGGACGTGGAGGCGCTGCTGCACGGCGTCACCCGGCGGCTGGCAGAGAAGCTGGACATCGCGCGCGCCACGCTGGTGATGCTGGGGCGCAGCGCGGATGAGGGCATCATCGTCGCCGCCAGCGACGACCCCACGCTCAAGGACCTGCGCATCGACCTGTCGCGCTACCCCGAGATTCGCGAGGTGATGCGGACGGGCAAACCGGTGGTGATGCAGGAGGCCTCCACCCACCCGCTGCTGGGGGACGTGGAGCGGCGCGCGGTGGCCGCCCGGGGCATCCACGCCATCGCCGCGCTGCCGCTGCCCATCCGCGGGCAGGTGCGCGGCGTCCTGCTGCTGCGCGCGGCGGGACGGCGGCGCACCTTCACGCCGCGGGAAATCGACTTCCTCACCACCGTGGCGCACGCCACCGCGGTGGCCCTGCGCAACGCGTCCGTGCTCCAGTCCGTGCGCGGGCAGACGGAGGCGGAGAAGACGGCCCGCCTGGCCGCGGAGGAGCAGGCGGCCTCGTTCAAGCCGTACCAGCTCTTCTTCGCGCACGTCAGTGAAGGCGTGGCCATCCTCGACGACAAGGCCTGCGTGCTGTCGCTGAATCCGTCCGGCGCGGCCATGCTGGACGTGGATGCGCCGGACGCGCGGGGCCGCCACCTGCACCAGGTGACCCAGCCGGTGGATGAGAACGTGCTGATGGAGCTGGTGACCACCGCCGCGCGCGGCGAGGCCCGCTCCGGCGCGGACGTGCAGGTGTGCACCCGCACGGGTCGCCGCCTGACGCTGTCCATGTCCGCGGCGCCGCTGCGCGACGAGGAGGCGGCCACCATCCTCTCCTTCCGCGACGTCACGGACGCGCGAAGGCTGGAGGACGAGCTGCTCCAGACGAAGGACTTCCTGGAGCGGCTCATCGACTCGTCGGTGGACGCCATCATCGCGGCGGACCTGAAGGGGCGCATCATCCTCTTCAACAAGGGCGCGGAGGCGCTGTGCGGCTACACCGCGCAGGAGGCCCTGGGCGGCGGCCTCACCGTGCACCAGCTCTATCCGCCGGGCGTGGCGAAGCGGGTGATGGCCATGATTCGGGCGCCCGAGCACGGCGGCAAGGGCCGGCTGTCCCTCATCCGGGAGGAACTGGTGCACCGCTCCGGTGAGCGGGTGCCGGTGAACATGACGGCCTCCATCGTCTACGAAGGGGGCCGAGAGGTGTTCAGCGTGGGCATCTTCACGGACATGCGCGCGCGCATGCAACTGGAGCGCAAGCTGTCCGACGTGGAGACGCGGCTGGAGGAGAGCGAGAAGAGCGCGGTCATCGTCGCGCTCGCTGGCACCGCCGCGCACGAGCTGAACCAGCCGCTCACCTCGGTGATGGGCTACGCCGAGCTGCTGAAGCGGAAGCTGAAGGAAGACGACTTCGCCTGGAAGCCGGTGGACATCATCTACCGCGAGGCGGAGCGCATGGCGGAAATCGTCCGGAAGATTGGCAAGATTACCCGCTACGAGACGAAGTCCTACATGGGGGCGCAACAGATTCTCGACCTGGACAAGGCCACCTCCCATGAAGACTGAGACCCGAGCCGTGCGCATCGCCGGCGGCCCTGCCCCGGAGTCCTTCCAGGCCCTGTTCGAGGCGCTCGACGCCCCCGCGGCCATGTGTGACCCGGCCCTGCGCCTGGTCGCCGTCAACGACGCCTTCCGCCGCTTCTGCGCCGACCAGCACGTGTCCGTGGAGGAGGTGGCGCGCACCCTGTCTGGCGCCAGCGTGCCGGCGGAGGGCGCCAGCTGCGACGTGGAGCTCTTGCCCGACCTGCCCGGCGTGGTGCTGACGCTGTCCCGCCGGGGCGACGTGGTGGCCGTCCGCGCGCGCAACGAGCCGGAGCTGTCTCGCAACCGGCTGGTGGTGGCGGAGCGGGCCCTTTTGGAGCAGGCGCGCACCGAAGGCGTGCTGCTGGACCTGGGCCGCAGCGTGGCCGAGGCCGGCGGCGAGGAGGAGCTGGTCGCCGCGGTGGCTCGCGGCGTGAAGGAGCTGTTCCCCGGGCGTTCGTTCTGCATCCGCATCACCGACTCGCGGACGGGCGGCCTCACGTCGCTCTACGCGGAGGGGCGGCTGAAGGAAGGCGCGCACGAGCCGCTGGTGTTGATGGAGCGCGCGGTGGAGAAGACGAGCCTGGATCGCGCGTCCCTGCCCGTGGACCGCGTGGCGGTGCTGGGCGAAGTCCCGCTGCTGTTCCAGGACAGCACCCATGGCGTGAGCGCGCCGCTGGTTGCCAGCGGGCAACTCTTCGGCGCCATCAACATGGAGTACCCGGCGGACTTCGTCTCCGACGTGCCGCATGACGAGCGCGTGCTGCTCCAGCTCGCCAACCAGGTGGCGGTGGCGGTGAAGAACGCGAAGCTCATCGACGAGCTGACGTTCGTCCGCAAGTACCTGGAGGACCTGCTGGAGAAGGCCAACGCCCTCATCCTGGTGGCGAACCGGGACAAGCAGGTCGTCGTCTTCAACCAGGCGCTGAGCGCGCTCACCGGCTTCGGCAAGGAAGAGGTGCTGGGCCGGGACTTCTTCTGGCTCATCCCGGAGAGCGAGCACCTGCGGCTCAACCAGCTCATCGCCGCGGCGATTCGCGGCGAGCCGGTGAACAGCTTCGAGACGCGGCTGCTGACGAGCAGCGGCGCGGAGGTGCGCGTCTCCTTCGCGACCTCCTCCAAGCTCTCCCAGCACGGGGAGGTGGAGGGCGTCATCGCCATCGGTCAGGACATCACGGTGGTGAAGGAGCTGGAGAAGCGCATCATCCACGCGGAGAAGCTGGCCTCCATCGGTCAGCTCGCCGCCAGCGTGGTGCACGAAATCAACAACCCGATGACGGCGGTGGCCACGTACGCGGACGCGCTGCTCCAGCGCTCGCGGATGACGCCGGGGGCCAACCCGGCGGACCAGGAGAAGCTGCGAAAAATCCTGGAGAGCAGCCACCGCATCCTCCGCTTCACGCGAGACCTGGTCAGCTACGCGCGCCCGGCGCAGGACCGGCCGGAGCGGGTGCAGCTCAACGCCATCGTGGACATGGCGGTGGGCTTCTGCGAGCACGTGGTGGCCCAGGCGCGCGTCAGCATCCAGCGCGAGTACATCGACCTGCCGCCCCTGTCCGCCGTGCGCGCCAACCTGGTGCAGGTGTTCGTCAACCTCATCACCAACGCGTGCCACGCGATGCCGCCGGGAGGCTCCGTCATCCTGGCCACGGGCCGTGACGGGCAGGACGCGGTGGTGAAGGTGCGCGACACGGGCACGGGCATTGAGCCCAAGCACCTGCAGCGCATCTTCGAGCCCTTCTTCACCACCAAGCCGGAAGGGCGGGGCACCGGCTTGGGGCTCTCCATCTGCCAGGGCATCGTGGAGAACCACGGTGGCCGGCTGACGGTGGAGAGCACCATGGGCGAGGGCACCACCTTCATCGTGCGCCTGCCGCTCCAGCAGGGCTGAGCCCGCGCTCAGTCCCGCATGTAGTGGCAGGTGTAGCCGCCCGGGTTCTTCACCAGGTAGTCCTGGTGGTCGTCCTCGGCGGGGGTGAAGGCGCCCGCGGGCACAATCTGCGTGACGACGGGCCGGGGCCACTTCTTGGAGGCATCCACCCGCGCCTTCACTTGCTCGGCGACGCGCTTCTGGGCGTCGGACAGGTAGAAGATGGCGGAGCGGTACTGCGTGCCCACGTCATTGCCTTGACGGTTGAGCGTCGTCGGGTCGTGCATGCGGAAGAACCACTGCTCCAGCAGCGTCTCGTACGTCAGCCGGGTGGGGTCGAACACGACGCGCACGGCTTCGGCGTGCCCCGTCTTGCCCGAGCTCACGTCGCGATACGTGGGGTTGCGGAAGGCGCTGGAGCCGCCCGTGTAGCCCACCTCCGTCTGGATGACGCCGGGAATCTTGCGCAGCAGGTCCTCCATGCCCCAGAAGCACCCGCCCGCCAGCAGCGCCGTCTCCGTGAAGGGCGAGGCGTCCTGGCGCTTCGTGGCGGCGGCCGGAGCGGGGCGGCCGAAGAGTGGCAGCCAGGCCCCATAACCCTCCTTCGCCAGGTCATTCACCCCGACGAAGCGCAGGGCCGCGGAGTTGATGCAGTAGCGCGTCTTCGCGGGCGCGGGGCCGTCTCCGAAGAGGTGGCCCAGGTGTGAGCCCGCGGCCTTCGAGCGCACCTCCACGCGCTCCATGCCCTGTGTGCTGTCCCGCTTCTCGACGACGCGCGCGCTGTCCACCGGGCGAGTGAAGCTGGGCCAGCCCGTGCCGGAGTCGAACTTGTCGCGCGAGGAGAAGAGGGGCTCGCCGCTCACCACGTCGACGTAGAGGCCCTCTTCGTGGTGGTTCCACAGGGGGTTGCGGAAGGCGGGCTCCGTGGCTCCCTTCTGCGTCACCTCGTAGGCCAGCGGGGACAGGGTGCGCCGCACCTCGGCGTCCGAGGGCTTCTCGTAGCGGCGGGTGTCGTGGATGGTGGGGCCTGGCGCGGTGGGCGCGGCCCCGCGGGCCTCGGTGCACGCGGACAGCACGGCGAGCGCGGCGAGGGCCAGGGGCATGAGCCGACGGGCCAGGGATGAGGAAGTGGAGGCGGTGGGCATGGACGCGGTCTCCGGAAGTTCCCGCGAGCGCGGGTGCTTCTGTGTGTACGCGCGGGGCCCCCAGGTGGTTTCCGAGTCGGTGGCACCGGGCCTCGGCCCGTAGGGCATGCAGGCGGGCGTCCCGCGCAGATGCTCCGTGCCACACGCGCCGCCACGGGCCGATTCCTCCCGGCCCGGCGCATCGTCAAGACTCGCCGCTGGCCTTGTCCTCGTCGTCCAGCTCGCGGGTGAACTCCTCGTTCGTGAGCAGGCCCTTGCGCGCCATGATGCGCATCAGCGCCCAGAACTTCCGCTCCAGCTCCTCGACGCGGTCCGGGTCTTCTCGCGCTTGTCCGAAGAGGTAGTCGAGATCGTCCAGCACGCCGCCCGCGTTCGCCACGGCGGCCTTGGGCTTCGCGGCGCCGGCCTGTCCGCGCTTCTGCTTGCTCTGCTCCTCGCGGGCACGAATCAGCTCTGCCAGGGACGTGCGCTGCGTCGCCTCGCCGGGCGGCAGCTCCTCGCCGATGATGACCTCCTCGTCGTCATCTTCTACGGACGGCGGCGCCATGGGGCGTGTCACCGGCGGCGCGGCCTTCACCGGCTTCGCGGCGGGCCTCGCGGGCGCGGGGCGGCTGGCGGAGGGCGAGGCCACCGGCACCTTGTGGTAGTAGCGGAGGATGGCGCCGCGCACGGTGGACAGCGGCGCCACGCGCGGGCTGACCTTGAGGCCGGTGGTGAACTCAATCTCCTCCACCGCCGTCACGTTGAGCGGATCACTCATCGCGACCACGAGCTGCTTGCGCCCGCTCGTGCTCTCCAGTGCGACCGGGAACAAGTCATGCTGTTCGCAGAAGCGCGCGCGCAGCATGTGCACCGCCGCCCACTCCGGCGTGGTGGCCGCGAGGTCCACTCGCGGCAGCCCCAGGGCCTGGCTCAGCGCGTCCGCGAGCGTGGCCTCCGTGATGGCACCTTGCGCGATGAGGGTGGCCCCCAGCCGCTGTCCTGATTTCCGGTGAGCTGCGAGCCCCGCCTCGAGCTGGGCGACGCTGATCGCCCGCTGCTCCAACAGGAGCTCGCCAATGCGCTTCCTCGCCATGAATCCGGCCTTAACACGCGCGACGAAACCCAGGAAGCAAGCGCGGTGTCACATCCGGAGGCACTTGGGAATACCCCCGAAAATGCCCGTGCTGCTGCTTGGAGGACGGCCCGGCAAGAGGGGGTTCAGCGCAAAATTCCTGTGAGATTTCAGCACTTAACGGCACTGCCCCTACCTTGACACCCCACACGCCCATTCCTAAAGTCGGCACACCGTTTTCAACATCCATTCCTGCCGCCCAACCGGGTGGACCGTCCGCTCGGGGGGACGTCAGGTCTGGAAGGTCCGCTGGAGCGGGCCAAGCTGCCTGTGGAGGCAACACTCGATGGACCTGGCGTCTGTGACGAACCTGACCGTGCTGGCGAATGTCGGCGGCCCTCAGCGGGGCTTCTTCGAAGAAATCGCCATGCGCTGGGAGGCCGGCCAGTGGGGTATGTACCCCATCGCCGCCTGCCTCATCGTGGCACTCGCCATCATGGTCGAGCGAAGCATCATCCTTTTCGGCAAGGCCTCCATCAACAAGGAGGCCTTCCTGCGTGGCCTGAAGAAGCACATCTACGCGGGTGACCTGGACAAGGCCATCAACTACGTGGCTGGCCAGAAGTCCACGCCGCTGACGAACGTCATCAAGGCCGGCCTGATGAACGTTCCGAAGGGCAACGACGAGGTCCAGGCCGCGCTCGACGAGGCCAGCCTCCGGGAGACGCCGAAGATCGAGGCCCGCACCGGTTACCTCGCCATGCTCGGCAACGCGGCGATGCTCGCCGGTCTGCTCGGAACGGTGTCCGGTCTCATCGCCTGCTTCGAGGCCGTGGCCAACGTGAACCCGGCCGACAAGGCGGCGATTCTCGCCATCGGTATTTCTGAAGCCATGAACTGCACCGGCTTCGGTCTGCTCACGGCCATCCCGGCGCTGATCTCCTTCTCCGTGCTGACGGGCCGCACGCAGAGCCTCATCAACGACATCAACGAGACCAGCGTCTCCGTCCTCAACCTCATCGTGGCCAACAAGGACAAGTTCAAGAACCTGAACGTCCCCGTGGCGGCTCGCGACGAGGAGTAGGAAGTCCTTCGGGAACCCGGAGTCCGGGCGCGCTGTCCTGTCCCCACGGATGTGGGGACGCGCGGCGCGCTTCCATCAGTCTCACCGACGCTCACTGAGCGCGGCCGAAGGAGAAGAACGCCATGGCCGGCGGAATGGACACAGGTGGAGGCAAGGGCGGCAAGAAGTCGCTCGACACCTCCATCAACCTCACGGCATTCATCGACCTGATGGCGGTGACCATCAGCTTCCTCATCCTGACGGCGGTCTGGACCCAGATTGGCCGGCTCCAGGTTTCGCAGGCGGGTGGCCCCTCCACGGAGGAGGAGCAGCAGCAGGAAGAGCAGACCAAGACGGTCCAGCTCAACCTGCTCATCACGCCCACGGAGCTGCGGCTGTCCGCGGACCAGAGCGCCTTCGATCCGATTCCCCTCACCAAGGATGCGAAGGGCAAGACGGACCTGTCCAAGCTGGTGGCGCGCTTCAAGGAACTGAAGGCGCAGCTGCCGGACCAGTCCGCCATCACCCTGCAACCTGAAGACAAGGTCCGCTACGAGGACCTGGTCCGCATCATTGACGAGTGCATCGGCGCTGGGCTTCCCCAGGTGTCGGTGTCCGCGGCGATGGGCTAGCCCCCCCAAGGAGCTCACGACACGTCATGGCCATTCAGGTTCCAGGCAAGCGATACGGCAAGCGGCTCCAGCACTCCAAGGTGTTCGGGCACGGCGGGACCGCGAAGAAGAGCGGTTACTCCGACCTCCTCATCACCCCGCTGGTCGACATGTTCATCATCATCGTGCTCTTCCTCATCGCGAACTTCTCCGCGACGGGTGAGGTGCTGATGATGACCAAGGACATCGAGCTTCCCGAGGCGGTCAACGTCAAGGAAGTGGAGATGCACCCGGTGGTGATGGTCTCCGGTGATCAGATCAGCGTCTCCGGCACCATCATTGGCCGCGTCGAGGACTTCACCAAGGACGAGTACCTCAACATCCCGTCGCTGGAGGAGAAGCTCCGCGACATGAAGAAGCAGTACGAGGACCTCCACTCCATGGCGCAGGACACGGCCAACACCTTCAAGGGCGACATCAACATCCAGGCCCACAAGGACGTGGAGTACGCCATCATCAAGCGGGTGATGTTCAGCTGCGCCACGGCGGGCTACAACAACATCAACTTCGCGGTGATTACGGCGGGCGATGCCGAGGCGGTGAAGGCCGCCAGCACCAAGGCCACCCCGTAGCCTCAGGTGATGGGGCCTTGGGGCCCCGCGACGCCCTGGTCCTCGTGGCCAGGGCGTTTTCGTTTTTGAAGAAGGACGCGTCTCCATGCTGCTTCGTGCCGTCATCTTCGACCTCGATGGAACCCTGGTGGACTCGCTGGGGGACATCGCCGATGCGACGAACCACGCGCTGGCCCACCACGGTCTGCCCACCCATCCGGAGCCCGCGTACCTGCGCTTCGTGGGCAGCGGCGTCCGGGAGTTGATTCGCCGGGCGGTGCCTTCAGGGCAGGACGCGCTCATCGAGCCGGTGCTGGCCTCCTACAAGGCCTACTACGACGACCACCTCTTCGACCGCACCGCGCACTACCCGGGCATCCCGGAGATGCTGACCGCGCTGGCCGCGCAGGGCACGAAGCTGGCGGTGCTCAGCAACAAGTCAGACGGCTTCGTGAAGCGCCTGGTCGCGCGCCTGCTGCCGCGAGCCTCCTTCGCCGCCGTGTACGGTGAGCGGCCAGAGCTGCCGCGCAAGCCGGACCCGGCGGCGGCGCTGGCGTTGGCGTCGGAGCTGGGCGTACCGCCCGCGGCCTGCGCCTTCGTGGGGGACACGTCCATCGACATGGACACGGCGCGCGCGGCGGGGATGTACGGCGTGGGCGTGGCCTGGGGCTTCCGCGAGGTGGACGAGCTGAAGGCCCACGGCGCGCGCGCGGTGGCCGCCACCGCGGCGGAGTTGCTGGCGGCGCTGCGGGATGCCAGGCCTTGAACAGGAGGAAGGCCCGCGCGGGCGCACTCCAGTCCCGCTTCGCTGTTGAGTAGAGGGCGGCGACCCTGAGCGGTGTGTTGCTCCGGAGACCCATGTCCCCGGGCGGCCGCCATTCGAAAAACGGCTGCGTACAGTGCGGAGCCCATGCGAGCTCCGATGTGCCGCCGTCCTTCCGCCGCGAGACGCGCCGTGGTCCTGGCCACGGCGTGGGTCCTCGGTTGTGGGCGCTCGCCTTCCTTCGGGGAGCGCGAGCCCTTCATTCCCCGGGACGCCGCGGAGGTCCTGGCGCGCGTGCCGGCCGTCGGTGTGGATGCGCGCGCCCGCGAGCGCGCCGCGCTTCGCAAGGCCCTGGCCGGGCACGCCGGACAGTTGGACATGGCGCTGCGCCTGGCGCGGTTGGAAATCGAGGCGAGCCGCGTGTTGGGAGAGCCTCGCTACCTGGGGCGCGCGCAGGCGGCGCTGCGTCCGTGGTGGGACCTGGACGCGCCGCCGCCGGGCGTGCGGCTGGTACGCGCCACCTTCCACCACGCGCGGCGCGACTTTCCGGCGGCCTTGGAGGACCTGGACGCGGTGGTGAAGGAGGACCCCGGCAACGTCGACGCGTGGTTGCTGCGCGCGGAGGTGTTGGGGATTCGAGGCGAGCATGCCGAGGCGGCCCGTAGCTGCGCGAGGCTCACCGCGTTGACCTCTTCGTTGACGGTCGCGGTGTGCGAGGCCCGGGTACGAAGCCTCGCGGGCCATTCGCGCAAGGCGCACGCGCTCCTGTTGGAGGCGCTGCGGCGCAGCGAGCACGGTCAGGAGTCACGCACGCGCGCACTGGCCACGCTGGCGGAGGCCGCCGCGCTGGCGGGGGATGTCGGTCTGGCGGAGCGTTACTTCCTCCGGGCGCTCTCGCTGGATTCGAAGGACTACGCCGCGCGCGCGGCCTACGCGGACCTGCTGCTGGACGCGGGCCGCGCGCGGGAGGCGGCCGTCGTGGTGATGGACCACACGCAGGACGACCGGTTGCTCCTGCGCCACGCGTTGGCGGAGAACGCGCTCGGGTCGTCTCGCGCGCCCGAAGTCACCCACGCCTTGTCCCGCCGGTTCGAGGAGAGCCGCCAGCGGGGGGACAGTCTCCTCGCGCGCGAGGAGGCCCGCTTCGCGCTCCAGGTGGAGAAGGCGCCGGAGAAGGCGCTCCGGCTGGCGCAGGCCGTGTGGGCGTCACAGCGTGAGCCCTGGGACGTGCGGCTGTTGCTCGAAGCCTCGCTGGCCGCCGGCAGACCGGAGGCGGCCCGGCCCGCGCTGGACTTCCTTCAAGCTTCGGGCTGCGAGGACCCGGGGCTCGTCTTCCTCGCCGAGCGCGTGCGGAGTCTGCTGCCATGAGCCGCGTTGCCCTGCTGTCGCTCCTGCTGGCCTCCCTGTCCGCCCTGGCGCAAAAGCCGAGCGACAGCTACCTGCGACTGACCGAGGCGGATGGCCAAGGCATCTCCGGCCGGTGGGACGTGTCGCTCCAGGACCTGGACGACGTCCTCGGGTTGGACGCGGGCGGAGACGGCGCCATCACCTGGGGCGAGGTGCTGGCGCGCGAGGCCGACATCCGGCGCTATGTGCTCGGCCGGCTGGTGCTCGGGGCGGAAGGTGCGCCCTGTGCGCTCGTTTCCCAGGGCGGGCTGCGCATCCGGCAGCACTCGGACGGGGCCTATGCGGTGCTGGACTTCGACGCGCGCTGCACCGGCTCCGCCGCGCGGCTGGACGTGGACTACACGCTGCTGTTCGACCATGACCCGCTTCACCGGGGCATCGTGCGCGTGGGCGCGCGCGAGCCGCTCATCTTCTCCGCGTCCCAGCACTTCGCGCGGGTGCGCCTGCGGGACGAGTCTCCCTGGCGCACCGCGGAGCGCATGGCGGTGGAGGGGGCGCTGCACGTCGTGACTCGGGCCGACCACCTGCTCTTTCTCTTCGCGCTGCTGCTGCCCTCCGTCCTGCGCCGCGACGCGGACGGGCGGTGGGTGGCCGTCTCGGGTTTCGGCGCGGCGCTGTGGGACGTGGTGAAGGTGGTGTCCGCCTTCACCGTGGCGCACGCGCTGACGTTGGTCGCCGCCACGCTGGGCTGGGCCTCCCTGCCGCCGCGCTTCGTGTCGGTCGCCATCGCGCTGGGCATCCTGGTGGCGGCGCTCGACAACGTCCGCCCGTTGGGGTGGGGGACTCGCTGGACGGTGGCCTTCGTGCTGGGACTGCTGCACGGCTTCGGCTTCGCGTCGGTGCTGGCGGGAATGGGGCTGTCCGCGGGAAGCCTCGCGCTGGCGCTGCTGGGCTTCAACCTGGGCGTGGAGCTGGGACAGGTGGCCTTCGTGGCCGCGTTGCTGCCCCTGGCCTTCGCCTTGCGCGAGGCGCCGCTCTACCGCCGCGCGGTCGTCGTGGGCGGCTCGGTGGCCATCGCGCTGCTGGCGTGCCTCTGGTTGGCGGAGCGCGCCCTGGGCCTGGGCGTGTCGGTTACCTGACACGCGGGAGCGCCGTGTGCCCCGCCCGCGTGTCCGCGGTGGGGCCGCACGGCCGCGTCAGACGACTGTGACTCTGTACTTGTCCTTGTCCTCCGCCCGGTTGTGGGCGGTGACAGCGGCGACGATGTGGCACACCCAGCCCAGGCACCCACCCGTGCCAATCCAGAAGCCTGGGGTGATGATGAGCCAGAACAGGCCCCGGAGCAGGTCCCCGTTGTAGATCTGCCCCACGCCTGGGATGAGAAAAGACAGCAGCGCTGCGATTGCGGGACGCGACATGGTTCGGGTGACCTCCTTGTCTTCCCCTACGGGCGAGTTTCGAAGCCATTGCACTGCGCCTATCGGCTCCTGGACGGTTGCCTTCCTGTCAACCGGGGGGCAGGTGCAATACCGGCGGTGCCCCGGCTAGCATGGCCTCCATGGATACCCGCCGGGTCGGCGGGCGGGTGTCGGGGGGATGGGTCATCTTCGGGCTGCTCCAAGCCAGTGTACGTGGAGTCCAAGGCCGGCATCTGCTGGAGATGCTGGGCCTGGTCGTCGTGTACCTCGTCGCGGGGGCCCTGGGGCAGCAGGTGGCCATCGTGGGCAACATCAGCCCGGCCTGGCCTCCGGCGGGGGTGTCCCTGGCGGCGCTGGTCGTGCTGGGGGTGTCACGCTGGCCCGGCGTCTTCGTGGGCGCGTCGCTCATGTCGCTCCTGGGGGACGTGCCTGTCATGGCCTCGCTCGGCGTGGGCGTGGGCAACACGCTGGCGGCCGTGCTCGGCGCGGGCCTCCTGCGGTGGGTGGGGTTCGACAAGGGGCTGGAGCGGATCCGCGATGTCGTCGCGCTGTGCGCGGGGGCGGGCGCGCTGTGCCTGGGCGTGAGCGCATCGGTGGGCGTGGCGAGCCTCGTGCTGGCCGGGCGGCTTCCCTCGGCGTTCCTGGCCGCGGGCCTGCGCGTGTGGTGGGTGGGGGACTTGATGGGCGTGCTCGTGGTGGCGCCGCCGTTGATGCTGTTCAAGCGATGGTCCTGGCCGCGGCGAGGCGGCGAGGCGGTGGTGCTCGCGGGGCTCACCACGGTGCTGGGCGGCGCCATCTTCTTCGTGCCGGAGCTGCCGCACAGCGCGGCGCACGCGGCCGCCTTCCTCCTCTTCCCCATGTCCGCCTGGGCCGCGCTTCGCTTCGGTCCTCGGGGCGCGGCGGCGGCCACGCTGTGCATCGCCGCCGCTTCCATCGCGGGCACCGCGCGAGGGCAGGGGCCCTTCGCCACGGATGACCTGCCGCAGGACTTGTTGGTGTTGCAGCTCTTCATCGCCGCCAACGCCGTCACCGGGCTGCTGCTGGCGGCGGCGAGCACCGAGCGTCAGCGCGCCATCGGCCAGCTCCAACTGCTGGGCACCTCCGTGCGGAGCGTGCACGAAGGCGTCCTCATCGCGGAGGTCCGCGCGGGAGGCGCGCTGCGCACCGTGTTCGCCAACCAGGCGCTGTGCTCGCTCCTGGGATACCGGCTGGAGGAGCTGGTGGGCCAGGACCCGTGCTCGCTCTACGGCGCGGAGGAGCCGGAGTTCCGACAGCGCACGCGGCAGTCACTGCTCGCGGGCGAGCCGGTGTTCGCGGAGGTGAAGCTGGCGCACAAGCAGGGCGGCCTCGTGTGGAGCGAGGTGCTGCTGTCCCCGGTGCGCGCCACGGGCGAGGACATCACCCACTTCGTGGCCACCCACCGCGACATCTCCGCGACCAAGGAGCTCCAGGCCCGCCTGGTGGCGGCCGAACGTGTAGCCGCGGTGGGGACGCTCGCGGCCGGTGTGGGGCACGAAATCAACAACCCGCTGGCCTACCTGGTGCTGAACCTGGAGGCCGCCGAGCGCGGATTGAGTCAGGGCGGCATGTCGGGCATGCGCGACGCGATGGCCAGCGTGCGGGGCGCGTTGGAAGGCGCCGAGCGCATCCGCCTCATCGTCCGGGACCTCCAGGTGTTCAGCCGCCAGGGGAACCAGGAATCGGGGCTGGTGGACCTCAACGCGCTGGTGCCGCCCGCGGTGCGCATCATCAGCCACGCGCTGCGCCACCGCGCCCGGTTGGTGGAGGAGTTCGGTCCGGTGCCTCGCGTGTCGGGGAGCGAGGCGCGCTTGGGACAGGTGCTGCTCAACCTGTTGGTGAACGCGATGCAGGCCATCCCGGAGGGCAACCCGTCCATGAACGAGGTGCGCGTGCGCACCAGCACGGATGCCTCTGGCCGGGCTCGCGTGGACGTGGTGGACAGCGGCGCGGGGATTCCCGCGCACGTGCTGCCGCGCATCTTCGAGGCATTCTACACCACCAAGTCCAGCGGCGAGGGCACGGGGCTGGGGCTCGCCATCTGCCAGCAGATTGTCCGCGCGCACGGAGGCGAGCTGGAGGTCCGCAGCGAGCCGGGCCGGGGCTCCGTCTTCAGTGTGCTGTTGCCGCCCGCGCGCGTGCAGGCCTCCACGCCGCCGCGGCCGTTGCCACGCGTCAGTCCGCCTCCGCCCTCCGCGGCCCGGCGGGGCCGGGTGCTGGTGGTGGATGATGAGCCGCGCCTCGCGCAGTCCATGCGGCTGCTGCTGGAGCCGTTCCACGACGTCGTCACCACCACGCGGGGCAGCGACGCGCTGGCGCTGGTGGACGCGGGCCACCGCTTCGACATCATCCTGTGCGACTTGCAGATGCCGGAGACGGACGGCGCCGCCGTCTACCAGCACCTGTGCGCCCACGCGCCGGACCAGGCCGCGCGGGTGGTGTTCATCTCCGGCGGTGCCTATACGCCGGAGTCCCGCGCGTTCATCGACACGGTGCCCGTCCGCGTCTTGGAGAAGCCCGTTCGGCCGGACCTGCTCATGGCCACGGTGGCCACGGCCTTGACGGCAGCGGACGCAATGGGGCCGGAGCCGCGCGTGGATGAGGCGTCGCCCGTGGCGGCCGTTGGCGGCGTGCGGCACTGAGGCATGCGCGCGCTCCGGGCCGCGTGCTCACGTCGTGGCATCCACCCGCGATAGCGCGTCCCGGATGGCGGCGCACAGCGCGGCTCGCTCCGTGAAGAGCGCGGTGACGTGCCCGGCGTCCACCCAGCGCAGCTCGCTTCGGGGCCAGTGCGCGTGCAGCGCGAGCGTTTCATCACCGGGCACGAACCCGTCACGTCGGCAGGCCAGCAGGACGGCCGCTTCGGGTTGCCGCGGAGGCGGGAAGCGCGTGAGGTTCGCCAGGTCGAAAATCCGTCCCAGCCGACGTCGGGCCTGCTCCGCGTCGCGCCGGGGGCCATCCAGCAACGCGAAGGCAATGGACCAGGACAGCAGCCCCTGCGTGAAGACGGGGACGGGAGACGCTCCAGCCGCGAGCGCCGCCACGGCGAGCGGCTCCGGGACGACGGCCGCCGTCAGCGCCGCCATGTAGCCGCCCATGCTGTAGCCCGCCACGCCCAGGCGCGCATGGCCCTCGCTCCGCAGCCATGCGAGCAGCGCGCGGGCCTCGTCGACCATGCCCAGGTTCATCAAGACGTGGTCGCTGACGGTGCGCAGCGCGCCGCCCTTCTGCCCCTCGGGACGGCGCAGGCCGTAATAGGGGTTCTCCAGCAGGAACAGGTCGATGCCTTCCCGCGCGAGCGGCGCGTACATGCGCTCTCGCAGCGAGAAGCCCTCCTCACGGGACGCGGCGAGCACGACGCAGGCGCCGCGTGAGGGCCCATGCCCCGCGCTCAGCCACCGGACATGCGCCGTGCGCGCCGCCGCGTCGAGCCGGGCCAGCGGAGACGGAAAGGTGCCATCCCGGACCTGGAGACCGCGCTGGAGCCGGGGCGCGCTCCACTCGGGGGTGATGGGCGGAGGCCGCTGCTGGAACGGCGCGGCCGCCGCGACCTCTTCGAGGAACTGCTCATCACCCCAGCCCTGGGAGAAGAGCCGGGCGCGGCGGGACAGGCCCGCGAAGAGGACGTCCACCGGATGGGTTCGCAGCACCCGCACCATCCTATGCCCCCGCCCTTGACGCCGCGACTGGTTTAATCAAATGATTGAATCAATGGATTCGTTCAAGGGGTTCTTCCAGTCGCTGCCCCGGGTGGGCGCCTGGTTCCGCCAGGGGGACATCCAGCCCGAGGAAGTCCAGGTGTTCTGGCGGCACATGCAGCGGTGCTTCCCCATGGGCGCGGTGTGCGGTCACGCGAGCCCCGCGCGGCTCTCCACGCGCGCTGGCGTGGCCCCGGGGCATTGTCTCCACCTGCCTTTCGAGGTGGGCGTGCCTCGGGCCGGGTGGGACTTGTGGCGCCAGGTGGTCGCGTGCACGCACGCGGTCCAGCACGCGCTCCAGTTCGAGGAGGATGGCCTGGAGGTGTCCCTCGCCTCTTCCGCCGCGCGTGCCCGGAGTGAGGCGGAAGCGCTGCGGTGCGACCTGGAGTTGCACTTCTGGCGCCACGGCACCACGCCGCCGCTTGGGAGTCTGGCCTGGCGGCTGCGCGCGCGCGGCTGTCGCGCCGAAGACATCGCGGGGGCGGGGCATGTCCTCGCTTTGTCCGCCGCATCCATCCGGCAGGGGGCCGTGGAGAACGAGGCCTCGCACGTGGCCCTCCAGTGGTTGGAAGCGCACGTGCCCCATTTGCGGTGGGACCGGGCGTATCATTCCCGGGCTCGTTAGGAATGCGGCTGGGGGGAACCGGGCTTATCACTGCAAGGTGCCCCCCATGACCGCTCAAGAACGCATCGAGCGTGCCGCCAGCGCGCTGAAGGTCTTCCCCCTCCCGTCGGCGGTGCTGTTCCCGCACACCGTCATTCCGCTGCACATCTTCGAGCCGCGCTACCGGGCCCTCGTCCGGGACGCGCTCGCGGGCGACCGCGTCCTGGCGCTGTCCCAGCTCGAGCCCGGTTGGGAAGGCAACTATGGGGGGCGTCCGCCCATGCTGCCCATGATGTGCGCGGGCGTCATCGTCTGGGACGAACAGGTGGAGGAGGGGCGCTACAACATCCTCCTCCAGGGCGTGAGCCGCATCCGCATGACGTCCGAGCTGACGACGGAAAAGGCCTACCGGGAGGTGCTCGCGGAGGTGCTGCCGGACGTGCCCTACGAGGGCCCCGAGGAGGAGCAGCTGCGGCAGGCCGTCTTCGAGCTGGCCGGCCGCGTCCCGCCGTCCTTCGCGGAGAACCTGCTGCCGGTGGCCGCGCGGGCCCAGGGCGGCATGCTCGCGGACGTGGTGGCCTCCGCCGTCATCCCGGAGCCGGAGCGGCGGCAGGAGCTGCTGGCGGAGCTGGACGTGCGCAAGCGCCTGGAAGGCGTGCTGGAGGATGTGGGGGCGCTCATCGGCAGGCTCCAGCCCCTGCGGCCCACCGGCCCCTTGAACTGAGCGGGTTGCGCTTGCCTTGTCCGGCGGGCCGCGCATTGCTGCGCGCCGGACGCGTCATCGAAAGGGACGGGAGCAACCATGCGGCTCGTGAAGCTCGGGCTTGCCAGTGTGAACACCACCGTGGGGTCCTTCACCCGGAACACGGACAAGGCGCTGGCGTTGGCGGGGAAGATGGCGGCGGAGGGCGTCACGCTGGGCGTCTTCCAGGAGCAGCTCATCGCAGGCTACCCGGCCGAGGACATGGTGCAGTGGCAGGGCTTCATGGACCGCCAGTGGCCGGAGCTGGAGCGCTTCGCGCGTGAAACGGCGCCCATGCCCACCGTCTTCGTGGTGGGCGTGGGCGTGGCCCACCAGGGGCTGCGCCTCAACTGCGCGGCGGTGGTGGCCGGTGGCCGCATCCTGGGCCTGGTCCCCAAGGAGAAGCTGCCCACCTACAGCGTCTTCTACGAGGCGCGCACCTTCGGCCGCGGTCAGCCGGGCATGGCGGAGGTCCACCGGGGTGTGCCGCTGGGGGACTACCTGTTCCACTTCGACTTCGGCGTGGTGTCCCCGGAGGTGTGCGAGGACATCTGGAGCGCGGACGGCCCCATGCGGCGGCGCACGTACTCCGGCGCGGAGCTGGTGGTGAACCTGTCCGCGTCGCCCTTCCGGCTGGGCTTCGTGGAGACGCGGCGCGAGCTCATCGCCACCCGCGCGGCGGACCACCAGTGCACCATTGCCTACTGCAACGCGGTGGGCAGCAACGACGGCCTCATCTTCGACGGCGGCGGTTTCCTGAACCAGAACGGCCGCCACGTCATGGAGACGCCGCGCTTCCAGGAAGGCTACGCGGCGGCGGTGGTGGACCTGGACCGCACCCTGCGCCTGCGCGCCGAGGCCACCACCTGGCGCGTGGACCGCGAGTCATGGCTGGCGCATGGCGGCCAGGCGGTGCCGGTGCTGGACTGTACCCAGGTGGTGCACACGAAGCGCGACGCGCTGACGTACCCGGTGCCTCCCCACCGCAGCTTCTTCCTGCCGCCTCCGGACACGCGCCGCACCGCGCGGGATGCGCTGTGCGAGGACATCCTGGACGCGCTCTCCCTGGGCGTGGGCGACTACTTCGAGAAGACGCGCGCCTTCAAGGTGCTGGGCATCGCGCTGTCGGGTGGACGGGACTCGCTGCTGACGCTGCTCATCGCGCACCGCTACGCGAAGCGCGCGCGGCCGGAGAACCCCGGTTCGCTCATCCAGGCGTTCTACATGCCCAGCCGTTACTCCAGCGACGCCACGCGCGACGCGGCGGAGACGATAGCGCGCGAGCTGGGCGTTGCCTTCCAGGTGGTGTCCATCGACGAGGCCTTCGAGCGTGAGCGCGAGGTCGCGAAGACGATGCTGGGCGGCAAGGACGTCACGCCGATTACCGAGCAGAACATCCAGGCCCGCCTGCGCGCCCAGCGCATGTGGAACTGGAGCAACTCCTGCGGCGGACTCTTCCTGCAGACGGGCAACATGAGCGAGAAGTCCGTGGGCTACACCACCATCGGGGGGGACCTCATGGGCGCGCTGGCCGTCATCGCCAACGTCCCGAAGACGGTGGTGATGTACCTGCTCGACTACCTCCAGGACACCACGGGCTACGAGGGCATCCGCAAGGTGCTCGCCAGGCCCGCGGGGCCGGAGCTGGCGCATGACCAGGTGGGCGAAGAGGAGTTGATGCCCTTCCCCATCCTCGACGCCTGCTTCTACCTGTACGGCAGTGAGAAGCTGACGCCCGCCGAAATCGTCCAGGCGCTCACCGCCATGTTCCCGGATGTGGAGGCATCCCGCTTGAGCGGCTACGTGGAGAAGTTCGTCCGCCTCTTCCAGCAGTCCATCTACAAGTGGGTGCAGTCACCGCTGTCGCTCCACATCGGCAACCTGGACCTGGACCGGGAGCGCGCGTTGCAACTGCCCGTCGTCACCGGCACGGAGTGGATGCGGCAGGGGTAGCACGCTGCCATCCGCTGCCCGCATCGCGCAGGTGTGGGCAGTCCTCCACGCCCGGTGGCTTGCTCCCCGGGCAATTACCCCCGGGTGTGAGTGCCGTCTCCGCGCCTTGCCGGACGTCGCGCGGGAAACAACCTTCATGTCTGCCACTCGACGACGGAGGCATGGATGAAAGCGAAGATTCTGGCGGGCGCCGTTGCGGCGCTCATGTACGGAGGCGTTGCTGTTGCCAATGACGGCGACTGCCCGCCACCACAGGCCAGCACCAGCCAGGGCCCGCAGGACGCGATGGTGGCCCAGGCACAGCAGGACGACCTGGGCGGTGATGACCTGCTGCAGGAGGACGACACCCTCATCCTGGAGACGGAGCCCGTTCCGGGCGTCTCCGGTCAGCAGTCGCAGGACAGCATGGGCATCGGCGGCAGCGGCCAGCAGCCCTCGAACGTGCAGGGCGAGGTCTACATGAACGTGCCCGTCCGCTGCGAGCCGGTAGGCCAGCAGGGCATGGGCGGCAGCGGCCAGAAGTCCATGACGCCGCCTCCCGCCGCGCCCCAGGGCACGCATGACAGCGAGCAGCTCATGGTGCCGCCGGCGCCGCCGTTGGGCACGGGCGGCAGCGGGCAGCCTTCCTCGAAGCCTGTCTACCCGGAGCCGGAGTCCGCGTACCCGCCTCCGGAGGACGCCACGGGCGGTAGCGGCATCGCCACGACGCCGCCTCCCTCCAACTTCCAGCCGTCGGCCGAGCGCGCCGAGCCGATGAAAGCGGAGAAGCACGAGGAAAAGAACAAGATCAAAGGCCTCTCGGTGATGCTGGGCGGTGGTGTGGAGGGCTACACCGGCGCGCTGGCTCCGCAGCTCAGCCCCGGTGCCACCGCGGGCGTGCGTGCCGCCATCAAGCCGTCCAAGGTGCTGGGCCTCGAGCTGGGCTACACGGGCGCGCTGAACAACATCCGCCACGCGGAGACGGGCGCGAGCGGACCGGACCTCGTGCGTAACGGCGGTCAGGCCGTCCTGACGCTGGGCATCGCGCCCACGGCGTGGCAGCCGTACCTGCTGGGCGGCATCGGCATCAACGACTACAACTTCCGGGGCGGTGAGTCCCTGGGGTACCGCGATGACACCGTGGGCAACGTGCCCGCGGGCTTGGGTCTGCGAGGCCACGTCGGCCACTTCGTCGTGGACGCGCGCGCCAACTACAACTTCCTCTTCGACAAGGACTTCGCCCCGGGCATCGATCGCGGCGGCGAGGACTTCAAGGGAGGCGGCAGCTACCAGGGCACGGTCAGCGTCGGCGGTACCTTCTGACGCGAAGATGAAGCCCCAGGTGGTTCGAGCAGGAATCGGTGGCGCGGTGCCCGGTAGCCAACGGGCCCGCGCCGCCGTGTTTTCCAGGGGGGCATGGGCGCCGGGGTCGCGCTAAGGTGCCGTCCTTTCACGCGGTCAGAGGAGCGTTGGATGGGTTTGAATGTGGAAGACGTGAAGGTGGGCACCGGCACGGAGGCAACGGCCGGCAAGTCCGTTACCGTGCACTACGTGGGGACGCTGACCAGCGGCTCCAAGTTCGATAGCAGCCGGGACCGGGGCCAGGGCTTCACGTTCCGCCTGGGCGCCGGGCAGGTCATCGAGGGCTGGGACAAGGGCGTGGCCGGCATGAAGGTGGGCGGCGTGCGCAAGCTCACCATCCCGCCAGAGATGGGATATGGCGCGCGAGGGTTCCCGCCCGTTATTCCCCCCAACTCCACCCTGCTGTTCGAGGTGGAGCTCCTGGACGTTCGTTGAAAGCGAGGACCTGATGGCGGCGGTCGAAATCACCAAGGACAATTTCAAGGAGACGGTGTCCAAGCAGGGCATCGTCATCCTGGACTGGTGGGCGTCGTGGTGCGGCCCCTGCCGTGCCTTCGCACCCATCTTCGAGCAGACCTCGAACAAACATCCGGACATCGTCTTTGGGAAGATTGATACGGATGCCCAGCAGGAGCTGTCCGGGGCGTTCGAGATTCGCTCCATTCCCACGCTCATGGTGTTTCGTGACGGGATTCTCCTGTTCGAGCAGCCCGGAGCGTTGCCAGCCGCCGCGCTGGAGGACCTGCTCAAGCAGGTGAAGGCCCTGGACATGGAGCAGGTCCGCAAGGAAGTCGCCGCCAAGCGCGGTGAGCCGCAGGCCTGACGGCTGCTACCAGGTGCCGGGTGGGGGCCGGTGGCATGTTCGCCGCCGGCCACCCGCTGTGTTTCAGGGCTCGTGCACCTGGGGGCTGGAACGTGAGGGCTCCGGGGTGTGTTGTCGGAGCGTGGCTCGCATCGGTCGTGCCCGGATGGGGCGGCTGGCGGGGCCGCGTATTCCCACCTCACACCTGGATTCGATGCCGCATTCCGTAATTCGAGACCCGCCGGGTGAGGACACGCCGCGCGCGCGCATCCTCCTAGTCGACGATACGCCCGCCAACCTGCTGTCCCTGGAGGCCATCCTGGAGCCGCTTGGCCAGGAGCTGGTGCTGGCCCGCTCCGGCGAGGAGGCGCTGCGCGAGCTGCTGCGAGGAGAGTTCGCCTGCATCCTCATGGACGTGCAGATGCCAGGGCTGAATGGGCTGGAGACGGCGAATCTCATCCGGGCGCGTGAGCGCACGCGCTACCTGCCCATCCTCTTCATCACCGCGTTGAGCCGCGAGGCGGCCTTCGTCACCCGGGGCTATGCCCAGGGGGCGGTGGACTACCTGCTCAAGCCCGTGGACCCGGACATCCTGCGCGCCAAGGTGCAGGTCTTCGTGGCGCTGCACCTGCGCGGCGAGCAGGTGAAGCGGCAGGCGGTGGAGCTCGCGGAGCGGCGCCGGTCCGAGGAAGCGGCGCAGCGGGCCTCCGAACTGGAGCAGCAGCTCATGGGCATCGTCGGCCACGACATCCGCACGCCCCTCTCCGTCGTGCTGACGACGGCGAAGAGTCAGCTCGCCATTGGCGCGTTGGAGCCGGCGCAGCAGAAGGCGTTCGAGCGGGTGGCGCGCAGCGGCGAGCGCATCCAGCACATCGTGGACCTGCTCACGGACTTCACCCGCTCGCGGCTGGGGGGCGGCATCCCCGTCATCCCTCGGGCGGGCGACCTCAACGAGCTGTGCCGCGAGGTGGTGGACGAACTGCAGGTGGCCCGGCCGGGCCGCATCATCCGGTGCGACTTCTCACGCGACAGCCTGCACGGCGTCTGGGACCTGGAGCGCATGGGGCAGGTGGTGGCCAACCTGTTGGACAACGCCTTGAAGTACAGCCCGGAGCCGTCCGCCGTCTGCCTTGCCACCTGGGAGAAGCCGGACGCCGTCTTCCTGGAGGTCCACAACGAGGGTGCGCCCATTCCTCCCTCGCTGCTGCCGCACCTGTTCGAGCCCTTCCAGCGGGGCGAGGACTCGCGGGAGCGGGCCCGCACCAGCCTGGGCCTGGGGCTCTACATCGCCCGGGCCGTCGTGGAGGCGCACGGGGGGCGGCTGACGGTCCGTTCCTCGGAAGCCGAGGGCACCACCTTCCGGCTCTGTCTGCCCCGGCGGGCGGACGTACGGTTGCCCGCCGGCGGTGCGAGCGGCGCGGGGACCTCTCCCGCGCCCATGACGGCGTGACGCGCCGTCACTTCACCACGGTGCAGACGCCGCCGCCGTTGAGGTGGGCCTGATCCACCACGCTCTGGGTGATGAACTCCTGGAGCGTGCGCACGTCGAACGCGCCGGGCTGGTAGATGACGGGCTGGCCCTGGGCATCGCGCAGCTCGTTGCCGTCGCGGCCCCGGAGGTCGGTGAGCTCCTGCGTGGCGAGCCCCCCGGGGGTGATGACGTGGTCCTCGCCCGCGGTGGCGGCGATGGCCTCGAAGCGCAACTGCACGCCCCGGTGCGTGCCCAGCCGGTCGTAGAACATGTGCTCGGCGTGGATGGTGATCTCGGGCCGGGCCACGGAGCCCTCGGGGACGATGATGCCCTGCGTGCCGTCCGCGCCGTTGATGCAGTTGTTCATCAGCGCATTGACGGGGAAGCCCATGCGGAAGCGCAGCACGGGCTCGTTCTGCTTCGTCGCGTGGCCTTCCACGAAGTAGCTGAAGCCGCGCTCGCGCATCATCGCGAGGTCCTCCGCGGAGACCTGTCCGTCCACCCGCTCGGTGCGCGCTTCGGGCGGGCTCACCCGGAAGCCCACGTCCCAGCGGCCCGCCGGAACGCCCGTCAGTTCCACCAGGGGGATGTCGCCCTTCTGGATGTCCACCAGCACGTGGCGGCTGCTGCTGTGGGTTTCGCCAGCCGCGGAGGTGAGGGTGACGTCGCCCAGCGACACCAGGTAGCGGGTGAACTGGATGGACCAGCCATCCTGGAAGAGCGTGTCCGGGAGTCCACGCTGCGTGCCATCACCCCCACTCATCGTGACCTGGACGTCGCCCGTGGCCACGTTGTCACAGGCCGTGCCCGCCAGGCCCCACACCATCAGGGCCGCACACCACCACTTCCGGGACTGCCGTCGCTTCGCGCTCATGCAATAGATGGTTAATTGCAACATGGTTGCGAGTCAATCGGGGTGTGGTGTATCTGGGGTGTGGATGCAACCCGGATGCATGACTTCCGCCCCAGGGCGGGTCGCTCCGGAAACTCGTGAGGTCATCACCCGTGTGGATTCCGACTCTGGTGCTCTGCGTGCTGAGCGCCACGGGCGAGTTGCCTGTGACTCCACCCGTTCCGCTGGATGCGCCTGGGCCCGTGCTGCCCACGGAGGTGCCTCCGCCCGAGGTGCCCGTCACCGTCCTGCTGCGGCTCACCATCGACCGCATGGGCGAGGTGTCCCAGGTGGAGGTGCGGCAGTCCGCTGGCGTGGCGTTTGATCGCGCCGCGATGAGTGCCGCGCTGCGCTGGCGGTTCCAGCCGGCACGGCGCGGCGAGGAGGCCATCGACGTGCGGGTGGATGTGCCCGTCACCTTCGAGCCGCCGGTACAGGTCCACCCCGTCGAGCCCGTGGCGCCGCAGCCACCATCCTTCTCCACCACGGTCCGTGGCGCCTCGCAGGCACCGCCGCCGGTCGCCGTGGGCGACTTCCACATTCCGGTAGGACAGCTCGCGGACGTGCCGCGCCGCTCCGCGTCGGACCTGATGTTGCTGGCGCCCGGCGTCATGCTGGCCAACCACGGCGGCGAGGGCCACGCGGAGAGCATCTACATCCGAGGCTTTGACGCGGGAGAGGGCAAGGACGTGGAGCTGCGCCTCAACGGCGTACCGCTCAACGAGGTGTCCCACGCGCACGGCCACGGCTACGCGGACACGTACTTCATCATCCCGGAGCTGGTGGAGTCCCTTCGCGTCACCGAGGGACCCTATGACCCATCCCAAGGCGACTTCGGCGTGGCGGGCACGGTGGAGTACCAGCTCGGGCTGGCGCGGCGCGGCCTCACCGCGTCCCTCTCCACGGGCAGCTACGCCGCGCGGCGGCTGTCCCTGCTCTGGGGGCC
The DNA here is from genome assembly GCF_013116825.1 of Myxococcus xanthus. Lineage (GTDB taxonomy): Bacteria > Myxococcota > Myxococcia > Myxococcales > Myxococcaceae > Myxococcus > Myxococcus xanthus_B. The sequence goes on from NZ_JABFNS010000001.1 coordinate 90,195, forward strand.
GCCGGAGGCCAGTGAAGCCACCTTCGTGGGACTGCTGCTGCGTCAGGGCCATGGCTTCGGCCCCAACCGCTCCTACGCCAACGCGGGCGTCATGGCGCAGGTGGAGCTGCGCGTCGGTGACGCGTCCCGGCTGCGCCTGTTCGGCACCAGCTATGGCTCGCGCTTCGCATCGCCGGGCGTGGTGCGGGAGACGGACGTGGTGGACTCCCGGATGCCGTGCGCTCCGGATGCGGACTCGCAGTTCTTCTGCTCCTACGGCCCCAACCAGGGCGGCGCGGGGCAGCGTCACATCCTCTCCGCTGAGCTCCAGTCACGGCTGAAGCGCGGCGGGCGCTTCATCCAGCAGGGCTATGTCGTCCTGCGGCAGACGCGCATCCGTGACAACTTCACGGGCTTCCTGCTGGACACCCCCCCGCCGGATGGAGCGCGCCAGCGCGGTGACAACGCGGAAGGGTACTACCGCGGCTCCACCATGGGCCTGCGAGGCCGCTACACCCCGGGACTGACGCTGTTGGGACAGGCGCAGCCACTGGAGCTCGGCTATGTGGCCCGCTACGACGACGTGCGCACGCGCTCGCGCCGGCTGAGGGACAGCGGCGGTGTGCCCTACGCTACCGTCTTCGACAACCAGGTCCGCACCACGAACCTCGGCGCCTACGCCGCGTTGCGAGCCGCCCCCGTGTCGTGGCTCACCCTGCGCGGCGGCGTGCGCCTGGACACCTTCCTCTTCGGTGTGGACGACCACAACCGGCCCACCGGGGACCGCGAGGGTCCCCGCCTCCCCGACGAGTCCCTGGAGGCCTACGGCTTCTTCGCCAGCCCGCGCGCCTCCGCCGAGATTCGCCTGACGCCCCGCCTCACCTGGCTCACCAGCGCGGGCCTGGGCGCGCGCTCCAGCGACGCCGCCGCGCTGTCCGACGCCGAGCTGGCGCCCTACGCCCGCGTGGCCTCGGGCGAGACGGGACTGGGCTGGCGGCTGGACGGGCCGCTGGCGCTGGAGGCACGCGGCGCCTTCTTCGCCACGCGCGTGTCGCAGGACTTCGTGTTCGACGAGACGGTGGGCCGCAATCAGCCCGTGGGCGCATCACAGCGGCTGGGCGCCTTCATCAGCGCGCGCGGGACGTTGCAGGACCGGGTGGACATCCAGGCCTCGTTGGCCTGGGCGCGCGCCACGCTGCCGGTGCCCGGGGGCTCGGCATGGAAGCTGTGGGATGGGACGGTGATGCCCTACATCCCGGAGCTGCTGGGCCGCGTGGATGCGTCGCTGCGAGGCACCACCCGCGTCGCGGGTCAGCAGGTGGACTGGAACGTGGCCCTGGGACACAGCGCCATTGGCCCCCGGCCCCTGCCGCTGGGCCGCTACAGCGCGCCCATCTTCCTGTTCGACGTGGGCACGCGGGCCCGGTGGAAGGCGGTGGAGTTGGGCCTGTCGGTGGAGAACCTGCTCGACACGCGCTGGCGCGAGTCGGAGTTCAACTACGTGTCCAACTTCCGCGGTCCGGATGCGCCCCCGTCACTGATGGCCACCCGTCACTTCACCACGGGCGCGCCCCGCACCTTCATGGGCACGCTCACCCTGCACCTGGACCTCCAGGAGGACTCGCCATGACGTCCCCGCTGCACACCACCCGCCGCGCCTTCACGTGGATGTTGGGCACCGCGCTCGCGGGAGGCGCGTCCGCGTGTGGCCTCTCCGGCACGGGAGGCCGCGGCGTCACCTTCCGCATGGGCCTGCGCACCGCGAAGGCACCCGGGGAGGAATCGCTCGGCGAGTTCACCACCGACACGGGCTGGCGCATCCGCCTTTCGTCCGGGGTGATGGTGCTGGGCCCCATCTACATCTTCGAGAATGCCTCGCCGCTGGAGCCCACGGCCTTGTCGCCGCGCGTCCTGCGACGGCTGGGACAGTGGTTGCTGCCCACCGCGCACGCCCACGACGGGCACTTCTTCTCCGGCGGAACGGTGCTGGGCGAGTGGGACCGCGAGGTGGTGTTCGACCTGCTGGAGGAGGCGGGCGAGGTGCGGGAGCTGGGGCGCTCGCCGGGCATCGCCGGGCTGGCGCGCTCCTTCTCGTTGCTGCTCCAGCCGCCGTCCCGGGCCCTGGGCGCGGAAGGGGCGGCGCTGGGAGGCCGGTCGATGATTCTGGAAGGAACCGCCTCCCGGGAGGAGACGCACGTTCCGTTCCGGGTGGCCCTGGACTTCCCGCCGCCCGTCGAGCTGCAACGCGTGGACTTCGTGCCCATCGCGGCGGAGCTCGACGAGGGCGGCCGCTTCGTCGTGGAGGTGCAGCCGCACCGCTGGTTCGAGGGCGCGCACTTCGACCGCGTGACGGTGCCCGAGGGCGGCGAGGTGGTGGACCTGACGCCCGACACGCAGGTGTACCGGGCGCTGACGCTCAACGTGCGCCGCTACACGGCCTTCGCCGGGACGTGGGAGCCCGCCTGACGCGCGTTCAGCGCGAGCCCTGCGGCACGGGCGTGGCGCCCTGGCTGGCGCCGCGCACCACCCCCAGCCAGACGAGCGACACGCCCAGCCACGCCGCGCACAGCGCGGTCCAGCTCTGCGGCGCGGAGGCGTGCATCAGCCACCACGTCACCGCCGCCCCCATGCCGAGCACCCGCCCCAGCTCCAGCGGCAGGCTCCAGCGCCGTGACTCCAGCATCCCGCTCCACGCGGTGGCCATGGCCCAGAAGAGCAGGCTGAGCACCAGCTTCTGCCAGCCGGACAGCGGCGAGGCGTGGTGGCTCACCAGCAGCATGAAGGGCATCGCCGCCAGCAACTGGAACACGAGGTAGCCGCGGACGCCGGGCAACTCGGTGGACTGGAACTTCAACTCCACGCCGTCCTTTTGCCAGCCGACGGAGGGGCGCGGCGGCAGGTCCGCGGGCCGCCATCCGGTGGGCATCACCCAGATGCGCAGCCGGTCCCAGTGGCTCCTGGTGGCCACCGCGTCGCTGACCAGCTTCGCCCATGCCTGGAAGTTGATGACGGTGGGGTCCCAGGTGTTGGGCGGGGAGGTGAGGCCGTAGGAGCACGCCTCCTTTTCCTCCTCGAAGGTGCCGAACAGCTTGTCCCAGATGATGAGGAAGCCCGCGTAGTTCTTGTCGATGTAGATGTCGTTGCGTGCGTGGTGGACGCGGTGGTGCGACGGCGTGTTGAGCCAGGACTCAATCCACCGGGGCATCTTCGGGATGACGCGCGTGTGGGGGATGAACTGGAGCACCAGGTGGAAGGCCACCATGGCCAGCACGGCCTCGGGCGGGAAGCCCACCAGCACCAGCGGCCAGTAGAAGAGGAACGAGAAGAGGCGCTGCGTCACGCTCGCGCGCAGGGCCACCGCGTAGTTGAGTTCCTCGGTGGAGTGGTGCGGTGAATGGGCGGCCCAGCCGATGTTGGTGCGGTGCCCGAAGCGATGGAACCAGTAGAAGAGGAAGTCCACGCCCAGGAAGAGCGCCACCAGCTCCAGCGGCGAGGACGCACCCAGCTGCCAGGGCGCGAACTGCCCCAGTTGGATGAAGAGCGGGAGCACCAGCAGCGCCACCGCCACGTTGACGCACTGGTTGAGCACCGCGGTGCCCATGCTCGCGATGGAGTCCTGGAAGGCGTAGTACCCGTTGCGCCGGATGACGCAGTAGGCGAATTCTCCCAGCGCCAGGACGATGACGAAGGGCGTGGCCACGGCGTAGACGTTGATGCTCATGCCGCCGGTGTATGGCGCCCGGAGGAAGGCCGCCTTAACCTGGGTTAAGCCCAGGTGCCTTCCGCTTGAGATACCCGAAGCTCTTCGAGCACATCACCGCGCTCGCGCCGCTTCCCGCCAGCGAATGGCTGAAGGCGGAGACGTTGGCGCGGGAGCAGGCGCTGGACAAGCGGGCGCTCTTCCTGCGGCCGGGCGACGCCGCGGACCGCTTCGGGCTGGTGCTCCAGGGCGTCTTCCGCGCGGTGCGCGTCTCCGCTCGGGGCGAGGAGTCCATCAAGGCCTTCCGTGCCGAGGGTGAGTTCATTGGCGCCTACGCGGAGATGTTGCAGGGCCAACCCTCCATGACGGCCATCGAGGCGCTGGAGCCGGGCCGCGTGCTGGCCTTCCAGGCGAATGACCTCCAATCGCTGGAGACCGGCCACCCCTGCTGGGCCCAGCTCGCCCGGCGAGTGGCGGAGCGTCACTACCTCCTGAAGGAGCGTCGCGAGCAGGAGTTCCTCGACCTGTCCGCGGAGGAGCGCCTGGAGCGCTTCTGGCAGGAGCATCCCCACCTGCACGGGCGTGTCCCTCAGCGGGACGTCGCGGCCTACCTGGGCATCACGGAGGTGGCCTTGAGCCGCATCGTGTCACGGCGCCGCAAGCGGGCGGAGTGAGCGCTGCGGCGCGGTCCATGGTTTCATCGAACGCCGACCCGCCATGTCCTCCCTCCCACCCTCGCAGGACCTCCCGCAGCGGCCATTGACCCGTGAAGACGCCCGGACGCTCACGTTGGCGGCGCTGGGTGGCGCGCTGGAGTTCTACGACTTCATCATCTTCGTCTTCTTCACCAAGGTCATCGGCGAGCTCTTCTTCCCGCCCGATACGCCGGAGTGGCTGCGACAGCTGCAGGCCTTCGGACTGTTCGCCGCGGGCTATCTGGCGCGCCCGCTGGGCGGCATCGTGATGGCCCACTTCGGAGACCGGGCGGGCCGCAAGCGCATGTTCACGTTGAGCGTGTTCATGATGTCGGTGCCCACGCTGCTGATTGGCCTGCTGCCCACCTATGAGACCGCGGGCTACGCGGCGCCCCTGGCGCTGCTCCTGCTCCGCGCGGTACAGGGCGCGGCGGTGGGCGGTGAAGTCCCGGGGGCCTGGGTCTTCGTGTCGGAGCACGTGCCCACGCGCAGGGTGGGGCTGGCGTGCGGAACGCTCACCGCGGGCCTCACGTTCGGAATCCTGCTGGGCTCGCTGGTGGCCACGGCGGTGAACTCGCTGCTGGGCCCCGAGCAGGTGAATGCCTACGGCTGGCGAGCGCCCTTCGTCATCGGCGGCGTGTTCGGCTTCCTGGCGGTGTTCCTCCGCCGGTGGCTGGCGGAGACGCCCGTCTTCGAGGAGCTGCGGCGGCGCAAGGCGCTGGTGCGGGAGCTGCCGCTCAAGGCCGTGCTGCGAGGCCACGGTGGCACCGTGGTGATGTCCATGCTGCTCACCTGGGTGCTCACCGCCGGCATCGTCGTGGTCATCCTGATGACGCCCACGTTGATGCAGACCCTGCACGCAATCACCGCCACGCAAGCGCTGGTCGCCAGCAGCGTGGCCACGCTGAGCCTCACGTTCGGCTGCGTGGCGTATGGCCTGCTCGCGGACCGGGTGGGCGTGGGGCCGTCGCTGGGGCTGGGGTGCGCGTTGATGCTCTCGGCGACGTATGCGCTGTACCTGGGCGCGGCGTCATCGCCGGAGGCGCTGGTGCCGCTGTCCGCGCTGGCGGGCTTCTGCGTCGGCGTGGTGGGCGTGGTCCCCACCGCCATCGTGCGCGCCTTCCCCGCTCCGGTGCGCTTCTCGGGGCTCTCCTTCTCATACAACATGGCCTACGCCCTCTTCGGCGGGCTCACCCCGTTGGTCGTCACCTTGCTGATGAAGGCGTCGCCCCATGCGCCCGCGCACTACGTGGCGGCGGTGAGTGTCATGGGCGTGGGGATCGCGCTGCACCTGCTGCGCGCGGGGCGGGGCTCGGCGCTGCACCCCGCCACCGAGCGCTGACTCAGTAGCGTTCGAAGACGAAGGTGAACGTCTCCCGCTCCGTCGGGCCGAAGGTGAGCCGGAGGAAGCGGTCGCCGCCGGGCGCGGTGAACTTCAGCGTGTGGGTGATGGCGGGCAGGCAGACGGGCCGGGCGGGCTCCAGCGCGGAGGCGACAGCGTCCTCGCCTTCCGTCATGTCATGCACCGCCACCGGGATGGCGTGGTTGAGGTACAGGACGACGGGCTCGTCCCGGCGCTCTCCCGACACGACTTCCGTGTAGCCCAGGAACGACGTGCCGCTGGCGGGGAGCGTCAGGCCGTAGAGCTCGTGGGAGGTATCCGTCGCGGGGTAGATGGTGGGGGAGGCGCTCGCGGTGACGGGCACCGGGCTCTCCAGCAGTGCGTGGGCGCAGGCGTGTTCGGCGGTGCCGTCACGCCGGCCGGTGGTGAAGTCCAGCCGCCCATCACCGAGCCCCGCATGCGACGTGTCCACCGCGCGGCCCCCCGCGCCGCGCAGCGCGCCGAGCTCCAGGGTGTACGCCGTCTCCTCCTCCAGCGGCGGCAGGTCGGATTCGGGCCGGGGGATGGCGACCGAGAGCGTCAGGTCGTCCTCGGACCAGGTGCCCGTCAGCGTGCGAGGGGCATTGGCCGGCGTCGTCCGGTCGACGAGCGTGACATCCGCCGCCGTGGTGTCCATGGGCGTGTCGAAGGTGAGCGTGACGAGCTTGCGCACCCCGGTGGTCGTCGCATCCGCCTTGAACAGCTCCACGGGCAGGACGTTCGTCTCTCCCTCCGAGGGCGTGGAGCCGATGACCGCGGGGCCCTGGACCGGACCCGCGTCGGGCTGTGTTCCTGCATCGGGCTGCCTGCCCGCATCGGGTTCGCTCCCCGCATCCGGGCGGGTGCCCGCGTCCGGCGTCGGAGGGACGGGGTCGTCAGTGTCACAGCCGGCCAGAGCCAGCAGGGCGCACGTGGCGAGCAAGGTGGAGGTGGCTGCGGTTCGCATCGGAGGGCCTTGGAGGGAGGGGAGAAGGGCCGGGGCGCCCCCCGAGGTGAGCGGGGCGCCCCGGTGGAGGGGCTGCGGTGATGCCCAGGTCACCCCGTGGGTGACGGGCTAGCAGTTGAAGATGGCGGGGTTGGTGTCGTCGCAGTCGAAGCGTTGGGTGACGTAGCCCGCGGGCGCCTCACACGCGAAGCGGTAGAGCGGGCTGTTGGCGCCGTAGCCATCTCCGTCCGCGTCCCGGTAGTAGCGGCCGCGGTTGTCATGCAGGTACTCGGGCACCATGCCGACCGAGCTGGTGGGCGCGGTGATGTTCAGCTCGTAGGTGTGGCCGACCGTGAGGTCGAACACCCGTGCGTGGTGCAGCGTGCAGGTGCCCTCGGTGATGCCGTTGGTGCTGACCAGCGCGGTCAGGGTGACGTTGGGCGTGACGCTCTTGTCCACGGCGGTGATGGTGACGTCCTGCGTGGCGTAGAACGCGACGGACTCCACGGTGGAGCCCGCCGAGGCCCTGGTCACGGGGATGTACGTCACCTTGCCCGTGCCGGTGCCGGACAGCGTCACGGTGTAGTGCTTGTGTTGGGGGCTGATGTCGGGCGCCCCCGTGACGCCATTCACGTTCACGTTGTCGCCAGGGTTGGACGCATGGGCGCACGCGTGCGTCGTCATGGCCGTGTTGTCCACGCTGGCGCAGGTGGCCTCCAGGGGATGCTCCTGCTCCGACGTGAAGTCCCGCCCTGTGTCGTCCATGGGGCCGCAGGCGGTCAGCGCCAGGCCGAGGAGTGCACTGCAAAGGGTCCGCTGGGTCAGCTTCATGATGAGGCTTCCTTTCGTGAGCCAGGCGCCGAAATCCGCGAGCGCCGGCAGTCCCCAGTCATGATGCAAACGCAACTTAATTGCAATAACGCGGGAGGTCGGTTCGTCCCGGATGCGTTACTGCGCATGCTCGATGACCATGTGGAGTTCGGGCAGCGACGTGGGGCCGAGTTGGAGCGTGTACTGGATGCGGTCCGTCAGTTCGTAGCCGACCATGTGCTTCAGTTCGTCGCAGAAGCCGCCGGTGGCCTGGGCGCCGGCCTGGGACACGGTGGTGCTGATGGCCGTCTCGGTGAGGGTGACGGGCACGTCCGGGCTGCTCAGGTAGACGACGAAGTTGCCGGTGGCGAAGGCCTTGTAGCTGAACGTCCCCACGTACTGGCCGTTCTCGGGGAGGAGCTTCACCGTGTAGTAGGTGTGGAAGTCGTCCACGCGGGGATGACGGGTGGTGGTGGCGTTGACGGTGACGAAGGGACCGTTCGTCACGTGCCAGCAGGCGTGCTCGCCGTCGTCACCAAAGTCGAAGCCGTCGCCAGGGACGTGGTTCGGGTCCGGAACGCAGGCCAGGCCATCATCGGCGGCAACGTAGCCCTTGCTGCAGTGACACCAGTCGCCTGTGGGCTCCCGGTGGATGTGGCCGTTGGGCTCGCAGGGGTCGCCGGGCTCGATGTGGGCGGGGGCTTCGTCACCACCACAGGCGACGGCCGCCGCGGCACACGCGGACAGGAAGAGGACTCGGAGGGTCGGGCGCATGAGGTACTTCATATGTGTCTCTTGGATTCAGATGCAACTAAAGTGCATTTGTGTCCAGGTGCGCACGAGCGAAGGCCCACGGCGGGAGGAGGACGCTCCCTCTGTGGGCCTCCAAGGCGCTCCGCGGGTCAGGTCAGTGGTGGTGACCCGCCTCCTCGATGATGAGGGTGAAGGCGGCGTTGGAGGGGAGGATGGAGCGGAACTCCAGGTAGTACTCGGTGTTGGCCTCGAGGTCCGCGATGTAGGCCGTCTTCAGGCTGGAGCAGGTCTCGGTGGGGACGGTGTAGCGGCACTCTTGCGCCACCTCGGTGCCGGTGGCGGCCTCGAAGATGCGCAGACCTCGCTGACGCGACAGGATGAAGGCGAACTCACCCGGTTCGTCCGGGAGGAACGAGACGCGACCGGCGTAGTTGAACGGCGAGCGCTGCGGCAGGGTGACCTGGTAGGCGGTGTGGGCCTGGCTGACATCCACCAGGACGGGCGCGTCCAGGGCGGCAGCGGTGATGGGGTCGAAGGGGCCGTATTCGGCGTGGTAGCACGCGTGCTCCACGACGTGCTCCAACTCCTCGGGCTCCTCGCAGGCGGGGAGCATGCTGAACAGGGCGTCGTCGTTGCTCTCTAGCGCGGCGGCCTCGGGGGCCACGGGGGACTCCTCCTCGACAGGGGCGCCGCAGCCGGCGAGCAGGACGGCCACGCTGGTGGCGAGCAGGGACTGCTTGAAGGGGAACTCCAGCTTCATGGTGGTTGCTCCTTGGAGGGGTACTGCGGGGTGACAGGGGTGGGTGTTCAGTGGGTGGCGGGACGCAGGACGAGCCACGCGGCCACGACCTCGCCCGATGCCCGGCGCTCGGGGGGCAATTGCATGTGCGTGGTGCCCTCGCCGAGCCGCAGGTCGGCGGTGCGGCGGAAGGACTCCTGGAATGAGTCGCGGTCCGGGATGGTGACGCGCGCGACGCAGCCAGCCACGAAGCAACGAGGTGGCTCGGCCTGGACGGGCAGCACGTCGGCTTCCACCTGGGCATGCCACTTCGCCAGCGCCAGTCCCACGAGTCCCATGCTCCAGATGAGTCGGCTCACGATGACGCGCCCTCCTTCGTGGCAGGACGGAGCTCTGCCGTCCCAGCCAGATCCCCATTCCAGGAACGCTCGCGACAATGTGACACCACGATTCATGTGTAATCAAGTTGCGTTTAAGGGGCGAAGCGGTGGTGTGAGGACGTGCGCGGAGGGGGCGTCGCGCCGTAGTGGGTCTTTGAAGACCTCGTGTTTCTTGTTTTTTAGGAGAGTGGGTTGCCGGTCACGAACCTCATCCACTAGGACCGTTGCACGCGCTCGGTCCGCGCGTGCGGCGGCCCCGCATGGCCGCCCCTCTCACGCCGAGGTCACTCCATGGGATTTGCGTCCTTCTTGTTGCGCGTGGTGGTGCTGGTCGTCCTGGCTGTTCCCTCGTGGGCCCAGGCGGGCTCATACCTACGGGTCGTCAGCTGGAACCTGCGTCACGAGGGGTGGACCGCGGAGCAGACGTATCGCGAGGACGCGGAGCAGATCTGGCGGCAGTACGGCGCGAACAGCAATTCCAACAACGGCTGTGACCTGGTGTTCCTGCAAGAGGTGATGAATGCCAGCGTGGCTCCGGCCATCGTGGCGGAGCTCAACGCGGTCTCCGGCGTGAAGTGGCGCTATGCGCAGACGCCGCTCATCGGGCGCTCATCGTACAAGGAAATCTACGCGGTGCTGTACCGGGAGGACACGGTGTCGCTGCTGTCATCCAGTGTGTATGGGGACACCGGCGACACGTTCGAGCGCGAGCCGCAAATCGTCCGCGTGCGACACACGCCCACGGGCGCGGACTACACGTTCATCAACTGGCACACCGTCTGGGGCAATCCCTCCGACCGCGACGCCGAGGTGAAACAGATTGGCGCGGTGTTCAAGTCGGTGCAGGACGCCAGCCGCACTGACCAGGACGTCATCCTGGTGGGGGACCACAACATGGCGTGCACGGCGGCGTCCTGGGCGAACCTGGTGGCGCTGTCTCCCACGGTGGAATGCAAGCTGAACGTGGCCACCACCATCAACCTGAGTGGTGGCTACGTGAATGCCTACGACCACTTCTGGATGCAGCCCGAATACGTGACAGAGTTCTCCTCGGCGGGGCGCGATTACATCGGGAACACGCGGGACTTCGTCACCCGCCTGTCAGACCACGCGCCCATCTATCTGACGCTGTATTCCGCCAGCGATACGGATTGAGACCTTGAAACGTCGCGCATGGGGTGTGGGGGGCGCCGCGCTGGTGTTGGCCGCGCTCGTGCTGTGGTGGCTGTGGCCCGCGGACGTCGCCGCGCCGGTGACGCCCGCGCGCGCGCCCGTTGTACGCACGGAAGCCCCAACCCCCGTGAGCCCGCCGCCGCCCGTGGAGCTGGAGCCCCCGCACTCAGAGGGACTGGTTCTGCGCGTGGTGCTGCAAGGGGATGTGCCCTTCCAGGGAGAGGCCCGCGTGGGCGAGGCCTCCATCTCCGACGCGGACCGGCACGTGTGGGAAGTGTCGAAGCGCGAGGGGCGCCAGGGCGCCGGGCCTGTGCGGCTGGAGGACCTGGCCAACGTGTTGGAGTGGCGGCCCGTGGAGGTGACGCCGTCCGCGACGGGGGGGACGTTGGGACCGGTGCTCGTTCCCGTGGTACCGCTCTACCGGGTGGTGGCCTGGGCAGCGGATGGAACGTTCTGGCTGGGCGACGTGGTGCTTGAGGAGGGGGGCACCACGGGCGTCGTGGAGGCCGTGCTGCCTGCCCGGGCGCCCACCGGTGTGCGGGTGCGGCTCACGGGCGTGCGACCCGAGCATGGCCCGTTCTCACTTCGTGTGGTGCGTGGTGTGTCCCGGGATGTTCGCGACGCGGAGCGCGCGAGCGAACTGTTGCCCGTGATTCGGCATGTCGCGCCGGACATCGCCTCCGCGCTCGCGGACGGTACGGCGCTTCCGCTCCCTGTGGGGAAGTCGCTGGAGTTGCTGCCATTGCCCACGGACCCCGCCGTGGGGTTGGTACTCCGGAGCGCGGCGGGAAGGGAAAGCGCGTGGGTGGAGGTGCCTCTGCGCGAGGGGCGTGTGGAGCCGGTGGTGCTGGACGTGGGTTCGCTCTTTCCTGAAGGCGTGGGTGAGGCGGTGACGCTGCGGGGGACGGTGGAGCTGGAAGGAACGTTCCGTCCACCGGAAGGCGCGAGGCTCCTGGGGCCGGGGGACGTGGAAATCCCGCTCGCGCAGGATGGGCGCTTTGTCGCGTCAAGGCTGCCGTCCTGGGAGCCGTCCCGTTTCCGCGTCGAGGTGGCATCGCCCGTTTCCAGACGTCCGGTGACCGCGACGGAACAGGCTTTCGATTTCAGGCCCGAACCGGGTGTGCGGGACGCAGAGGTGACGTGGCGCGTGAAGGCCTACCGGTGGCTCGTGCTGCGCATGGATGCCGCCATGCGGGCACAGATAGAGGCACGGACCCGGAAGCCCTATCCCGTGTTCGTCCTCCAACGGTGGCACCACGAGAAGCAGTGGGAGTTGGCCTCCGCCGGCGCATACATCCAGGAGGAGGATGGGATGGCTGTGTCCATCCAGGAGCCTGGGCGCTATCGGCTGCTGGTGTCCTTCTCTGTTCACGAGGTCTACACCAGCACCGCCGCGGACGTGGGCGAGGACATGGTGGACGGCACCGTCACCTTCCAGGTGGACGTGGAGGGGAACGATTGCGAGGTGCTCGTCACGGATGGGCGCAAACCGGTGTTCGGCGCGCGCGTCACCGCATCCAGTGACGTGAGCTCACTGCCTCCCGCGTGGGGACTCACGGATGCGCGGGGACGTTGGCGGTTGGGGCGCGTGAGGCCGTTCGGCCTTCACCTGGAGGTGGAGGCGGAGGGATACGCGCCCTGGACAGGGGAAGTCGCCGAGGCCTGCCGGCGAGAAGGCGAGGTTCGCGTCCAGCTTTAGGGGAGACCCCGCTCGAGGCGCCGGTTATGCCGCACGGAGCGCTCGCGCTGGACGAACTGCGCGGCCTCCAGCCGGCTCAGCCGGGGTGGGGCGATGCCGCCCATCCGCTCCGCGAGGATGTTGACGGGAAGGAGGCTCTCCGCCTTCAGCCACCAGATGGCCTGGACCTTCATCGGGTCCAACTGGGAGTGAGATAGCGCGCTCGCGGAGCGTTTCACAGGGGGGCAGGCGCAGTTTCGCGCTTCGGGAAGTCGATGTCGAGGAGCCACTCGCGCCGACGCGTCTGGGGAATCCCACCGTGCGGCGCTTACGACCAGGCGCATTCAATCTGGGATTCGATGGCCAAAGAAGTAGCGGACACCGGGCTGATACTTGTCGGCATCCCCCCGTTCGAGGAATTCCTCGATAATTGCAGCCGCAGTGAGGTTCTGCAGTCGGCCAGAGCCATCGAAGAATCCGCGAAAATCCAATCCTGTGGTGCCTTCGAGGAGCATACGCCCTACCTCGATGCGGTCCGGGTGTATACAAGTGCGAACCCGTGTCAGGAGGCGCTGTGCGACAGCCCCAATATCCAAGCGTCCCCCCTCCCAAAGCGCATCTTGCTCGAAGAGCTTCTGGGTGGAAACAACCTCCTGGAATGTGCTTTCGACCAGGTTGAGGTACTCCTCCTTCATGAACAATGGCGTGGACTCCTCGAAGGGGGGCGGCAATTCGTTGGATTCCCACACAACCCGGGGGCCGTGCCAAATTGCCCCCGGCTCGGGCTCCAGCATCAGTGAAATGTAGTATTCCACTTCGGATTCAACTTTTCGGTCCTTCAGTTCCCGATAATGGCGAATCAAGTGGGGCACGCCCCACACGCCGGCCGAGCGTGAAAGGATCTCGCAGAAGTAACGTCGGGTGTATGGACTATGTTCATCAGACTTCAGCAACTCCTCGGAGGAGGCTTCAATCTCACGTATGACGGAGTAGGGGGCGGCGTAGGATAGGAGCGTCGCACAGACGTTCCAGAGCTCCGCGTCCCGTTCCTGATGCATCAGTCTGACGAGCATCCGAGAGACTTCGAACCTGCCTTGCTGGAGGTTTGCCAGGACACAAGGAATTACACGCCAGGGATCATCACTGGCGAGGTGACGCGGGTCCGCGACGTCGGGCGGTGGTGGCTTTGCGAAATGTAGACCATGACCCCAAGGGAGAAAGCTGTGCCGAAGATAGGAAGGGCGCATGGACTCACCGAAAAAGCAGCTTACGTTCGTCGTTCTTGGGAGGCATCATGTTCTGAAGGCGAGTCTGGGTATCTTCAATTTCCAGGCAGTCACCTTTGAGGACGCTAGTGGGAACGAGGTTTTGAACCGAGTAGGGGCATCCGCCGGCATCCGCCGGGGTCATGTGGTTTATTTTGTCGTTCCTGGGGATGGCATGCCCCTTCAGGCGCCAATCTTCGATTGATTGCATTCGGGCTGAATCCCAGCGTCCACCGTCCTTGGTGTTTCCTGCCAGCCCAGGCTGCAGAACCTTGAAGTGGACACCACACCCCTGGTCCGGAGGGTTGTGCACGTTGGGGCAGTCGGGGTGCTTCTGTCGGAGCTCCTGGAGCTTCTTGAAGTCGCGCTCGCACTCGTCTCCCATGCGGATGATGTTGTCCTTGACGGGAAGGCCGGACTTCGCGTCGAGCTTGTTTGCCCAGGGGGGCATCGGCATCCTGCCCTCCGCGACCTGCTGGAGAATGCCCTGCATCTCCGCACGTCGACTCATCCGGTATTGCGCGATACGCCCGTAGAATTCCATCTCCGGCACTGTCTCGAAGGGTTGGCCGGTCACCGGGTCCTTCTGATTCTCGTGGAGCGGCCCGTTGCAACACGGGCAGGCGTTGAAGGTGGCCTGGCCTGGGCTGCTCGTGGCACCCTGCGCGAGGTTGGGGGAGGGGACGGCGTTGTTCGCGTTGCTGCCGTGGTTGGAGGTCGTGAGGTCGATATGTCTCGGGACATTCTTGCCCTCGAAATGGACATCCATCGACCATGAGATGAAGTGGGTCTTCCCCGTAATCTGATGGGAGATGAGGCCCGCTCCGAAGTTGCGCGTGGCGGCCTCGTTCCCCAGCGGGGACGTCGCGTAATAGGACTGGTCTCGCAACATGACGGGCTTGCCGTTGATGGTGACACGCTTGCTGCCCTGCTTCATGTCCCGGGAGAAGGACGTATTCGGGTAGGGCACCGGCACCGGCCCCGCTGGCGGTGGGGGAGGGCTCATGCACACGTCCGGGAAGGCCGCCACCACCTTCCCGTCCCCGTCAGCGCAGGCCACCTCGTTGCCATCGGCGAATACCTTCATCAGGGCATCCCTCGTGGAGTGTACGTGTCAGGACCGCGCAACAGTGCCGCGGCTCTCCCCCCGGCCAAGTCGGACGTGGAGATGAGGGTCCGGGGGCCGGGCGCATACCCGTGGCGCATGGCCACCGAGGCCCAGGCCAGGGCCACCAGGCCCGAGGCCGCCCCTGTCTCCCCCAGGGACTCCGCCGGGAGCCACAGCGGCGTGGACTCCCTGCGCGTGTGCAGCAGCCGAGAGAGGGCCAGGGAGAGTTCCTTGAAGCCATAGCCCTCTCCGGAGGCGTCAGCGACGCGGAAGTCCACCTCGGCCATGTCCACACCACCCTCGGCCAGGGCTTCTCGGTAGGCCTGCGCCAGCCCCAACCCGCGCAGCGGTTCATCCGACTGCAGCGTGGCCCGCTCCTGTCCAAAGCCGAGGCCCGCCAGTCGCAGCGGGTATGCGTCGTCGCGACGAGGACTGCGCGTCACCAGGAGGCAGGCGGCGGCTTCCCCGGGAATCACTCCATCCGAGTTGTCCGGGCGCAGCAGCCTCCCCTGTCGAAGCAGTCCGTCGAGACTCGGGGCGTTGATGAAGGTGTCCACCGAGGCCACCAGGCAGCCGGGAAGCCACGGGTGACGGGCCAGCAGGAGCCGGGCTTCGGCCAGCGCCCGCAGTCCCGCCGTATTCCCCAAGGCCAGGCTTCGAGACAGGGTGCCCTCCAGGCGAAGCCCGTGTGCCTGGTGAAGGTGCTCGAGTGCCCGGGGAAACACCTCCGGGACACCGCCTGGGCGCTCCGGGGTTGACGTGCCCACCAGCAAGGGCAGGTGGGCGAGCTCGACTTCCTCCAGGCCCCTCACGGCGTTTGCCACCGCCATGCTCAGCAGTCCCAGGACGCGCTCCTCGCGCCGCAACTCGGGGGCGAGCGTCGACACCTCCGAGAGGACCATGGGCGCCCCGTCGTCGTCGTGGTAGCGGCTCCTCTTGAAACGGTTCATCCGCGCACGCAGGGCGGCCCCGGCCGACTCGGCGCTCAGGCCCAGCGGGCAGGCCATGCCCGCGGCGGCGATGTACAGGGGCGTGGCGCTCATGCCGGCTCTCCCGGCCGCCGCGTGCGCTGCCTCCATGAGACCAGGGCGCCCAGCCCCCGGAAGTAGGGTTTGCCGCGCAGGTACCTCACCGGCCCCTCCTTCACGCTCGGGCGTGGCAGTCCCACCTGCACCTCGCGAAGGTGGGAGAGCTTCTTGCCCAGCGGTACGCAGGCCCTCCACGTCACCACCACTTCGCGGGCATCCGCATCGAGTACCACCGTGTCCAGGCGTGCCTCCGTGCTGACGTCGGACTCGCGGAAGCGGAAGGCCACTGGCACATGGAGGCGCGGCAGCGTCACCATCCAGGGGCCGGACTCGGCCAGGCCCAGGCACCGGAACACCTCACCCCCTCGCAGGGTCGGCAGTTGCTGGTCCTCGGGCGCGCACTGGAAGTAGCGCGGGTTGAAGTCCCGAGGGAGGAAGGGGTAGTCCTCCGCCAGCCAGCGCTCGTCATACGTGCCGGCGTGGGCGAGGCGAGGCTGCCAACCACGGCCCACTGGCCCCAGGCCCACCGGCACCGTCTTCCCATCCCACCTGTCGAGGAAGTGCCGGGGGTGCTCCAGGTTGGGCAGCGGCGTCCCTACCGCATCCGCGACACGAGGGTTCTGCCGGAAACCGCGGCCCACCGGGTTGCGCAGCTCCGCACCGTGGTGCTTCGGCTCCGGGTGGGAGGTGTCTACCCCACCGAAGGCGAGTTCGTAGCGAAGGGGCATGCGGACGAAGGGCTTGGGAGGCGTGGGTTTCACGCCCATCATCCCCTTGTCCCAGTGGCGGTCTCCCGTGACGCGGAGGTCCTTGTGACGGCCCGGCATCTCCACCCGCACCAGCATCGCTTCCGTCGCGCGCCCGTGGGGCGCGACGGCATGGCCCTGCACGAGGAGGTCTACCAGGGGCTTCGTCAATGCGAAGTCATTCTCCCGGAGGAGGCTCGTTGTTTCGGGGGCCCCCTGGTGCTCGTCCGTGTACGCCACAGGACGTTGCACTTCCGCCAGTTTGGGCTCGCCGCGGCTGTCCATGAGGAAGGTGCCTTTGACGGCGACGACGCAGTGCTCGCGGGCCAGGGCGTCCGTCGCCACGGTGAGGCCCGCGGACATGCCCGTGGTGTTCTCGCTGATTTGCATGGCGGTCCTCGCGTCAGCGCAGCGTGCGCTCCATGGGTAAGAGTCTCAGTTGCGCGCAGGCCACGCGGGCCTGGGCCAATGCCGCCCACTGGCGCTGGGTGAAGGCCCGGGTAGGAATGCGGTGCTGGCCCTTGCTGCGAATGGCCAACTCGCGCGCCAGCACGTGCCGGCGCCGCATGGGGCCGTGCGTGAGGGACTCCAGTAACACGGGCCCCTCAAGAGGCTGGCCGTTCAGGTAGCGGCGCTCAGCATGGAAGCGAGGACGAGCCTCCTTCCACCAGTACCTCACCGCACCGATGCACGGCCAGGGCAGGTCATCCTCGGGTCTGGGCACTAGGTCGGCGTCCAGGTCTTCCTGGAACTCAGGTGGCAGCGGTGCTCCTTCGGGTTGCTCTCCGGGAGGGAGGGCATAGAGGCCCTCTAGCTGGAGGCCCGTCATGGCCGAGAAGGCTTCCCCCGCCAGCCGTGCCACCAGGGGGTCCTCCAGAAGCGCGAGGCAGGCCTCCATGGCGCCGCGGCGCCCGCTGAAGCCCAGGGCCCAGAGTACATGCGGGCGCATGTCCCGCGCCCCCAACATGTCCACCAGCAGGGCCGTGTCGGTGTCGGCGCCGAAAAGGGCGAGCAGCACCATGGCCTGGGGCGTGTGGGCATTGCACGCGCGCACCGCCTGACGGCAGGCCTCCCAGGCCACCCGCGCGCCCGAGGTGAGGCCAGCCTCCATCGCCGCGGCGCGAATCCCCGGGTGCCCGGACTCCAGGAGTCCTGGGAGGAGCCGGCGCAGGGTGGCCTCGGGAAGAGGCGGGCTGGCGCGCAACGCCGCCATCCGCGCCTGCGGCTCATCGTGGAGGAAGTACTCCGCAAGCAATTCAGGAGGCGCTTCGTGGCGGAAGGCCATCGCCTCCAGAAGCTGGGCCTGAAGGGAGACGTCATCCCGCCTCAGAAGCGGCAACAGGTGCTCACCCACGTTGGGGGCCGCAGTCAGCTCCACCGCGCGTCGGACAGCCGCCCTCGCCTCGAGCGCGTCACCGGCCATGAAGTTGAGGAGGGCCTGGACGTGTCCCTGGCCCAGCAACGCATAGGCGGCAGCGGTGATTCGCGTTGCTTCTCCGGAGTCCAGGGCGGGCCAGAGCAAGGAATCGGCGGCCTCCGCGCCGCCCAGCACCAGTCCATGCAGGTGTGCCGCCAGCTGCTCCTCCTGTCTCGCCACGTCCGAGAGGGTGAAGTCCGGAGCCTCCAGAACTCGCTCCCACTGCAGCCACCTGAAAGTTGCCTCGTCCAGGTGCTCTTCCAGCACGTCCTCCAACACCATGGCACGCCCCCTAATTGATTTGGATGGAGCCGCCCTGGAGACGGACGACGCCCTCAGCGCACGTCTCCACGTAGGTCCCCTCCAGCAGGATTCGTCCGTTGCGCAGGAGCGTCAGGCGCGC
Source organism: Myxococcus xanthus (assembly GCF_013116825.1). Lineage (GTDB taxonomy): Bacteria > Myxococcota > Myxococcia > Myxococcales > Myxococcaceae > Myxococcus > Myxococcus xanthus_B. The sequence goes on from NZ_JABFNS010000001.1 coordinate 108,375, forward strand.
CCTGCCACACCGTAGGACGAGGCTCTCCCTGCTTTGGATGACCTGGATGTCCGCCGTGCCGTCGCCAGTGCGGAGACATTCCGCTGGATGGCTTTCTGCATCGGCCTGGCCCCCACGGGCGCCCAGCGCACCCTGCGTGTGGACTTGAACCGCCATGCCCTTGATGCGCACGGTGCCCTCCGCCGAAGTCTCGACGGACGTTCCCTGCAGGGAGACCTTCCCGTTGCGCAGCAGGGTGACGGCAGCGTCCCCGCAGCGCAGCACGAGCCCGTCCCGGCCTTGGATGACGTGAGTGGGCGACTCGGCGGCCTCAACCCGCGCGCCCGGAATTGCATCCGAATGTAAGGTCCGAGGAGCAACGGGCAGCAGGGCGGTGATGATGGGAAGCCGCGGGTCTCCCTCCTCGAAGCGGAGTTCCACTGGCTGACGTGACTCGACGGCAGCCCGAGTTCCCTCTGCGTCCAACCGCACAGCCTTGCGTGCCACGCGAGGGCCCACGGGATTGCCGTCGAAGTCCACCACGGGCCGCCCCTCGCCGTCCGTCCCGACGATGCGCCCCAGGTGACTCTCCCAAAGAGGTTCCAGCATCACATCGAGGGAGGTGACGTGCAAAGGTAACAGGTGACTCATGGAGACTCCCCCTCTTTGAAACGCAACGATAGGGCGCTGGATGGACAACGTGAATGGGTAAGGCTTTCGGCCTTCGCGGAGGCTGAACTACCCCAGGGCGCGCAGCGATTCAAACCACCTCACTTGTAGCTACGTCGCAACCCTACAGGCCTGGGCTGACTCGCAGTGCATAAGGCGTGCTCGGTGTGAAGGATTGGCCCCGAATTGAATTCACGCTGATATGGATGGCTTTGGGCGACGCTCATGAATTGGCCGAGCGCCTGGCCCGTGACGTCCAGGCGCTGGCCTCCAGGAAGTCCGCCCTACACGTTGCCGCCCTCACCGATGGCACTCCCGAACCGCGATCTTTGCTGGACCAAACCCTCGCAGCCCATGCTTCCGCGGCTAAGAAGGGGGTGCGTCTGGTGGACTCTTGGCACCTGATGGAGAAGCTCGGGGCCGCGGCGCTCGTGGGGGCAGGGGAAGAGCAGGCCCGCGTGCTGTGTGAGAAATCGAAACTGTCGCTGGTCAAAATGCCCGGCGCGGTGTGGACCCTCGTCAGTGCGTTGCACGCCTGCGGAAGGCGGGACGTCGTCCGCGGCGACCGGCGGCCGGTGCACGAAGCAATCACCTACATGGAAAACCACGGCGAGTTGATGCACGACGCCGTGGCACGAGCGAGGGGGTTGCCTATCGGCAGCCGCAGCGTCGAGGCCACAGGTAAGTCGTTGGCCGCTCTGCGCATGAAGCGCCCGGGAACGCGCTGGAAGGAGGCTGGTCAGCACATTCTGGACCTGCGAGCGCTAGTACTCTCTGAATGATGGGACGCAGCCATGAACCTCACGCTCGCGTCGTAGCGTGCGGGGGCGGAGCGCTGCGTGAGCTGGATGGGCGCCAGACCTGTCGGCGCGTGAGCGTCATTGCAGTGAATGCGGTGGCAATCGCTGCCGCTAGCTGGAGAGCGCGCGGACGAGGCCGCGCGTTCTGAACCAGGAAAGGCAGCTCGCCGTCAGCCTGTGAACAGAGTGCGGCTGAAGGAAGGTCGGAGCTCGCCGTGCCCCACTGCGTGATGGGCAATCTCTCCCCGCTCGGCGACTGACGGCGCCCCTGTGACTCGGGGAGCCCGCGACTGCATGAGGCCATCGGCCAGTGCTGGAGCGCATTGGCTCGAAGTCAACTCCTCAACCCGGGGAGACCAGATTCCCGCGCCTTCTGAAGACCATCAACACTCAAGCCGCGTTGGCGGTGATGGCCATCAGCTCCGTGTGAGTACGCCTGGGCGCCGCGGCGGGCTCCAACTCCTCGGCCACCGGGGCATCCGTCTCGCCCCCTTCGGTGGCCGGCTCCGGCGCGCGGTTCTTGCCGCCCAGGGCCTCCACCCACCCTTCCAACAGGTCCATCAGCGCGCTGCGCTGCTCGCCCTCCAACGGCATCAGCAGCCGGGCCATGCGCTCCTGGACCACCGAGTCCGCCTGCTCCGCCAGGGCGCGCCCCTGCTCCGTGAGCCTCACCCGAACGCGCCGCCGGTCATGCCGCACGGAGCGCTCGCGCTGGACGAGCTGCGCGGCCTCCAGCCGGTCCAGCAGCCGGCTCAGCCGGGGTGGGGCAATGCCGCCCAGCCGATCCGCGAGGACGTTGACGGGAAGGAGGCTCTCCGCCTTCAGCCACCAGACGGCCTGGACCTCCATCGGGTCCAGCTCGGTATGGGGTAGGGCACCCAGGGGGCTGCCCAACGCACCGCAGCGCGCTACGTCGATGAGCAGATTCCTCAGCCGCGCCACCTGCACCCGCACTTCCGCCGAGAGCTCGGACATCCTGGTCGCCTCCGTCTCTCGGGCGTCATCGTCCCTCCGGCCAAGGAGTCCCGATGACCGCCCGTCTTCCAAGGGGGCAAAGGCCCCACCAGGGCGATCAACGGTCCGGCACGGAAGGCATATCGGACCCACCGAAAGAAATGTGCGGGGCGCGGTCCGTCAGGCGCCGCTGGCCTTCTTGCGCTGGGCCTTCGCCTTGGCGTGGGCCTTGTCGAAGCCCTCGTAGAAGCGCACGGCCTGCTCGCCCACCATCTGGATGTGCTGGTTGTTGAAGTAGGCGGTGACGGGCGCGGCCACCAGCGGCATGGCCCGCCCCAGCGTCTGCATGCCGCCCTTCTCCAGCAGCATGGCGGCCAGCTTTCCCAGCACCTTGGGACTCGCGCGAGGCAGCGGGCCCAGGCCGTTGGCGTAGCCGAACAAGTCCAGCATCTCCCCGCGCGCCCGCTCCGTCTTGAGGTTCACCTTGTAGAGGGTGGCCACGTCCGTGAGCAGGATGATTTGCAGGTACGCCATGAAGAGCAGGTCCGCCGGCAACGCCACCAGCCCGAATACCCCGCTCACCCCGCCCACCATGCTGGCGAGGCTCTTCTTTTCGTCCACGATGCGCTGGGCCAGCTCCCGCGGCGGCGCCTGCGGGTAGCGCTTCTCCAGGGTCGCGATGCGCACACGCGAGCGCGCCACCTCCTGGAGGACGATGTCCGACAGCCGCGCCGAGCCGAGCTTCTTCAGCTCCGCCGGAGTCATCTTCTTCATGAAGGCCAGCCGCTCGGCCACGCTGTCGTAGAGACCCATCCCTCAATAACCCCGCTCGGACAGGTAGAGGTCCACCAGCGCGCCTTCTTCGTACCAGGCGTGCCGCATCTCCACGTTGAACCAGCGCGAGTCCGGCTTCGGACCGCGCACCTCCAGCTTCACCTGATTGGGCGAGGTGTCGATGATGGCCGCGCGCGCCTTGCACGCCGAGCCCGGGTCTTCGCCGTAGCCACCCTCGAGGCAGATTTCATCACCCACCGAAAGCCGACGGGTGTACTCGGTGGCCAGATAGAGGGCGTCGTCACACGAGCCCCGCGCGGAGGACGTGCCGAGCGCAGCGCACCGGTTCTGTGGTGGCGCTTTCACGACAGGGATGACCCCGTAGAGCGGGTCGTCGTTGTTCGGATCCGGACGGAAGGCCCCCGTGCCCGTACAACCTGTCAGCACCAGCGAGAGCGCGCCAGCGCTCACCCACGACCGCCTCATCGTATCGACTCCTCGGGGCTCACGACCCCACCCTTTAAGGAAGGGTGGAGCATGGCAAAAGGCGTTCGATGGGGCAAAGCAGCCAGCGGACCGCCGCGGCGCGGGACGTCAGGCCGAGCGGCGCTGCGGGCCCGGAATCTCCTTCGTCTGCCCGGGCACCACGCGGTTGTCCTTGTCCACGAACACCACGGTGGGCTTCCAGTTCGCCACCTCGGCTTCCTCCACTTCCGCGAAGGTGGCCAGGATGACCAGGTCGCCCGGCTTGTTCAGGTGCGCCGCCGCGCCGTTGATGCAGATGACGCCGCTGCCGGCCTCACCTTCCAGCGCGTAGGTCTCCAGGCGCGTGCCCTGGGTGATGTTCCAGACCGCGACCTTTTCGTTCTCCACGATGTCGGCGGCGCGAAGCAGGTCGCGGTCGATGGTGACGGACCCTTCGTAATCCAGGTCAGCCTGGGTCACGGTCGCGCGGTGGATTTTCGACTTGAAGAGGATGCGGCGCATGTGTGTCTCGACCTTGGAAAAGCGGCAAGGACGCCCCACCGTAACGTCTGAGGCGCCCTGGGACAACCCTGTGTTCAGTTCCCCCTGCCCGCAGTGCAGGCAGGCGTCACTTAACGAAATTGACGAGCTGATTGAGACTCAGGGGAACGCTCTGGGATTCCGAGGTGAGCTTGCCGTCCAGGCGGACCTGCGCATTTCCGCCCGAGCGCAGGGCCAGGGCCGCGTTCGCCGCGCGAGCGAAGCTGATGGTGAGGGGCAGGGTGACCTGCTTCGTCCCGCTGCCGTCCAGCTTGCCCAGGTTGCCGGTGGACAGCGTGCCCACATCCGCGCCCGCCACCTTCAGCGCGCCGGTGATGCCGGCCACCGGCAGCGGGAAGCTGTTGCGGTTGGTGATCGACAACGGGAATTCCACGGTGGCGCCGGTCAGGGTGATGTCCTTGATGCGCGGCGCCTGGAAGGACACCTGCGGAATCTTGGGGACCTCGAAGGTGCCCTCCTTCGCCAGCGGGAAGCTCAGCACGCCCAGGGGCGTCTTCACGCCCAGCGTGCCCTGCGCCCTGAAGGCGGCCTTGTCCTGCTTGAGGAAGGTCTCCAGCACGGGGACCACGTCCGCGAACTTCACGTTGGCCGGGAAGACGAGCTCGCTCTTGCCATTGGCCTTGAGCGCCAGTCCCGAGCGCGGCTTGCCGGCCACGACCTGCTTGCCCTCCACGAAGAAGGCGTAGTCCACTTCGGCCAGGTTCAACCCGAAGCCGTTGGGGTTGTTCAGCTCGTAGACCAGGTTGATGGTGGCGTCGGACAAGGACGCATCCGCGAGCCGGGCCGTCTTGAAGGAGAGGGTGGGCTTCTTGAAAGCCCCCTTCAGCATCTTCTGCAAGGCGGCGCAGCCGCTGAGCGTGGTGAGTCCAAGGACGGCCAGGACGAGAAGGGCACGTTTCATGGTGGGCATGGGCGTATCACCGGACGCCCCTTCTCCGCGCGGGATTCAATCCAATGCCGTGGGAGGTGCTATGTGGGGAGCCTCCCGTACCCAGATGGAGGCACCCTTGTCCGGGGTCCGTGCACACATCTCCTCCCATCTTCCGCCCTGGCGCGCCTTGCTGGCCCTGGGGCTGCTGGCTGCGGCATCGCTGTCCTGCTCCAAGAGCAGCCAGGACCCCGCGGAGCGGCGAACGCTGTCGTTGAAGCCCTGCCGCCTGGAGGGGCTGGCCACGCAGGCCCAGTGTGGGACCTATGAGGTCTTCGAGGACCGGGCGGCGCGCACGGGCCGCAAGATTCCCCTGCGCGTGGTGGTGGTGCCGGCGCTGGCCGCGCAGCCGCAGCCGGATCCGCTGGTGCTGCTGGCGGGAGGCCCGGGCCAGGCCGCGTCGCGCTCGACGCAGGTGTTGATGGCGGTGGAGCGCATCCGCCGCAAGCGCGACATCGTGCTGGTGGACCAGCGAGGCACGGGGGACTCGAATCCGCTGAACTGCAAGACGGACTCACCGGAAGAGGGCCTGTCCGCGCGGCTCGAGGAAGGCAAGGCGGCGGAGGAGGTGCGCAAGTGCCGAGAGGGCTGGGACGCCGATGTGCGGCACTACACCACGCCCGTGGCCATGGATGACCTGGACGAGGTCCGCGAGGCGCTGGGCTACGAGAAGCTCAACCTCTGGGGCGTGTCCTACGGCACGCGCGCGGCGCTCGTGTACATGCGGCAGCACCCGGAGCGCGTGCGGACCGCCATCCTGGACGGCGTGGCGCCCATGGGGTTGTACCTGCCGCTGTTCGCGCCCCGCGACGCGCAGCAGGCGCTGGACCGGCTGCTGGCGAACTGCGAGGCGGACGCGGCGTGCACCCAGGCGTATCCGAACCTGCGGCCCAGGACGGAGGCGTTGCTGACGACGCTGGAGACCACGCCCGCGCGCACCCAGGTGGCGCACCCGCGCACCGGCGTGTTGGAGGAGGTCGTCCTGTCGCGCCGCGCCTTCCTGTCGCAGCTCTTCGCGCAGCTCTACAGCCCGGAGATGTCCTCCCTGGTGCCGTTGATGCTGGACCGGGCCACGCAGGGAGACTGGTCTCCCTTCGTCGCGCTCAGCGTGGGCCTGACGGAGAACCTGGGACGCACGGTGAGCCATGGTCTCTACTTCGCCGTCGTGTGCGCGGAGGACGCGCCCTTCTACGACGAGGCGGCGTTGGTGCGCGAGTCGCAGGGCACCTGGTTCGGTCCGACCATGGGCCGCGAAGTCCTCTCCGTCTGCGCGGACTGGCCGCGTGGGAGCCTGCCCCAGGGCTACCGCGAGCCGGTGGTGTCGTCGGTGCCCACGCTGCTCTTGTCGGGCGAGCTGGACCCGGTGACGCCGCCCGCGTGGGCCGAGGAGGCGAAGCGCACGCTCTCCAACAGCCTGCACGTGGTGGTGCCCGGCGTGGGCCACAACACGATTGGCGCGGACTGCGCGCGCACGCTGATGCTGGACCTGCTGACCCAAGGGAGCGTGGAGGGGCTGTCGTCCGCGTGCGGCACCAACCTCACCCGTCCTCCCTTCTTCACCTCCTTCGCCGGCCCGGTGCCTTGAGGACGCGCGCGCCATGATTGAAGCCAGGAACCTGCACAAGCGCTTTGGCAAGAAGGTGACGGCGGTGGAGGACGTGTCCTTCACGGCGGAGGACGGCGTCATCACCGGCCTGCTGGGCCCCAACGGCGCTGGCAAGACGACGACGATGCGCATGCTCTACACGCTGGTGCGGCCGGACCGCGGCACCGCGCTGGTGGACGGCGTGGACGTGGTGCAGCGGCCGCAGGAGGCCCGGCGGGCGCTGGGCGTGCTGCCGGACGCGCGTGGCCTCTATCCGCGCCTCACGGCCCGCGAGCACGCGCGCTACTACGGTGAGCTGCACGGCCTGTCCGGCGCCACGCTGGACAAGCGCGTGGATGAACTGCTGGACCTGTTGGACATGCGGGACATCGCGGACCGCCGCACGGAGGGCTTCAGCCAGGGCCAGCGCGTGAAGGTGGCCATGGCGCGGGCGCTGGTGCACGGGCCTCGCAACGTGCTCTTGGACGAGCCCACCAACGGGCTGGACGTCATGAGCACGCGCTCGGTGCGCACGCTGCTGCGGCGGCTGAAGGATGAGGGCCGGTGCGTGGTGTTCTCCAGTCACGTGATGCAGGAAGTGGCCGCGCTGTGTGACCGCATCGTGGTGGTGGCGCACGGGCGGGTGGTGGCGGACGGGACACCGGATGCGCTGCGCGCGAGCACCGGAAAGGACAGCCTGGAGGAGGCCTTCGTGGCCACCATCGGCACGGACCAGGGGTTGATGCAATGAGCGGGCTGTCCTTCTCCGTCTTCCGCAAGGAGCTGAAGGACCACCTGCGCGACCGGCGCTCGGTGCTCACCTCGTTGATGTGGCCGCTGATTGGCCCCGTCGTGTTCATGGTGATGTTCAACCTGCTGGCCTCCTGGTACCGGCAGGACCGGCCGCTGGCGCTGCCGGTGGTGGGGCGGGAGCATGCCCCCAGCCTGATGGCCTTCCTGGAGCGCTACGGAGCGCAGCTGGAAGCGGCGCCGGAGGACTACGAGTCGCGCATCCGGGCGGGCTCGCTGGACGCGGTGCTGGTGGTGCCGGACGACTACGCCGAATCGTACTCCGCCGGGCGCACCGCCGAGGTGCAGCTCGTGGTGGACAGCTCGCGCCAGTCCGCGCGCCAGTCGGTGCTGCGCGCGCGGCGGCTGCTGGAAGCGTACGCCCACATGCTGGGCAACCAGCGCCTCTACGCGCGGGGCGTCTCGCCGGACCTGGCCATTCCCGTGCGGGTGCAGGAGGCGGACCTGTCCACGCCGGAGCGCACCGCGGCGGGGCTGCTCAACATGGTGCCGCTCTTCCTGGTCATCGCCGCCTTCGCGGGCGGCATGCAGGTGGCCAGCGACGCCATGGCGGGTGAGCGCGAGCGCGGCTCGCTGGAGCCCCTGCTGCTCAACCCGGCGCCCCGGAGCGCGGTGGTGACGGGCAAGTGGCTGGCCACCGTGGTCATGGCCGTCGCGGCGGTGCTGATTACGGTGGTGGCCTACATGCTGGTGGTGCGGCGCGTGCCTCTGGAGGACCTGGGGGTGAAGGCCCGCTTCGACGCGCCCGCCGCCCTGGGCATGGCGGCCGCCGTGCTGCCGCTGGCCCTGGCCGTCTCCGCCGTGCAGGTGTGGGTGTCCACCTATGCACGCTCCTTCAAGGAAGCGCAGACGTACCTGTCCCTCCTGATGGTGGTGCCCATGCTGCCGGGCATGGTGCTGGCGCTGTCGCCGCTCCAGCCGAAGATGTGGATGTTCGCGGTGCCGGTGCTGGGCCAGGAGGTGCTCGCGGGCGAGGTGATGCGCGGTGAGCCGCTGGGCGCGCTGCCGTTCCTCATCGCGGGCGCGTCCAGCATCCTGCTCACGGTGGTGTCGCTGGCGGTCACCGCGCGTTTGTTGTCCCAGGAGCGCATCGTCTTCGGCCGGGGCTGACGAGGGTCCCCATCGCGCCGCTGTTGCGTTACGCTCCGCACAACCTCTCAGGTGCCACTGTCGGCGGGTGGCGCCTGGGCGGCGGCCTGACATGACAGCCACGCGCCTTTGCCTTCCAATGGGGCCAGATGAAGCCAGAGCAAGACGCCTTGTTCCCTCCCGCGCCAGTGTCCGTGGCCACCTCCGGGGGGGAGCCCCGATTCGGTACCTACCAGGGTGAGCTGCCCGAAGTGGACCTGCCGCGCCTGCGAGGGCAGTGGGCCCCGGGCCGCACCACGCGTCTGCTGAAGCGCAAGCGTTGGCACTACACCTTCGCGGCCACGCCCGAGGTCGCCGCGCTCTTCGCGGTGGTGGACCTGGGCTACACGTCGAGCGCCTTCGCGGTGGCCCTGGACTTGCGTGAGCGCAAGCCGCTGTGTGACGTGAGCTTCCTGGGCACGCCCGGCCCCATGGTGGTGCTGGGCGACAAGCCGGGTCAGGGCCTCAAGGCCTCCTTCCGCACGCTGGGCGGACGGCTGTCGGTGCAGCGCGGCGAGGACGACGAGCGCTACCGGGTGGCGGTGGACGTCAGCCGGCTGCGCACTGGAAGCCTCCAGTCCTTCCAGTGGGAGGGCGACATGATGGTGGCCGGCGGCCCGCCCGCGCTCACCGTGGTGGCGCCAGTGGAGGGTGACGGGCTGGTCAACGTCACCATGAAGAGCAATGGCCTGCTCACCTTCGGCAGCCTGGAGGCGGGCGGGAAGCGCTTCCGGTTGGACGGCGGCGTGGGCGGCATGGACTACACGCAGGGCTACCTGGCGCGGCACACCGCGTGGCGCTGGGCCTTCGCGTCGGGGCGACTGGCGGATGGCACGCCGGTGGGCATCAACCTCGTGGAGGGCTTCAACGAGGGCAACGCGGACGCCAACGAGAACGCGCTGTGGCTGGGGGACAAGCTGTACCCGCTGGCGCGCGCCCGCTTCGAATACGACGCGAAGGACCTGATGGCGCCGTGGCGGCTGGCGACGGTGGATGGCGCGGTGGACCTGCGCTTCCAGCCCCTTCATGTGCACCGCGAGGACCGGAACCTGCGCCTCGTCGTGAGCCACTTCGCGCAGCCGGTGGGCTTCTTCAACGGCACGGTGCGCGTGGGAAGCCGCACGCTGGAGTTGTCCAACGTCCCCGGCGTCACCGAGGACCAGGACATGCTCTGGTGAGGTGAGGGGCCGCGCTCAGGGCGGCGGGCTGTCGTGGACGAGTTCGGACGTGAGGCGGCCCTCCGGGAGGGTGCGCTCGGTCCACTCGAATGCGCCGCTCGCGTTGGCCCGTGCCTCCTCGCGGGTTGCACCCATGATGACGGTCAGGGCTCGTGGCCCGGCGGAGGGCGTCCTGCGCAGCACGACCTCCGTGGGCCCGGAGAGCAGCTCCGCCGGACGGTAGACGTCGAAGAACACTTCGGACGCTTCGCCCGTGAGCAGCCCTTCGCGCACGCCCATGCGGACCATCGCCTCGGTGGCGAGTCCTCGCTTCGAGGTGAAGGTCCCCTTCAGCGGTCGGGTGCCCTGTCGCCCCTCATAGCGGTACACCCGGCTGGGCGTCTCGCGCGGAGGGGACTTGGGTGGCCGCTCGCGCCGGAGCGTCACCTGGAGCGTGAGGTTGCCGTTCTCGGAATGGGCGTGGCGCTGCTCCAATAGTTCGCCCGCGTCATCCGTGATGGTGGTGACGGTGCGGTCCTCCGCGCGTGGGCCATTCGAGGCCCCTGGTAGCAGCAAGCTCAAGGAGGCTTCCGTGCGCTGCGCACCCGCTTCCAAGTTCCGCCCGATGCGCCAGTCGAAGCCCGCGAGCCGGTCATCCAGCTTCAGCACCCGAAGTTCCGCCATGGGCGCGGGCGCCCGAGGATGGCCCGGCACCTGGAGCGTGGAGGCCAGGCCCGTCGTGATGCGCTGGAAGGTGCGCGCGTAGCCGGGCTCGTCATGCGCGCAGAGCAGGGGCAGCTCGGGGCTCGCGCTCACCATCAGCTTCAGCCTGCCCACACCCACACTGTCGCCGGACGTGGCCACTTCATAGTCCACGTCCACGAACATGACCGGCGCACTCGCGACGACGGAGACGTCCGTGGGAGTCAGGCTCCGCACGGTGACGCCCTTGTTGCCCTGCACCGCCTTCGCCACCGCGAGCACCGCGCCCGCCGCGTCGATGGGGCGCTCGTACACGAAGCAGCTCAGCGGCGCCTCCGTGCCCAGGGGAACCTCCAGGCGCGTGGAGCCTTCGTGCCGCGTCAGCTTGGGCGCCGCCACGGCTTCGACCTCGGCGGTGAAGATGCCCTCCGTGGACGTCACGCGCTGCCTGGGCAGCGGAGCCAACTCGCGCGCGAGAGGGCCGGATGGCGTGGGTGGGGGCCTTGCTGGTGCGGCGGGCGCTTGCGGAACGGAGGGTTCCGGCCGGACCGTCGTCACGGACGGCCCGGCACAGGCGGAGGAGAAGCACAGCAGGAGCGCGAGACGTCGCATGACGAAGCCTGGAGCCGCGGCCTAGCCGGAAGTGGCCCGGGCGCGGCGTGACGCGACGATGTCGCGGAAGGAGCGGCTGCGCAGCTCCTCCATCGTGAGGCCCGCGGCCAGCACCTCGTCCTGGGTGAGGGCTCCGCAGCTCAGGCCCCGCAGGAAGAAGTTGAGCAGGCCCTGCCCGGTGGCCGCGTCGTCGAAGACGTCTCCCACCAGCGTGGCCTGCGCGGCCTTCTCCATGAAGGCATTGAGCCTGCGCGAGGCCGCGTCCAGCCCCTCCAGGAAGAACGCATACACCGCCGCGTAGCGCACGGGGAGCTGGCCCGGGTGCAAGTCCCACCCCTGGTACCAGCCCCGCTCCAACGAGTGCCGGATGTGCCGGTATGACAACTGCCAGACCCGGTGAACCGCCTCCATGTTCTCCCGGCGCTCGGTGGGCAGCAGCGGCTCGTCCTGCTTCACCCGATGCGGTGGCACCGGCATGACGTTGGTGGCGCCATCCGCCAGCCGGATGCCCGTGCCCGCCAGCGACACCTGCACCAAGTCCCGCAGGAAGTCGCAGGCCGGGTGCCGCATCGTTTGCGCATGCGCGCTGACGCCCAGCGCGGCGGTGTAGTCGTACACGCCCAGGTGGACGCTGGTGCAGCGGTCCGCGCTCGCGGCCACCAGCGTGGGCAGGTGCAGCCGGCCCTGCGGGTCGAAGAGCGCCTGGGGTGTCTCCACCATCAGTTCGATGCCCACGGTGCCCACCGGAAGCCCGTGCCGCGTCTCCAGCACCTCCAGGACGCGAGCGAGCGCCGCCACCTGCTCCGGCAGCGACACCTTGGGCAGCGTGACGACGAACCCGCGCGGCAGCTTCCCACCCGAGCGCTCCAGCAGCGTGGTGAGGAACAAATCCAACGTGCGCGTGGCGCGGTCGAACAGCTCCTCGGTGAAGGACTTCACCCGAATGCCGATGAAGGGCGGCAGCAGCTCCAGGGCCAGCCCGCGCGCCATCTCCTCCGCGGCGGACACGGCGTGCCCGTCCTCCTCCGCGTCGGAGCGGTGCCCGTAACCATCCTCGAAGTCGATGCGCAGGTCCTCCACCGGCTCGTGCTCCAGCTTGGCCACCACGCGCGCGTAGACGCGCTGGGCGAAGCGGCCGCGCTGGGGCAGCCCCAGCCCGTGGGCCAGCACGGGCGCATCCGGTGCGTACGACTTGAGCGTGTTCAGCGCGATGCCGCCCAGCTTCCGGGCCGTCTCCGCCCGGAAGAGGTGCGCGCCGCCGTACACCACGTGCACCGGCTGCCGTTGGGTCGAGTCCCCCGGGTAGGCGCGCTCGAACCCCGCGTTGGCCTGCCGCAGGGCCTCCCGCACACCCGAGAGGCTCGCTTCTGTCAGCGTCGTCTTCACGGCTGGCGCTTCAACCAGGCTGAGACCTCGGGCATGCAGCGCTCACGCAGCGCCACATCCTGGGACAGCCGCTCCAGTGTCTGCGCCGTGGCCTGTTGCGCCTCGGGGATGGGCTGGGCCTCGAGCAGGGCCCGCATCTGCTCCAGGTGCTCGCGCGTGCGCAGCATGCCCATGGCCTCGACGATGCGGCGCAGCAGCATGGGGGCGCCGCCGGTGCGGGCCACCACGTCCTTCCATTGCGTGCGCATCTGCGCCCACCACGCGTCGCGGCCGACGCGGTTGCCCAGCAGCCCCGCCACGAAGCTGGCCACGTCCTGCGTCTTCACCGTGTCCGTGTAGAGCAGCCCGCGCGCTCGCTCCGTGAGCTCCGGGGCCTCGAAGGCGGTGAGCGCCATGAGGTAGCGGCGCTGCGTGGCCGGGTCGGGCTCGGACGGAATCTTCTGAAGGAAGGTGTCGAAGAGCGCCGCGTCGCCCGCGCGCGCCACCATGCCCACCGCGGCGTCCAGCAGGTTGGGCTCCAGCGCGTCCCGCTGTCCCTGGAGCATGCGCTCCACGCGGGGCCGGGCCTCGGCGAGCGCGTCCTGGCTGCGCGCCAGGCCACCCACCGCGCGCACCAGCGACGCGCGCCGCAGCTTCACCCGGTCCGCCTCGTTCGGCGCGGACTGCCAGCCCAGCTTCTTCAGCCCCGGCCCCAGCAGCTTCTCCACCCACGCGCGGAAGCGGACCTGGTCCTCGCCGTCCGTCAGCCGGCCTTCGACGTAGGCCAGCCGGCCCACCAACTCATCCAGGACGGAGTCGTCCTCCTCGTCACCGAAGCGGCCCGCCAGGTCCAGCAGGTCCGCCACCGACGCCTGGCCCGCGCGCACCAGCGCCCACTGGTCCGCCAGCAGGGCGGTGCGCTCGGAGGGGGCCAGCGACTTCAGGTTCGTCGCCAGCTTCGCCAGGCCCGGCTTGTCGTAGGCGACCCGGTAGAAGCCGGTGGAGCCCGCGTTGGCCGTCAGCCACTTCACCTCGCCTTCGCCCTCCAGCTTCACCGTGGCCTGGGCGTCCCGCAGCAGCACGCGCTGCTCGCGCACGCCGGTGCTGTCCTCGTAGCGCAGCACCACCGGCACCGGCCACACCTCACTGCTCTGCACACCGGGCTCGCTGTAGAAGCGCCGCTGCGACAGCGACAGTCCGCGCCCGTCCAGCGTCGCCGTCACCAACGGGAAGCCGCTCTGGCCCACCCACGCGGTGGCCAGCTCCTCCACCGGCTGCTTCGCGGCGTCGCCCAGCGCGTTCCACAAGTCTTCCTTCACCGCGTTGGCGCGCGCGTGCTTGCGCATGTACTGGCGGATGCCCTCGCGGAAGGGGCCTTCCCCGAGGAAGCCCTCAATCATCCGCAGCACCGCGCCGCCCTTCTCGTACGTAATCGCGTCGAAGCTCTCACCGGCCTCGCCCGCGTTGCGCACCTCGCCGTGGATGGGGTGCGTGGACTTGAGCGCGTCCAGGTGCAGCGCGCTGGCGCGGTGCGCGTCGAAGTCCAGCCACATGCGCCACTCGGGGCGCCACTGGTCGACAATCTTGAAGGCCATCCACGTGGCGAACGCCTCGTTGAGCCACAGGTCGTCCCACCACACCATGGTGACCCAGTTGCCGAACCACTGGTGCGCCAGTTCGTGCGTCACCACCTCCGCCACGCGCTTCTTCACCGACAGCGGCGCGGTGGCCGGGTCCAGCAGCAGCGCCACCTCGCGGTAGGTAATCAGGCCGGCGTTCTCCATGGCGCCGGCCTCGAAGTCGGGGATGCCCACCTGGTCCAGCTTGGTGAAGGCATACGGCAGCCCGAAGTAGTCCTGGAGCCTGGGCAGCACCGCCAGCGCCACGTCCTGGCCGAAGCGCGTCAGGTGCGCCTTCTCCGGCAGCGCCCAGGTCCGCACCGGCACGCCCTGCACGTCCTGCGCGTCCGTGCCCACCAGCGGACCCACCACCAGGGCGATGAGGTAGCTGCTGAGCACCTCCGTCTCCTGGAACGTCACCGCGCGCAGGTTGCCCTCCTGCGTGTCCTTCACCACCGGGCCGTTGCCCAGCACGGTGAGCCCCGCCGGGACGCGGACGGTGAGGGCCCAGCGCGCCTTGAAGGCGGGCTCGTCGAAGCAGGGGAAGAGCCGGCGCGCGTCGGCGGCCTCGAACTGGGTGGCCGCCACCTTGCCCGCCTGGTACAGGCCGCGCAGCCCCTCCGTGAAGCGCCCCGTCCACGCGACGTCCAGCGACGCGGCGCCCGTAGGCAGCGCTTCATCGAAGCGGAGCACCACCGTCTCGCTCGCCTGCGCGGGCTGGATGGAGGCCGGCTTGCGCTGCTGGCCACCGGCGCGGAACGTCACGTCGCTCAGCTCCAGGGCGATGCCGTGCAGGGTGATTTCGTTCGACGGCGCCGCCACGTCCAGGTCGATGGTCTGCTGGCCGGAGAAGGACTTCGCGTCCAGGTCCAGGGTCAGCGTGGCCGCGTAGCGGCGGGGACGGATGGAGGTCGGCAGGCGGAAGTTCTTGTCTTCGGTCGGATGCGCCATAGGGACGCGGAATCTAGCCTCCGCGCCGCCGCCTGCCTGGACTTATGTCAGGGGTGTCCGCAGTCACACCCTTCCTGGCCCCGGAACGCCGGGGCCGGGCCGGGCGGGGCACCAGCTGGTGGAAGAGGCTGGATTCCCGCTGGAAGAAGCCTTCCGTGTGGAAGGAAGCGGGCAGCTCCAGCAGAAGAAAGTCCAGGTGGTGACACAGCTCGTGCAGCAGGGTGCGCAGGTAGGTGCGGAAGGCCACCACCCGCGCGTGCTTCGCGGTCCGCATCCACAGCTGGATGCGAGGGCGACGGCCCCGCTCCAGAGTGTACATGCCGTGCAACTCGCCGGTGGTGGAGGAGGGGCGGACCTCCAGCACCTCCACCCGCGGCGCGAACAGGTCCAGCCGCTCGCAGAGGGCGTCGCTCAGCCGGGCGGTGGCGTGCTCGGTCTCCGGTTGCCTGCCCGTGGCCAGGGCTTCGCGCAGCGCGGACACCAGGGGCTCCAGTGTCCGCGGCTCGCGGAGCCGGAGCGCGCTCACCGAATCACTCATCCGGTAGATGCGCTGCTGGGCAGGGGTCAGGGTGTCGTAGTAGGCGAAGGTCACGGGCGAGTCGGTTCAGCCGGAAGCTTCCCACCCGCGCCCTCGACTGGCTACAGGCCGCCGGCCTCCAGCGCGCCGCCCAGCCCGGGGAAGGGCTTGGTGAGCAGGGCCTGGAAGACGATGTCCTCCAGGCGAATCTGCGCCGGGAGTTGGGGCAGGGTGAGGCCGGAGCGGACCACCGTGTTGCTGACGATGACCCAGACGCGCCGCCGGCCAATGGCCTCCTTGAGCGCCGGCGAGTCGATGCGCACCGGCGTGCGAGAGTCGGGCTGGAAGGTCCGCTCTGCGAGGATCTCCGCCGCCCTGTCGTAATAGGCTGGCCGGTTGAAGTCCGTGTAGAGCCGCGGGTTGTCCGGCGTGGCGCTGCCCGTGAGTGACAGGCGCGCGGACGTGCGCACGGTGAGCGTGGGGGACGGGTTGACCACCACGAGGGTGGCGGCGACCTCGTTGACGATGATGTCCAGGTCCTGCGTGTTGACGGACTCCTCCGGCAGGTCGAGCGCCACCTCCGCGTAGACGGGTTCGAGCAGCGAGGTGACGGGCACCACCTGGTCGAAGGGCTCCGTCTGGATGGCGATCTCCGCCGAGCACGCGGACAGCAGCAGCACACAGGGAAGCAGCAGGGCGCGCATCATCATCGGAAGCTCCACGACAGGTCGACGACGGGAAGGACGGGCAGGCTCTCACCTGGAAGGGCCGGGTCGCTCATGTCCACGTAGGTGGCGCCCAGGCCCAGGCCGAGGTGCTCTCCGCCGTAGCGGATGCCCGCCGCGGCGCGCAGGGTGGCGCCGCCCTTCACGCGGACGCCGGCCTCGCCCACCACGGACCAGTGGCCCGCGAAGTTGAAGGCCAGCGCGCCGGTGAAGGCCAGGTAGTCGGAGGTGTAGACCCCGTAGCGCGCCTCGCCCTGCACCAGCACGGCGCCCAGCGCCAGGCCATAGACGCCGTAGAAGGACGGGCCGGACAGCTCGGGCTCGAAGCGCTGGAGCGCCGGCGTGTCCGCCTCCGACGTCACGATGTCCGAGTAGACGGACGCGCCCACGAAGTGCGTGTAGCGCGCTCCCACGACGACGCGGTGTGGACCGGCGGCCATCGCCCAGCGCAGCCCCACGTTGGGGGCCAGCAAGGCATTGGCATACATCGACGTGTCCACGGCCAGTCCCGCGAACAGCGGCAGCGCCGCGCGCTGGAGCCCCAGCACGGGCGCGTCGATGATCTCCGCCGCATCTGTCGTCAGCAGGCGCGCGGTGTTGGTGCGAACGCCACCGGCATTGTCTTCATCGGCGGCGGCCAGACAGGGAGAGAGCAGAATCGCGAGCGCGCAGGCGGCGTTCGAGGGAGGTTTCAATCCACGGGCTCCTGGTGGAGGAATGGGCCCGCACGTTAGGCCGACTTTCTCTTGATGCGAGTGCCTGCCTGCCCTCGCGCGATTCGACCGTCGGATGGTGCGCGCGTGCGGTCTCCGGAGACCTCCCCGCATCGCGCCCGCTCACGCACGTGGTACGTGCCACGTGTTCCACGGCAGGACGGGCCGTGTTCTCGTTTGCGGCCCACGGGGTGGGGCACATACCTTCTGCCGCGCGTGGAAGGACGTTCTCAACAGAAGGCCCCGGCTGGCCCGGAGCCACGCGAGCAGGTGCTGGCGCTGCTGCGCCGGTACGGCTGGAACGCCACCTCGTTCCAGGTTCTACAGCCCGGCTTCCGGTACTGGTTCGACCCGGCGGGCGACGCGTGCGTGGCGTACGTGGATACGGGCGGTGCCTGGGTGGCGGCCGGGGTGCCCATTGCCGCGCCGGAGCGGCTGGCTTCGGTGGCGGAGGGCTTCCGCGTGGCCGCGCGAGCCGTGGACCGGCGCGTGTGCTTCTTCGCCACCGAGCCGCGCTTCATGGAGCTGGCCCCCATGGCGTCGCTGCCCATCGGCGAGCAGCCCGTCTGGGACCCGGTCCACTGGGACGACGTGGTGCGGGGCAGCCGCAGCCTGCGAGAGCAACTGCGCCGTGCCCGCGCGCGAGGCGTGAAGGTCCGCGAGGTGCCCGTCACGGAGCTGGGGGACCCGCTGCACCCCACGCGGCGAGCGGTGGAGCGGCTGAAGGCCCGCTGGCTGGCGTCCCGTCGCATGGCGCCCATGGGCTTCCTGGTCCAGCTTCGTCCTCATGCCTTCGCGAGCGAGCGGCACGCCTTCGTCGCCGAGGTGGCGGGCGAGGTGGTGGGCTTCCTGTCGGTGTCGCCTGTCTATGCCCGCGAAGGCTGGTTCCTCCAGGACCTGCTCCGGGACCCGGAGGCGCCCAATGGCACCGCGGAGGCGCTGGTGGACGCGGCCATGCGCGCGGCGGCCGCCACCGGGCGGCGCTACGTGACGCTGGGGCTGGCGCCGCTCGCGGGGCCGGTGCGGCCATGGCTGCGACTGGCGCGGGCGTGCGGCCGGCCGCTCTTCGATTTCGAGGGGCTGCGCACCTTCAAGGGGAAGTTCCGCCCCGACGCCTGGGTGCCCATCCACCTGTCCTATCCCGAGCCCCGGGGCGGGCTGGCGGCGGTGTACGACGCGCTGCGGGCCTTCGCGCAGGACGGCCTGTTGCGCTTCGGCATCGCCACGCTGCTGCGGCGCCCGCGCCTGCTGGTGCACGCGCTCGCCGTGCTGCTCGTCCCATGGACCGCGCTGCTGGCGCTGCCCTCCACGGCGCGCTGGTTCCCGTCCGTCCAGGTGCAGTGGGCGTGGGTGGTGTTCGATGTGGGCCTGACGGTGGGACTCTTCTCGTTGGTGCGGCGTTGGCGGGACGCCCTGGCCACGGCGCTGGGCGGGCTGACGGCGGCGGACGCGTGTCTGACGTTCGTCCAGGCTGTCACCTACAACGTGCCGCTCGCCCGGAGCCCGCTGGACGGGGCCCTCATCGCCCTGGCCGTGCTCGCGCCAGCGACGGCGTCCGGGTTGCTCTTCATCTCCCGCGACCTGCGCCTGCCCGGACGCTAGCCGTCAGATGTACGCGCCGCTGTCGGGCGTCTCATCCTCCGTGGGGACGGTGGCGCCATGGCCGGGGTGGAGGAACACCTCACCATGGTCCACCCGCGCCACCAGGTGGAAGCTCACCATGAAGTCACGGCTGGGCGGCCAGCCCTGCTCCAGCTCGAAGTGCGTGTCTCCGATATGCACCACCGTGCCGAGCCTCCGCCCGTGTTCGTCCCTCACGGCCATGCCCTCGCGCAGCTCTCCTGGGTCCCACATGACGCCCTCCTTTCGCGAAAGATGCACGCGCCCGGGATGTTCGGCAGCCCACGCAAGGTGTCTGCCATTTCAGGACCGCGGTGCGGGAATAGCGGTGGTTTTATGAAAGAACTGACCCAGGCCGCCGCGAAGGGAGCGGCGCCTCCGCCCGCCGACCTGCCACCGGGCGTGTCCGCGGCGCTGTGGAAGCTGTCCATCCCAGCCAGCCTCGCGCCCACGCCAGAGCGGGTGCTGCTGGGCGAGAAGCTCTTCAACGGCAAGGCTCGCTGCAACGCCTGCCACGCGGGCGACGTGGTGTTCGTGGACGAAGGCCACCGCGTCTTCCATGCCGCCCAGGCCATTGGCGGCACGGTGGGCATCTCCTGTGACATGAGCCACCCGGACGCGTCCAACACGCATCCGGAGACGTATCCGAAGTACCAGGTGCAGCTGGGCCGCTGGCGGATGGTGACCCGCGGATGCGCGCCATGGAGGCGTACGTCTACGCCAAGCGAAAGGGCGTGAAGCCGGACTGCGGGAAGAAGCAGGCCCGCTCAGCGCCCCAGGCCCGGCACGGCGTCACGCTTCCGCTGGAACAGCCACCGAGGCTCCCATAGCGGGCGCGTGGCCTGGACGACGGAAGGCTGGCCCAGCAGCACCGTGAGCAGCGCCCCCGCTCCCAACGCGAGGACGACGCCCACGGGCCCCTGGAGGAGCGCGTACGCGCCCACGTACTCGGCGGCGCGCACGACGAACCCGTGCAGGAGGAAGGGCGCCAGGCTCCGTCCACCCAGCCGCGTGAGCGCGCTTTCCTGACGCGGGCTGAGCGTGAAGAGTGCCCATGTCAGCGCCAGTGCACCGCAGAAGAGCGCCGCGCGCGCCGCCATGCCCGTGAGCGCCGTGGCGCCGAGCACCGCGTAGCCGCTGCTCCCGTAGAGCCACTGCGGCGCGGGCGCGGGCAGGGCTCCCATGGCCACCGCCCCGACGCATGCGCCCAGGGCCGCGGCCAGGGACGCCGCGAGCACGAGGCGCCAGCCCCGGGTGTTTCGAGGGGCCAGCAGCCACTCCCTTCGCGTCAGGTGACCGGCGACGAAGCAGGGCAGGAACACGAACGTCCGCGACAGGCCGAACAGGTAGCCCACCCAGGGCAGCAGGCCCGCGACGAGCGCCAGCGCCACGGCCCACATCAGCGGCTTGGGCAGGCGGAGGAGCAGGGGCAGCATCAGCCGCCAGCACCCGAGGCTCAGCAGGAACCACAGCAGCCAGTACGGTTGCACCAGCCAATGGGAACTCCAGCCCCGGCCGAGCACCCACGCGTCGAAGGCGACGTACAGCACCTGGAACACGGCCAGCGGCGCGAGCTGCCCCCAGGCGATGGCGCTCAGCGCGCGGGGCCCGCTGTCCGCGCGGGACAGGTGGCCGGAGAGGAACGCGAAGGCGGGGATGTGGAACAGGTACAGGCCGGAGTAGAGCGCCTTCGCGAGCGGCTCCCGGCCGAGCAGGGGCTCGAGCGCATGCCCCATCACCACCAGGGTGATGAGGATGCCTCGCACGTTCTCGAACAGCGGGATGCGGCCAGCGGTCGTCACAACCTCAATAGAGAAGCCCATCTCGAGGCTGAACGGGAGGGGGGAGCTCCGTTTCTCCCAGCATCTGCCGCAGGTTGATTTCAATGGTCCGGCAGAGCGCCGTCATGGGTGTGTCACTGACGTCGTCCTCGAAGGGCGATTCGATGTCGCGGCCGACGGCGTCCAGTCCGATGAAGAGGAACGCGATGACGGCTGTGACGAGCGGGGTGAGCCAGCCGAGCTCCTTCACCACCCCCAGGGGCAGCAGCACCAGGTAGGCCCGTGTCATGGCCAGCAGCAGGATGTCGTACTGGCGGGGCAGGGGCGTGTTCTTGATGCGCTCACACGCGCCCAGCAGGTTCGTCAGCTCGGACAGCGTGCGGTCCATCGTCACGTGCAGGAAGAGCACCTTCTGCGCGTCGGACACCTGCCCGTAGATGCGGCGCAGGCGCGTGCCCATCCACAAGAGGAGGGCGGAGGGGACGTTCTGCTCCTCGCGCAGCGCTTCGATGACGGCGGGCCGGAAGAAGGGGACGATTTCCGGCAGTGGGTCCTGCCGTCGCAGGTGGCAGCGCATGGCATTCACGAAGCCAATCTGCGCGTACACCAACTCGCGCGCGTCCTCGGTGATGTCCTCCACCATGCCAGCGGTGATGACGCCACGGGCCGCGCCCTCCGTCTGGGGGATGGTGCCCAATTCGGCGAGCTTCGCCCGGGGGCTGCCCTGCTCCGGATGTACGCGCGCCTGGCCGAGCTGGTCGCGGACCGCGCCGTCGCTGGCCCGGGTGCCCGTCACCGTCAGCAAGGGCCTGGAGCGCTCCGCCGCGGTGCGCAGCAACGGTGATGACGGCGGCGCCAGCTCCAGCTCCGCCAGGGCGTCACTGCCCTGGCGCTCCGGACGTGGCAGCAGCGTCAACACCTGCCGGGCGAATGTGCGAGACGCATTCACCACGCCGCCCCAGAGCGAGCGGGCTTCCCACCAGCGGTCGTATGCGGAGCCGTTGCGGAACGCGAGCAGGACGCCCAGCGCCGCCGCGAGCACCGACACGGGCATGGCGGGGACCGCCATCCACGAGGCGTCGAACACGCGGTAGCCCACGATGACGGCCGTCGCGAAGAGGACGTGCACCACAACGCCCCTGCCGGTGTAACGCAGGATGATGTGCCAGGACAGCCTCCGGCCAACAATCATTCGGGGAATGCTCCAGGGGGTACGGTCGCCTTGCGCCATGCGTTTAATGACGCGGGCGCGGACTGGCAACGCACGCACCCCGCTCGTCCGCGCGTGTGTGTCAGGCCAGCACGCGGACCGGAGATGCAAGTGTCCTGGAGCGAGCAGCGGCGCTCCCGGGCGCTACTCGGGGCCCTGGAACCCCCCGGCCCGGAACGTGAGTACCAGCGTGTCCCGGTGGCCGGTGTCGCCCTGGGGTTGGATGGGCGTGCTCTCGTGAATCACGCGCGCATCATCCAGCAGCAGCGCGGACCAGGGCTCCGTCAGCGTGAAGCGCAGGCCGTTGGGGCCGTCAGCTTCGAAGACGCGCGTCTCACCGCCCTTGATGCCTTCGCGGCCCACGAGCAGCACCGCCACGAAGTCCACGCCGTCCCGGTGCGCGCCCTCGGGTGTGGGCCGGCCGATACCGTCGGTGGTGTCGATGCGGAACTGGTGGGCCTCGACGTACCAGGGGCGCGCGCCCTTGAGCTGGGAGCAGCACGCGGCGATGCCTCGAATCAGCCCCGACCACACCGGCTGGGACACGATGTCGGGCTGCACGGGCTCGAACCAGCGCTCCATGCCGCCGTGAAGCGCGTTGTATTCCACCGGCTGCCAGTGCGCGCGGTGAGGCACCTGTGTCACCGAGTCGCCGTCCACGATGAAGCAGGAGTGCCGTCGTGAGCGGTAGCGGCCACCATCCCGGAGGAAGCCGTCCAGCGGCAGCTCGTTCCAGGACGGCCGCAGCGCGTCCAGCGCGGGCGAGTCGATGCCCGCGAGCTCGCAGAGGCCGTCGCGGGTGAGCACGGCGTAGCCATGCTCGCCGAGGGCCTTGGGGACTTGGGACGTGGGGGTGACGGGGGGCTGGAAGCTCATGGGCGTCGGACTCTGGGAGACGGGCCCGCGGAAGCGGGGAGGGGCTGGGGGAAGGGAGCCGCAGGTGACGCGGTCGCCCAGGCGCTGGAGGCGCGGCAGTGTGGGGCCTCTTCCCGCCGCGAGGGACCACCGCGCTCCGAGCGCCGCGCCCATCCAGGGCCAGAGCCGCTCCCCTTGTCGCTGGGTCCTGTCATCACCACCTGTTCCACTCCTGAGGTCACCACGCGCGGTGCCGGCCGTTCCGGGGGCGTATGTGGCGCGACCCATACTCCCTTGCAGGCCATCACCGCCAGTCCCGAGGCGATGCACGCGCGACGGGCGCTCGCGGCCCCGCCAGCATGGCCGCCGTGGCACAGGCGTTATGGTCGGGGGAATGGGAGGCGGCTCGGTCTGTTGGGGGGCAACCTCGGGCATCGGGAGATGAGGACATGAGAAGGGCGTACGTGGCGTCGTTGCTGACCGGGCTGTTGACCTCCTCCGTGGCGACGGCCGAGGCCCCACCCCAGGAGCCCTTCCTGTGGCTCGAGGAGGTCCAGGGCGAGAAGGCGCTCGAATGGGTTCGCGCGCAGAACGCGCGGACGCTCGCGGTGTTGGAGAAGGACCCGCGCTTCGAGACCTTCCACGCCCAGGCGCTCGAGCTGCTCACCTCCACCGACCGCATTCCCTCGCCCGGCTTCCGGGCTGGCGGTGTGGACAACTTCTGGCAGGACCGCGACAACCCCCGAGGCATCTGGCGGCACACCTCGCTGGATGGCTACACGCGCGCCCAGACGCCGTGGGAGACGGTGCTGGACGTGGACGCGCTGGCGAAGGCCGAGAAGGCCAACTGGATTTGGAAGGGCAGCAACTGCCTGCCTCCCGCGGACCAGCGCTGCCTCGTCTCCCTGTCCAACGGAGGCAAGGACGCCGTCGAGCTGCGCGAGTTCGACGCCGCCGCGAAGCACTTCGTGGAAGGCGGTTTCCAGGTCCCGGAGGGCAAGCTGTCAGCGTCCTGGCTGGACGCGGACACGCTGCTGGTGGGGCGCGACTGGGGCGGGGACACGCTCACGGAGTCGGGCTATCCCTTCGTGCTCAAACGTTGGAAGCGGGGCACGCCGCTGACGGAGGCGCAGGAGGTCTTCCGGGGCGAGCGCACCGACGTCTCCGCGTCCCCCGTGCCGCTGCGGGACGCGGACGGCGCGCTGCGGGCGGTGCTGGTCAACCGCGCGGTGACCTTCTTCGAGTCGGAGTACTACCTGCTGGGAGACGCGGCGCCCGTGCGGCTCCCGTTTCCCCGGAAGTCCTCGCTCCAGGCCTTCGTGGACGGGCAGGTCGTCTTCACGATTGAAGAGGACTGGGGCCGCTTCAAGCAGGGCGCGCTGCTTGCGTACCCGTTGGCCGCGCTGAAGGCGGACCCGGCGAAGGCGAAGCCCGCGCTGCTCTTCCAGCCAGGAGCGCGTCAGGCCATCGAATCGGTGGCGGCGACGCGGGGCCAGGTGCTGGTGAGCCTCTATGAGGACGTGAAGGGCGCGCTGGATGTCTACACGCCGGTGAAGAACCGTTGGAGCCGCAAACGGCTGGCCTTGCCGAAGAACGCCTCGGTCGCCATCACCGCGACGTCGTCATCGCATGACCGCTTCTTCGTGAAGTCCCAGGGCTTCCTCGCGCCGACGTCGCTGTGGCTGGCGGATGCGAAGGCGGGCACGGTGAAGAAGGTGAAGTCGCTGCCCGCGCGCTTCGATGCCTCGAAGCTCCAGGTGGACCAGTCCTGGGCGAAGTCGAAGGACGGCACCCGGGTTCCGTACTTCCTGGTGCGGCCGAAGGCGCGGAAGCTCGACGGCACGCTGCCGACGCTGGTGTATGGCTATGGCGGCTTCCAGGTGTCCAAGCCGCCCGTCTACCTGCCGGAGGAGGGCAAGTTGTGGATGGAGCGCGGAGGAGCCTACGTTGTCGCCAACATCCGGGGCGGAGGCGAGTTCGGTCCGCGCTGGCACCAGGCGGCCCTGCGGGAGCACCGCCAGCGCGCGTTCGACGACTTCGCGGCGGTGATGGAAGACCTGGTGCGGAGGAAGATCAGCTCCCCGCGCTACATGGGCATCTACGGCCGCTCCAACGGCGGTGTCCTCACCAGCGTGGCGATGACGCAGCGCCCGGACCTGTTCAACGCGGCCGTCATCGAAAGCCCGCTCATCGACATGATGCGCTACCACCTGCTGCCAGCGGGCGCGTCGTGGGTGGGGGAGTTCGGCAACCCGGAGGTGCCCGGGGACGCGGCGTTCATCTCGAAGTACTCCGCCTACCAGAACCTCCGCGAGGGCGTGCGCTACCCCGCGCCGTACATCACCACGAACACGAAGGATGACCGCGTCCATCCGGGCCACGCGCGGAAGTTCGCGGCGCGCCTGGAGGCCATGGGGCTGCCGTACCTGTATTACGAGAACACCGACGGCGGGCACTCCAACGACTCGGACCCGATGCTCAACGCGCGCCGGTGGGCGCTGCACCACGTCTACTTGTCGCGGCAGTTGATGGACTGAACGCCCGGGGGCATGCGGCCGGGCAGGCTGAGGCTGTCAGGATCGTCCGGAGCCCCTGGTCTTCACCGCGCTACATTCCCGCGTCATGGAAAACCTCCCTGACGCCGTGGAACCGAAGTTGGGAAGGCCATGCTGCTGACGCTCTCGACGACGCATCATCCCGCGACCGACCTCGGGTACCTGCTCCACAAGAACCCGCACCGCCCGCAGTCGTTCGAATTGTCCTTCGGACACGCGCACGTCTTCTATCCGGAGGCGACGGAGGCGCGCACCACGGTGGCGTTGTTGCTGGAGGTCGACCCCGTCGGGCTCGTCAGGGAGCGTCGCGGCCCTTCGGGCGAAGGCGGTGTGCTGGAGCAGTACGTGAATGACCGGCCCTACGTGGCCTCGTCGTTCCTGAGCGTCGCGCTCGCACGCACCTTTCGCAACGCGATGTCGGGCAGCAGCAAGGAGCGGCCGGACCTGGCCGGGCAGCCGCTTCCACTGGTGGCCCGCCTCTCCGTGCTTCCCTGTCGTGGTGGCGAGCCCTTCCTTCGGAAGCTCTTCGAGCCTCTGGGCTACACCGTCACCGCCACGCGGCATGCGCTGGACGAGACGGTCCCAGACTGGGGCCCCAGCCGCTACTTCACCGTCACGCTGGAGGCCCGCACGCGCCTGAGCGACCTGCTCACGCACCTCTATGTGCTGATTCCCGTGCTGGATGACGACAAGCACTACTGGGTGGGCGACGAGGAGGTGGAGAAGCTCCTGCGGCACGGGGAGGGCTGGCTGGCGGCGCACCCGGAACGGGACATCATCACCCGGCGCTACCTGCGTCACCGCAGGAGCCTCGCGCGCGAAGCGCTGGAGCGGCTCTCCGGTGACGAAGCGCCCGAGCCGGAGGAGGGGACGCAGGCGCGCAACCAGGAGGAAGCCGCGCTCGAGTCGCGGCTGAGCCTCAACGAGCAGCGGCTCCAGGCGGTGGTCGCCGTCCTCAAGCAGAGCGGTGCCACGCGCGTGGTGGACCTGGGCTGCGGCGAGGGCAAGCTGCTCCGGGCCCTGCTCAAGGAGCGGCAGTTCACCGACATCCTCGGCATGGACGTGTCCTTCCGTTCGCTGGAGATTGCCCGGGACCGGCTGGACCTGGACCGGATGCCGGAGCTTCAGCGCCGCCGGATACAGCTGCTCCACGGCTCCCTCATGTATCGGGACGCGCGGCTGGCCGGGTACGAGGCCGCCTCCGTCATCGAGGTCATCGAGCACCTGGACCCGCCGCGCCTCGCGGCCTTCGAGCGCGTCCTCTTCGAGTCCGCCCGGCCCAACGTGGTGGCGCTCACCACGCCCAACGCCGAATACAACGTGCGCTTCGAATCGCTCCCCGCGGGCACCTTCCGCCACCGCGACCACCGCTTCGAGTGGACCCGGGCCGAGTTCGAGTCCTGGGCCCGAGGCATCTGCGAGCGCTTCGGCTACAGCGTTCGTTTCCTCCCCGTGGGGCCCCTGGACCCGGACGTCGGTGCGCCGACCCAGATGGCGGTGTTCGCGCGATGAAGCTCACGATTCCTGAACTCTCCCTGGTCCTGCTCATCGGTCCATCCGGCGCGGGCAAGTCCACCTTCGCGCGCCGGCACTTCAAGCCGACCGAGGTCCTGTCGTCGGACACCTACCGGGGCATCGTCTCCGACGACGAGAACAGCATGGAGGCCACGAAGGACGCGTTCGAGACGCTGCGCTTCGTCGCGGCCAAGCGGCTGGCGCGGGGGCTGCTCACCGTCATCGACGCGACCAGCGTGCAGCCGGAGGCGCGCAAGCCCCTGGTGGAGCTCGCGCGCGAGTTCCACGTGCTGCCCGTGGCGGTGGTGCTCGACGTCCCCGAAAAGACGTGCCAGGAGCGCAACAGCCAGCGGCCCGACCGGGCCTTCGGTGCTCACGTGGTGCGCAACCAACTCCAGCAGATGCACCGCTCGCTGCGAGGGCTGGAGCGCGAGGGCTTTCGCCACGTCCACGTGCTGAAACCGGAGGTGTTGGAGGCCATCGAGTTCGTGCGGCAGCCGCTGTGGAACAACCGCAAGCACGAGCACGGGCCCTTCGACATCATCGGCGACGTTCATGGGTGCCGGGAGGAGTTGGAGGCGCTGCTGGGCAAGCTGGGCTACGAGGTGCGTCCACGGGCGGATGGGACGCCAGGGTTCGACGTGCGTCCGCCCGAGGGCCGCAAGGCCATCTTCGTGGGAGACCTGGTGGACCGGGGGCCGGATACCCCGGGCGTGCTCCGGCTCGTCATGGACATGGTGGCGGCGGGCAGCGCGCTGTGCGTCCCGGGCAATCACGAAGTGAAGCTGATGCGCAAGCTGCGCGGCCGGGACGTGAAGGTGTCCCACGGGCTTGCCCAGTCGCTGGAGCAGCTCGAGCGCGAGCCGCCCGAGTTCCACAAGGCGGTGGTGGATTTCATCGATGGGCTCGTCTCGCACTACGTCCTCGACGAGGGGCGGCTGGTGGTGGCGCACGCGGGCCTCAAGGCGTCCATGCAGGGCCGTGGTTCCGGCAGGGTGCGTGAGTTCGCCCTGTACGGGGAGACGACGGGCGAGACGGATGAGTTCGGTCTGCCCGTGCGCTTCAACTGGGCCGCGGAGTACCGGGGCAGGGCGGCGGTGGTGTACGGGCACACGCCAGTGCTGGAGGCGGACTGGCTCAACAACACGCTCTGCGTGGACACGGGCTGCGTGTATGGCGGCAAGCTGACGGCGCTGCGTTATCCGGAGCGGGAGCTCGTCTCGGTGCCCGCGGCGCGCGCCTACGCGGAGTCCATCCGGCCGCTGGGCGGTGCCGTCACGCCAGGGGGCGGGCTGAGCGCGCAGCAGGTGCATGACGACCTGCTGGACATCGACGACGTGCGGGGCAAGCGCGTGGTGACGACGCGGCTGAGCCAGAACGTGACGGTGCGCGAGGAGAACGCCACGGCGGCGCTGGAGGCGATGAGCCGGTTCGCCATCGACCCGAAGTGGCTCATCTACCTGCCGCCGACGATGTCGCCCTCGGAGACGAGCAAGGCGCCGGGCTATCTCGAGCACCCGGCGGAGGCGCTCGCCTACTACCGCAAGGAAGGGGTGGCGAAGGTCGTGTGCGAGGAGAAGCACATGGGCTCGCGCGCGGTGGTCGTGGTCGCCCGCGACGAGGCCGCGGCGCGGCGACGCTTCGGCGTCACGACGGGCGAGCTGGGCGTCTGTTACACGCGCACGGGGCGCCGCTTCTTCTCGGACACAGGGCTCGAAGCGGCGTTCCTCGCGCGGGTGCGCGCGGCGCTCACCGCGTCGGGTTTCTGGGAGGCGCACCAGACGGACTGGGCGTGCCTCGACGGGGAGCTGATGCCCTGGTCCTTCAAGGCCCAGGAGTTGCTGCGCGACCAATACGCATCGGTGGGGGCGGCTTCACGCGCGGCGCTCACGGACGTGGTGTCGGTGCTGGAGCAGGCGGTGGGGCGCGGGCTGGAAGTAGGGGAGCTGGCCGCACGCTTCGGCGAGAAGGCGCGCAGCGTGGAGCAGTACGTGGAGGCCTACCGGCGCTACTGCTGGCCCGTGCATTCGCTGGAGGACGTGCGGTTCGCGCCGTTCCACCTGCTGGCGACGGAAGGGGTGGCGCACATGGACAAGGACCATGTGTGGCACATGGAGACGCTCGCCCGGGTGTGCCAGGCGGACGCGACGTTGCTGGTGGCGACACCGTTCCGCGTGGTGGCGCTGGAGGATGAAGCCGCGGTGGCGGAGGGCGTGCGCTGGTGGGAGGAGCTCACGGCGCGAGGAGGGGAGGGCATGGTGGTCAAGCCGCTCGACTTCGCGGTGCGTGGGCGCAAGGGGCTGCTCCAGCCGGCCATCAAGTCACGAGGTCCGGAGTACCTGCGCATCATCTACGGCCCGGAGTACACCGCGCCCGCGAACCTGGAGCGGCTGCGTCAGCGGGGTTTGTCCACGAAGCGCTCCCTGGCGCTGCGTGAGTTCGCGCTCGGGGTCGAAGGTCTGGAGCGGTTCGCGCGAGGCGAGCCGCTGCGCCGCGTACACGAGTGTGTCTTTGGCGTCCTCGCCTTGGAGAGTGAGCCGGTGGACCCTCGGCTTTGATGTAGGCTCAGATGGGCCCCATGGCGTTCGTCACGGCTGGGATGGTGGCGACCGACTCGCTCGTTCCTCACTGTGAGGTGGTGGAGGGGCAGCCGTCGTTCTCGTACTTCATCCGGTGGCCTTGGTTTGGATTGGCCCTGGTAGCGCTCGTGGGCGGCATTGCCTATGCGCGCCGGGCTCAGTCGCCCAGAGACGCACGGGACGTGCTCCTGGCCCGGCTCCCGCCAGATGTCTGCGAGGAAGTCTGAGAGGTGCTCTGGTGCGGTGCAGCAGGCCCGCGCCGCGTATGAAGCTCGCGAGGAGCCTCCTACGCCGCGCGATCCGCGCTGAAGCCCGTGGCGGTGCGCGCCTCAGGGGCGCTGCTGGGCCAGCATCCAGGCGAACACCTTGGGCTCTTTGTAGACCCGGTCCCAGATGTAGTGATTGCCATCGTGGAAGAGGGTGAAGAGCACGGGCTTCACCGGCTCGGCGCCCGTGGTGTCGGTGTTCGTCTGTCCATCAATCCACTCCCACTGCCCGCTCCCGGGCCGGAAGAACGCCGTCCCTGTACGAGCCGGGGAGGGGTAGGTGCTCATGACGCCACCGGTGCCGCCCATGGCGGTTCCCAGGTCCGTGAACCAGGTGGCGGTCGCGATGTAGTAGGTGTCTTGGTCGAGCAGGCCGTGTGAGCCCCAGATGGGAAGGTTTGCTTGGACCATCTTCAGGGCATCTGCGGCGCTTGAACCGTAGCCTCCTTTGCAGATGGGGATGGCGGCGGCGAGCTTCGAGGGGAAGAGCGCTGCGTAGTTGAACGTCCCCGCGCCGCCCATGCTGAGGCCCGTCAGGTAGACGCGCTTCCTGTCTGTCTTGAACGTCGCCAGGATGTGCTCGAAGAAGGGGTCCAGGTTGTATTGGGCTTCATAGGTGCTCCAGAATCCCGACGTGCTCGTCTGCGGAGAGACCAGGATGAAGGGATAGTCCTTCCCCTCCCGGTCGATGTACGCCTGCGGCCCGTGCGTACGAACCCTCTTGAGCTGGTCGACACCGCCATCTCCCTGTTCGCCCATCCCGTGGAGGAAGAAGACGATGGGCCAGTTCGAGCCTTCTTCGTAACCGGGCGGCAGGTACACGACATAGCCGTAGCCGCCCGGCGTCGAGGGTGACTTGTAGACCTCCTGCGTGGTGCCACGGCCCGTGGGCGCGGGTGTCACCTGGACCTTCACTCTGTCGCTGGCGGTAGCGCCGTCGTCGTCCGTCACCGTCAGCTCGAACTCGTAGAGCCCCTGCACCAGCCCGGACGCCGTCGCGGAGAGCGTCGTGGCGCCCGTCAGGGTCGCGGTATTGGGACCGGACACCTGGGTCCACTGCCGCGTCACGACTGTTCCGTCGCTGTCCGTCGCGGTGCCCGTGAGGGGGGCGGCATTCGTGGGCAGCATCACCGTCTGGTCCGCTCCGGCGGAGACCGTGGGCGGAAGGTTGGCGGGCGGCTCGCCCGTCACGGGGGCGCCGTAGATGACGACTTCGTTCATGCCCGCATAGCGGGTCCTCGTAAGGTGGAGGTACCGCGTGCGCTGGGTGACGGGCACGACCCACCAGGCTTGCCACCGGGTCAGGGTGATGTTCGTCACTGGCGTCCAGGCACCCGGCTCGCCGGCCGCGAAGGACACGCTGCCGCTGTCGAAGGTGTCGAAGACGCCAATCTCCGTGATGTCATACAGCGCGCCCAGGTCGATGATGAGGCCCATGGGGTACGCGGCATCGTTGAAGATGGCGTCACCCCAGGTGGTGACGGGCGCGGCGCCCGTTCCCGCGCGAGGGTCTCCAACGAGCGCCTGCTCATCGAAGAGGTTCTGGTACGGACCCGCGACGGGACGAACGCCGTCGGGCTGCACCATGGAGGCGGTGAGGGTCAGCTTGCTGCTGGTGAGGAGCGGCGCCGTCGCGGTGACGTCGCCGGAAGGGTCCACGGCTTCGGGACTGCCACACCCGGCAATCATTGCGAGCGCGAAGACGGCCTTTTTGATGCGGTCATGAATATGCATGAAAAATCCAATGGTGGCTATGAGTGGGCTCCGGTGGCCGGAGCAATGGTAGTTCTAAAGCTGAAATCTTGGAATACTCGTATTTATGTGTTTCTGGGGCGTGGGCCTGGCTCCGCGCTTTGAGGGGGACTCCTCCCCGCAGGGCCAGGAGGTATGGCGGCACCATCACCCACCCCATGCGGGCAAGGGGAGAGGCAGCCCCGGCGTGCGCTGGTGCTTGGCGAAGGCGCTCGCCAGTATTCCCAAGCGCATGCGAACGAACCTCGTGGGTGCCGCGCTTCTCTTGTGGGCTGGTTGTGATTCCGCTCCGTTGCCCCCTGGGCCTGATGACACGCCGTCCCTGCACCAGGTGACGCGTGTGGAGGCTGTCCGGGGCGTCGAGCTGGAGGTGCTCGACTATGGCGGCCAGGGCCCGGCGCTCATGTTCCTCGCGGGCATGGGCAGCACAGCCCACATCTTCGACGAGCTGGCGCTCGAGTTCCGGGACACGCACCACGTCTACGCGCTTACCCGCCGTGGCTACGGCGCCTCGGATTGGCCCGACACCGGCTATGACACCGCCACGCTGGCCACGGATGTCCTGGGGGTGCTGGACACGCTGGGGCTGTCGAAGGCATCGTTCGCGGGCCACTCCCTGGCGGGGGACGAGCTGACGTGGCTGGCGCTCCACCACCCCGAGCGCGTGGAGGCACTCGTCTACCTGGACGCCACCGACAGCCGGGGCGAGATTGCCGCGTTCCTGGAGGGCGAGCCGTTGCCGCCGCTGCCGTTCTCCGTGCTCGACGGCCTTCCTTCACGGCAGGCGGTGGCGGAGCGGCTGGCGCAAGATTTGGGCGGAGGGCTCCCCGCGCACGAAGTTGAACAGGCGTATGTGTTCGACGCCGCGACAGGGGCCTACCTGCGCGAGCGCCGCCATCCTGGTGCGATGGAGCAGTCCGTCCGGGGCGCGGCCATCATGGACCTCGGGCGCGTGCAGGGGCCTGTGTTGTCCCTGTCGGATGGGCAGGGCTTCGCGGGTTGGGTAGAGGCCCTGGTGGCGGCCGAGTCGCTGCCGCTGGAGTTTCGGGAGAAAGCCCGCGACTTCCTGCCCGACATCCAGCAGCACGAGGCGGACCTGGAGGACGCGTTGCAGGGGCATCCTGGCTGGAGACACCTGCGACTGGAAGGCGCGGGGCACTACATCTGGCTGACGAACCGGGCGGAGGTGGTGACGCGGATGCGCGACTTCTTCGCCGCCGCCCCCGCGCCGTAGCACGCCACGCCAGCGGTGTCTGTCCAAGCCACATGCCCGGACAGAGCGCCGCGGAGAACGGCTCAGCTCCGCTGTGCGTAGTACTCCACGATGAAGGGCTCGTTCACGTCCACGGGGATTTCCTCTCGCTCCGGCAGGCGCACGTAGCGCAGCCCTTCGCCCTCACCCAGCACCTGGACGTAGGCGGGCACGGACCGCGACTTCATCCGGCTGAAGGACTCCTTCACCACGGGGAGCTTCAGGTGCGCCGCGTGGAAGCGGACTTCGCTGCCAGGCTTGACGCGGTCGCTCGGGATGTCCGCCCGCTTGCCATCCACATGAAGGTAGCCGTGGCGCACGAACTGCCGGGCCTGGCGGATGCTGGTGGCAAGGCCCGCGCGAAGCACCAGCGAGTCCAACCGGCTCTCCAGCAGTTGCAGCAGCACCGTGCCGGTGTTGCCCGGCGCCCGGCTCGCTTCCTGGAAGGCCGCGCGGCACTGCTTCTCCATCAGGCCGTAGTACAGCTTCAGCTTCTGCTTCTCTCGCAGATGGCGCGCGAAGTCGCTCACGCTGGTGCGCGCGGTGGCACCGTGCTGGCCAGGAGGATAGGGCCGGCGCAGCACCGAATCCTTGTCCGGGTCCTTCGTGGTGATGCGCGAAAGCGGAATCCCCAGCCGACGACCCATCTTCCCCCGCGGTCCCAAGTCGCGTGCCACGTGTTCCTCCGACCATCTCCCGGTGCCTGGAGTGGAAATGAGGTTGATAATCAGTGTCAATTTCAATAGGGTCAGATTGGGCCGGCGGTCAAGTCCGGAATTCGAAGTGGGGACGCGGGCGCGGGCTGGACAGCGAGACTCAGGTGTCGCGCGGCGCCGTCTCCCGGCGGAAGACGGCGCCTGCGAGCACCGCCACGACGGTGACGCCGGCATAGGCCACCAGTCCGGCGGACACCATGGCGAACAACGTGGAGAGCCCCGCATCGAGCCGCGCGGCGACGAACCACCCGACGCCCGCGCTGATGACCAGGCGCGAGGTGCCCGCCAGGAAGGGCCACAGCACGTGGCCCGCGCCCTGTGCGGCGAACGCGAGCACGAAGCCCAGGCCCAGCAGTCCGTAGAACGGCGCCACGATGCGCAGGTAGTCCAGGCCCGGCGCCACGACAGCCGGCTCGCGGCTGAAGGCATGGAGCCAGACTTCGGGCGCCAGCGCCGCGGCCAGTCCAATGGCTCCCGCGGCCACGAAGCCCAGCCCGCCGCCCAACCAGGCGATGCGCCGGGCGCGCTCGTGCTGTCCCGCACCCACGTTGGTGCCCACCAGCGTCAGCACGGCCGTGCCCAGGCCAAAGAGAATCGGGATGATGAGGTAGTCCAGGCGCGACGCCATGCCATAGCCGGCCAGCGCCTCCACGCCGAACAGGCCCACGGCGCCGGTGATGACCATCACCATCAGGTTGGGTTGCAGCGAGCTCAACGCCGTCAGCAGACCCACGCGCAGGATGTCGCGAAGCAGCCGCGGCTCCAGCGGCCCCTTCGCGAGGCGGACCGCGGCCCGTCCGGACGCCATGTAGCGCAGCAGCCAGAGCGCCGCGACCACGTAGAACAGCGTCATCGCGAGCCCAGCGCCCGCCAGCCCCAGCGCGGGCACCGGGCCGAAGCCGAAGATGACCCCTGGCGTCACGACGAGGAAGACGGCGGCGCCCACCAGGGTCACCAGCGCCGGGACGCGCACTTCGCCCGCGCCGCGCAGCGCCGCCGCGAGCAGGTTCACCAGCCAGAAGGGAATCGAGCCGGCGAACACGTAGTTCGAATACTGGAGCGCGGCGTCCAACGCGCCCGCCTGTCCACCCAGCGCCGTGTACAACGCGGGGCCGGTCATCCAGGCGAGGACGCTGAAGACAAGGCCCAGGGCCAACGCCAGCACCACGGCATGCCAGACCAGGGCGTTCGCATCGTCCCGCCGGTTCGCGCCCAGGGCTCGCGCCACCGCGGAGGCCACGCCGCTGCCAATGCCTCCGTTGGACATCATCGTCATCAACATCACGACGGGAAAGACGAGGGAGACGCCCGCCAGCGCCTCCGTGCCCAGGAAGCTCGCGTACCAGTTCTCCGCCACGCCCACCAACGACTGGGCAATCAGGACCAGCGTGGTGGGCACGGCGAGCTGGAGCAGGGGCTTCAGCAGGGGGCCCCGCAGCATCGCGTCTTGAAGTGATGCGCGTCCGGGGAGCGCGGAAGGTGTGGACCCGGGCGCTGCATCTTGCACTGGGGTTGCGTCGCTGCTGGCTGCGTCACCCATGGGACGTCACCTCACGCGCTCAGCGCACCAGGATAGCCACCGGAGGACAAGCCTTGTTTGGCCATGCGGCTCACGTCATCGGCGAGCACTTCCTCCTCGCTGGCTTCCAGCGCAGCCGGCGTGAGACTCACCACGTCTGTAGGAGTCACCTTCGAGCGCCACCCCACGGAGTGGGGCGGGGCTCACGGTTGGATGGCCACCTTGAAGACGCCGTCACGGCGCTCGCCGAAGAGGGCGTAGGCCTCCTGGATGTCCGCGAGCTTGAAGCGATGCGTGATGAGCGGCGACAGGTCGATGCGCTTGTGTTGCACCAGGTCCATGAGGCGGCGCATGCGCTCCTTGCCTCCTGGGCACAGGGTGGTGACGATGCGGTAGTCCCCCAGGCCGGCGGAGAACGCGTCGTAGGGCAACTGAAGCTTGCCCGAGTACACACCCAGGCTGGACAGCGTGCCCGCGGGCCGCAGGCAGCGCAGCGCGCTCTCGAAAGTCTGCTGGGTGCCCAGCGCCTCGATGGCCACGTCGGCGCCGCCGCCCGTGAGCCGTTTCACCTCGGCGACGACGTCCTGCTGACGGTGGTCGAGCACCACGTCCACGCCCATCCTCCGGGCCAGCTTCAGCCGCGCCTCATCGCCGTCCACGCCGACCACGAGCGAGGCGCCCATCAATCGCGCGCCAATGGAGGCGCACAGGCCGATGGGCCCCTGCGCGAAGACGACCACGGCATCGCCGATGCGCACGCCGCCTGCCTCCGCGCCGCTGAAGCCCGTGGAGGCGATGTCCGACAGGAGGATGACCTGCTCGTCGGTGAGCCCATCTGGAATGGGCGCGAGGTTGGCCTGCGCGGAGGGAATGCGGATGTACTCGGCCTGGGCGCCATCCTGGGTGTTGCCCATGCGCCAGCCTCCCAGGGCCTCATAGCCCGCGCCGTGGCCGCACTGCGAGAGGTGGCTGGACAGGCAGGCCCTGCATTGCCCACACGGGGTGATTGCGCCCACGAGGACACGCTGCCCCGGGCGGTAGTCCGTCACGCCGGGACCCAGCTCCTCGATGACGCCCACGGGCTCGTGACCGATGACGAGCCCCGGGCGCACCGGGTACTCGCCACGGACGATGTGCAGGTCCGTGCCGCAGACAGTGGTCAGCGTCATCCGGATGACCGCCTCGCCGGCTCCCGCGCGTGGCCGCTCCACCTCTTCGATGCCGAAGCGGTTCACAGCCTGAAAGACATTGGCTCGCATGCTCCCTCCCGGGGGTTCGTGGGTGTCCACTCGTGAAGTCTCGGCACGGTGCCGGAGGGCGTCATCCGCGCGGGCGGGGAGATGCGGCGGTGGAGTTCATGCCGAGCGCATGCCCGGGCGCATGTGGCCGTGGCGGCGGCTCGGGCCCGCGCGCTCCGGGCCCGGGTGGATGTCATCACCTGGCACCGGCCGCATTGTCCTCGGTGAGTCGCGCCCGCTTCAGGCGGGGATGAGGACTTCGTGCGCGAGCGCCGGTGCGCAGCGTCCGCGCAATCAGGCGTTTGCTTCAGGGAGCGGTACCATGAACGTCTCACCGGACACGGAGAAGCCACGGCAAGCCGAGCATCCGGAGGTGGCCGCCGCGCCTCGTCTGCTCTGGTTCAGCGAGCTGTCCCGCAAGGACGTCGCGCTGGCGGGGGGCAAGGGCGCGAACCTGGGCGAGATGACGCGGGCGGGGCTGCCTGTTCCGCCGGGCTTCGTCATCACCGCCGCCGCCTTCCAGGAGGCCATGGCGCCGGTCCGTGCCCAGCTGAGCCACCTCTGGGCGCAGGTGGACCCGGATGACCCTTCGTCGCTGACCCAGGTCACGCAGCAGCTCCGCGAGCGCGTGCGGAGCGCGCCCGTTCCGGAGCGGCTGCGCGCCGCCATCCTGGAGGCGTATCAGCAACTGGGGGCGGACCGGGCCGTGGCGGTGCGTTCCTCGGCGACCTCGGAGGACTCGGCGGCAACGTCCTTCGCGGGCATGCACGAGTCCTTCACCCACGTGTTGGGCGAAGACGCTTTGATGGACGCGCTCCGGGCATGTTGGGCTTCGGCCTACGGCGAGCGTGTGGTGGCCTACCGCAAAGCGGAGGGGCTCACCGAGGAACCGGCCATCGCCGTCGTGGTCCAGGCCATGGTGGATGCGGCTCGCGCGGGCGTGATGTTCACCGCGGACCCGTCTGCGGGAGACACCGGCCGCATCGTCATCGAGGCAGCCTGGGGGCTGGGAGAGGTCGTGGTGGGCGGGCAGGTGGAGCCGGATACGTACAGTGTCTCCAAGAAGGGGCCTTGCGTGCGCGAGGTCCGGGTGGGTGACAAGCGTGTCCGCCTGGTGCGCGATGCCGAAGGACACACGCAGCGGGAGACACTGAGTCCGGAACAGGCCCATGCGCGCGTGCTGAACGACGCGGCGGTGCTGGAGCTGGCGCGGTTGGGATTGCGGGTGGAGCAGCACTACGGTGCGCCGCAGGACATCGAGTGGGCGGAGGAGCGCGGACGTTTGTTCCTGGTGCAGACGCGCCCGATTACCACGCTGGGAAGGTCCGCCGTGCCACCGCCGGAGGAAGGCCACGCGGGCAAGGCGCTGGTGCAGGGGCTGGGGGCGTCGCCCGGTGTGGCGGCCGGCCGCGTGCGGGTGCTGGCGTCACCGGCGGAGGGACGGCAGCTCCAGCCGGGCGAGGTGCTGGTGGCGGAGATGACGTCGCCGGACTGGGTCCCCACCATGCGGCGGGCCGCCGCCATTGTCACGGACCGGGGGGGCATGACGTGCCACGCGGCCATCGTCAGCCGGGAGCTGCGCAAGCCCTGCGTGGTGGGAACGCGCACCGCCACGCGCACGCTGCGAGACGGCGAGGCGGTGACGGTGGATGGCTCGACGGGAGAAGTCCGGGAGGGACAGGAGGCGCCACGTCCACGGGCGGTGGAGGCGCCTGTCACCGCATCCACGGTGGGTGCGGCCCCGGTGCTGGCCACGCGCCTCTACGTCAACCTGGCCCTGCCCGCGCAGGCTCGCGAGGCCGCGGCGCTTCCGGTGGATGGCGTGGGCCTGCTGCGCGCCGAGTTCATGCTCACGGAGGCCCTGGGGGGAGTGCATCCACGCAAGCTGATCGCGGAGGGCCGGAGGGGGGAGTTCGTGGAGCGCATGGCGGGGGCCCTGCTCCAGACGACGCGAGCCTTCCATCCGCGCCCCGTGGTCTACCGGACGACGGACTTCCGGACGAACGAGTTCCGCGGACTGGAAGGCGGCGCTGAGTTCGAGCCCAAGGAGTCCAACCCGATGATTGGCTTCCGGGGCGCCTACCGGTACCTGCGCGAGCCCGACGTGTTCAACCTGGAGCTGGAGGTGCTCGCGCGGGTCCGCGAGCAGACGCCCAATCTCCAGGTGATGTTGCCCTTCGTGCGCACGCTCTGGGAGCTGGAGGCGTGTCTGGAGCTCATCGCCCGCAGTCCGCTGGGGCGGCAGCGGGGGGTGAAGACGTGGGTGATGGCGGAGGTGCCTTCCATCGTCTACCGCCTCCACGATTATGCGAAGTGTGGGATTGATGGCGTGTCCATCGGCTCGAATGATTTGACGCAGCTCATGCTGGGCGTGGACCGGGACTCCGAGTCGTGCGCCGAGCTGTTCGACGAAGCGGACGCCGCGGTGCTGGCCGCCATTGGCGACATCATTCGCGGGTGCGAGGAAGCGGGCCTGACGTCCTCGCTGTGTGGACAGGCGCCGTCGAACCGGCCGGACTTCGCGGAGCACCTGGTGCGCGCGGGGATTACGTCCATCTCCGTGGACCCCGGGGCGGTGCTCGCGACGCAGCGGGTGATTGCGGCCGCGGAGCAGCGGCTGCTGCTGGCCGCCTCGAAGCGGGCGACGCTCCAGGGCTGTTAGGTCCTGCCAGCGTGGGGCACTCCGTGCCGGAGGTGGTGCTTGTTCCAGAGCAGGTAGGGGAGCAGCGCCAGCGTGCGCAGCACCAGATAGACGGCCAGGAAGGGCGTCAGCCGCAAGTCCTGGAAGCTGGCCGTCGCGACGGCCAGCGCGATGGAGGGATTGCCGAAGACGGCGGCGAGCGCGAGCGCGGTCCTGTCTTCAGGCCGGGGCGCTCCCGCCACGTGGCCCAATATCGCGGAGCCCAAAGTCATCACCAGCATGCCCAGCACCATCCACCCGTCCACGTCGCGCAGCCTCGGGCCGCTGATGAACAGCAGGAGCAGGACGGCGACGACGAACACGGCCTTGAAGAGCCACAGCATGGGATGCAGCAGTCGCCTGGCCAGCATCGGCCGCCACGCGCGCAGTGCCCAGCCCGCCGCGAGCGGCACGAGGAAGGGCAGCATGACCCGCTTGAGGAGCTGGACGGTGGTGGGGGCCTTGAACACGGCGGGGAAGAAATCGCTGAGCAACCGCAGTGAGAGCGGCAGGCACACGATGGCCGCCAGGGACAGGGTGAGGGACAGCGCCACCGTGAGGCTCAAGTCGCCGCGCTGCCGGTAGGCCGCGACCGCGACGCTGGGCACGCCAGGGCTGACGGCCATCAGCAGCAGGATGCCGGCGGCGATGGGGGGCAGGGGCAGGAGGTTCACCACGAGCAGGGCGAGCAGCGGTACGCCCAACAGGACGAGGGGAAGGCCCCGCGCGTAGGCCGGCAGCCGCATGGCCCGCTTCACGGCGCTCGCGTCGACGGCGAGCCCGAGGACGAACCCCATGAGCACGACGAGGTGCCCGACCGCGAACTCGACTCCGTCCCGCACGCTCAGCGCGGCGGTCACCTCGGCGTCCATGGATGGAGGATGCGCACGGAGCGCCTCGTCGGGCACGTCAGGGCGGCCAGCCGTGCGCGCGTTCCTCGGAGCGGTCGCGGAGTCAAGAGGCCGGGCCTCACCCCTGGGAGGGATGGCCGCCAAGGCCCCCGCGCCTTGAAATCACCTTCGCGCCCGGACGCCTCGCATGCCCGGGCAAGGGGACGTGCCATGGACGCGAACCATCTGCTGGAGTTGGTCAAACGCTATCAGGACAACAAGGCGTTCATCTCCAATGAGGAGACCGCGAAGATCGCGCTGGTCGTCCCGTTCATCCGGAGCCTCGGCTACGACCCGAGCGTTCCCCGGGAGGTCCGCCTGGAATACACAGCGGACTTCGTCCAGGGGGACGGCAAGAAGCTGCCGGACCGCATGGACTTCGCCATCTTCGACCAGACGGGCACCAAGCCGCTCATCGTCATCGAAACCAAGCCCTTGGGCACCGACCTCAAGTCCCGCGCACAGCAGCTGGCGCGCTACCTGGCGCAGTTGCCGGAGCTCCACTTCGGCATCATCACCGACGGGTGCCACTACCTCTTCTTCGGGGACCTGGAGAACCCCAACGTCATGGACCCGGAGCCCTTCTTCACGTTCTCTCTGGAGGACACGAAGTCGGACTGGGTGAAGGTGGCCAAGTTCCTGTCCAAGTTCAGCCGTGAGGCCTTCAACGCGACGACGCTGATTACGGACGCGGAGAACAGCCGCTACCGGCAGGGGATGATCGACAAGCTCGCGTCCGCCCTGAAAGCGCCCGGAGAGCACGAAGCCTTCCTCAAGTGGCTCACGGAGGACATCTACAAGGGGAAGCGGACCACCG
This sequence comes from Myxococcus xanthus, assembly GCF_013116825.1. GTDB lineage: Bacteria > Myxococcota > Myxococcia > Myxococcales > Myxococcaceae > Myxococcus > Myxococcus xanthus_B. The sequence goes on from NZ_JABFNS010000001.1 coordinate 148,634, forward strand.
CGGTGATGGAGCGGCTCGCGGACGTCGCGAAGGAGGCCATCGAGCCGACGCTGCTGCGGGTCATGGGCGACGACTTCCTGAACAAGCTCAAGGAGCGCATCCAGCGGCTCAACGAGGGCGCGGAGCCCGCGGTGGCGCAGGAGGGCGCCAATGGGGTGAAGCCGGATTCGGCCAGGCCCTTCGAGGCGGATGGCCGTGCCGCGCCCGATGAGAAGGGCCGCGCCGCCGTGGAGACCACCGAGACGGAGCTGGAGTTCTTCGGCGTGGTGCGGGACATCTGCGTCAAGAACGGCGCCGCCGCCGAGGACATCCTCTACCGGGACACGGCGTCCTACTTCAACGTGTCCTTCAAGCGGCCCACGAAGTGGTTCGCCCGGTTCTTCAGCAATGGCAAGCGCAAGAGCATCGTCACCTGGGTGCCGGTCGACGAGGCCCGCGCCATTGCCGCGGGCTTCGAGGTGGAGGCGGCGCCCGCGGGTTTGGGCATCAGCCGCGTCTTCATCGAATCGGTGCCGCAGGTCTGGGCGCTGAAGGCGCTGGTGAGCCGGAGCCTGGAATTGTCCAAGACGGTGCGCGACGAGTCACCGTCTCCAGACGCCGCCACACACGAGGACGGGAAGCCCGCCCTCAAGGTCATCACGGGCTGACGCTCCGCCGCGGTGCTCACGCCGCCGCGCGAAGCGACGTGAGCCCCACGGCCTTGAGCGCCAGCACGCCCGCCACGGCGAAGGCCTGCCCGGCGAGCAGCGCGGTCCCCAGGGGCGTGAGCTCCTGGGCGTGCATGACGACGAGCAGCACACTGCCCACCACCCATGCGGCGTCCACCAGGACATGCACCAGGGCTGCTCCCAGGACGGGCTGCTTGAACCCGACCCAGAGGTTGAAGGCCGACCACGGCAGCAGGAAGAGGCCCACGCTGAACAGGAAGGTGGACGGCAGGGTCCAGCCCGCGAGCTGGGTGAGGGTGGGGGCCAGGAGCAACAGGGCCACGCCCATGAGGAGTGAGGCGGCGGCGTCGAAGCGGTAGACGAAGCGGGGATTGCGAAGCAGTTGGGGCATCATCTGGGCTCTCCGGGTGGCTGGGAACGGGAGCACAGTGTTCCTGGCAGGGAATGTTCTCAATTACCTCGAAGGTCATCGTCCCGCGTCACGGCCTGGGGCAGTCTGGGCTCGGAAAGGGACACGGCGATGATTGGACCCCTGCTCAAGGAATGGAGAACGCTGCGCGGCAAGAGCCAGCTGGCCCTGTCGCTGGAGGCGCAGGTATCGGCGCGTCACCTGTCATTCCTGGAGTCGGGCCGCTCCGGGGCCAGCCAGGAACTGGTGCTGCGGCTGGCGGAGGCCCTGGGGCTGGGGTTGAGAGACCGCAACGCCCTGCTGGTGGCGGCGGGGTTCGCGCCTCAGTTCGGCGAGCGCGGCTGGCACAGCGCGGAGCTGGCGGAGGTGCGGCGGGCCGCGGGGCTCATCCTCGCGTCGCATGAGCCGTATCCCGCCATCGTGGTGGATTCGTCCTCGACGGTGCTCGAGGCCAATGCGGGCGCGCTCGCGATGATGGGGCAGCCGCGTGAGGCGCTCGGACAGGTCAACCTGATGGACCTCGTCTTCGTGCCCGGGCCCGTGCGCTCGGCCATTGGCAACTGGGAGGAGATTGCCGGGTATCTGCTCCACCGGCTGCGGGAGGGCGCTCGCATGCGGGGCCCCCGCTCACCCGTGGCATCGGTCCTGGCCCGTGTCCTGGCCCAGCCAGGTGTCGAGGCGTTGACCGCGCTGCGGCCCGCCAACGCCGGCTCGGTGCTGGTGCCCTTGACCTTCACCCGCGATGGCGCGACGACGCACTGGTACACCACGCTCACCAGCTTCGGCGCCCCCCAGGATGCCCTGGTGGAGGAAATCACCATCGAGCAGTTCCACCCGATGTGATGGATTATTCCCCGCGGGCCGCGTCGTTGCGTCGGGCTCGGTCCATGTCCACCTGAAGGAGAGCGCCGGGTACGGCGGCCATCCAGTCAGGGAGTCAGGCATGTTCGGAGATACGAAGGCGTTCAGCGGCTTCTCGGTGCGCGACGTGGCGGCGGCCCGGAAGTTCTACGGCGAGACGCTGGGCCTGAAGACGTCCGAGTCGGACGGCATGTTGACGCTGCACATCGCGGGCGGCAGGGACATCCTCGTCTATCCCAAGGACAACCACACCCCGGCGTCGTTCACGATTCTCAACTTCCCCGTGGAGGACATCGACAAGGCGGTGGACGCGCTGTCCCAACGCGGCGTGCGTTTCGAGCGGTACGACGGCTTCGACGCGGATGCGAAGGGCATCGTCCGTGGTGACGCGGGGCCGCCCATTGCCTGGTTCAAGGACCCTTCAGGCAACGTGCTGGCCGTCTTGCAGGGCCAGGGCCCGGCCTGAGCCGTGTGCTGTCCTGGGGACTCTGGGGCGAGCAATCGAGGAAGGACTGCGAAAGCCATCCTACGGAGCCGATGTGATGGAAGCGTGGCGCGGGCCCGTCACGGGAGGACGAAGTCGCGTGGCTTCAGCGGCTCGGGCTGCGGTTCGCCCAGCGCCTCCATCAGGTTCATCTCCACGCTGCGCGCCATCGCCAGCAAGGAGAGGTCGTTGGGCTCCGTGCCGAAGGGCTCCTCCAGTTCGTCGCTCAGCCGGTCGAGCCCGAAGAAGGTGTAGGCAATCATCGCCGCGAGCCAGGGCGTGAACCAACCCAGCGCCTCCGCGAGACCAAAGGGCAGCAGCAGGCAGAACAGGTAGGCGGTGCGGTGCAGCAGCACCGTGTACGTGAAGGGCAGGGGCGTGAAGCGGATGCGCTCACACGCGGAGAGCACGTTCAACAAGCCATGGACGTGCGTCCGCAGCTCGCTCCAGGTGATGTCGGTGAGATGCTTCTCCCGGAGGAGCGAGGCCAGCTCCCGGTCGTGCTCCCGAAGCAGGGCGTTGGGGCGGTTCTGGCTGGCCAGTACGCGCGAGGCCTCCGGCTCTGGCAGCAGGCGGCTGATGTCCTCCCGGGCGTCATGCCCGCGCAGGTGCGCGGCCATCGCGTGGGCGAAGGCGATGTTCCGCCTCACCAGCCTGCGCATCGTCTGTTGCGCTCCGCTGCCGTCGTCCCCCAGGAGCGCGATGGCCTCATGGGAGAATGAACGCAGTTCAATGATGAGCGCGCCCCAGTGCTTCCGGGCTTCCCACCACCGGTCGTAGCAGGCGTTGTTCCGGAAGCCGAGGAAGATGGAGAGCGCGATGCCCAGCAGGGACAGCGGCGCCGGTGAGGAGATCTGCAGAGCCAGATAGCCTTGCCGGTACGCCCAGACGACGAGCGCGGAGAGCGCCGCGATGCCCAGGACGTGGGGCAGGACGCGCGGGAGGATGGTCCCGCGCACGACGAAGAGGAGCCGAAGCGAGCTGAGGCGAGGACGGACAATCACGAGCAGGGACCTTCCTGCGCCAAATGCCTCCGGGTCGCAAGCGCTCCTCTTGGGGGCCTGTTCAGGCGATTAGGGGGAGCGGGGCCCGCTGGTAAGCGTGTGCCACGGTCCGTCGTGAATCCGCCCGATGGTGTCGATGCCAGCCACATGCGCGACGGAGATCGTCCCCTGGTGCGCCGCGATGCCCCAGGAGTCACGCGCTCCGTCGAGCGGCGTATTGAAGTGGGCGGCGTATCCAACGGAGGCCACCGCGATGAAGTCCTCGCGGCTGTTGCCGGCGAGGTCTTCGATGGTGACGGCTTCCTCGTGCGGAGGCCCCGGCCCTGTCCTGGTGGGCCGAGGCGGAACCGCTGCGTTGCGGGGCGCCGAACGTATCGCCCGAGGTGGACTCAGGGGGCCGTGGGAACCGCGGGCCCTCCAGCGTCAGGGACGCACTTCGGTTCTGCGGTGGAGCCCCACGTCTGTTCTCGGCGTGGTGGTCGTGGTGGTTCCAATGCTCTTCTTCCACGGGAAGGTGAGCGCCAGCGCGACGCCCGACAGACCCACGATGGAGTAGATGAGGCGACTGAGCGCGCTCATCGCCGTCCGTGTCTCGCCGCCGAAAAGCGCGTTCACGAGGTTCCAATTGAAGAAGCCAATCAGGCCCCAGTTGATGGCGCCGATGATGGCCAGGACGGCCATCACCTTGGCGAGCCCTCCTCTGGTTCGGTCCGCATCCGCTCGTTCCATGGCTCGTATCCTTGGCTAGGTGTGTTCCACCCGTGCGGGTGGGTGATGCCTCCCGGATAAGGTGTTGCCCGGACGCGTCCTGGCTACTCCTCCGGCACCGATTGTCCGGCTCGGTGCTCCGGACGCCATGCGGCTCAGCGGGAGTGGGTATCCACCAGTCGCTCGGGAATGCGCGCGACGAGGAGGTCGATGGCCGCGCGCACCTTCGAGGTCAGGTGTTTGCTCTGAGGCCACACCGCGTAGATTTCGTTGCCATAGGGGCGCTGAGTCTCCAGCACCTCGACGAGCCTGCCGCTGCTCAGGTGCTCGGCGATGAGCCAGCGAGGAAGCCACGCCAGCCCGGCCCCCTGCACCGCGGCGTCCATGATGGTCTCCACGTCGTCGAAGCGCAGGCGTGCCTGGACGGCGATGCGCTGCTCGCCGCCCTGTCCGTCCGGGAATCGCCAGGGCTTGTTGACGCCGTTGCGGCCGTAGACGACCGCATCGTGCTCGCCCAGGTCTTCCAGTGTCTTCGGGCGGCCGTGGCGCTTCAGGTAGCCGGGCGCGGCGCAGACGGACATCGTCTGGACGCCCAGCCGGCGCGCCGTCAGTCCCGCGTGGTCCGCCAGTGGCGCGACGCGGAGGGCCAGGTCGTAGCCTTCCTCGACGAGGTCGACCATCCGGTCGCTGAAGGCGATTTCCAGCTCCAGTCCCGGATGCTGGAGGACCAGCTCGCGCAGCAGCGGCGCGGCGCAGTGCCGGCCGAACATCACGGGCGCGCTGACGCGCAGGCGGCCCGTGGGCGCGCGCCGTCCGGAGTCCAGCGCCGTCTCCGCCGCCTCGAGCTCCGCCAATGCGCGCACGCAGCGCTCGTAGAAGGACTGGCCGTCCTCGGTGAGGCTCTGCCGACGCGTGGTGCGCTGGAACAGCCGGGTCTCCAGACGCTCCTCCAGCCGCGCGATGCTCTTCCCCACGGCCGAGCGTGAGAGCCCCATGCGCTCCGCGGCGAGCGCGAAGCTCCCTGCCTCCACGGCCTGGACGAAGGCGAAGACGCCCCCAAGGCGGTCCCTCATGACGCTGCTCCCATTGGTGCCTGCACGTCTCCAGTGACTCGACAAAGTGTCGCCACTGGCGACGCTGCTTCGTCCGTATAGCTCCCGCATCACTTTCATGCAGGACGCGGAGCGGACGATGGGCGCGACGATGAAGCGTTGGCAGGCGAAGCAGGCGGGACGGGCGCACCTGGAACTGGCGGAGGTGGCGATTCCCTCTCCGGGTGCTGGTGAGGTGTTGATTCGCGTGTCGGCGGTCTCCCTCAACTACCGCGAGAAGCTGATGCTCGACGGAGGAGGCTCCCTGACGGCGCACCAGCCCTTCACGCCGGCTTCGGACATGGCGGGCGTGGTGGTCGCGGCGGGCGCGGGCGTGCAGCGCTTCAAGGAAGGGGCGCGCGTCATCGCCAACTTCCAGACGGATTGGGTGGACGGGCCCGTGCCGCGTGGGACGGTGCGCAGCCTGGGCGGAAGCGCGCCGGGCGTGCTGGCCGAGTACGTCGTCATGCCGGAGCAGTGGCTGGTGGCGTCTCCCGAAACACTCGATGACGTGCAGGCGAGCACGTTGCCGTGCGCCGGCCTCACCGCGTGGACGTCCCTGGTGGAGCTGGGCGGGCTGCGTCCGGGGCACACGGTGGTGACGCAGGGCACGGGCGGCGTGTCCCTGTTCGCGGTGCAGCTTGCCGCCGCCATGGGCGCGGAGGTCATCGTGCTCTCGGGGGACGAGGGCAAGCTGGCCCGCGTGAAGGCCCTGGGCGCCGCGCACGGCATCCATCGTCGCCACACTCCGGAGTGGCATACGGCGGTGCTCGAGCTGACGCGAGGCGCGGGGGCCGACCACATCCTGGAGTTGGTGGGTGGGGAGAACCTGGGCAAGTCGGTGAAGGCGCTCGCGTCGGATGGGCGCGTCTCGCTCATCGGCGTGTTCGAGGGCTTCGAGAGCCGCTTCCCGGTGCAGCCCTTGTTCCTGAGCTCCGGCGTCATCCAGGGCATCTTCGTCGGACACCGGCGCGGGCTGGAGAACCTGGTGCGCGCGGTGGACCGGCTGGCATTGAAGCCCGTGGTCGACACTGTCTATTCGCTCGATGCGCTGCCCTCGGCGCTCGAGCACCTGGACCGCGGACCGTTTGGCAAGCTGGTCATCACGGCTTGACCTGGACCCACGGCGAATCGTGCGCCCCGACGCGACCGTGGGGGCCGGTGGTGGTGCTCCAGGACGAAAGACAGACGCGTGCGAGGGTGAAAGACCACGCCATGCGTTGGCGGAAGACATAACGACGGGCTCGGGCGGCGCTGCGAGGGTTTGAAGCGTCAGCGGGCCTGGAGTGGCGCAGGCGCCCGGGCGTACTGTCCCGGGCGGCATGCGCACACTCCATGGACTCAGTTACTCGCCCTGGACGGAGAAGACCCGTTGGGCGTTGGACCACCACCGCGTCGCCTATCGCTACCGCGAGCACCTGCCGCTCATCGGCGAGCCGCTGCTGCGCTGGCGTACGCCGCGGGGCGTGCGGCCCGCCGTGCCATTGCTCATCGACGAGGGCGAAGCCTTTCCCGGCTCGTTCGTCATCGCGCGGCGCGCGGAGGAGCTGGGGCAGGGGGAGCCGCTCTTCCCCGCAACGGACCTCCCGGTGATTCAGCGCTGGGAGGACGACAGCGAGCAGGTGCTCTCCGTGGCGCGCGCCAAGGTGGTAGCGGCGTTGCTGGAGAGTCGTCAGGCCCAGGTGGAGAGCCTTCCCGCCTTCCTGCCCGCGGGGCTCCGGTCGGTCCTGGCACCGTCCGCGAGGCTGGGCGCGCGCTTCGTGGCCCGCAAGCACCAGACACCCGTGGACATCGCCGCCGCCGTCCATGAGAAGGTCATCCCCACGCTGGAGCGCCTGCGTGAAGCCCTGGGCGGCCGGGACTACCTGCTGTCGCGCTTCAGCTACGCGGACATCACGGCCGCGCTGATGCTCCAGTTCGTGAGGGCGGTGGACGACGGCTACCTTCCCCTGGGGCCGGGGACGCGAGCGGTGTGGAGCGACGCGGCGCTCGCCTCCCGCTTCCCGGACCTGCTCGAGTGGCGGGACGGCCTCTACGCGAAGCACCGCCGTCCTGAACCACTCGCGCGAACAGCGCCCTGAAAAGCGAAACGGCGCCAGCCTCGTGAGAGGTGGCGCCGCGGAGCCGAAGCCCGGAGGCTCAGCCCGGCTGGCAGACCTGCCGGAGGATGTCGAGCGACTCCAGCGCCTTGCCCGCGCCAATCACGACGGCGGAGAGCGGGTCCTCGGCGAGGAACACGGGCAGGCCCGTCTCCTCGCGCAGCAGCGTGTCCAGGTTCTTCAGCAGCGCGCCGCCACCGGCCAGGACGATGCCGCGGTCGGCGATGTCGCCGGCGAGCTCGGGCGGGGTGCGCTCCAGCGTCAGCTTCACCGCCTCGACGATGCCGTTGACGGGCTCCGCCAGCGCGTCACGCACTTCGTCGCTGGACACCGTCAGCGTGCGCGGCACGCCGGCCACCAGGTCGCGACCCTTGATCTCCATGGTCATGACCTCGTCCGTCGGGTACGCGGTGCCGATGCCCATCTTGATGAGCTCCGCCGTGCGCTCACCGATGAGCAGGTTGTACTTGCGCTTGACGTACTGGATGATGGCCTCGTCCAGCTTGTCGCCGCCGATGCGCACGCTCTTGGCGAACACGATGCCGGCGAGGCTGATGACCGCGACGTCGGACGTGCCACCGCCGATGTCCACTATCATGTTGCCGCTGGGCTCCGTCACCGGAAGGCCCGCGCCAATGGCCGCCGCCATGGGCTGCTCGATGAGGTAGACCTCGCGGGCGCCCGCGTTGGCCGCCGCCTCGCGCACCGCGCGGCGCTCCACCTCGGTGATGCCGGAGGGGATGCCGATGATGATGCGCGGATTGACGAGCGTCTTGCGGTTGTGCGCGCTCTGGATGAAGTAGCGCAGCATCGCGGCCGTGATTTCGAAGTCCGCGATGACGCCGTCCTTCATCGGACGGATGGCCACGATGTTACCCGGGGTGCGCCCGAGCATTTCCTTGGCTTCCTTGCCCACCGCGAGGACCTTCTTGCCCCCGCGCGCGTCCTGCTGGACGGCCACCACCGAGGGCTCGTTGGAGACGATGCCCTGGCCGCGGATGTAGATGAGCGTGTTCGCCGTGCCGAGGTCGATGGCGAGGTCACGCGAGAAGAGAGTGTGAAGCCAGTCAAACATACGGGGGCGGGAACTTTCGGGGGGTCGGCGGAATTTCCCCGTCATGGCGGGGGCAGGCGCGGGCCAAGGTACTACGCGACGCAGCACGGAGGAAGAAAAGCCGGTAGTGGCTTTCACATCCGCCTGGGGGGCAGTCGGCCAGCGGACGCGGGCGCGGCGCTTCCGGCGCTCAGGGGGTGGGCGCGGGCTCGGCCTGCGCCGACTCGAGGCGCGCCGCCACCAGCCCCGCCTCCAGCGGCTTCTCCTCGGGGAGCGCCGTGGGCGGCAGCGTCCCCTGGGCCTCCGCGTCACGGTACTCCGGCGTCTGGCGCAGGGCCTCGCTGGTGACGTGGAGCAGCGTGTCACGCACGGGCTCGAACAGCAGGGCGGTAAGGTACCAGGCCGGGGCGTAATCCAACCGGATGAGGCCGTGTACGCTCCACCTGTGCGGCGCGTAGTCCCACGGGCAGCGGCCGAGCAGGCGCTTGAGCAACCAGCCCGTGCCGTACTCCGCGCCGAAGATGAGCCCCGTGTAGACCAGGGCTCGCAGCGGTCGGGGCACGGGTTTGAGCCGGGCGGAGACCTCTTCCAGCGCCAGCGCCGTGCCTCCGTAGATGGGGTGCATCCACAGGTAGGTGCGCGCCGTGGCGTTCCGGTCCTTCTTCAGCGCGGCCCCCGTGCCGGTGAACATCACCTCGAGCACCCAGCCCACGCACCCATAGACGAGGAATCTTGAAAGCACCTCGGAAAGCTAAGGCTGCCCCGCAGAAGGGGCACTCCCGCCCCCTGGGGTCGGTGCTGGCCGCCTGCCTCGGCTGTGCCATGGCGGACGGTGTGGCTGTCCCCGGAGGGAATCCAACTCGGACGACACGGGCCCACACGCCCAGGAGCCCGCCCAGGGCGGGCGGGCCCCCGACAGCGCCGGCTCAGCCCGGGATGCCGGCCGACCAGCGCTGCGTGAGGTACAGCTCGGCGAGCTGGGCCGCGTTGAGGTCCTGCTCCTCGCCCACGTAGGTGCGCTCGGTGGACAGGCCCACCTCGCCGCCGCCCACGCCCGCGTGGACGCCCACGCCAAAGTCGCCGGTGACCTTGTGCTTGTCCTGGACGGTGGCCTTGATTTCGACCTTGTCCTTGAGCTGGTTCAGCGCCTGGCCCACGTCGCCCCGGGCGATGCTGCCGAAGGCGCCGCTGGTGGCGATGTCGTTGATGTTGCCGCTGATTTCCGCCTTCACCTCGCGGCCCGTCGCGCCGCCCAGGCCCAGCGCGGACGCGTTGGCCTGACGCGAGTCGGTCAGCGTCAGCTTGGCCTCATGGGTGTCACGCACGCTGGCGCCAATCTCGCGAGCGGTGCCCTTCGGGTCCTTGATGAAGTCGGTCGGGTTGAAGCCCTCGGGCAGCTCCACGCTCTGCTCCAGCTCCACCCCGAGCGAGCCGGACACCCCCGCGGACGCGTTGGTGGGCAGCGACACGGAGTCCCCTCCACCGGTGGGGATGCCCACGCCCGCGGACGCGCTGGCGTCGCCGTTGATTTCGAGGCTCTGCTTGAGGGTCAGCTTCTGGGGCTTGCCGCCCTCCATCTCGATGCGGGCCGTGGTGCTCTGGTTGATTCCGGCACTCGCGCCGGCGCCCGCGCTGATGGCCTCCGGCAGGCCCTTCATGCCCAGCTCGGCGTTGACGCTGGCCTCGGCGCCCAGCTTGAACTCCACGGCGCTCATGTTCTTCGTCAGGCCCGCCAGGTCCGACAGCGGATCCCCAAGGACGTGATTCACGCCGGCGCCCAGCACGGGGTTGCTCGCGGTGGCGCCCGCGGTGGCGGTGGAGGCCGCGATGATGCGGGTGGCGTTCTTGGCCTCCTCGGCCGTGTCGAACTTGAACTCCACCGTGGCCCCGGCGGTGCCGAAGGCCTCCGCGCCCACGTCCGCCGCGCCCTTGGCGCCCAGCTTGGCCGCGACGCCCGCGCCCACCTCGCCCGTGACGGACACCGTGTAGCCGCCGCCCTCTTCCTCACTGCGGCTGACGCCCAGGGTGCCCTTCACCTTGCCGGCCAGCGTGGCGCCGTTGGCCTCGGCGTAGAGGCTGATGGAGGTGCTCTCACCCGGCTTGAGCTGGTCCACCTGCCGGTTGAGGTTGACCGCGTCGCCAATGGCCCGGGCGGTGTCCACCGGGTCGCGCACCACGTCCGCGGTGCCCTGGAGCGCCCCGCCGATGATGTCGTTGGTGATGCCCTGCAGGGGGTTGAGCGTGGGCGCGTCCTGGATGGCCCGGCCCGCCACGTCCAGGCCGTCCGCGGCGATGTCGGTCGCCTTGTCGAGCACCGGGCCCGCCCGCTCCGCCGCATCCTTGAGGACATTGCCCAGGCCATTCGCGGTGACGGCGGCCGCGGTGCCCGTGGCGCTCAGCGTGCGCTGGGTCGCGGTGCGGCCCGCCTCGAACACGTCACCGGCGGCGTTGCGCACGTTGCCCGCCGCGTCCTGCACGCGGTCCTTGGTTCCCTCGACGACGTTCTGCGTCGCGTTGGCCACGCCGCCCACGACGTTCTTGGTGGCGTTGGCCACGCCGCCCACGGCGTCGCCGGCCTTGTCCTTGGCGCCCTCGACGACGTTCTGCGTCGCGTTGGCCACGCCGCCCACGACGTTCCTGGTGGCGTTGGCCACGCCGCCCACGGCGTCACCGGCCTTGTCCTTGGCGCCCTCGAAGACGTCCCGGGTCCGCTCCTGGGCCACGTTGGAGATCTTCTCCTTGGCCTCCTGCGCCTTGGCCGCCGCCTGCTCCGCGGCCTCCGCGGCCTTGCGTGCCGCCGCCTCCGCCGCGCGCCGGGCCGCCTCCGCCGCACGCTTCGCCGCGGCCTCGGCGGCCCGCTTCGCCGCGTCCGCCGCTCCGCCAATCAGTTTTCCGATTCCCATGGGGGCTTCCTTCTCCAGGCTGTCACGGCCGTGGGTCGTCTCGCGGGGGCGGGACGCGGCGCGTGCGCGCTTCAGGGTGTGGTGCCGGCTGGGGCCTTGTGGCGGGCCCGCCGAAGCCCTCGGCAGTGTCGAGTCTTGAAAGCAGGCACGGACGACTCCTGCCCTTTGGAAAGAGCGGGTAATCTGTGAGGGCTGCGGGGATTCTCAGGAAATGAGGTGGAAGAGTTTCGTCGGCGCGGCAGAAACCTGGCGGCCGAGCGCTGAATTGGCGTTTTCCCGCTGCGGGGGAGCGCTTTACTGGGTGGCACCCGCGTAATACAGGAGGAGCGGATGTGCCCCGCCGGCCCGACAGCCCCGCTATCCCCACCCGGGCGACGCGCGCGCGGGATGCTGCTGGCCATTGCCCTGGGGACGGCGCTTGCGTCCGTGCCGGGGAGCAACGCGCTGGAACAGGTGGTGGCCGCCGAGGTCCACGCCGTGTACGGGCCCTCCGAGAGAAACGGCGCGCGGGTGGACCGGGGCGGCGTGGCCTTCGTGGGCAAGCGCACCCGCCAGTTGCGCTGTGGGCACCTGGCCGGGGTGGGGAGCGACACCTGGGCCGCGGTGATGAACGCCCCGGCCGGGGTGAAGACGAAACCGGCCCTGGGCCGGGAGCGAGAGTCCTTCCAGCCGGGCTTCCATGAAGCCCACCGTCAGGCCCGAGAACGGCGGCAGGCCGTTGCCACCGACACCGTCCGGCTGCTGCGCTCCGCGGCCCTGATGGTGCGAGGCGGCAACGCCGGTGACCGGCCGACGCTCGTCACCCAGTCGTTGCGCGGCCCTCCCGGGCACGGCTGAAGACTGCGCTCGGAGTCGGGCCGGCGGGTAACGCGCCTGCCTTCTTTGTTTCCTCCCGCATGATGCGCGGTCCGACGCACTCCGCCGGGCCGGGTTGAACCTCAATCTTCCGCTAGGTTGTTTTTTTCGAGGTGTACCGATGCATGGAGCCCACGAGGTCCTCCAAGCCATTGCCGTCGTCCTGTGCGTCGCGGCAGTGACGACGGTCCTCTTCCAGAAGCTTCGCCAGCCCGTGGTGCTGGGCTACATCCTGGCCGGCCTCGTCGTTGGCCCGTACCTGCCGATTCCGCTCGTCGCCAACCCGGAGGTGGTGACGACGCTCTCGGAGCTGGGCGTCATCCTCCTGATGTTCTCGCTGGGGTTGGAGTTCAGCCTCCGCAAGCTGTTCGCCGTGGGCCCCACGGCGGGTGTCACCGCCGTCATCCAGTGCAGCATCATGATTTGGCTGGGCTTCGTGGTGGGGCGCGCCTTCGGGTGGACCACCCTGGAGAGCCTCTTCACGGGCGCGCTCATCTCCGTGTCCAGCACCACCATCATCGCCAAGGCCTTCGACGAGCAGAACATCCGGGGCCGGCTGCGGGAGCTGGTGGTGGGCGTCCTCATCGTCGAGGACCTCATCGCCGTCCTCCTGATGGCGACGCTGACGGCCATCTCCTCTGGCACCGGCCTGTCCGTGGGGGAGCTGTCGCTGACGACGGGCCGCCTGGTGGCGTTCCTCGTCGGGCTGGTGGCGGTGGGGTTGTTCATCATCCCCCGCGCGGTGCGCTACGTGGTGAAGCTCAACAAGCCGGAGACGACCCTGGTGGCCAGCGTGGGCATCTGCTTCGCGGTGGCGCTGCTGGCGCAGGCTTTCGGGTATTCGGTGGCGCTGGGGGCCTTCCTGGCGGGCTCGCTGGTGGCGGAGTCCGGCGAGGAGAAGGTGGTGGAGCACCTGGTGCAGCCGGTGAAGGACATCTTCGCGGCCATCTTCTTCGTGTCCGTGGGCATGCTCATCAACCCGGCGCTCATCGCGGAGCACTGGGCCGCCATCCTGGTGCTCACCGTCGTGGTCATCGTGGGCAAGCTCTTCAGCGTGACGCTGGGCGCGTTCCTCACGGGGCATAGCACCCGGACCTCCGTGCAGGCGGGCCTGAGCCTGGCGCAGATTGGCGAGTTCTCCTTCATCATCGCGGGCCTGGGCCTGTCGCTGAAGGCCACGGGCAACTTCATCTACCCGGTGGCGGTGGCCGTCTCCGCGGTGACGACGCTCACGACGCCCCTGTTGATTCGCGTGTCGGGGCCGGTGGCCAGCTATGTGGACCGCAAGCTGCCCAAGCCGCTGCAGACGTTCGTGACGTTGTACGGCACCTGGGTCGAGCGGCTGCGCGACGCGCCCCGGCGCCAGACGTTCGGGGCCTCGGTGCGGCGGCTGGCGCGGTTGATGGTGCTGGACGCCGTGCTGCTGATTGTCCTGGTGATTGGCACCTCGTTGACGGCGGGCAAGCTGGGCTCCCTCATCGAGCAGCGGCTGGGCATCGATGAGAACCTGTCCCGCTACATCATCCTGGGCGGCGCGGTGCTGCTCTCCATCCCGTTCCTGGTGGGCGTGGTGCAGGTGGCGCGCCGGTTGGGCGAGGAGCTGGCGGAGGCGGCGCTGCCCGGGCGGAAGGACGGGCGGGTGGACCTGGCGGCGGCGCCCCGGCGCGTACTGCTGGTGACGCTGCAATTGGGCATCATCCTGCTGGTGAGCGTGCCCGTGGTGGCGATTACCCAGCCCTTCGTGCGGGGTGCCATGGGCCCCCTCGTGGTGCTGGCCCTGATTGGCGCGCTGGGCGTGACGTTCTGGCGAGGCGCCACCAACCTGCACGGCCACGTCCGCGCGGGCGCGCAGGTCATCGTGGAGGCGCTGGCGGCGCAGTCCCACTCGCGAGAGCCGGGCGCGGATGAGCTCGCGCTGGACCACGTCTCCAAGGTGCTCCCGGGCCTGGGCGAGCCCGTGCCCGTGCGGCTGGAGGCCTCCAGTCCCGCGGCGGGGAAGACGCTGGCCGAGGTGAACCTCCGCGGCCTCACGGGGGCCACGGTGCTGGCCATCCGGCGCGGCGACTCGAGCGTGTCCGTGCCGTCCGCGCAGGAGGTGCTGCAGCCGGGTGACGTGCTGGCGCTGACGGGCACGCAGGACGCGGTGGAGGCGGCCAAGAGCCTGCTCACCGGTGCGCCGACGCCCGCCTCGGCGCCGGAGCCGACGGGCGCCCAGGTTTAAGGGACACGGGCCTGGGGGCGGCGTTCGTTCCGCCCCCGGGGCCTACCGCTTCACGCTGTACTTGGCGATGGCGTAGAGGGCGCGGACGCCGTCCTTCCAGCCAATCTTCTTGCCCTCTTCGTAGGTGCGCCCGTGGTAGCTGATGGGCACCTCGAAGACGCGCCAGCGGCCACGGGCCACCTTGGCGGTGATTTCCGGCTCGAAGCCGAAGCGGTCCTCCTCCACCTTCACGGAGCGCAGCACCTCGGCGCGGAAGGCCTTGTAGCAGGTCTCCATGTCGGTGAGGTTCAGTCCGCTGGTCATGTTGGACAGCGTGGTGAGCACGTTGTTCAGCACGGTGTGCCAGTAATAGAGGACGCGCCGGGGCGTGCCGGTGAATCGGCTGCCGAAGACGACGTCCGCGACCCCGTCGATGATGGGCTGGATGACGTTGGGGATGTCGCGCGGGTCGTATTCCAGGTCCGCGTCCTGGACGATGATGATGTCACCCGTGGCTTCGGTGAAGCCTCGCCGCAGCGCCGCGCCCTTCCCCTGGTTCTTCTCCTGGAAGAGGACGCGCACCTCGTTGCGGTTGCGCGGTGTACCGCCCAACAGACCCACTCCCTGCTCCTGAAGCTGGCGCAGGAATTCGCGGCTGCCGTCCTTGGAGCAGTCGTCGATGAGGACGAGCTCCTTCGGGAAGTCGACGGCGACGCAGCGGCGCAGCAGTTCGGCGAGGGTGGGAATCTCGTTGTAGACGGGGATGACGAGTGAGACGAGCATGGCGTTTTGCGGCTGTACCGCATTTTGCGTCACGGGGCGACCTTCTGGCGCGGAAGGTGCGGGCCGGGTGGAGCGCGGCGTTCAGCGGAGCGCCGCGGCCCGGAGCGCGTCCATGAGGGCATCCAGGTCCGCGTCGGTGGTGAGCGGGTTGATGAGGGTGACACGGAGATAGACGCCACGGGGCAGCTTTGTCTGCACCAGGTAGAAATCTCCGCGAGTCACCAGTCGCTCGCGCAGCTTCGTCTGGAGGGTGTCCCACTGCTCGGCGGGGACGTGCGCGGGCGTGTGGCGGAAGCAGAGGATGTTGCACTCGGGCGGCACGGCGACCTCGAAGTCGCTGGCGGCGGAGAGGCGCTGGGCGAAGCGGCGGGTCTGCTCGTAGGACTCCGTCACCGCGTCGGAGAAGAGCCGGGTGCCCAGCACGGCGAGGCAGGCGTACACCTTGAGGGCCATCATCTCCTTGGTGCACTCCAGGGTGCGCAGGGCCACGTCGCTCCAGGGGCGCTCCGCGTCGCCGTGGAAGATGTAGCTGGCCTCCTGGGAGAAGGACTCGAAGGAGCGGGCGCCGTCACGGAAGAGGACGGCCGTCACCAGCGCGGGCATCAGCAGCCCCTTGTGGGCGTCCCACACCACGGAGTCCGCCCGGTCGATGCCGCGCACCAGGTGCCGGTGGGCGGGGCTGAGGACGGCGGAGGCGCCGTGCGCGCCGTCGACGTGGAACCAGAGGCCGTGGCGCTCGCAGAAGTCGGCCACGGGTTCCAGTGGGTCGAAGGCGCCGGTGGCGGTGGAGCCGGCGCTGGCCACCACGGCGATGGGCTTGCGCCCAGCGCGGGTGGCGGACTCGAGCGCGGCGTCGAGTGCCTCGGGGCGCAGGCGGAAGTGTTCGTCCACGGGGACGGGCGTCACGCCGCCCTCGCCAAAGCCCATGATGCGGGTGGCGCGGGCGAGGCTGTAGTGCGTCGTCTGGGCGGCCAGCACGGTGAGGGGCGGGCCGGCGTGGGCGCCGCCGTTCCACGCGTCGTAGCCGGCCTTGGCCTGCCGCGCGGCGAGCAGGGCGGTGAGGTTGCCCAGGGAGCCGCCGGAGGTGAGGACGCCGTCGGTTGTTTCGGGCAGGCCGAGCCGCGCGGCCATCCAGCGCAGGACGTTGCGCTCCATGGCGGTGGAGACGGGGCCCATCTCGTACACGGCCATGCCGTTGTTGAGCAGGGAGGACACCGCGTCGCACAGGGCGGCCAGCGGCACGGGGGCCGTCACCTGGTGACCCACGTAGCGTGGGTGGTGCAGGTGGTTGGAGCCGGAGAGCACGCGGGTGATGAGGTCCGCGAAGTCGCCGGTGGGCGCTTCGGGGAAGGCCGCGGCGAAGCGGTCCACGTTCACCGCGGGGGCGGCCCAGGGGAGCACGGGACCTTCGGCGCGGGTGGTGCGCGCGAGGTAGTCGGAGAGCGTGTCCATCAGCCGGTGGGATTCACGGCGAAAGGCGTCAGCATCGTAGGCGGCGGCGATTCGCGCTCGAAAATCCGTCATGGCGCGGCGGAACGTAACCGTGTCGGTGCGAGGGCGGAATGGCCCCTTCGTCCGTTACCGGGTGTGCGGAGAACCCCTGGTAGGAAGGGGCGAGTGAGCAGGCGGGGTGGCGTGTGGTGGCGGCGCGCACTAAATCTGGCGCCTGGGGCGCGCATGCCGTGTGCCCTGCTCACGTGACGAGGATGGCCATGGCCGACCCGAAGGTGACGATTACCTACTGTACCGCTTGAGGCTACAGGCCTCGGGCCGCCCGTGCGGCGGCCGCATTGAAGGATGAGCTGGATGTAGAGGCGGAGCTGTTGCCGGGCCCTTCGGGCAGCTACGAGGTCGCCGTGGGTGGCAAGGTCGTCATCCGGAAGGCTTCGCTCGCATTCCCCACGGACCACGAGGTGGTGGACGCGGTGGCGAAGGTGCTGGGGCGGTAGTGGGAATGTCTGCACGGCGCTGTGCCATGAGGGTCCTGGGCGTTGCTGCTCTTCTTGGGGTCACGTCCCTGGCGGCGGCTGAGAAGTCTGTCTTTGCGCGGCTGCATCCCGCAATGACTCGCGCCGAGGTCGAGAAGCTCGGGAACAAGGTGTCCCTGGGGGCATACCAGGGGCATCTCATATCCTCGTTCACGAGCGAAGGTGCGCTTCAGCGCGTCGACGCGATTGCCACGTTCCGGCAGGGGAGTTGTCCGGAGGCGCTGGAGAGCGTGCGCCGGTACCTGGAGCAGGATTTCGGCGCGCCACGCAGTCTGAAACCGCATATCCCGCTGCGGTATGGCGGGCTGCATCAGCGCTGCCATGACTGGAGGCTCGGCGCCGCGTGGCTGCAGGTCTGCTGCGCTCGGCATGAGCTCAAGGAGGGCCGTCCGCCGTTGATGAACGTATCGGCCTCCTATGGCGTCAAAGGCAGGGACGCGCCCATTGTGGATGGATGCCACGGGGAGGACTCGCTCATCATCCCCTTGGACGGTTTTCACTGACATGCCCCTCACAAGAACGTGAACGGCGCCACGCGCGGCTCGCTCACGTTCCGCGTCCCTCGCCGTGGATGTGCAAGCGTCCAGTCACCAACCCAGGAGAGGCAGGAAGAGCCGAGTGCCGCGCGGGGCAGGCGGCCAGGCAGCCGGGCGGCAATCAGGCCCCGGTGGACCGCTCCCGGACATGGCGAGGGGCACCCAGCTTTAGGGCACAGGAGGTGACACGCATGGCGTGGCCGACAGTCGCGTCGCCCTACGAGCGGCGCTCCCTCACCAGTGGACTGCGGGTTCGGGACGAAAGCGGGGCGATGCTGGGCTACGTGGCCCTCATTGGCCGCGAGCACCTCTATGCGCGGCGCTGGCCCTTCAGCCGGCAGTGGACGGAGTTCCCGCTGGCCCGCGTGCGGCATGTCTCCCGGGGCTCGGTGTTCCTGGCGGGGCAGATGCCGGGCCGGGTGGTGGCGGCCGACAAGGGCGCACACGCGGAGATTCCCACGCAGACCCTGCCGCTGGCCGAGCTGGACGAGGCGTCCACTCCCGCCTGAGCCCTTCAACCAGGTGCGGCGCCGCGCGGGGTTTTGTGCTTCAAGGAGGCGCCATGGCCCCTATCGAAGAGCTGTCCCAGAGGGTGTCCGCCGCGTTCGCGGATCGGACGTTGTTGAAGGACGCGGCCCACGTGGCCGCCGTGCGCGAGACGCTGGCGCGGCTGGACTCGGGTGAGCTCCGCGTGGCGGAGAAGGGCGTGGACGGCTGGAAGGTGAACGCCTGGGTGAAGGAGGCCATCCTCCTCTTCTTCGCGGTGTCGGAGATGAAGGTGATGGAGGTGGGCCCCTTCGAGTTCTACGACAAGGTGCCGCTGAAGAAGGGCTTGGAGGCGGCGGGCGTGCGCGTGGTGCCTCCGGGCACGGTGCGCTACGGCGCCTTCGTGGAGAAGGGCGCGGTGGTGATGCCGGGCTATGTGAACATCGGCGCGCGCGTGGGCGCGGGCACCATGGTGGACACGTGGGCCACGGTGGGCAGCTGCGCCCAGGTGGGCAAGCACGTCCACCTGTCCGGCGGCGTGGGGCTGGGCGGGGTGCTGGAGCCGCCCTCCGCGTCGCCCGTCATCATCGAGGACGGTGCCTTCCTGGGCAGCCGCTCCATCGTCGTGGAGGGCGTCGTGGTGGAGGAGGAGGCGGTGCTGGGCGCCAACGTGGTGCTCACCGCGTCCACTCAAATCATCGACGTCACCGGCCCCGAGGAGCGTGTCTTCAAGGGCCGCGTCCCCGCGCGCAGCGTGGTGATTCCCGGCATGCGGGAGAAGCAGTTCCCGGCCGGCAAGTACATGGTGCCGTGCGCGCTCATCATCGGTCAGCGGACGAAGTCCACGGACCAGAAGACCAGCCTCAATGCGGCGCTGCGCGACTTCGCGGTGGCGGTGTAAAGGCTTGAAATCCAGCAGCCCGCGCGCGCCGTAGAAGGCGTGTGGCGGCACGGAACGTGACGATGGCGCACCATCTGGACGACATCCTGCCCGAATGGGCACTGGGGATGCTGGAGGCCCCAGTCCGGGCGTCCGTCGAGCAGCACCTCGCGGAGTGCGCGAGGTGCCGCGAGGTGGCGGACCGGCTGGTGTCCACCCACGCGGCGCTGGCGTCGCTGGTGGTGCCGCCGCCCGCGGTGCTGGCGCGGTTGATGGACCAGATGGAGGGGCCGGGGCGGCTCGCCCGCTTCGCGGACCGGGTGGCGGCCTTCTTCGACCTGTCGCGCGAGCGGGCGCTGGCGCTGCTGGACGCCGTGGGCGACCCGGCGGCGTGGATGCCCGGACCGGTGGAGGGCTCGGAGCTGATGCCGGTGGAGCCGGGCCCCGCGCGCGCAGGGACGATGGCCGCCATCCTCCGGCTCCACCCGGGGGGGCGCTACCCCCGGCACACGCACCACGGCCGCGAGTGGAGCCTGGTGCTGGAGGGCGGCTTCCGCGAGGATGAAGGGCACGAGGTCTTGCCCGGCGAGGAGCTGGAGAAGACGGACGGCAGCGCACATGGCTTCACGGCGCTGACGGAAGGGCCGGCGTGTCTGTATGCCTCCGTCCTGGAGGGCGTGACGCGCTTCGAGGAAGCGTTCGCGGACGGCTGACGCCCGGCGCTATGGTGGAAGGCGTATGGCTTCCATCGACCTCGCCACGCGGCTGGCTCGCATCACGCTCGACCTGTGCCGCATCCCCAGTCCCATCACCCAGGAAGGGCCCATCGCCGACCATGTGGAGCGCTGGGCGCTCCAGCACTTCCCGCGGGAAGAGGTGTTCCGGGTCGGCCACACGCTGCTGCTCGGCAAGCTGGAGGATGCGCGCCCCACGGTGGCCCTCATCGGGCACCTGGACACGGTTCCCGCGCACCCCAGCGACGCGGGCCGCGAGGCGCGCATCGAGGGCGAGCGCGTCTTCGGGCTGGGCGCCTCGGACATGAAGGGCGGCTTGGCGGTGATGATGGCGCTCGCGGAGGATTTGCGCCGCGACACGCTGCCCGTGAATCTGGCCTTCCTCTTCTACGAGCGCGAAGAGGGCGCCTACGCCGAAAGCGGCCTCATCCCGCTGTACGAGAAGCGGCCGGACCTGGCGAAGGTGCGGTTCGGCATCGCCATGGAGCCCACCGACAGCGTGGTGCAGGTGGGCTGCGTCGGCTCCATGCAGGTCACCGTGCGCTTCACCGGGCGCAGCGCGCACTCCGCTCGGCCGTGGCAGGGGGAGAACGCCATCCACAAGGCGGGGCCGTTCCTCGCGGAGTTGCTCGGGCGTCAGCGCGTGGAGGTCAACGTCGCCGGCTTCCCGTTCTACGAGGTCATCAACGCCACGCTCGCCAAGGGGGGCCGCGCGCGCAACGTCATCCCCGAGTCCTTCGAGCTGAACCTCAACTACCGCTTCGCGCCGGGCAAGAGCATCGAACAGGCGAAGGCGGACGTGCACGCGCTCGTCGCCGGGCGGGCCGAGGTGGAGTTCACCGATGCGTCGCCCAGCGGCCCGGTGGTGGCGGGCAACCCGCTGTTCCAGAAGCTGATGGCCCTCACCGGCCTGCCCGCGGCCTCCAAGCAGGCCTGGACGGACGTCGCGCGCTTCGGCGAGTGGGGCGTGGATGCCATCAACTTCGGGCCCGGTGAGACGGCCCAGGCGCATCAGGCCAACGAGAGCGCGCCCATCCCGCCGCTCGCGGACGCGTACGAGAAGCTCGCGGCCTTCCTCAAGGGCGCGGGCTGACGAGGACTCGTCGCGGGACATGCCCTCCGGGGCATGACGCCCGCGCGCGGTGCACGTCATTCGTCCGCTGTCGTTCAACTGCGTGCCTTCACCGCACACGCCCTGGCGTGCATGGGCGTACCCTGTCCATGCATCGCCTGCAGTCTTCCCCAACCGGAGCCGACTGAATGACGAACGAGTCCGTCAATCCGCAGCTGACCGACGATGTCTCTCCCTCCCCGGCGGAGGCGGGCCTTGCGCCCACGCCGCGGCGCCGCACCGCCACGAAGCGCAAGAGCGCTTCACGGACGGGCAGCACGCGGAAGTCCGCGCGCAAGGCCACCACCAAGCGGGGGACTCCGCGCGCGAAGAAGACGGCGGCGCGGGGGAAGACGGCCACCCGCAAGTCCGCCACGCGCAAGTCCGCCACGCGTGCCACCGGCCGCGGCGCGCGCAAGGCCACCCCGCGGAAGACGGGGACGGCGGGGCGGACCGCCCGCAAGTCGGGGACGCGCGGCGCCGCGACGAAGCGGACCACCACGCGTGGCGGCGCCCGGAAGTCGCCGGCCCGGCGCACGACGCGCCGCTGAGGCGTTCCGCGGACAATCACTTCAGGGCCATGGGGGCTGGACTCCCATGGCCCTGAAGCGTTTTCAGGCGCCGCTCAGCGCTTCAGCCGCAGCAGGAAGACATCGCTGCGCGCGAAGCTCTGGCGTCCGGTGCCGAAGTCCGTCTCGCGGTCCGTGTGGCCGAAGAGGAAGACATCCCCGTCGGGCAGCACGCCCATGGAGGAAATGGCTTCCATGCCATACAGCTCGCCTCTCGGCCGGGGCGACTCCGACAGGAACATCGTCGTGAGAAGCGACGTGCCCGCCGCGTCGTAGCGCAGGGCCACGGGCTGCGCCGAGCCCATGCCGTCCTTGCCCGCAGCGCCGTTCTCGATGCGGTTGTAGGTGAAGCCCGCCACCATCAGCTCTCCGGAGGGCGCCAGCGCGACCGCGTCCACCTGGAGCCCGTCCCCCAGTCCCTTGGCCCAGGTCTCCTGGCCTTCCGCCTTGGCGGAGACGACGAAGGGGGTGTCCCGGAACGCATGCCCCGGCACCTGCATGTCACCCCAGCGCACGGTGCCCAGGAATGGGCCCGCGGCCACCACGGTGCCCTCGCTGTCGATCGCCACGTCGCGCATGGTGCCACGTGCCTGGCTCATGGCCTTGGTCCACGTCAGCGAGCCCTGCTGGTAGAGCGCGACGAAGGGACTTCCGCTTTCGGCGGCGCTCACCTGCTGACTGCCGAAGCGCACCGTGCCCTCGTACTGGCCGCCCACCGCCATGCGCCCGGCGCCATCCACCGCCAGCGTCGTGAGCGCCACGCGCCCGCCCCCCTGGGGCTGGCCCACGGACACGGCGGACTCGGCCAGCCCGCCGTGGGCGTATGTCACCACCACCGCGCCAGCGCCGGTGACGCCGTTGCCGAAGTCCGTGCTGCCCGGCGTGTTGAAGGCCACCAGCGTCCGTCCCTGGGTGTCCACCGCCAGGTCCGCCACCGCGAGGCCGGTGCCCGCGGGCGTGTTCGTCCACAGGACGTTGCCGTCCGCGTCCATCCGGACCACGAAGGTGCCATCCCCCAGCTTGTGACTGAGGAGGTCCAGGACGCCCTCCGTGGTGCCGGCGATGACGATGCCGCCCGCCGGGTCCGCGGCGATGCGGCCCTGGACGAACGCGCGCATCTCCAGCGGCACCTCCGGGGCCCTCACGTTGAAGGCCTTCTGCCAGCGCGGCTCGCCCGTGGGCGCGCGCCGTGTCAGCACCAGCTTCGCCCGGTTATCCGTGGGCTGAAGGCTGTCCAGGTCATCGATGTCATGCAGCGACAACGTGAGGAGGTCGCCGCTGGCATCCACCGCCGCGCCCAGCGCCAGGTCGTCCTGGGGCGTGCCCTCGCGCTGCATCCACAGCGTGCTGCCCGGCCCCAGTGGCGGCGGCGGCGGACGCGGCGGTGGCGGGGGCACGCCGGGTGGCCTCTCTTCCGGAGGTAGCTCCGGACCAGGTGCTTCTTCGGGAGGCGCGACGCAGTCCCCCGTGGGGTCCTCCGCACAGCGCTCCTCGCCGGGACGCTCGCTCGTGCTGTTCCCGCCACAGCCCAGCCACAACCCCGCCCCACCCAGAACCGCCGCACTCACGACGGTCCGGCCCCATCGCCACGCTGGATGCATGCAGTCCCCCCGCTTCGCCCAGGGGAGGGTCGGCATGCGTGTCTGTGTCAGCAACACCCACTGGGGCGTTTGCCTGCCTGGCCGCCGGAGGCGTGTGACGACCCGGCTGACCGTGGGAAATGTCGCCCCGAAGGTGGCACTTCCGTTGCCCCATCAGGGGCCTGGGGGGCCATGGCCGTGGCGCTCGAGGTGCCTCAGCGCCAGAAGCCCACGGACAGGCCCACGTTGGTGTAGCGGCGCGCCAGGTCGAAGGAGGCCGTCACGGACCAGTCCTCCCAGTAGCGGAAGACGAACACCTCGAATCCGCCGGTGACGTGGGGGCGCGCGGGCCGCTTGTCGAACGGGGACGGCTCCGCGTACGCGCCGGCCCGCAGCCGAATCATGCCCGGCACCGTGTCATGCTCCACGCCGATGCGCGGCGCGAAGGAGGTGCCCTTGCCCACCGTGGCCTCGTCCGCCGTGGACGCGAAGGTGCGCGCGGGCACCGCGTTGTCCACGCTGGAGATGAGGTCCACCTGGGCGCTGATGAGCCAGCGGCCCGCGGGCGCGTCCAGGGGCTCGGCTTCGGGCACCGGCAGCGCGTCTCCCTCCACGAGGAGCTGCCGCCGTGCCGCGGGAGACAGCCGGTTGTAGCGCTCCGCGCCTTCGCCCAGCCGCCAACTGGCGCCCACGGACAGCACGGCGGGGGACACCACCGCGCCGAAGAGGGTCCGCCCCGCCAACTCCGGGAGCTGGTTCGGCTCGCGCCGCCAGTCTCCCACCACCTCCGGCCGCACCGTCACGCCCATGCGCCACGGGCGCCCATGCGGCCGGTACAGGATGTCCACCGCCACGCCCGTGTCGCCGTAGCGCAGGTCCGTGCCTCCGGAGTCCAGCCGGAAGGAGGCCTGCGCCGCGTAGATGCCCAGCGCGAGGATGAAGTCGTCCTGGCCAAAGGACATGGCCCCCGCCAGCACCGACTGCGTGAGCGACACGCGGATGCGCTCACCGGGCCCCGCGCACGCGGCCGTGGCGCAGTAGGACACCACGCTGTTGCGCATCGCGAAGCCGATGCCGAAGCGCTTGTACTGGAGCAGCAGGCCGCCCAGCAACTGCCGGCTGTCGTGGGACTCGTCGGGCTGCCCGTCGTTGTCCACGTCCCGCTTGCGCGAGCCGGTGAAGGGCAGGTCCAACCAGGACAGGGTGACGCCCAAATCCCAGTCCTTCTCCAAGGCCGGACCCCGGTGCGCCAGCGAGGCCAGGTTGCTGGGCAGCCCCGCGGCGCCCTCGGCGATGCCCACGTACGCGCCGCCCATCGCCACCATGCGCGCGGAGCCCAGCAGCGCGCCGGGGTTGAGGTACAGCCGCTCCGGGCGAGGCTCCAGCGGCGGGGGCGTCTCCTGCGCCCATGCCGCGGATGTGGCGCCCAGTACCAGCGCGCACCCGAACGCTTTCATCCCCCCGCCACCGCGTCCTGCCGGACGCGCCACCGACCTGGAGGGACTCACCGAGCGCGCGTGGCCTCCGTGAAGAGGCGGTCCGCCTCGGCGGCCAGCGCGGTGTCGCGGGCGGTGAGGCCCCCGGCGTCGTGGGTGACGAGCGCCAGCGTCACCTTGCGCCAGCGGATGTCGATGTCCGGGTGGTGGTCCGCCTTCTCCGCCGCCTGCGCCACCTGCTCCACGAAGGCGATGCCGGCGAGGAAGGTGGGGGTCTCGAAGGTGCGGCGAATCATCCCGCCCTCGTGCTTCCACTCGGTGTGCTGCGAGAGGAAGGACTGGAGCGCCTCGGGTGCGAGCAGCGTGGGTCTGGAAGCCATGGCCGCCTTTCTACCCGCTCCCAGGCTTGAGGGAAGACACCCGCCGTCCATCGTCATGGGGTGGACGGCCGCGCGTACACTTTCACGCCGTACAGAATGTTCCAGTGCTCCAGGTGGAAGTAGCGCCCACCGACGAAGGGAGGCTTGCGCCTTTCCGGAGACGGCAGCAGCTCCAGGACGACGGTGCCCGTCTCCGCGCGCCAGCGGGGCACGGCGTAGGGCCTCGAGACACCGACGGCCGGCGACACCACGGGGAGTCCGAAGCCCGTCGTCCGCAGACGCTCGGCGCCCTGCAACTGGAAGGAGGAGGTCATCTCCAGGACGCCGTCCAGGCGCAGGCGGCCGCTCGCCGCCGAGTACCGGAGCAGCTCCAGGTTCTGCGTGCCGGAGGCGGCGCGCGCCCACAACACCCCCTCTTCGTGGCCCACGGGCAGACCGGGGACGCTGTGGCAGGGCTCGTCGGGGACGGGCCGCGGCGCGCCCGCGGCGTCGAGCTGGTAGGGGCAGGCCTGGATGGCCAGGGTGGCGGGCGCTGGCGCCTCGGCGATGCGGACCACCAGAAGCCGCTCGCCCGCGCGCATCAGCAGCGAGGGGAGGTCATCGCTGAACGTGGCCAGCCGCGAGGGGCGAACGGGGGTGGAGCCCATGGCGCGCAGCCCCTCCTCCTCCGAGAAGGCGTAGCGGTGCAGATGCGTTTCATCCAGCAGCAGCAACTCCGTCGCGGTGGCGAGCCGCGCATGGGGCGGCGCATCGGCGGGCGCGCCCGTGGCGGGGAAGGGCGCATCGGCGGAGGTCGCGAGGGGCCCGCTTCCCATGTCGACATAGCGGCGCACCCGGCCGGCCTCCGTCACCCACACCACGTCGCCGGCCACGACGGCGGGGGCGAAGTAGTCACCCAGGGGCTGGGGCTCCTGGTCCGGCGTGCGCAGCGCCTGGCTGCCGCACAGCCACGTTCCCGACGACGTCCGGTCCACGCTGGGGCACTCCACCACGGTGGACAAATCCGCCAGGGGCGCCTGGGCGCTGTGGTCCTCCACCACGTAGAGGGAGGACTGGCGGACGCTGCCCACCGGAGAGAAGGAGACGACGAGGTGATGGCGCCCCGTCTGCTCCGGCGTGAACCGCACGACGGCGGACGCCCCATGCCCCGCCAGCTTCGCGGTGGCGGGGAGCACGCGGTTCTGAGGGTCCCTCACCTCCACGGAGACGGACTGCGCCCGCTCGTCCTGCGAGGCGCCACACCTGCTGAAGACGCCGTGGACGGTGAGCGCCTGCGGCTGGCCCACGCCGACCATGGCGCCGTCGAAGAGAGGGGAGGGCGCGTGCTCCTCGCAAGGGCCCATGGGGCACCCCACCCCGGTGCCCACCGCCAGCAGCGCCGTCAGCAACCGAAGGACGTGGGGGGCCTGTCTCACGCGCGCTCCACGGCCCGCTTCCACTTCGCCAAGTGCCGCTCGCGGGCATCCGACTTCATCTTCGGCTTGAACGTCTTCTCCGCCTTCCACGCGCGGCGGATGGCCTCGGGGCTGTCCCAGATGCCCGCGCCCAGGCCGCCGAGGAAGGCCGCGCCCAGGCTCGTCGTCTCCAGGTTTCGCGGGCGCACCAGCGGCACGCCCAGCACGTCCGCCTGGAACTGCATGAGGAGGTTGTTGGCCGCCGCGCCGCCGTCCACCTTGAACACGGGGATGTCCCGCCCGCTGTCGCGGCGCATGGCCTCCGCCAGGTCATGAATCTGCAGCGCGATGCCCTCCAGCACCGCGCGCGCCATGTGGGCCACGGTGGTGGAGCGGTCGATGCCGGCGAAGAGGCCGCGCGCCTCGGGCCGCCAGTGTGGCGCGCCCAGGCCGGCCAGCGCGGGCACGAAGACGACGTCCCCGGAGTCCTTCACGCTGGCGGCCAGCGCCTCGATGTCTGGCGCGCGCTTGATGACCTTGAGCCCGTCGCGCATCCACTGCACCGCCGCGCCGGCGATGAAGCTGCTGCCCTCCAGCGCGTACGTGGTGGTGCCGGTGCCGCCCAGCCGCCACGCCACGGTGGTGAGCAGGCCCGTCGACGAGCGCACCGGCTCCGAGCCGGTGTTCATCAGCAGGAAGGCGCCGGTGCCATAGGTGCACTTGGATTCGCCGGGATCGAAGCACGCCTGGCCGAAGAGCGCGGACTGCTGGTCTCCCGCCATGCCCGCCACGGGGATGCCGTCCGGCAGGCTGCGCATGCCACGCGTGGTGCCGTACACCTCCGCGGAGCCGCGAATCTGCGGCAGGCACGCGGCCGGGACGGATAGCAGCGAACGCATCTCGTCGCTCCACTGGAGCGTCGTCAAATCCATGAGCAGCGTGCGGCTGGCGTTGGACACGTCGGTGACGTGCGCCGCGCCGCCGGTGAGCTTGTAGACGAGCCAGGTGTCGATGGTGCCGAAGCACACGTCGCCCTTCTCCGCCTTCGCGCGCGCGCCCTTCAGGTGGTTGAACATCCACGTGAGCTTGGTGCCGGAGAAGTACGGGTCCACCACCAGCCCCGTCACCTCGCGCACGCGCGGCTCCACGCCCTGCTCCTTGAGCCGGCGGCACTGCTCGGCGGTGCGGCGGTCCTGCCAGACGATGGCGTGGGACAGCGGCTGTCCGCTGCCGCGCATCCACAGGCCCGTCGTCTCGCGCTGGTTGGTGATGCCGATGGCGGCGATGTCCTTGCCGCGCAGGCCCGCGTCCTTCAGCGCCCGGGCGATACACCATTCACTGCTGGCCCAGATTTCATCCAGGTCGTGCTCCACCCAGGACGGCTTGGGGAAGTGCTGGGTGAACTCCTTGTAGGAGCGGCCGACCACCTGCAGCTTCGTGTCGAGGATGGAGACGTGCGTTCCAGTGGTGCCCTGGTCCAGGGCCAGGACGTACTTCGCCTTCGGCATGGGGTGTGCCCTCCCTATGGTGGATGCCAGCGGGGAGGAACCCTACTCCAGTCGAGGGGCCGGGCAGGCGGGCTTCCTGCCCGGCGGCGCGGCTAGTAGCCGTAGGGGCGCCGGTTTCCGAGCACCTTCCGGAGGCCGAGCGCGGCCAGCCCGCCCAGGGCGATGCGGCCCAGCGAGCTGCCGAACACGCCGCTCGAGGCCGCCCGGCCGCGGCCATGACCGCCGTGGCCCCGGCGTCCATACCTGCTCCGGCCACGGCTCCATCCACCGAAGCCCGAGCTGCGACGATTCCCCAGGATGTTGTCCAGTAGCGACATGGTGGCTCCTCTGTTCGTCGATGCGTTGAGCGCCCCGCCGGGGCGGAGATGCCCCCGCGGGCGCGGAGTGCCCTCAAGTTGACGCTTCCCTCCGCCGGGGGCAGCCCTGGCCGAAGGAAGTGCCTCCCGGGCCCCCTGGTGGGCCGGGAGGCAGCCAGGCGGTCTGCCTACTTCCCGCTGTAGATGCCGATGGCGCCGGGGCGGGCGATGGCGCCCGCCGCGTCCCGCTGGGCCTTGAAGGCCACCAGCACCTTGCGCGCGTCACCGCTGCCCACCACCTGGATGTCCCAGACGGGCAGGGCGGACAGCCCTCCGAGCGCCGGGTTGTGGCTGACGAACGTCCCCTCGCGGTGCATGCGCGTCAGGCCCTTGCCCCAGAGGTGGCCAATCCAGAGGCTGCCGTCGCGCGGGTCCAGCTCCAGCGAGGAGATGTTGCGGTCGCCGTCGCCCTCCAAGAGGTATCCCGTCACCAGCCCGGCGTCGCTCAGCTTCGCCAGGCCCCACTCGAAGCTGGACACCCAGACGGTGCCATCGGGCATCAGCGCCAGGTCGCTCACCAGGTCGTCCTTGCGCTGCGCGTGGGTGGGGAACTGGGGTTCGGCCACGGCGTCAGGCCACAGGTCGATGCGGTTGGCGGCGTGCTTCTTCTCCTCGCTCTGCTTGCGCGCCGCCTCGAAGTTCCATGGCGCGCCGGTGCCTACGTGGCCCACGGCGTTGGTCATGATTTTGAACCGCGTGGTCCGGATGTGCGTGCCCAGCCAGACGTCGCCGTCGGGCCGCACGGCCACGCCCCAGACGTCTCCGGCGAGCCGGCTGGCCTCGCTGGTGCCGTCGCCCATCGCGATGGCGGGATGGACGTGCTCCATGACGCCGAACTTGCAGCGCTGGCGGTTCTCGGCCCCCATGTAGACCCACGCGTTGGCGGCGACGACCTCGGCGTTGGAGCACGCCTCGCCGCCCTGGTAGTCGGGCTCGCCCCACGCCAGGCCGTGGTTGGCCGCGAACCACAGGCTGTTTCGTGCCTTGTCCCAGACGATGCGGTTCACCGAGCAGAGCTTCTCGCGGTGGCCATAGCCGGGCACGGAGTGCGCGGGAGAGTGGAGGTCGTAGTGCACCACGCGGAGCGTTCCGTCCGCCTGGAGCTCCACGCGGTCCGCGTCACCGCTCTTGAAGATGGCGGGGTCCTCGAACACGCCGGGGGCCTTGTAGAACTCGCTCTCGCAGTTGGGCCGGCCCTCATAGCCGACGAAGACGGTGCCCGCGGGGCCACCCGTCACCGAGAGGACCTTGAGGTAGCGCGCTTCGGGCGCCGGGTCCTTGCCCTTCCACGGCGCCCACGGCTTCAGGCCGTCCGCCAGGGTGTAGCAACGCAGGGCGGTGGCGCCCGGACGCAGGAGGCACAGGCCGTCCTCGCCGCCCGCGACCCAGATGTTGCCTCCCTCGTCCTGGGTGACACCCAGGACCTCGCGAGGGCCGCCCTCGGCGGTACCCCAGAAGCGCCAGTTCGCGCTGTCGGGAGGAATGGGGTCGCCGCCGTCCATGGGACCGTTCGTGCCCGCGTCGGGCTCCACCGGGGGTGGGTCCACGGGCGTCCCCGAGTCCGGAACCTCTCCACCCACGGGCGGCGGCTCCTCACCTTCGCCCGGTGGTGGCTCTCCGGGTGGCTCGGTGGGGGGTGGTTCGTTCCCTTCGTCAATCCCATCGTCTGTGGACGGCGGCGCCTGGAGCTGCTCGCCGCCATGGCAGCTCAGCAGCAACGTCAGCCCGAGCACGCCCGCCCACCATCTGCCCTGTCCAAGTCCGCTCATACCTGGGTCCGCCTCCGGCGTCTGTCTTTGGACGCGTTACTTCGCGTCCTGACTTCAGAGGCAAGCAGGGTGCCAGGGGGGAAAGCCGGGC
>NZ_JABFNS010000200.1 GCF_013116825.1 Myxococcus xanthus
GCTTGTGGCTCCACGCTTCCGGTACGTTTCGACACCACCCGGTCGATGAGCGCCTTGCTCGCTGCGTCCAGCTTCACGAAGCGCACCGTCATGCCGGTACGCCCGCTAACCGCGTCCACCTGGGTCTTCACGACGACGCCTTCGCCGCGAAGCAGGCGTGTCCCATCTGCAAGGACGAACTCGAACGCCAGCCCGGTGCCTTCGGGCTTCATGGCGCGCGTGGCAACGAACACGCCACCGCGCGCCACGTTCGAGCCGTACTTGTCGATAAACTCCTCCTCCGTCGTGTACGGGAGGCGGATGCGAAGCGGGAGGGGCTTGGACGCTGTCCCGCTCATTTCAAGGGAATCCGCACATCCCCCCCGGAGCCCTGAAGCAACAGGTGTAGCCCGTCGTCCCGAAGGGCCTCCGGAGGAAGCTCGAACAGGAGGACCACGTCGGTGCGCTCATCCGGAGCCCAGGTGCGCCGAAGGGGGCGGGTGCCCCCGACGACCTGGGCATCCCGGGCCACGGTGTACGACTGGCCTTCAGCCCCGAAGAGCTTCGCCTCGTCCAGGTCCAGGGTGAGCGGCGCGCCGCCCACGTTCTGCGTCATGAGCTGCACGCGGAAGAACAGGTCCTCGGAGGTCAGGCTCACCTTCCCCGAGCCCTTCACCGAGTGCGACGCGTCCAGGCCGGTGAGCTTCACGGACAGGGTCTCCAGCCGCACGGCATCGTTGGGGGAGGGAAGCTCCCATGTGCGCTCGGTGGGGACGTTGATACCCGCGGCCAGGCCCGCGAGGTTCGCGTTCGGGTCTCCGCGCGTGGCCTCGGGGCTCTGGGAGGGACGGCCGCCCTGGTTCACCCGGTCCACTTCCTGGCGGAGCTTCTGAAGCGTCCGGTCGTCACTCGTACCCGCGTAGTCAGGCACGGACTCCTCCTTGCAGCCACCCAGGACGAGGGTGGCCGCCAGGAGCGCAACGGAAGCGGAGGCCCGGTGGTTCATCACGCGGTGCCCACGCCCTTCACCAGCTCGTACAGCTTCTCCAGCGCCGCGGGGAGCTTCGAGGCATCAGGGCCGCCAGCCTGGGCCATCTCGGCCTTGCCGCCGCCCTTGCCGCCGACTTCCTTGGCCATCTCGCGCACCAGCGCGCCGGCGTTGATGCCCTTGGCCACGACGTCCTTGGTGGCCGCGACCAGGATGATGGCCCGGCCGTCCTTCTCGCCGCCGATGGCGACCACGCCCGAGCGGATGCGGTCACGGAGCTGGTCCGCCATGCCGCGCAGGACGTTGTCATCCGCTGCGTCCACCTGGGTGGCCAGGACCTTCATGCCATTCACATCGCGAGCCTGCTCCAGCAGGTCCTTGCTGCTGGCAGTCTGCGCCTTGACGGCCACTTCCTCGACCTTGCGCTCCAGCTCCTTCACGCGCTTCTGGGTCGCCTCGACGCGCTTGGAGACTTCCTTCGGGTTCGACTTGAGCAGCTCGGCCACCTTGCGCAGCTCGTGTTCCTGCTCGCGGACGTGCTGGAGCGCGCCGATGCCCGTCAGCGCGACGATGCGGCGCACGCCGGACGCTACGCCGCTCTCGCTGGCAATCTTGAACAGGCCGATGTCACCGCTGCGGCGCACGTGGGTGCCGCCGCACAGCTCGGTGGACTCGGGGTGCACGGTGACGACGCGAACCGTCTCGCCGTACTTCTCGCCGAACATGGCGACGGCGCCGGACTTCTTCGCGTCCTCCAGGCTCATGATGCGCGTCTCGGCCCCCGTGTTGTCGCGAATCCAGCCGTTGACCAGGTCCTCGACCTGCTCGAGCTGCGCGGACGTGGCGGGCGAGAAGTGCGCGAAGTCGAAGCGCAGGTAGTCCGGCGCGACGACAGAACCCGCCTGCTTCACGTGCTCACCGAGCACGAGCTTGAGCGCCTTGTGGAGCAGGTGCGTCGCGGAGTGGTTCGCACGGATGGACTTGCGGCGCTCCGAGTCCACGCCGGCCTGGACCATGTCGCCGACCTTGAAGGTGCCCTCGGAGACTTCCACCGAGTGGACCACGAGGCCCGGCACGGGGCGCTGCGCATCGGTGACCTTGGCCACCGCCTTGCCGCCGTGGCCGACGATGCGGCCGGTGTCGCCCATCTGGCCACCGGACTCGCCGTAGAAGGGCGTGCGGTCCAGGACCAGCTCCACCGTGTCGCCTTGCGTGGCCTGAGTGACTTCGGCGCCGTCCTTGACGATGGCCCGGATGCTGCCTTCGCCTTCGTGTCCCTCGCCCTCATAGCCGAGGAACTCCGTCGTCCCGAGCCGCTCCGCCAGCTTCAGGTAGACCTCGCCCGTGGCCTTGTCGCCAGAGCCCGCGAACTTGTTCTTGTCCGCCTCTTCCTTGAGGCGCTCCTCGAAGCGGACCAGGTCCACGTCGAGGCCGCGCTCCCGGGCGATGATCTGCGTGAGGTCCCACGGGAAGCCGTAGGTGCCGTGGAGCAGGAAGACGACGTCGCCGGAGAGCTGCTTGCCACCGGC
The DNA here is from genome assembly GCF_013116825.1 of Myxococcus xanthus. Classification (GTDB taxonomy): domain Bacteria; phylum Myxococcota; class Myxococcia; order Myxococcales; family Myxococcaceae; genus Myxococcus; species Myxococcus xanthus_B. Next base: position 2,497 of record NZ_JABFNS010000200.1, read on the forward strand.
CTTCTGCAGCTCGGACAGCTCCTCCTCGATGAGCTTGAGGCCGCGGCTGAGCGTCTGGCGGAAGCTCGTCTCCTCGTGCCGGCAGACCTCCAGGACGAAGGTGCGGCTCTCCCGGAGCTCGGGGTAGGCGTCGCCCATCAGCTCGATGACGCGGTCGACGACCTTGAAGAAGAAGACGTCCTCCAGGCCCAGCTGCTGGGTGCCGTGCCGGATGGCGCGGCGCATGATGCGGCGCAGGACGTAGCCGCGGCCCTCGTTGGAGGGCTGGACGCCGTCCGAGATGAGGAACGCCGCCGCGCGGCTGTGGTCCGCGACCACGCGCTGGGACGCGCCGGACTCCTGCGAGTAGGGCTTGCCGCACAGCTCGCTGACGGTGGCGAGGATGTTCTGGAAGAGGTCCGTCTCATAGTTGGACCGCTTGCCCTGGACGACGGAGGCGATGCGCTCCAGGCCCGCGCCGGTGTCGATGGACGGCTTCGGCAGAGGGATGAGGGGCCCGTCCTTCTCCTTGCGCTCGAACTGCATGAACACGAGGTTCCAGATTTCGAGCCAGCGGTCGCAGTCACAGGCGACGCCCTGACACTTCTTGCCCTCGGCCTCCTCGACACAGGGGATATCGTCGCCCTGGTGGTAGTGGATTTCGGAGCAGGGGCCGCAGGGGCCGGTGTCGCCCATGGCCCAGAAGTTGTCTTTGAGGCCGAGCTTGTAGAGGCGCTGGGCGGGGACGCCCTGCTTCTTCCACAGCTCGTAGGCCTCTTCGTCCCAGGGGGTGCCGCCCTCGCCGTTGAACACGGTGACGGCGAGCCGGTCGGTGGACAGGCCGAGCGTCCGGGTGACGAACTCCCAGCCGTACGCGATGGCGTCGGCCTTGAAGTAGTCGCCGAAGGAGAAGTTCCCGAGCATCTCGAAGAACGTGTGGTGCCGGGCGGTGAAGCCGACGTTGTCGAGGTCGTTGTGCTTGCCGCCGGCGCGCACGCACTTCTGCGACGTGGTGGCGCGGCGGTAGTCGCGCGTCTCACGGCCGGTGAAGACGTCCTTGAACTGCACCATGCCCGCGTTGGTGAACATCAGCGTCGGGTCGTTGGCGGGCACCAGGGAGGAGGACGCCACACGGCGGTGGCCGCGCTCCTCGAAGAATTTGAGGAACGCCTCGCGGATCTCGGAGGCGGTCAGGGCGGAAGGCATGGTGTGGGTATATGCCACAAGAGGCGGCTTCGCAGGAGTTCTTGGAGGTTGCATGAGGGGCCGGACGACCCCGGGAACCCCGGACTGACCCGGTTGGTGGCCCGGGCGGGGGCCAGCGGGACGCGGGCTGTGGGAGTCAGAGCGATACCGGCGGCACATCAGGTGTGAGACGTGGGCGCCTGCATCGCCCTCGCTGTTTTGGCTCCAAGGATTCTCGCCAGGCGGGCGACCTGACCGGCATGCGCTTGGGCGGCAGGTGAAGCCGTACCGCCTTCACGGGCGTCGGTTGGCGCTCGGCTTTGCCCAGCCCTCTTGCCGTGAGACATTGGCGTATTGGAGGCTCGGTGTTTCGATTCGCGTGACCTGCCTTCGTTCACTGCGTGACGATATCCACGGGAGAGGGATCCAGGTTCCGTGACTGCCCAGAGGGCTGGCGCGCGTAGCGTGTAGTCCGTCGAGTACAGGGACTGCCACGGGAGTGAGACAGGGTGTTTTCGGAGGGCAAGGCGACTTCGATGGGACCAAAGCGTGTTGCCCAGATTCCGTGCTCGCGTGTGACCTCATTGCCTGATTCGGCGACACATGAGTCGGCGCTGCATGGGGAACTCGGGCAGGCGGTGTCGTTTGAGATTGCCGGAGTGGACGGAGCCTTCCTGCTGTTTGTCTGGGGCTGCTCCGGCAACTGCTTGGGCGATACATGGCACTCACGCCTGGAAGGTGCGGTGCATCAGGCTTGGGTCCAGTATGGCGTTCACTCTGGCGCAAGGGCGATTGCCGATACGCCAGGGACCGTTCAAGCCGAGTGGTGGTAGCCTCAACGAAGCGTCTGCTCGCGATGGGGTGAGGCGAGGACGGAGCGCCTCGCGCCCTATGGCCCATCGCGGCTGCTCGCCGTTCAGGTATCCGAAGCTGCGTCCCCGAAACGACTCAGCATTTCTTCCACGTACTGGACGCCCCGCGCCGTGATGGCTTTGCCCTTCTGGGTGTCCTGCGCGTAACCCCCGTGCAGGCGGAGCGCCTTGGCCGCGTTCGGCGCGGCGTAGGTGACACCCAGCTCCCCCCAGAAGCGCGACGTCGTTCCAGACGTCACCTCCAGCTCCGCGTCGAGCGAGCGTGCGAGATAGAGGGGGATGAGCGACCGCACGAGCTGGTCCTTCTGCTTGCCTGCCGAGATGAAATCCTGTTGTCGCGGATGGCTGCGCAGCGCGGACAGCAACTGGTCCACAGCCGTGCCGCCATTCCCGGTCGCGGGCGAAGCGGCTTTCTTCGCGGGGCGCGCTCGCTTCTTGACCTTCGCAGTCGGGCGGGCCGTCCGCTTCTCCGACTTGGCTTCCGTGCTGCTCTGGGCCTGCCGTGCTGCGGGCTTCTTCTTTTTCGCCCTCGTGCGCGGCGCCTTCGCCGTCACCTTTCGGGAAGGCTCTGGCGTAGCGGCCTGGGCAGCCGAAGGTGCGACAGCGTCGGTGGTTACCGCACCACGTGGTGGGGTGCGCTCTGCCACGGTCGGCTCCGGCGGCGGCGCGTCGGACGGCTGGGAGACGACTGGCCTGGGACGAGGTGTGCGCTCGACCACGGTCTGCTGTGTGGCGCCACGGGGAGGAGGTGACGGGAAGTCCGAGGCCCGGGGCGCGGCTGCGTCTCGGGACTCCTTGAGTCCGAGGCGCGCGCGCACCTCACCCACGATACCGCCCAACCCCACGTTCTGGAGCAGACCTTCCAACCGGGACGTGAAAGACACCTGGTGAGCCCTCCTGGAGACGCGCACATTACCCCATGAAGGCCACATCCCCGAGCGGATGGCTCGATTCCTGCCGGTCCTGCTGCCGTGGAGGGGGCGGGAGGCACCGGTTGTGGGGGACCTCAGGGGCCGAGCCCGAGCCGCTGTGCCGTGGACATGCCGCCCGGGTTCGCGCCCCGCGCCGTGCCCTTCCCAGGCATCCCCAGGTCTGAACAGACACCCGGACCGGCAGAAGCGGGCCAGCCCCCAGGGCGGGAGTGGCCATGACCCACTGTCTTCCATGTGCAAGGCCATGCAACTGTTCGCCAATCGTCAGACGGCGTTAGACTCTCCGGACTCCTTCCCTGCGTATGCAGCTGCTTTCCTCCGCCCTCGTCCTGTTGCTCCTCGCGCCTTGCGCGGCCCTGGCTCAGGGTGACTCCCGTATTGCCTTCCTGGGCAAGCAGCTCCAGAAGAGCAAGGACCCGCGCTCGCGCTCGCAGGCGGCGCTGGTGCTCGGCGCCACGGAGGACCCGGAGGCCGTGCCGCTGCTGTGCAACGGATTGAAGGACGAGAGCGAGCTGGTGCGCGCGGCCGCGGCGAAGGGGCTGGCGAAGCTGCTGGAGCCCGGCGGACTCGACTGCCTCCAGGCCCACAAGGCGGACGCGGACGCGTCGGTCCAGGCGGCGGTGCGCGAGGCCGTGGGGGCCCTGAAGGAGTACCAGTCCCGCCCGCCGCGCTTCTACGTGCATCTCGAGGCGGTCAAGGACCGCACGGGCAAGCTCCCCGCCGACCTGGTGAAGGCGACGGAGGCGCGGCTGCGCTCGCGGCTGATGCGGAGCGGGGCCCAGCTCGCGCCCGCGAAGGAGACGAAGGCGGCGGCGAAGGGCACGCTGAAGAAGCTTCGGGTGCGGGGCTACCGCATCACCCCGGAGCTTCATGCGACGGACGGCGGCGGACTGCGGGTGGCGCTGGTGTGCCTCACCTACCCGGACCTGTCGCTGATGGGGCAGGTGGAAGTGAATGCCGCGGGCGCTCAGCCTGGCGATCTCCTCAAGGCGCTGGTACCTCGCGCGGTGGAGGAAGCGGCGGAGACCTTCGAGTGGAGCAGCGAGACATGACGACGACCACGGCGCCCCTGACGCCAGCCAAGCGGCGCTGGCGCAACTTCCTTCTCGAAACGGGCTTCCAGCTCAAGCTGACGGCGTACATCGTCTCGGTGACGCTCGTGCTGTCGGCGCTGCTGGGCGTGTTCCTCGTGAGAGGCGCGCAGGCGCTGATGCGCGAGACGGCGACGGCGGTGGAGGCCCGCTCCCGCGCGGCGGAGGTCAGCCGCGAGCTGTCCGGCGCCACGCTCTCCAACGAGCTGCTGACTCGGATGGACGACCCCACGTTCGAGGCGAGCTTCCGCGAGAAGGCAGGGGCCATCGACGCGGCCTACGAGGCCGAGCGCGCCGCCATCGTTGCCCAACGCGCTGAGCTGGAGCGGCAGCAGAAGCTCACGTGGTGGGCGCTGGGGGGCTTCCTGGTGGCCTTCATCGCGGTGGTGGGATTGGGGACCATCGTGGTGACGCACAAGGTGGCGGGGCCGCTCTTCCGCATCCGCCGCATGGTGCAGGAGGTCCACGACGGCCGGCTGCGTCCACCCCAGCACGGGCTCCGGGATGGCGACGACCTCCAGGACCTCTTCGATGCCACGCGGAAGATGGTGCAGCGCCTCCGCGAGCAGAACGAGGAGGACGCGAGGACCTTGGCGAACGTCCTCCTGGCCGCGGAGCGCACGGGCGCTTCCCCCGAGCTCCTCCACGAGCTGCGCGCCCTGGATGCGCGCTACCGCACCCGGCTCGAAGACTGAGCCCTTCCGGGGCTCACCCCCAGGACCGCGCGGGTCCTGACTCCACGGTGAGTCCCGTCTCCTTCAGCATCGCGTGGATGCGCAGGCGCGCCTGGGCCCACGGAAGCGCCTCGACGCGATAGCCCTCCAATGCGTTCATCAGGTGGCCACGGTAGCTGGGGTGCCCCGGGTCCGAGATGATGACCACGCCCCGGTCCGTCGTCGCCCGGATGAGCCGGCCCACGCCCTGGCGCAGTTGCAGCAGGGCGCGGGGAAGCCGGTAGTGGAGGAAGCCCATGTATTCGCCGCCGCTGCGAGAGAGGGGCTCCTCGCGCGCGGCCACCAGCGGACGCATGGCGGGCTCCAGGGGCAGCTTGTCGATGAACACGCAGCCGACGCCGCGACCGGGGATGTCCACGCCCTGCCAGAAGCTCTTGGTCCCCAGCAGCACGGTGCCCGTGTCCTTCTCCTGCCGTGCCGCCAGCGAGCGGCTGTGCCCGCGTGACTGCCGCAGCACCTCGATGCCCAGTGGGTCCAGCCGTCCGCGGACGCTCGTGCCCACGCGCTCCATGCGGCGCGTCGACGCGAACAGCCCCAGCACCCGGCCTCCCATCGTCTGTGCCAGGCCCGAAATCCGGAGCGAGGCCCACTCCACGAAGGCTTCTTCGTGCGCACGCGGCGCATCGGTGACGAGCACGACCAGCGCCTGCTCATGCAGCTTGAAGGGCGTGGCCGCGCGGACCAGTCGGGGCGCAGGTCGGCCTCCGCGCCCATCTAGCCCCAAGCGCCGGAGGACGAAGGGGAAGCCGTCGCCAGTGCCCAGCGTGGCGGACGCGAGCACCAGCGTGCGCTTGCTCTCCGCGAAGTCCTTCGACACGTAGGCGGAGACATCCACCGGCTGGGCGCTCAAGCTCCACCGCTGCCGCTTCGGTTCCGCGGTGGCCGCGTAGCACCGTCCTGGCGCGGCTTCTCCGGACAGCTCTCCCGCGAGCACCGCCAGTTCGCCAAGCTCAGTGGTGGCACCCGACAGCTCCCGCTCCAGCGCGGGTTGTCGAGCCGCCAGCTCAGGGAGGGCGGCCAGCACGCGCACGGACAGCAGGACATGCAGCGCCTGGAGCGCGCCGCGTACGCCTTCCAGTCCTTCGCGCACCGGCTCCCAGGCGGGCAGCGTGCGCACGGTCGCGGTGATGCGCAGCTCCGGAGAGTACGCACCTTCATCCGGGTCCTCGCCCACGGCTGTGGCGGTGGGCTCGCACAGCTCCGTCACGCGCGCCCCGAGGTCGCGCGCGTCGTCAAGCAACCGGCGAAGGCCATCCTCCACCTCGCCCATCAGCGACCGTGTCTCCGTTCGGCGCGAAGCGCTCAGCGCCTTGCGCAGCTCGGCGAACAGGCCGCGCCGTCCGTCCCTGCCATGCAGCCGCTCGGTGAGGCGGAGGAAGGCCAGGTCCGACAGCTCCAGCGTCAGCGCGGTGGTGGCGACATCCTCCACCTCGTGCGCCTCGTCGAGGACCAGGTGGTCCAGCTTCGGGTAGCGCGCGGGCCACGCGAAGGCGAGCGACTGGTTGATGACCAGCACGTCCGCCTCACGGGCCTGCGCCACGGCCGAGTGATAGAAGCAGCGGTGGAAGTGCGGGCACTTCTCGCCCAGCGTCGTCGACGCCTCGGAGCGTACGGCGGGCACCAGCGCCATCAGCACCGGGAAGCGCTCGCGGAACCAGTGGCTCAGCCGGTCCAGGTCGCCCTCACCGCTGCGACGCAGGTACGCACGCAGATACGCCCGGGGGGCGCGCGCGGAGTGCCCCATGCCGGGCTCCACCCGAGTGGCTTCCAGCGCGCGGCGGCGGCACAGGTAGTTCGTCTGGCCCTTCAGCAGGGCGTAGCCGAAGGCGCCCTTCGTGGCGCGGTGAAGCCGAGGCAGGTCCTTCTCCAGGAGCTGGTCCTGGAGCGTCTTGGTGTGCGGCGCCACGCCGACCTTGCGTCCGTTTCGCGCCGCGAAGAGGGCGGCGGGAGCCAGGTACGCCAGCGACTTGCCCGTGCCCGTGCCGGCTTCCACCGCGAGTTGCCCGCCGTCCGACAGCGCCCGCGCCACCGCCTGCGCCACGTCGAGCTGCGCGGCCCGGCTCATGAATCCTTCACCGGCCTGCTCCAGCGCGCCGCCAACGCCCAGCAGCGCTGAGACTTCGTCCGGACGCACGGGGAGCACGGGGGCCTCCGCCTCTGGCTCGGGCAGCGCCGTGGCGCCTCCCGCGCGCCGCCGCTCCGGCTTCCCACGAAGGAAGCCCTGGGCCTCCAGCGACAGCGGCGCAGCCTCCTCACGGCACGCGGCGGCCAGACGCGACAGCAGGTCCACCAGCGGCCATTCCTCATAGTCGAACGCGCCGCTCGCGCCGTCCTTCAGGCCCACGCCCTCCATCGCCAGGCGCAGCTCCGCGCCCTTGCGCGGGTCCAACGCGGCGAGCAGGTCCACCACGTCATCGCCACGGCCCTCGCGGACGCAGCGCTCCATGGCGTGCACCAGCACCGAGTACACCGCCTCGCAGTCCGACACCGCGCGGTGCGGCTGGCGCAGTGCCAGCCCGCCCCAGCGCAGCAGCGACTCCAGCGAGTGGCTGGGCAGCTCTGGGTGCAGGTAGTGCATCAGCTCGCACGAGTCGAGCACCGGGGCGCGGATGGGCCCCAGCAGGTCCGGCAGGAAGCCTTTTTCAAAGGGCGCGTTGTGCGCCACCACCGTCCAGCCGGAGAGCTTCTCGCGAAGCTCGGCGATGTCGGTGCCGAAGCGCGGATGCCCTTCGAGGTCCGCGTCGGTCAAGCCCGTCAGCCGCCGGATGGTGAGGGGGAGGGGCCGCGACGCCGAGTACAGGCGCGCGAAGCGTTCCACCTCGCGCCCGTTCTCGAAGAAGATGCAGCCCAGCTCGATGACCTCGTCCACGCGCGGATCCAACCCCGTGGTTTCGAGGTCGAGGAACACATGCCGGGTGAAGAGCTCCGCCGCGCCGCCCATTCAGGCCGCGGAGACTACTCCTCCCGGCGGCGCTGCCTAGAAATCGGCCAGCGTCCGTCAGTCGACCATGAAAACGCCGGAAATCATCTTGTTCATGGCGCAGCCGTACACCAGCTTGCCGGACTCCTTCGGCGTGAAGGCAATCTCCACCGGCTGGTTGAGCGGCAACGGCGTGTTGATGTCGTAGCCGTCCATGACGACCTCGGTGGCGCAGGTGTGGTCCGTCTTGCGCGTCACCACCAGCTTCACGGGCTCGCCCTTCTTGAGGCTCACCGGGCTGGGCTCGTAGCCCTTCTCGGTGACGGAGAGCTCGACGATGCGTACGCCGTTCTCCCGCTTCTCAGGGACCGCGGGCGCCTTCGCCGTGTCGGCGTCCTTCGTGCAGCCTTGCTGGGTGATGCCCACCATGGCGGCCGTCGCGGCCAGGGCGAGCCAGGGCTTGATGATGCGGGAGATGAACTGACGCATGGATGTCTCGGCGGTGTGGGAGCGTACGCCCCGCGGGGATGGGCCTCAGGCCTCGTCCGCGGGGGCACTCTCTTCGGAGGTGGCGGTGACGGGCTCGAAACGCAGCAGGGCGTGGAGCGGGACGAAGACTTCGTGGCCCTCCTCGCCCAGCAGCAGGTCGAACCGGCCTACGCGAATCAGCGGAAGCTGGAGGGTGATGCCGTTGCGCAGCACCATCCGCACCGTCTGCCCGATGTGGTCCAGGAAGGCGCGCGGGTCCGAGTGGGGGCGCTTGTCCGGCTGACGCGCCACCGCGGACGGCTTCTGCGTCAGCTTGGCGTCGCGCTCCAGACCCGGCAGCAGCCGCTCCCAGTCCGTGCGCCGGGCCAGCAGCACCACCTGGAGCTTCTCCAGGCGGCCCGTGCGCTCCAGCGTGAAGGCGATGGGCTCCTCGGCCTGCAGCGTATCCAGCAGGGAGCGCTCGGCCAGCACCACGGAGACTTCTGCCTTGTCGCTGATGAGCCGGGCCAGGAAGTCCGCCACCACGGCGTTTTCGACCTCGCCGCGCGCCTGCTTGATGGCCGCCTTGCGCTGGGTGCGCTCCTTGCGGGCCATGAACTCGGCCACCGTCATGCCGCTCTGGAGCACGCCGAAGGCGTCACCCAGGGACAGGCTGGGCGTCTGGCCCATCAGCTCGTACACCTGGTCGAAGCGCTTCGCCTCCTCGGCGTGCAGCTTGCGCCAGATGCGGCACTTCATCTTCCCTTCCAACTCGCCCTTCGCGATGCGGGCGGGGACGCGCTCACGCACCGCCAGCGCCTGAATCTGCTCGGGCGTGGGGGGCGGCCGGGGCGTGGACGGCCGGAAGCCGCCAGGGCGTCCGCCGAACCCACCACCAGGGGCTCTTCCCGGAGGCGCACCCGTGCCGGGGCTGGAGGGGCGGGGAGCCAGCGGGCGAGGGCCCGGCGTCACGCTCGTCGTCGGGCGAGGCGTGGGGACCGCTGTCA
>NZ_JABFNS010000201.1 GCF_013116825.1 Myxococcus xanthus
GGGGCGGGCAGGGGCCGCGAGCCCGCACAGGCGCCGAGGCACAGGACGAGCAGCGGATAGATGAAGTGTCGGCACCGCACCGGGAGCACCTCCATCCGCGGCGGGAAGGGGCGCGCGGGCGGACATTCTCCATGACTGGCGCCAGGGCCGCGAGCAGGTCGCGGCCCCACCTTCACGTCAGGCGTTGAGGACGGGGTAGGCGGCCAGCAGCTCCAGGAGCGCGGGGCCGTACAGCCGCACCCGCTTCTCCCCGAAGTAGGGCACCTGCGTCAGCGCCTCCACGTCCTTCGGGGGCTGCGAGGCCAGCGCGTCCATCAGCGGATTGGTCAGCACCACGCTGGGCGTCACCTTGCGCTCGGTGGCCTTCTCCACGCGGAAGGTCTTGAGGGCCTCCTCGCGCTTGCGCTTGTTGGCGTCCTTGGGGCCCTTGGCTTCGCGCTCCGGCGCCAGCTCACCCCGGCGCGACTTCTCCAGCAGTTCGCGCACCACGGCCAGGAGCTCCTCTCCGTGAGAGCGGATGAAGGAGCCCCGCACGCCGGCCATGCGCGCCAGCTCCTTGGGGTTGGTGGGCAGCTTCACCGCGATGTCACCCAGCGCCATGTTGGAGAGCATGCGCCCCATGGGGACGTTGTCCTTCTCCGCCCACTCCAGCCGCTTGCGGTGCAGGGCGTGGGCAATGGCGTGGGCCAGCGTCATCTGCGTGGGATTCAGCCCGGCGCGGGGCAGCTTGGGCTTGAAGTCAGCGCCCACGTCGGGGCGCGCCGCGGCCTCGTCACAGAGGCGGACGCAGTCCAGGAGGACCTCCTCCAGGATGTCGGCCTCGCGGCAGGCGTCGCGGACCTGGCGGCCCAGCTCGCACAGGTAGCGCACGTCATTGGCGATGTACTCCCGCATGCCCGGGGGCAGGGGGCGGATGGAGAAGTCCGACTGCTGGTGCTCCTTCGGCAGCTCCACGCCCAGCCGTTCCCGGGCGAGGTCGGCCAGACCCACCTTGGGCCACCCCAGCAGGGTGGCCGCCCGGTGGGTGTCGAAGAGGCCCTGCACTCGGACCCCCACCTCGGCGAGGAACTGGAGGTCGCCCTGGGCGGCGTGGAAGAACTTGGTGCGCGACGGGTCGGCCATCAGCGGGGCGAGCATGCCCGGCACCACGCCCGGCTGGAGCGTGTCCAACAGGAAGACCTGGTCGTCGGTGGCGAGCTGGAGGAAGCACAGCCGGGCGCGGAAGGCGTGCATCGAGTCCGCCTCCAGGTCCACTGCGATTTCACGCGCGGCTTCCAGCGTGCGGGTCGCGCGCTCTTCTCCTGAGGCATCTACTACGTCAACGGCACCTTGCGGGTAGGTCGGCATTGCGGGAGGCAGGCTAGCGGACCGGGCCTTGGGATTGAGGTGTTTTTTCCCGGGCCGCCGCTAGGATGGCCGCGCCGATGAACGACGTCCAGCGCCTGGAAAAGAGTCTGCTTGGCCACATGGGCCGAGCCATCGCGGACCACCGCCTCATTGAGGACGGGGACCGCATCATGGTGGGCGTGTCCGGAGGCAAGGACTCCTACACGATGCTGCACCTCCTGCGGGAGCTCCAGCGTCGCGCACCCGTGAAGTTCGAGTTGCTGGCGGTGAACCTGGACCAGGGCCACCCCGGCTTCCCGGCGGACAAGCTGGAGGCGTACTTTCAGCGCGAGGGCTACCCGTACAAGCTGCTGAAGGAGGACACCTACAGCATCGTCCTGGAGAAGACGCCTCCGGGGAAGACGCAGTGCTCGGTGTGCTCGCGCATGCGGCGCGGCATCCTCTACACGGCGGCGGTGGAGCTGGGGTGCACCAAGATTGCCCTGGGCCACCACCGCGACGACCTCATCCACACGCTGCTGCTCAACCTCTTCTTCGCCGGCTCCATCAAGGCGATGCCGCCCCTCTTGCGCAGCGACGACGGGCGCAACGTGGTCATCCGCCCGCTGTGCTACGCGCCGGAGAAGGACATCGCGAAGTTCGCGGAGTTGATGGCCTTCCCCATCATCCCGTGCGACTTGTGCGGCACGCAGGAGAACCTCCAGCGCAAGCGGATGCAGCGGCTGATGGAGGAGCTGGGCAAGGAGATTCCCAACGTCCGCCAGAGCGTCCTCAACGCCATGGCGAACGTGCGGCCGAGTCACCTGCTGGACAAGACGCTCAACCCCGACCCGCTGCACGCCAGCGAGGACGGGGCCACGACGACCGAACCGAAGGACACGCAAGGGAGCGCCAGCCCATGGCTCGAGAGCAGGCAGTGAAGGCGCGGAACGACCGCAACGGCGCACTGGTGGAGGCGATGCTGCTGGCCGCGATGGCCGACGGGCGCGTCTCGCAGCGGGAGATGCAGACGCTCCTCAGCCGCGTGCTGGAGCGCCCGGAGTTCGAGGGCACCCGCCCGGACGAGCTCAACGCCCTGGTGGAGACCAGCGCCGCGCGGCTGTCGGAGGCGAAGAACCTGGATGACGTGCTCGCGTCGCTGCGGCGCCGGCTGCCGGACCACAAGAACCGGATGCTGGCCTTCGGGCTGGCGGCGGCGGTGGCCCTGGCGGACCAGCGCGCCACGCGGGACGAGCTGGGCCTGCTCAAGACGTTCCAGGCCGCGCTGGGCATCTCCGAGGACGAGGTGGCGCAAATCATCGACGTCATCGAGAACGGCGGCAGCCTGGCGGAGGCGCTGGGCGAGCCGCTGGAGCGGCTGTTCGCGGAGGTCATGGTGCTGGTGAGCGCCGCGGACGGGAAGCTCCAGGAGGCCGAGGCCCGGGCGCTGGTGGAGAGCTTCGCGGCGGACCCCCTCTTCGAAAACGTCAGCCCCGAGCGCGCCCAGAGCTTCGTCAGTGAGTCCGTGACGGCCCTGGCCGCCGAGGGCCTGCCCCAGCGACTCCATGTGCTGGCCCACGGCCTGACGACGCACGCCCAGCGGGTGAAGGCCTTCCGGCTGGCCATCAAGATTGCCCACGCGGGGGGCGCCCCGAGCCATCCCGAGCAGCGAATCCTGGATATGCTCCAGGCCACCTTCGGCCTGGCTGACGATGAAGTGGCGCGACTGGGCAGGGAGGGGTAGTTAGGGGTTCGTATGACCCTGCAAGCCCCCTCGACGCCCCGGCATTCCTTCCGGTTCGGGCTGCCCCCCTCCCTGGGCAGCGAGACGGCGCGAGAGCGCGCGGACCGCCTGGCGTCGTTCCTCCAGCGCGCGCTGGGCAAGCTGGTGGAGGTGAGCGTCGCGTCCAGCTACGAGACGCTCGCCAAGGATTTGCTCTCCGGCCGCGCGGACGCGGCCTGGGCCCCGCCCTTCGTCTGCGCGCGCATGGAAGCCATGGGCGTGCGGGTGGTGGTGCGCGGCGTGCGCCGGGGCATGTCGTCCTACCGCTCCGCCCTGGTGTGCCGGGCGGGCGCGGGCCTGACGGTGGAGCGGCTGAAGGGCACCACCGCCTCCTGGGTGGACCGGGATTCGGTGGCGGGCTACCTGCTGCCCACCGCCTACCTCAAGACGCAGGGCCTGGAGCCGACGCGGGCCTTCTTCGCGCAGCACTTCGCGGGCTCGTACCAGGGCGCGCTGGAGTCGGTGCTGGACGGCAAGGCGGACGTCACCAGCGTCTTCTGCCCGCCGGCGTCCACGGGGCTGACGTTCGCCACCGGCGTGGAGGACGTGCTGGGCGCGGGCGCCGGACGGCGCTTCGAGCTGATTGCGTACACCGACGAGGCCCCCAACGACGGTGTCCCGGTGGCCATGGGGCTGCAGCCGCAGCTGGTGAGCTCGCTGGAGTCCACGCTGCTGAGCCTCCAGACGTCGCCGGATGGGCAGGCGCTGCTGAAGGACATCTTCAACGCGGAGCGCTTCGAGTCCGCGCCGCGCATGGGCTACCGCGCGCTGTACCGCGTGGCGCTGGCCAGCCTGTAAGCCGTGCCGCCAGGCGTCATCGTTTCGTGCCGCGCTTCCCGTGCGCGTTGGGGCAGGATGCGCGCATGTCCGAATCCAAGCGCTACGAGGGTGGTTGCCACTGTGGTCGGGTCCGTTACGACGTGAGCCTGGACCTGAGCCAGCCGCTGGTGTCCTGTAACTGTTCCATCTGCCACAAGACGGGCATGTTGCTGAGCTTCGCCCCCGCGGAGCAGTTCAACCTCCAGAAGGGGGCCGAGCACATCACCGACTACCAGTTCGGCAAGAAGAGCATCCACCACCTGTTCTGTGACACGTGTGGGGTCCGCTCCTTCGGCAAGGGCACGATGCCGGATGGCAAGGAGATGCGCGCCATCAACGTCCGCTGCCTGGACGGCATCGAGCTGGACGGCCTGCCGGTGATGAAGGTGGACGGAAAGAGCTTCTAGTCCGCGGGCTACTTGCCGCCGTCGCCCTGTCCGCCGGGGCCCTTCGGTGGAGGCCGCTTCGCCGGGGCGGCCTCCGTCGTCTGCGTCCGGGCGGGCTTCGCCGGGGCGGGCTTCGCTCCGGGCGCGGCGGCTGGCGGCCGGGCCGGGGCGGCGGGCCGCGGCTGACCGGCGTTCACGGGCGACGTAGCGGGGGAGGAGCCACCGCTGGCGCGAGCCGGAGGCCGGGGGGACTGGGCCCTCGCCGCCTGACGCGGGTCGAAGTTGATGATGGTGGGCTCGGTGGCGAAGCGGTCCTCTTCCAGCTCCTCCGCGTACATGTCCCGCATGAAGGCCGCCAGGTGCGCCGTCGTCGCGTGCAGCTTCTCCGTGAGGAGGAACTCCTCCAGCGCGAGTTGCAGCTCACCGGCCGTGGAGAAGCGCTCGTCCCGCTTGCGCGCCAGCGCCTTGAAGACGATGGCGTCCAGGGCCTTGGGAATCTCCGGCACCAGCTCCGACGGAGGGACAATCTTCGTCCCCACCACCGCCTTGAGCGTGGCCAGCTCCGTCTCGCGCTTGAAGAGGCGCTGCTGCGTCAGCAGCTCGTAGAACACCGTCCCCAGGCCGAACACGTCCGAGCGCGAGTCCAGGGGCTCACCGCGGGCCTGCTCCGGGGACATGTACGCGTGCTTGCCCTTGATGGTGCCGACAATCGTCTGGGACAGCTTCCCGGACGCCTTGGCCACGCCGAAGTCGATGAGCTTCACGCCGCCGTTGAAGCCCACCAGCACGTTCTGCGGGGACACGTCCCGGTGGATCAACGCCAGCTTCCGGCCCGAAGGGCTGCGCGCGTTGTGGGCCGCGTCCAGGCCCGCGGCGGCGTCCGCGATGATGCGGCACTTGAGCCCCAGCGGGATGGTGATGCCGTGCTGCTGGGCCCGGGCGCCCAGGGGCCCCACGGCCTCGCCATGCACGTACTCCATGGCGATGAAGTACTGCCCGTCCACGTCTCCCAAGTCGTAGATTTGCGCGATGTTGGGGTGGTTGAGGTGCGCGGCGATGCGCCCCTCGTCCAGGAACATGTCGATGAACTCGTCGTCCTCGGACAGGTGGGGCAGGAGCCGCTTCACCACCAGCAGCTTCTGGAACCCCACCGGCCCCTTCTGCCGGGCGAGGTAGACGGCGCCCATGCCGCCGATGGCGAGTTTCCGAAGCAGCTCGTAGCGGCCGAATGTTTCCACGACGTCCGCCACGATAGCCGCGCCGGGCGGGAACACGGAAGTCCACGGTGCATCATTTCCTGTAACACCGCACTTCCCTGTCTTGCCCGGGGTGCCCCGGACCTCCCTGCCGGGCCTACGGGACCGCGCAGAGGCTGCGGTAGCGGATCTCCACCGACTGGCCGGCCAGGGGGACGGCCCCGGGCTGGAAGACGATGGCGTTCTGCTCCGCGTCGTAGACCCACTGCGTCGCGGGCACCGGCTGGCCTTGGACGCGCACGCCCATCTCCCCCAGGCCCGTGGGCGTCGCGGTGAGCGGGAAGTCCGCCTGCGGCTCCCCGGCGCCCTGGATGACCTGGTCCAGCAGCCCGCCGTAGTTCTGTCCGCAGATGTTGGCCACCTGTCCCCCCGTGCCGTGGGCCACGGCGGTGAAGCGGGCCGAGCCACTGCCCGCGGTCGCGCAGCCGGCGTCGGTGGGCACCAGCCCGTAGAGCCGGCTGCGGTGGGACATGCCCGTCCCCTTCAGCGTCTGGAGGAACTGGATGTAGCTCTCCGGACCGAAGCCGGAGTTGTCGTCCTCGTCGGCCAGGACCACGACCGCCATGCGGGCCGCCGCGCGGACGAAGCCGGAGTTGCCGTCATTGGCTTGTGGGGTGCGCGGGTCATCCATCTGTTCGGACAGCGGCGCGGAGAGTGCCTGGCGCATCGTCTCCAGGCCCTGCACCAGGTTGTGGCACATGCCCACGCCCAGGTTGGCCTGGATGTCCGCGGCCGCGGTGGCGCTGGAGCCGGACACCGCGCGGGGCCGGCTACCGTCCACCGGGAAGAGGCGCCCGGCCTCGCCGCCGTTGGCGCCGCCGCCGCACTGCGGACCCCGGGCCACCAGGCCCGTGCTGGTGACGCCCACGCGCACGTCCACGCCGTTCGTCTGGGCCGCCTGCAGCCACTGCGGAATCGCCTCCTTCAGCCGGTCCTGGTACTGCTGCATGGTGGTGGTGTTGGACACCACGAAGAGGACGTCCAGTTGGCTGTCGGCGCCCTGCGTGTAGCGGTCCACCTGGATGCCCTCGTGGTTCGTCTCCGCCAGCAGCGGCACGAGCAAGGGTGAAGGCTCATTGGGTGTGCGCACGTACAGCGGGCTGAAGTGCTGGCCGTGCACGTTGCGCGCGTAGCCGACCTCCAGCTCGAAGCCCGCGCCCGGCGCCAGCGTGACGGGCGCCGGCATGGGCATCACCAGCGAGAACTGGTTGCTGGTGCCGTTGCCGATGTCCGCGCCCGTCACCGTGACGGGGCTGCTGCACCGGTTGGCCACGTAGGTCTTCCGGGGCGCCGCGGCGCAGTCGTAGCGGATGGGGCCGAAGTCCACGAAGGACGGCGTCGCCACCAGGCAGCTCTGCCGGGACACGCCCTTGAGGGGCAGGCGCACCACGGGCGCGGCCGGGTTGCTCACCGTCAACTGCAACTCGCCGGTGAAGTCCCCCTCCGCCTGCGGCCGGAAGGCCACCATGGCGCTGAAGCCCGCGTCGTATGGCACCACGCCACCCGTGAGCCGGCCGCCCGGCATGAAGAAGACGCCGCCGCCGTCGTTGCTGATGTGGATGTTCTTCACGGCGCACTCGGCGCTGCCCGGGTTGCGGAAATAGAAGCCCAGCACCGCGCCCCGGCCCGGCGTCACGTTGCCGAAGTCCATCACCGGCTGCGGCGTCAACTCGTACACGCACGGCGCGGTGGGGCGCGAGCGGCCGGTGAGGATGATTTCGCGCTCCGGGTTGAACAGGTCATCCGAGCGCACGCGCAGCGCGGCCGTCCACGTGCCCGCCGCGGTGGGCTCGAAGTAGACCTTCAGCTCCAGCGCGTCGGGGCCGGGGGCAATGGGCAGCCCGGGCGTCGCCTCCAGCACGGGCCAGACGCCGCCGCTCCACGGATAGGCCTCGGTGCCGCGCGTGGGCACGTCCACGCTGAACTGCGGACTGTCGCCGCCCGCCGCCACGCCGATGAAGTGGAGGGGGCCGTTGGTGCCCGCGTTGGAGATGCGGATGACGCGCTCCACCTTGCCGCCCACCGGCACCTCGCCGAAGTCCAGCGTCACCGGCGTCACCGCCAGCGTGGGCCGGCCGCCGCGCGCGTCCAGAATCACCTGGGAATTGCGCGCCTTGTCGGACGTGTAGTGCACCGTGAGGTCGCCCACGTTGGGACCGGAGAAGCGCGCCGCGAACTCCATCTGCATCTCGACGACCTCGCCCGGGCCGACGGAGGAGCCCTCCGGCCGGGAAAGCGGCACGAAGGCATGGTCGCTGGTCACCAGCCGCTCGATGGTGACGGGGCGCCAGGTGATGTTGCGCGCGCGTGTGTATGACTGCGTGCGCTCATGCACCGGAATCAAATCGAAGGGGACGGGCGCCGGGTCGAACACGAAGGCGGAGGCCACCGAGCTGCCCTTCAGTTCCACGGTGGATGGCGTGCAGCCCTCACAGGAGAGAATCTCCATGCGCGCGCCCATGTTCCCCAGCGTGCGGGGCAGGTACCTGGTGCTCACCTTTCGCGACGACAGCGGGGGGATGGTGACGGTGTCCGGGGCGAAGGGGTCCGGGTGCGTGCCCACCACCGTCAGTGTCAGCGGCAGGTCCACGGGATTCGTCACCGTGACCTCCAGCGTGCGCTCGCTGTCCACCTCGAGCGTCTCGTAGTCCAGGAAGGGCGGCTCCACGCCGATGGGGGTGGGCGTGCCGATGCCCATCACCTGCACCTGGGCTTCCGCGCCCTGGTTGGCGTCCGTCTTGACGTGCACCGTCTCCGTCGCCAGGCCTTCGGTGAGCGGGTGGAAGCGGACGTGCACCACGTGGGACTCGCCCGGCAGCACCCGCTCGGAGCCTTCGCCCAGCTCCACTTCATAGGAGGGGTTGTTGGCCAGGCCCAGCGCGTCCAGGGCGGAGAAGGGCACGTACCCGACGTTGCGGATGCGGACCTCCCGCTCCCGCCACTCACCCACGGGCACATCACCAAAGTCGAGGAGGTCCGTGTCCACCACCGCGGTGGCCTGCACCGCGCGGGTCTCCTTCCCCTCGTGGCACGCCGTCCCGATGGTTACGAGCAACGCCAGTGTGAGCCCACGCCCTGTCAGCCCCATCCTCATTTCCCGCTCCCCACCCTTCTCCCCACACCCACCGGCCCGTGCCCGGTGCGTGATCCGCCCCCTGCTCCTCCATCAATTTACGTACCAACCCAGGGAGCGAGGGGGCGTCTCCCTGATTTCAGGTGGTTGGCGTGATGTGGGTGTCATCCAGTGGGCAAAGAGGAAGGGCGATACTCTGGAGGGTGAAAGACTTTCCCGTCCTTCCGGCGGTGAGGAAGTGTGGGTGGGTGTCAGCGGATGAAGCGGATGAGCGCCTCCGCGACCATTTCGGGCTGCTCCATGTGGACGTGGTGCCCGCCAGGGAGGTGCAGCGGCGGATGGGCGAGGGTTTGGAGCGCCTGCGTACGGTTGTGCATGAGGGCTTCATCGTGGCGCAGCCCGCCGGTGGCGAGGATGAGCTGCAGCGGGCAGGTGACGCCGGCCTGGAGCGCCATCCACTGGGCCTCGTCATAGCCCATGCCGAAGCGGCGGCGGTGGCGCGGGTCGAAGGTGAAGGCGAAGCCGCCCTCGCAGGGCTCCGTCCCGTGCCGGGCGAGGTACAGCGCCGCGTCCTGCGTCAGCGTGGGGCTGTTCTCCAGCAGCCGCGCCGCGGCGGCCTCCACGGTGGGGTAGCGCTTGCGGTTGGGCGGGCGGCGCGCGTCATCCAGTGCGCTGCGCAGCCGGGCCAGGGCCCCTTCCGCGGGCCCGCCAGCGGGACCCAGGCTTTCGATGAGCGTCACGCTCTTCACACGCCCCGGGCGGGCGGCGGCGTAGGCCTGTGAGACGATGCCGCCCAGCGAGTGCCCCACCAGGTGCACCACGTCCAGGCCCAGCCCGTCCAACGTGGCCTCCACGTCGAGCGCGTAGTCGCTGAACTGGTAGGTGGCGCCGTGCCCCACGTGGGCGCTGCGGCCCATGCCCCGAAAGTCGAGCAGCACCAGCCGCCACGTTCGGGGCAGGTGCGGGATGAGGGCATCGAAGCTGTGGGAATGGTCCAACCAGCCATGCAGGAACAGCACGGCGGGCCCGTCGGGCGCGGAGCGCTGCCGGACATGCAGCGCCAGGCCTTCGGCATCAACAGAGAGGGATTCGAGCGCGTCGGACACGGGAGCCTCCTGCCCCGTGCCTTACCCGGTTCACGCGCCCGGGAGAACCGTCATCCTCGCCCGGACGCGGCGCGTGTTCAGCGGGGTCCAGCGGGTTGTCGCGGCGGCCCGCCCGTGTCGGGCCGGGAGAGAATCATCGCGAGCTGGCGCGCCTGATTCTCGGTGGCGCAGCGGTACTCCTGCTGCTTGCCGTTGTCCTTCTCGATACGGAGAACCCAGACATCGTTTTCCTTCGTAACATTCGCCTGCTGGGACATGTGGCGGTTCCTCCCCGCCGCGGGGAAGAGCATGTTTCATGCCGCACAGGAGAGTGGCCTCAAAGGCCCGAATTTCCGGCACTGCACCGCTCCAACGCTGGAGCGGGGTGACAAAAATTGTGCACAGTTGCGACAATTTTGGCCGGAAAGCCTCGCATAGATTGCGTAGTGCCCCAGGGCGGGTCTGTCTTTACCCTGTTACAACCCGAGGTGTCAGGTGTCCTGGGCGTCAGGCCATTCCCAGGCGGAGCGGTAGCCGCCGTGGGTCTGGGTCCCCTCGACGAAGCGGGCATAGAAGGGATGCCCGCTGAGCGTGGCGGAGTCGCCCACGACGAAGAGGTGACGGCGGGCGCGGGTGAGGGCCACGTTCATGCGGCGCAGGTCCGTGAGGAAGCCGAGCTGCCCTTCGCTGTTGGAGCGGGTGAGGGAGACGATGATGGCGTCCTTCTCCCGGCCCTGGAACGCGTCGACGGTGTCGACCTCCACCTCGGGGCTGAGCGCCTCGATGCGCTCGCGGAGCTGATGGGCCTGGGCGCTGTAGGGCGTAATCACCGCCAGCTCGCGGGGGGCCAGTCCGGCGGCGAGCAGGGCGCGCACGCGGGCTTCCACCAGTCCCGCCTCGCCGGGGTTGAAGAGGCTTCGCGTGGTGGGCTCGACTTCTTCGTCGAAGCCCTTGCCCGCGGTGTCCAGGTAGAGCACGGGGGGCGCATCCACGTCCGCGCCAGGCGTGAGGACGGCGTCGAGCGTGCGGTCCGCGATGGACGGATGGGCGCGAAGCTCGCCGCCGTACATCTCCCTTGAGGGGAAGTCCATGATGCGCGCGTTCATCCGGTACTGCTCGCGCAGCATGCGTTTGACGCCCTCGCCGTGGTCCTTGAGCAAGCGCTCGAAGAGGCTCACCCCCAGGCCCGCCTTCGCGGCCTCCTGGGAGAGGACGGTGGGCGGTAGCTGCTGCGGGTCGCCAGCGAGGATGACGCGGGGCGCGCGCAGGAAGCCCAGCAGCGCCAGGGGCTCGGTGGCCTGGGTGGCTTCATCGAGCAGCGCCAGGTCGAACTGCTGCCCAGCGAGCACGCCGGAGTCGAGGCTGGAGAGCGTCACGCAGATGACGTCCGCGTTGGCGAGCACGGACTTCACGGCCTTTCGCTCCAGGGCGCGGGCCTCGTCGAGCATGCCCTTGGCTTCGGTGGTGGACGCGCGGGCGTTGGCGAAGCGCTCGCGGCTGCGGCCCTGGTTTCGCTGGCGGCGCGCGTAGCCCAGCAGGGAGTAGGCCTCGTCGAAGAGGTCGCGGGAGACGGCGCGGTCCGGGTGGGACTCCACGACGATGTCCAGGGTGTGCTCCTGGAGCCGGGCGGCCACGCGGGCGGGGTGGCCCACGCGGATGGCGCGCAGGCCCTTGTCCAGGCACAAGTCCAACAGGTGGTCCACGGCGGCGTTGCTGGCGGCGGTGCAGAGCAGGCGCTTTCCATCCGCCACGGCCTGGGCGGCGACCTCGGCCAGCACGGTGGACTTGCCGGTGCCCGGAGGGCCGTGGACCAGGAAGAAGTCCTCGGCGGCGAGCGCGCGGGCGGTGGCGTCCTGCTGTTCGGCTGTCTCTTATACA
>NZ_JABFNS010000202.1 GCF_013116825.1 Myxococcus xanthus
GCCCCTGAGACTCCGCCCACCGCCCCGGACTCGCTCGCCCGTCCCTTCAAGCTCTCCCGGCGCTTCGACCGGACCGGCCGCCTGCTGGGCGACTCCGCGATGGAGCGGCTGGCCAACGCGCGCGTGGTGGTGTTCGGCCTGGGCGGCGTGGGCAGCTTCGCGGCGGAGGGACTGGTGCGCAGCGGCATTGGCCACCTGACGCTGGTGGACCATGACGACGTGTGCGTCACCAACACCAACCGCCAGCTCCACGCGACGGTGAAGGCCGTGGGCAAGCCCAAGGCGGAGCTGATGGCGCAGCGCTGCCAGGAAATCAATCCGGCGGCGAAGGTGGAGGCGGTGCGCGAGTTCTACCGCGCGGACGTGGCCGAGCAGATGCTCCAGCCGGGCCAGTACGACTTCGTCGTGGACGCCATCGACAACGTGAAGGCGAAGCTGCACCTGCTGCACCGCTGCGTGACGCTGGGCGTGCCGGTGGTCAGCTCCATGGGCGCCGCGGGCCGGTTGGACCCCACCGCCATCCGCGTGGAGGACCTGTCCGAGACGCACATGGACCCCTTCGCCAAGGACATCCGCAAGCTGCTCAAGCGCAAGTACGCGGTGGAGACGGACAAGCACACGGGCATCACCGCCGTGTACTCCATCGAAGCGCGGCGGCTGCCGGTGACGCTCCAGTACGACGACGCCACCGACGGCTTCCTGTGCGTGTGCCCGCAGGACAACGAGTTCCACACCTGCGACCACCGCACGCAGATTGACGGCAGCGTGGCCTTCGTCACGTCCTGCTTCGGGATGAACGCGGCGGGCGTGGTGGTGCGGCGGCTCGCGTCGGCGCGCTAGGCGCTCAGGCCACCTGGTGCGGCTGGGGCGTTTCGAGCGCGGCGCCCTCGCGTCCGCAGGGACGCCGGAAGACACACCGCGCGCAGGACGACAGCGACTCCGTGGGCGGAAACGCGGACGCGTCCAGCGGCGTGTTGGTGGCCGCGTCCTTCAGCAGCGAGCGCATCTTCGCCACGCTCTGCTCGAAGTGCCGGCGGAAGGAGGCCATGGCCTCCGGGTCCACCGCGACGTCCTGCTCCTTGCCCTCGTTGAGGTACACGAGCGAGGCGCGCACATTCTCCACCGGGAAGCGGTAGCGCTGGGCCACGTAGAGCGCGTAACCGAGCACCTGCTCGTCGTACCCGTCGCGTGACTTGCCCGTCTTCCAGTCCACCACCACCGGCGTGCCGTCCGCGTCCACGAAGGCGAAGTCGGGAATCGCGAAGACCTTGAGGCCGTCCAGCGTGAAGTGGGCGAAGTCGAAGCCCGCGTCCACCTCCAGCCACTGCTCGGGCTTGAGGCTGTGCGCCAGGTCCTTCCAGCGCGAGGAGAAGAACCACGACAGCGCGGAGCGCACCGTCTCCCAGTTCTGCTTCCACGCCTCGTCCGGCACCGCTTCGGCGTACTCGTGCTCCACCAGGCCGGTGAACTGCTTGCGGTACTTCTGCGACCAGTAGTTCTTCGAGCGCGAGTGCCGGAAGTCGTCCTGCATCAGCTTGCGCGTGCGCGCCTCCACCGCCGCCGGGTCCACCTCGCGGCCCGCGCGCCAGTCCAACAGCACGTCCTTGATGCTCTCGTGCACCACGCTGCCGGCCCACGTGTAGCGGTTGCCCAGCTTCTTCAGCACGTAGAGCTCGCGTACGTCCTTGGGCGCGCTCGCCTCCCAGCCGCCCCAGGAGCGGTAGTAGTAGAGGTAGTACGCGCGAAGGCACTCGGAGAACTTCTCGTGGCGGCTCTTGGACCAGGAGAAGTCGTTGCTGAGAGGGGGGCGCCGCATGACGGCGCGCATCCTAGGCGTTCGCTCGCTCCACCAGAAGGAGAACAGGCGAGGAAACAGGCCCCCACTGGTCGCTGAAAGACAGCCACCCCAGGCAACCAGGAAGGTATGGTGCGCGCTGGCATGAAGACCCAACCCTTCAAGGGCCGGGTGGTCCTCATCACGGGGGCCTCCGGAGGCATTGGCAGGGCGGCGGCGAGGGCCTACGCGGCCGCGGGCGCGGATGTCGTCCTGGCCGCGCGCCGGCTTCCCGAGCTCGAGGACGCGGCCCGTGAAGTGGCGGCACTGGGCGTGAGGGCACTGCCGGTGCGGTGCGACGTCACGGTGGGCGACGACGTGGCGCGGCTGGTGCGCGAAACGGACGCCGCCTTCGGCGGACTGGATGTGCTCGTCAACAACGCGGGTCAGGGAAGCTACGGACCGCTGGAGGCCATGGGTGAGGAGCAGCTCCGGAAGCTCTTCGAGCTGAACGTCTTCGGCTTGTGGCGGATGACGCGCGAGGCCCTGCCGCTGCTGCGCAAGCGGCGCGGCGCGCAGGTGGTCAACGTCAGCTCCGTGCTGGGCCACCGCGGCCTGCCGCTGCTCGGCGCCTATTGCGCGTCCAAGGCCGCGGTGAATGTGATGACGGAGTCGCTGCGCGCGGAGCTCGCCGAAGAGGGCATCCGGGTGCTGCTGGTGTCGCCCGGCTTCACGGAGAGCGACTTCCGCGAGAACCGACTCAACGCGGAGGGATGGAAGCAGGACGCCATTCCGTTGAAGGCCATGTCCGCGGAGGAGGTCGCCGCCGCCATGGTCCGTGCGAGCCGGCGCGGGCACCGCGACACCGTGCTCACGCTGCCCGGCCGGGTGATGGTGGTCGCCAACCGGTGGGTGCCGTCCCTGTTCGACCGTGTCGCTCGCCGCATGGCGGCTGAGATGAAGAAGAAGGGTTCATGACCTCCCGCAGTCCCCGCTCGAAGCGCGGCATGGCCCCTGTGCACCAGGTGCCGCTCGAGGGAATCGTCACGAAGACGCGCCCCGCGGTCACGGCCGCTGCGTCGCCCGATGAGGCGCCGACCCGGAAGCCCCGCGCCGGGCGGCCGCCCTCCACGCCGCTCGCGGCCACTGTCGCCCCCGCGCCCGAGCACCTCGCCAGCGTGCGGGGGCCCCTGCTCGACTGGTACGACCGGAACAAGCGCGACCTGCCCTGGCGCCGGACGAAGGACCCGTATGCCATCTGGCTGAGCGAGGTCATGCTCCAGCAGACCCAGGTGTCGACGGTGATTCCGTACTGGGAGCGGTTCCTGAAGCGCTTTCCCACGGCGCGTGCGCTGGCCTCGGCGCCGCTGGATGACGTGCTCTCGGGATGGAAGGGCCTGGGCTACTACAGCCGCGCCCGCAACCTGCACCGCGCCGCGCAGGAAGTCGTCGCGCGCTTCGGCGGCACCCTCCCCTCCACCGCCGCGGAGCTGCTCGAACTGCCCGGCTTCGGCCGCTACACCGCCGGCGCGGTGGCCTCCATCGCGTTCGGCGAGGAAGCCCCCCTGGTGGACGGCAACGTCGCGCGTGTCTTCTCTCGCATCTTCGAAGTCGAAGGCCTCCCCGGAGACCGCCAGCGCGAGGCCACGCTCTGGGCGCTCGCCACCGCACTGGTGAAGGGCCCGCGCCCCGGGGACCTCAATCAGGCGCTGATGGAGCACGGCGCCACCACGTGCCGGCCGGAGAACCCTCTGTGCCTGCTGTGCCCCGTGCGCACCGCCTGCGTCGCCTTCCGCAAGGGCCGCGTGGACGAGCTGCCTCCCGCCAAGGTGCGCGCCACGCCCAAGAAGCTGACGCTCGCGGTCGCCGTGTGGCCGCACGCCGGCACCCTGCTCTTCGCCCGCCGCGCGGACGCCGGGCTCTTCGGGGGCCTGTGGGAGCTGCCGGCCGCCGAAATCGCCGACGACGCACCGGACAGCGAAGCCCGGGCCCGGCTCTCCGCCGCGCTGGGCGTCGACGTGAGCCTGGAAGGCGCGCTGGGCACCGTGAAGCGGCAGCTCACCCACCGAGACCTCTCGCTTCGGCTGCTGCGCGTCTCCGGCCCTCGCCGCCCCGCGAGCACGCCCGCCTTCCAGGAGCTCCGCTGGTGCTCCCCTGATGATGCGGGGAAGCTCGGCATGAGCACCGCGATGCAGCGAGCGCTCGACCTCGCGCTGGAGGCGGGCGTGCTGCCAGGCGGCTGAAGGCCTCCGCGCCGCCCCCCGCACACGCCACCTGTCCGTCGCTCGACACAGAGGCAGTCCTCCTGTCGCACTGACAACCCCGGCCCCCGCATGCCGGTTCCTTTCGGCATCGACGCGCCCCAATCTCCGCGGACTCTTTCCACCGGAGGAATCCGAGCATGGCACGCCACACCGCCAACAAGCAGACGGGGCCGTCTTCCAGCAAGCCGCCTGCCCCCTCGGCCCCAACCAGGCCGCGGGCTCCGGAGTCGCACCCCGGCCCCACCAACGAGCAGATTGCCCGCCGGGCCTACGAAGTCTTCCTGGCCCGGGGCGGTACGCACGGCAACTCCGAGCAGGACTGGTTCCAGGCCGAGCGCGAGCTTCGGCTCGGCCGTCAGTGACCACCCGCTGACACACGGGCGCGCCGCCGCCGAGCGCAGGCCGGGCACGGTGGAGGACCGCCAGGCCCACTCACCTCGTCACGCGCCGCCGCTTGCGCGCTGGGGGCGCGTCCGAGGCGTGCGCGGAGGCACGTGGACCGTAGTAACGCCGCAGCCAGCGGCTGAGCCCGTCGAAGCCAGGGAAGAGCACGCGCTCGGTGATGTTGCTCTGGTCCAGCTTGTCGCGCACCTCCCACTTGAGCGCGGCGGGGATGATGAGCTTGCGCACGCCATCCGCCTGGGCTTCGAGGAAGGTGTCCAGGCGAAGCTCGGGCCCGTTCATCACGGAGAAGAGCGCGAACTGATTCACGATGCGGGCGTCCAGCGACGGTGGCTCCAGGAAGAGCACGAACGGGTGCTTCGCGAGCTGGTCGAAGGTCGAAAGGTCCGACGCCGTCGTGGCCAGCATCTCCCCCGTGAAGACGTCCGCGCCTTCTCGCTGGAGCAGCGTCTTCAACCGCCTGGGAAGGTGACGATTCGTCTGGCGGTAGTCCACACACCACACCACGCCGTCCTCTCCATACCGGTCCGGGTTCTCGGTGAGGAAGTGGAGCGCCACATAGGGGCTGAAGGTCCAATCCAGCATCCGCGTGGGCAGCCCATGATGCTGGGCCAGGGCGAGCCAGTCCCAGACTGACTCCACGGGCTGCGGGCTGTAGCTCCGCGCGTACTTCCGGAAGGCCCTCAGCAGGTCCTTCTCCTTGCGCACGAACTGCCCCTTGCGATTGAGCGCCGTGGACAGGTCGTTGGTCACCTGGGACATGCCACGGAAGACAAAGGTGGACCGGTGACGCCCCAACACCTCGCTCCACGACCCGGCGAAGAGCGCGTCCTGCAGCTCCAACCATGTCCCGATGCGATGTTCCAACATGGCCCCTCCCCCGCGACACGATAAGCATCGCGGCGGGACGGGCCCGCCCGGGGCCGGGGCCGCTCAGTGGGGATTCACGGTGTCAACCGAGGGACGCTCGGCGGCGAGCGCGCTCCGAAGCCGCCGCTGCGCCACCTTGAGCTCCTCCAGGATGCGCTCCGCGTCGATGACCGAGCGCATCGCCAGCCCGCAGGCGGGCGTCAGCACCACCGTGGACACCACCTGCGCGAAGGTGAAGCCGGCGGGCAGCGCCGCCTTCAGCGTGGCCTCCACCGAGTCCACCAGCTCTCCCACCTCGTAGGTGGACGCCAGGTCCGTGGGGATGATGCCCAGGCTCAGCGTCGCGCCCGCGGCGAGGAAACGCCCCAGCGCGGCCCCCGCCTCCACCATCGCGTCCAGTGACAGCCGCACGTCCAGGGAGAGCAGGTCCGGCTGGACGTCCAGCAGCGCGGCCCAGTCCGTGTTGCCGCAGCAGTGCAGCCCCACCAGCGCGCCTTCGCGTTGCAAGGCCACCACCAGCAGCTTCAGCTCCTGCATGGCAATCAGGTGCCGGGGATTCGTGCGCTGGAGCGCGTAGAGCCCAGGCTCATCCAGATAGAACAGCGGCGTGGTGCCCGCGCGGCGCAGCGCCTTCACCATGGCCAGAGAGCGCGCCAGGGACAGCCGGTACATCGCTTCATCCAGGCCCGGCACATCCAGCGCGGGCAGTCCGTCGGTGGTGCGCGCCACCGAGCGCACCGTGAAGGGACCCGCGAGCTGCGCCTTCGCGAAGGCCAGCCTCCGCGCCTCCACTTCCCACAGGAAGGGCCGCCACGCCCGGCACGCCTCGGGCGAGGGCTCGAAGGCCTCGAACTGACCGGACTGGAACGCCGCCTCCAGCCGCGCCTCGAAGGCAGCGCGCCCCGCCTGCCAGGCCGCGAGGTCCACCGTACACAGGCCTTCCTCATCGAAGGCCAAGCCCGGCAGCCCCTCCAGGGCCGCGGGAATCATCAACTCCGAGGGCTTGCCCACCGGCAACTGCGGCAGGAACGGAATGTCCAGGGCCAGGGCGGCCTGGAGCCCCAGCTCCACTTGCGTGTGCGGCAGGCTCCCGATTCCGGTGGTGGCGCAGGCAGGCAGCAACTGGACGGCTCGGCGGATGTTCGGCGCGCTCATGGCGCGGACTCTATCCCCTCCCCGGCCTTCCGGTGTGGCTGCCCATCCCCGATGCGCCGGGTTCCCGACCTTCCCGTCCGGCAGCAACGTTCCACCCAGGAACCGGGAAGCACCCCGGCGGACAAGGGAGGGGGCATTCATGAACAGGCGCTGTGGATGGGGGACGGGCACCCTGGCGGCGGCATTGCTCGCCAGTCCCGCCGTCGCGGAGACTCCCCGCGCCGTCAAGGCGCAGCCCGCCCCGGGCTTCGGGGCCTCCGGCCTGACGGTGCGCAGCGGCGTGGCGACCTGGTCGGGCAACGTGGGCAGGGAGACAGGCGTGGGCGCGTTCCTGGCCCTGCTGGGGGAAGTCCCCATTGTCTCCGGCGTGGGCCTGGAGCTGGGCTACGAGGGCTCCGCCAACGGCTATGCGGAGCCCCGGCGCGGCACGCTGTGGCGGCACAACGGCGGCCTGCTGGCCAAGGCGGGCCCCACGCTCTTCTCGCAGTGGAAGCCCTTCATCGGCGCGGGCGCGGGCGTCAGCTACTTCCACCCCACGCCCATGGACGTGGGCACCGCCTTCGAGAAGGGCTGGGCCGCGGAGGTGCCACTCGCCGCCGGGCTCGAGTACCGGTACAGCGGCGTCACCGCCGGCCTGCGCGCCACCTACCGCGTGCTCGTGGCGCGGGACTTCGCCCCCAGCAGCGCGGACGTCGGAAACCTCTTCAGCGCCGACCTCAGCCTGGGCGCGCGCTTCTGAGCCGCCCTTCACCGGTTTCCGACGCGACGGGGCGCGCGACTCGCGGCCGGAAGAAGGCGGAGGGCCTCAGGGGCCGGTATTGGCGGACACCGCCTTGAGGAATCCCAGGGCCGCCTGACGGATGCTGGCGTTGGAGTCGTTCTGACTGGCCCAGGCCAGCAGCGGGCGGACTTCGAGCGTGTTGGTGACCCGGGAGCCCAGGAACTGGACGAGCTCCGCCCGCAGCCCGTCCGATGGGTCCCCTCGCAGCGCCTGTTCGAGCGCGGGCAAGAGCGGGCCCAGCGGACGGAAGCTGGCGGCGAAGACGACGGCCTTCCGGACCTCCGGTGAAGGGTCCCCGAGCAGCCGCTGCGCGAGGAGCGGGTCCACCGCCGGATCGACCAGCAACCGGAGCGCCTCCACCGCGGCCTGCCGCACGTGGGGGGCTGCTTCGCGCAACCCCTCTTCGATGTAGCCGAGCGCACGGGCGTCCCGTGTGTTCCCCAGCGCCCGCATCAACAGGGCCTTCTCCTCCACCGAGTTCGACGAACGAAAACGCGCGCCCAGCTCCTGGACGAGCGTCTCCGAGCCCCGTGCGTCCTGGGCCCCCATCCGCATGGCCGCGTTGCCCAGCGCCAGGGTCGCGGTGTCCCTCAGCTCCGGCTGCGTGTCACGGGCGCGCGCCCGGAGCGCCTCCACCCCCTCCGGAGTGGGCGCCTCCGCCATGCCCAGGGCCGCGACCGCGTCCGTACGCACCGGTACGGACACGTCGCCATCCTCGAGGATGCGGGAGAGGGCCTGAATCGACTCCGTCGTGCTGGCCGCTGACAGCGCGCCCAACATCGGGCTGGCGGCGAGCGGCTCCAACCCCTCATGCAGCACCCCTGGCACCTTCAGGGCCTCCGCGGGCTCCAGCACGAACAGCGCGCGCAGGCGCTCCATCGCCAGGGTCCTCGCGTCGTCCCGCGCCTGCTCGTCCTTGGGAAGCGCGCGCAGGTCCGCGAGCATGTCCTCGAAGCGGCGCCCACCCAGAATCTGCCGGTGGTGAGCCTGCGGGTCCTGTGCCTGGCCCTGGATGCTGGCCAACGGGACGGTGGTCAGCCGGTCTCGCAGCGCGGTCAGCGCACCCGGCAACGAGGTGTCCCGGCTCCGCCCCAGCAGCCGCAAGCGCAGCCGCAGTTCGTGACTCGCCCGGGGCATGCCATCTCCCGCGTCCACCTCCAGTTGCTCGCTGGCCACCAGCGCCTCCGTCCACAGGTCCGCGCCCAGTTGGAACCGCGAATCGGTGCGCACCTCGATGCGAAGCTTGTCCTTCGCGAGCGGTTGAAGGCCCTGCGCGGTCGCCACATGGGTATAGGCCAGCTTCGACTTGGAGAAGCGCAGCGGCTCCTCCGCCCGCCGGTACGCGGCGTCGTACTGGCCCGTGGCGTCGTGCTCCTCGCTCTGCCAGCTCGCTCCGGGGACACCCTGCACCACGAACTGCGTCGCCGCCACCACCGAGCGGAGCAGTCCCTGGGCCAGCACGTCCGTGCCCGTCTCCATGTGGACGAGCCGCGCGGCCCCCGTGCGCTCCAGCGTCACGAAGAAGGGGAGGGAGAGGCTCCCCATCAGCATCTGCCGCTGGTCCGGAGACAGCGCGTCATGCCCCTCCACGTCGACGGAGACATTCTCTGGCAGCAGGCTCACCCGTGCATCGACCCGCGTGTCGTTCGCGCTGACGATGCCCACTCGCCACTCGCCCTTGAGGTGAAAGCGCATGGACGGCGGCGCGTCGCCTTGCGGCTGTGTCTGTTTGAACGCCACCTGCTGCGTCACATCCAGCGAATACCGGTACTCCGAGCCCGGCACCCAGGCCCGCTTTCCATCCACGCTGGCGCGCGCGGGCTCAGGCTCGGACTGCGACAGGGGCAGCTGAAGCGTCGCAGTCGCGCGCGAAGGTTTCGAAGCCGGATTGGGGATGGCCGCTTCCGTCCGGCTCCACCACCATGCAGCGGATAGTCCCAAGACAAGAAGGGCTGCCAGCAACAAGGCTTGACGACGCTTCGGTACGGGGCGCATGGCGCCAATCGCTAGCATGCATCAGGGGGTTTCGCCTAGGGGCTGGCCGCCCTGAGGCATACAACAGCCACATCCCCGCCGCTGCGACCGTCCAAAACCTATCCTCTACGAGTATGGCACGATTGACACTCGCAGTGACATGCCTGTACTGAGCCTTCTTGATTTCGGGCTCTGTCTGACTGCCCCGAAAGGACACCGCACATGCAAAAGCCGAAAGCGACTTTGGGTTTCGCAGCGCTGTTGTTCGCAGTGGTGGCTTCGCAGGCCGCACAGGCTCAGGTGCCTGCGTATGTCGACCCGGTCATCTATACGGTCAACCCGGCGAGTTTTCCCGCCACGACCTACCCGCCGGGATATCAGCTCAACAACAACTATCCATGGGAGTCGACGTACCCGTTCTCACCTTCGTATTCGGCGACCGAGCAGCAAATCATCATCAATGACGAGCTCGCGCGGACGGGCGGCGAGCTGGGGACAGACCCGGTCGACGGCAGCCCGAACATCACCATCGACCAGGGCATCATTCCCGAGGCCCACATCGAGAATGTTCAGCCCGCGGTCGTGGTGGCGACGGAGGTCACGCCTCCATCCAATGGCACCACCCCCTTCAGCCGCAGCTACTACCGGAAGAATGACTTCGGCAACAGCCTCTTCGGTGCGGGCTACATCATCGATGCGGCGATGACGGCGTCTCCGTCGACCGGCGTCGCGGAGAAGAAGGTCGAGGCCTATGCCGACGGCAAGGTCTTCGCCGTGGCGTTTGGCGCGGAGCGGGAGATTGTCCGGGGCCGCGCGGAGCTCACCGGCCAGCAGGGCGGAAACAACAGCGGCACCGCCCGGCTCTACGCCATGGGCCAGCAAATCTGGTCCGGCAACCTGTACGCCAGCTTTGAAATCACGCCCATCAACTGGAGCCGCACGTTCTTCTCCGTCTCCAAGCGGTTCATGGTGGGACCGGTTCCAGTCTCCGTGGCGGCGTCCGTGGGCGGCGGCGTGAAGCTGACCGTCTCCGGGCAGATTGGCCCAACCATCGCCAGGCTGACCACCGCCGCGGGAGGATGGGCCAACGCCACCGCGTCCGCGGGGGTCGATATCATCGTCGCGGGGGTTGGCGTCGAGGGCAACCTGGTCCTCGTCAATGTCAGCCTGCCAGCCTTCGCCGAGCTGTTCTGGCCGTTCTACTCGCTCGACTACACGCTCCGGTCCAACCTGAACCTGACCGCGCTCTCCGGCAATATCAAGCTCTGGGTCCGGGTCGGCTTCTGGTTCCTCAAGAAGACGTGGCGCGTGACGATTGCCAGTTGGTCCGGCACCACCCAGAACTGGCCCCTCTTCACCCAGAATGGCTCTCTCATCCTGGGCATGGAGCCCATGGGCATGTGAGGCGTCGTTGACGAGCCGGGCCCGGAGCCGCCAGCGAGGCGCTCCGGGCCCGGCATCGCATCCGCCGCTATTCGCCCGCGGGGACGAGGACTTCCGGCACGTTGCCGCGCAGAATCATCCGGTTCATCTCGTCGACGTACTCGCTCTGGAAGCGCTGTGAGCCATTGAGGTAGCCCTGGGCAATGATGATGTTGGACGCGAAGTCCTTCGTCGCCGGCCGCACGTTGTAGGCACGGGTGTACTCCCACTTCGTGTCCAGGGAGACGATTTCATCCGCCTGGCCATGGCGGTCCACGAGGCTGTCACCCACCCCGAGTTCGCGGGCGCGCTTGAGCGTGCCGTCTGGTGTGACGAGCGGGTGCTCGGTGGTGACACGCAGCGCTCCACCGGAGCGGGTACGGAAGGTGAGGATTTCCTGCTCCGTGGCGTCACGGTCCAGCGTGTAGTGCTCCACCCGGTTCTTCATGAAGGAGAGCGCGCCAAACGAGGCCCCTGGCGAGAGCGTCACCAGGTCCGTCCGCCCGGACTCCAGGGCCTCGCGGATGCCCATGGCGCCGTCGGACAGGAGGATTTTCTGGTCCGGCGTGTAGCAACCCGGCTCGCACAGGCCATCCATCTGGATGTGCGCGGGCTTGAAGGTATAGGGGACGTTGTTCTGGATTTGCGCGCCCGTGTACGACGCCGTCGGCGTGCCAGACGCCCCTGGTCCCTTCCAAGGCGAGTACATGTTGTTGGGGTCCACGTAGACGGGGTACAGCCAGTAACCCGCCGCCGCCGCGTTGAACGCCTCCATGGAGTAGGAAGAATTCCAGAAGCGCATGTCCAGCCCGCCCCATGCCGTGGCGCCATAGGGGTTTTGTTGCTGATAGCGCTTCGCCCACTTCTGGCGCCCCTCTGCCTGGTCCGCGTTGACCAGGTCATTCGAGCACCGGTAGTTCACGGGGAACCAACCACCACCAC
>NZ_JABFNS010000203.1 GCF_013116825.1 Myxococcus xanthus
TCGCCCCCTTGCCAAGCTGCGATGACACGCTCGCGCAGGTCGAGCGAATGCGTACCGGACATAGCAGGCGATACCTCCTCACTCCGTCAACACCCTCCGCCTGCTCCCTTCATCCGCACCCCGCTATGAGACGGCACGCCTCTGTCCTGCGTGAAGACGGGCGGGGCCTCTCGGGGGGGAGAGGTCTTCCGCCACGTCTCCGTTTCAGCTCAGGACCTGCACCTTGCCGTGGTCGTCGCAGTGGCCTTCGTGCGGGTGATGCAGGTGGCCGTCCACGAGATAGTCCACGTGGTCCCCGTGCGGCGCGGCCGCGTGGCCACACGAGGGGCCGTGGCGGTGCGTGGCTTCATGGGCACCACAGGCATGCTGCGGCGTGCATTGCGCGGGGTTGCGCGCGTCTTCGGCGAGCGTGCACTCGTCCGTGTGGTCCGAGTGTGGGTGGTGCAGGTGCCCGTCGTGCAGATAGTCCACGTGGTCCTGGTGCTGGATGGCGGGGTGGCCACAGCCCTTGGCATGGACGTGGTCATGGCGCTCGTGCGTCTTGTGATTCATGGCAGCCTCCCTGGCGGCGGTGTCCCTGGATGACACAGCGGGACGGTCGCCATCCGGGAAGGCCCGGACAAGCGCCGCCAGGACGGGCTCCGACCGCCGGACCAGTCCGTGTCTCCCGAACGTCATCGGGCGCCGGCCTGCCGTGCGTCCGCTAGTGCTCGTGGGGCGCGGCGAGGAACGCCTTCAGCTCCGGGAGCACGCGCTCCGGACGTTCCTGGTGGGGGCTGTGGCCCGCGTCCAGGCGCAGGAGCCGGGCCTGGGGAAGGCGCCGTGCTGCCTGCTCGGCGATGGAGACGGGCAGGGTGTCCTCGTGCTCGCCCCAGACGAGCAGCACCGGCGCCGTCATGACGTCGAGCTTCTCCGCGCGATGAAAGACAGGGCCGACCACGGGCACGAGCCGGTTGAAGGCCCGCGTGGCGTCAGGGCTGGCGCCCGGGCGGGTGAGCAGCTCGTACTCCAGGGCGCCCAGCCGCTCACCCAACGGCGTCGGGGGCGGCGGCATCAGCCGGGCCCAGGCCCATGGCCCCAGCGAGCGCGCCAGCCGTTCGGGACCGGCGCGGAAGAAGAGGCGGGCTTTTCGCGCCATCTCCGGGCCCAGGCCCATGGCATCCACCAGGGCCAGCCGCTCCACCGGTACCCGGCCGCGCAGCGCGAGCTCCAGCGCCACGAGCCCGCCCAGCGAGTGGCCCACCACGGCCACCGGGCCCGGGGCGAGCTGGGACAGCAGCGCCTCGACCGGGGCGGTGAAGAAGGCCGCCGCGTCCTCGCCGGTGGCCAGCGGGCCTTCGGGGGTGGACGACATGCCGAAGCCCGGCAGGTCCACCGCCAGCACGCGGTGGCTCCGGGCGAGCACCGTCAGGTAGGTGAACCACTGGGATGCCGCGCCGCCTCGCCCGTGGAGCAGCACCACCGTGGGGCCGGCGCCCGCCTCCAGGACCCGGACGGCCCCGCCGCCCGGCAACCAGTGAACCGTCGCGGCCACCGCCGGGGCCAGCTGGGCCAGCAGCGCGGCTTCCACTGGCCCCACCGAGGGGGGCTTCACGCCGCCTTCCTCGACTCCGGCGTCCGCCGGGAGTGGAACAGGGGTTGGCGTGGCGGCTGTGAGTGGTACATGGGGAGGACACTCCAGGAGGGGCGGACGGGCGGGCAACATACTGGAATGCGCGGCCCTCAGCGGTGTTGAGCCGGATACCCTGTAAACCCTAGGCTGCCCGCCGCCAGTCCGACACGAGGCGACATGAACACCGACATTCGCGCGCTCACCGAACGCGTGCAGCAGGAAAGCAGCTTCGTCGAGGTCCTCAACCAGGAAACCAGCAAGGTCATCGTCGGGCAGCGCTACATGTTGGAGCGCATCCTCATCGGCCTGCTGTGCAACGGGCACGTGCTGCTGGAGGGCGTGCCCGGCCTCGCCAAGACGCTGACGGTGCGCACCGTGGCGGATTCGCTCAGCGCCACCTTCATGCGCATCCAGTTCACCCCGGACCTGCTGCCCGCGGACGTGGTGGGCACGATGATCTACAACCAGCAGGCGGCGAACTTCACCGTCCGCAAGGGGCCCATCTTCGCCAACATCGTGCTCGCGGACGAAATCAACCGCGCCCCGGCGAAGGTGCAGTCCGCGCTCCTGGAGGCCATGGCCGAGCGCCAGGTCACCATCGGCGACCAGTCCTTCCCATTGCCCGCGCCCTTCCTGGTGCTGGCGACGCAGAACCCCATCGAGCAGGAAGGCACCTACCCGCTGCCCGAGGCGCAGGTGGACCGCTTCATGCTCAAGGTGAAGGTGGGCTACCCGACGCGCGACGAAGAGAAGGTCATCATGGACCGGATGTCCGGTGGCTCGTCGCCGCGCGCCCAGCGGGTCATCGACCTTCAGCACCTGGTTCGTGCGCGCGAGCTCGTCCACCACATCTACATGGATGAGAAGGTGAAGGAGTACATCCTCAACGTGGTGTTCGCCACGCGCGAGCCCGGCAAGTACGGCCTCAAGGACCTGGCGGACTACATCCAGTTTGGCGCCTCGCCGCGCGCCACCATCGCGCTGGCCCAGGCGGCGCGCGCGCATGCCTTCCTGCGCCACCGTGGCTTCGTCACTCCCGAAGACGTGAAGGCCATTGCCTTCGACGTGCTCCGCCATCGCGTCGCCATGACGTACGAGGCGGAGGCGGAAGACCTCACGCCGGAGAAGATCATCCAGCGCGTGTTCGACCGCGTCGAAGTCCCCTGACCCTTCCTCCTCGAGCCCGCCAGGCGCCCCGTGCTTCCCAAGGACCTCATCCGCCGCATCCGCAAGCTGGAGATTCGCACCCGCAAGGTGGTCTCCGACATGCTCGCCGGCCAGTACCATTCGGTGTTCAAGGGCCGGGGCATGGCCTTCTCCGAGGTGCGCCAGTACCAGCCCGGTGACGAGATTCGCATCATCGACTGGAACGTCACCGCGCGCATGGATGAGGCCTACGTCAAGGTCTTCACCGAGGAGCGCGAGCTGACGGTGATGCTGGTGGTGGACGTCTCCGCGTCGAAGGAGTTCGGCTCGCGCGAGCGCACCAAGTCGGAGATCGCCGCGGAGGTCGCGGCGCAGATTGCGTTCAGCGCCATCGCCAACAACGACCGGGTGGGGCTCGTCCTCTTCTCGGACCGGGTGGAGAAGGTGGTGCCGCCGCGCAAGGGCCGCACGCACGTGCTGCGGCTGGTGAGCGACATCCTCACGTTCCAGCCGCAGGGGCGTGGGACGGACCTGGCCGCGGGGCTCAACTACCTGACGCGGGTGGCGAAGCGGAAGGCGGTGACGTTCCTCATCTCCGACTTCCAGGCGCACGACTACGAGAAGCCGCTGCGACTGGTGGGGCGCAAGCACGACCTGGTGCCGGTGGTGGTGGCGGACCCGTTGGAGGAGGCCTTCCCTCGGCTGGGCCTGGTGGACATGGAGGACCCGGAGACGGGCGAGCGCTTCGTCGTCGACACCAGCGACCCGCGCGTGCGGGGCCGCTTCGCCCGGG
Organism: Myxococcus xanthus; assembly: GCF_013116825.1. Classification (GTDB taxonomy): domain Bacteria; phylum Myxococcota; class Myxococcia; order Myxococcales; family Myxococcaceae; genus Myxococcus; species Myxococcus xanthus_B. The sequence continues at coordinate 3,552 of NZ_JABFNS010000203.1, forward strand.
CCATGCAGGCCGCGCGCGACGAGCGGCGCAAGCTGTTCAAGAAGCTGGAGCTGGACCACGTGGAGCTGCGCGCGGGTGATGACCACGGCAAGGCGCTGGCGAACTTCTTCCGCGCGCGGGCCCGGAGGATGGCGGCATGAAGCGGCTCATCCCCCTGTTGGCGGTGTGGCTCGTGGTGGCGGCTCCGGCGTGGGCCCAGGCTCCGGCCCCTGCACCGGCGGCCGCGACGACGGAGCAGGTCGAACCGCGGAACCTGTCCGTGCGGCTGGAGCCGGAGCAGGTCCGCATCGGTGACCCCTTCGTCTACGAGGTGGTCATCACCCATCCGAAGGACCACCGCTACGAACTGAAGGTGCCCCAGGAGACGGGGGACTTCGAGTTCCTGGACCAGACGCGCCAGCGCCAGGACGGGCAGGACTCTGCGACCACCACGTTCCGGGTGCGCATGTCCGCCTTCGCCCTGGGCGCGGTGGCGGTGCCAACGCTGCCCTTCGACGTGGCCACGCCGGAGGGGCCCAAGGCGTTCACGGTGCCGGGCCGCACGGTGGACGTGACGGCCACGCTGCCGCCGGACGCGGAGGGGCAGGGCGCGGACCTCTTCGACTACAAGCCGCCGGAGGAGGTGCCCATCCGTTCGTGGCGCCTGGTGCTCACGGTGCTGGGCGTGCTGGCGGCGGCGCTGCTGGCGTGGGTGCTCTTCCGCTGGTGGAGGAACCGGCCCAAGCACGTGGAGGTGGTGCCGGTGCTGCCCCTGGACGTGCGCACCCGCAAGGCGCTGGACGCGCTGAAGGCGGAGGACCTGCCCTCGCGCGGCCGGGTGAAGGACTTCTACTTCCGGTTGTCCGAAATCGTCCGGGGCTACCTGGGCGAGCGCTACGGCTTCGAGGCGCTGGAGTGCACCAGCTCCGAGCTGATGGCGTCGCTGCGGCGCATGTCCACGCCAGGGCTGCCGGAGGACAAGCTGATGCGCTTCGTGTCCGAGTCGGACATGGTGAAGTACGCACGCGCGGATGCCTCCGCTGACGCCTGCCGCGACGCGCTGGCCTTCGGCTACTCGCTCATCGACACGACGTACGTTCCGCCACCGCCGCCCCAGGCTCCCGACAATGCCGCCGCTCCCCGCGTTCAATAACCCCGAGGCGCTCTGGGGGCTGCTGCTCGTGCCGCTGCTGCTCTGGCAGGCGTGGCGGGAGCGGCGCGCCCGCGCCACGCTGCGCTTCTCCGCGGCGCATGTCTTCGCCCGGGGGGGCCGCGGCTTCCGCGCGTACCTGCTGCCGCTGCTGCCGCTGCTTCGCGTGGCGGCGGTGACGGCGGCGGTGCTGGCCATCGCCCGGCCGCAGGTGCGTGACTCGCGCGTGCGGGACTTGTCGGTGGAGGGCATCGACATCGTGGTGGCGTTGGACCTGTCCACGTCGATGGAGGCCGGTGACTTCCGTCCGCAGAACCGCATGCACGTCGCCAAGGAAGTGCTGAGCGAGTTCATCGCCAACCGGGTGAATGACCGCATCGGCCTGGTGGTGTTCGCGGGCGCGGCGTACACGCAGGCGCCGCTGACGCTGGACTACGGCGTGCTGAAGGAAGTGGTGAAGCAGCTGCGCACGCGCGTGCTGGAGGACGGCACGGCCATTGGCGACGCGCTGGCCACGTCCCTCAACCGCCTGCGGGACTCGGAGGCGAAGAGCCGGGTGGTGGTGCTCATCACCGACGGCGACAACAACTCCGGGAAGATTTCGCCCATGGACTCGGCGAACATGGCCCAGGCGCTGAAGGTGCCCATCTACACGATTCTGGTGGGCAAGGGCGGCAAGGTGCCCTTCCCGCAGGGCACGGACCTGTTCGGCAACACCGTGTGGCGCGACACGGAGATTCCCATCAACCCGGAGCTGATGCAGGACATCGCGGACCGCACCGGCGGCGAGTACTACCGCGCCACGGACCCCGAGCAGCTGCGAGAGGGACTCCAGAAGGTGCTCGATTCGTTGGAGCGCTCGAAGCTGATGGAGGGCGGCGCCAGCGCCACCTACCGCGAGGAGTTCCATCCCTTCCTCCTGGCCGCCTTCGGCCTCGCCGCGCTGGAGCTGCTCCTGCGCGCCTCCTTCCTGAGGGTCTTCCCGTGACGCCCGTGGAACCCTGGCGCTTCACCGTGCTCGGTTACCAGGCGGGGCTCGCGCAGCCCCTCTTCCTGCTGTTCGTGCTCGCGGGCATGACGCTGGGCCTGCTCGCGCTGGTGGGGGCGCTGCGGCGCGGCTCACGCGTGCGGGCGCTGCTGCATGAACGCCACGCGGAGCGCTTCACGCCGGGCGTGTCGGTGTGGCGTCCGGCCACGCAGGGCGGGTTGTACGGCCTGGGGCTGGCGCTCTTCGGCTTCGCGCTGGCGCAGCCGCAGTGTGGCACCAAGAGCGAGCTGACGAAGCGGCGCGGCATCGACGTGGTGGTGGCGCTGGATGCCTCCAAGTCCATGCTGGCGCGGGACATCCAGCCCAGCCGCCTGGAGCGCGCGAAGCTGGAGCTGACCACGCTGCTGGACGAGCTGAAGGGCGACCGCGTGGGCCTGGTGGTGTTCGCGGGTGATGCGTTCATCCAGTCCCCGCTCACGTCGGACTACTCGGCGGTGAAGCTGTTCTTGCGCGCGGTGGACCCGGAGGTGATGCCCCAGGGCGGCACCAACGTGGGCGCGGCGCTGCGGCTGTCGCGGCAGGTGCTGGAGAACGCGGACCGCGGCTCGAAGGAGCGCGTGGTCGTCCTGCTGACGGACGGCGAGGACCTGGTCGGCGACGTGGCGGAGGCCACCGAGGCGCTGAAGGATGCGGGCGTGCAGGTGCTGGCGGTGGGCGTGGGCTCGGAGTCCGGTGAGCCCATCCCCGTCTTCGACCGGCGCGGCGCGTTCGTGGACTACAAGAAGGACGCCGCGGGGGAGACGGTGATTACCCGGTTGGACCGGGCGGGGCTGACGGCCATCGCCGAGGCCACCGGGGGCACCTTCTACTTCCAGCCCCGTGGCGTGGCCATGTCGCAGGTGGTGGAGCGCATCGACCAGATGCAGAAGAGTGAGCTGGAGAGCCGGGTGACGGTCCGCTACGACGAGCGCTTCCAGTCGTTCGCCATCCCGGGGCTGGCCTTGCTGGCGCTGGGCATGTTGTTGCTGCCGTCGTCGCGCCGGAGGCCGTCACCATGAGCGCCGCGAGGACGCGCGCGGCGCGGTGGCTGACATGGGGCCTGGTGACGTCGCTGGCGCTGCCGTCGCCCGTGTGGGCTGCGGGGCCGCTGGAGCGGGGCCACCCGCTGGTGGAGCAGGGCCGTGAGGCTTACACGGCGGGCCGTTTCGAGGAAGCGCTGGAGGCGTTCGAGGCCGCGAAGAAGGAGCGCCCCAACGACGTCACGGTGGACTTCAATCGCGCGGACGCGATGGCCAAGCTGGGGCGCATCGCGGATGCGAAGGCGCTGTTCCAGTCGGTGACGGAGTCCAACCGCGCCGACCTCCGGCAGAAGGCCTGGTACAACCTGGGCAACCTGCATGCGACCACAGGAGACCGGCAGGAAGCGCTGAAGGCCTACCGGCGCGCGCTCACGCTGGACCCGCAGGACGTGCAGGCCCGCCACAACTACGAGGTGGTGTTGCGCAACCTGCCGCCGCCGCAGGACAAGGGCCAGGATGGCGGCACGGACGGTGGCAACGACGGCGGCAGTGACGGTGGGCGCCCGGATGCCGGCGAGGACGGCGGCACGAAGGGCGACGGCGGCACGCCCCAGGACGGTGGCACCGATGGTGGCTCGGACGGCGGTGCCGACGGCGGCGCGGATGGTGGCGCCAGCGATGGCGGCATGGACGGCGGTGCTGACGGTGGCGACGGGGATGGTGGCAGCGACGGCGGCTCTGACGGAGGCGCGGACGGCGGCGAGCAGGGCCCACCGGACAAGGGCGACGGGGGCGCGGACGGCGGCGCGGATGGTGGACAGGACGACGGAGAGGGCGAGCCCCAGGACGGTGGCAGCGACGGCGGCAGCGCGGGAGAAGAAGACTCGGAGGAATCCGAGGCGGACGGTGGCTCCAGCCAGTCGGATCTGGATCGGCAGGAGGCGGAGCGCCTGCTGGATGCGATGAAGCAGAATGAGAAGAACCTCCAGCTCTGGCGGTTCCAGCAGAAGAAGAAGCAGAGGAAGCCGAATGAGAAGGACTGGTAGCGCCCTCGGCGTGGTGTTCGCCGTGTTCGCCCTGCTGGCCACCGCGCCAGCGTGGGCGGCCTCGGACGACCTCGATTTCTACCAGACGGCGGACCGTGAGGAGGTGGGCACCGAGGACACCTTCCGCCTCACGGTGGTGGTCGTGGACGCGCCCGCCAACGCGCAGGTGAAGCTGCCGGAGTCGGGGGACTTCTCCATCCTCTCCAGCTCACGCAGCAGCCAGCGCTCCATCTCCCTGTCGGGCGGTGGCCCCGCCGTCATCCAGGACGTCACGCGGCACGTGTTGGTGATGCAGGCCACGCGCGCGGGGCGGCTCAAGATTCCACCGTCGCAAATCACGGTGCGCGGCAAGACGTACCGCACGCAGCCCGTGGAGTTGACGGTGAGGGCCGGCCGCGTGGGCGGTGCGCCGTCCCCGGGGCAGGCGGGGCGTGGCGGTGGCCGGCAGCCGGACCCCTTCTCCAGCATCCAGTCGCAGATGCAGCAGATGGAAGAGGCCTTCGGCGACATGATGGAGCCGGACCGGCCCACGATTCCCCGGGGGGACTCCGACCTCTTCCTGCGCGCCAGCCTGGACCGGGACAACGTGTACGTGGGCGAGCAGGTGACGCTGTCGCTCTACATCTATTCGCGCGTGGACCTGTCCAGCGTGGATGCCGTCACCATGCCCAAGCTGGAGGGCTTCTGGACGGAAGAGGTGGAGAGCCCCACGCAGCTGTCGGGCGAGCAGCGCGTGGTGGACGGCATCCCGTACCGCGCCTACCTGCTGCGCCGCCGCGCCATCTTCCCGGTGAAGTCCGGCACGCTGTCCATCACCCCCGCGGAGGCGGACATCACCACCGGCTTCCTCTTCGCTGGCCACCGCGTGCACCGGGTGTCCAACGCGCTCAAGGTGAAGGTGAAGCCGCTGCCGCCGGGTGGGCCGGAGGACATGCCCAACGCGCACGTCGGCAACTGGCGGCTGTCCATGGACGTGTCCCAGACGCGCGTGGAGCTGGGCCAGCCCGTCACGGTGAAGGTCAGCCTGGAAGGGGTGGGCAACGTGAAGAACGTCACGCCCCCCGCGCTGAAGGGCCCCGCCGCGCTCAAGATTTATGACCCCACCACGACGGACAAGGTGTCGCCGCAGCGCCACCGTGTGCAGGGACGGCGGGTGATGGAGTACCTGGTGATGCCGCAGCGCACGGGCAGCTTCACGTTGCCCGCGCTGGAGTTCACCTACTTCGACCCGCGCGCCCGCAAGTACGAGGTGGCGCGCACCGACCCGGTGACGATTACGGTGGAGGCGGGGGCGGGCGGGGCATCGTCCATCGCCTCGGGGGCGCCTCAGGCTTCATCGGACCAGGCCAACGAGCAGAAGAACGTGCTGACGGCGGGCGGCCTTCGGCCGGTGCGCTACCAGGCCCGCTTCGAGGCGCCGGGCGTGCCGGTTTGGAAGCGGGGCTTCTTTGTCCCGACGGTGCTGGCTCCGCTGGGGCTGCTGTTGGGCGTGGCGCTGATTGGCGGCGTGCGCGGGCGGCTGGCGCTGCGCTCCGAGGCGGGGCGTGGGCGTCAGCAGGCGAAGGCCGCGCGCAAGCGTCTGGCGGACGCGGAGAAGCTCCAGTCCAGCGGGGACGTGGGGGCCTTCTACGGCGAGGTGGAGAAGGCGCTGCACGGCTTCCTGGAGGCGCGGCTGGGCATGCCGGTGGTGGGGCTCACCCGCGAGGTGCTCGCCGAGAAGCTGACGGCGGGGGGCGCGGATGCGGAGCGGCGCGCCAAGGTGCTCTTCGTGCTGGAGGCGTGCGACTTCGGGCGCTACGGCGGCGGGGGTGACCCGGCCGAGCGACAGAAGGTGATGGATGCCGCCGCGGCGGCCATGGAGGGCTGGGCGTGAGCGGCTACTACACGCCGGAAGAGGCGCAGGACATCTTCCTCAAGGCCAACGAAGCCTACGCGAATGAGGACTACGCGGCGGCCAAGGAGGGCTACGAGAAGCTGCTAGCGAACGGCCAGGGCGGGCCCGACGTGCTCTACAACCTGGGCACCACGCACCTGGCCCAGGGGGATTTGGGCCGCGCGGTGCTGGCGCTCGAGCAGGCGCGGAAGGAAGGGGGCCAGGCGCCGGACCTGGAAGCCAACCTCTCCGTGGCCCGGGCGCGGCAGGTGGACAAGGTGGTGGGCGCCACCGCGGAAGACGCCTTCCTGCCTCGCGTCGCGGCGGCCACGGACGGCCCGGTGGTGGCGTGGACCTTCCTGGGCACCTGGGTGGCGGCCTTCGTCCTCGTGCTGCTCTGGCGCTTGCTGGGGCGGGGCCGGCGGACGGCGGTGGGCGTGCTGGCGGTCCTGCTCTTCGCGGTGGCGGTGCCGTCAGGGCTGCTGGTGGCCACGCACGCCTACGTGGGGGCCACGGTGCACGAGGCCGTGGTGCTGGCGCCCACGCTGGTGGCGCGCGAGCTGCCTCAGCCCGGCGCCCGTTCCATCTTCGAGGTGCACGCCGGCCTCAAGGTGCGCCTGCTCGAAGAGACGGGCCGCTTCGTCCGCATCCGTCTGCCCAACGGCCTGGAGGGCTGGGCCGAGCGGGAAGGCGTGGCCGAAATCTGAGGCCGTACGCGGAGTGTCGGGACGCGAAATCCTGGAAATGTCCGCCATTCGGAGGGTAGAGTGTCTCCGGAGGGACAACGGGTAATGCCAGGAGGTCGTGGCCCTGTGTTTTCGGTCGAGGCGCTCGTTGGCAAGAACCGGTTGGTCATCCGCCTCTGGGGTGTCGTCACGGAGGAGGAAGCGCTCCAGATTGGCGATGCGTCGCTGCGCGCGCTCGAACGGCTCCGGCCGGGCTTCGACATCCTGTCGGACCTGACGGGCGTGACGGAGCTCCCGGAGTCGGGCTCGGGGCAGATTGAGCGCGTCGTCGAAGCGGCCCGGGTCCGCGGCTTTCGACGGGTGGTGCGCGTGGTGGGGCGCTCCGCGATGGCGGCGGTGCGGTTCCAGCGCAGCAGCCGGAACGTGGGGCACGAGGCCTACCTGGCCTTCTCCCTCGAGGAGGCGGAGCAACTGCTGGAGGGCGGCTTGACATGAGCCTTGGCACGGCGCCGGTCAGCTCCGGCGGCCCGTGAGGCGCGCGAAGAGGCCGCGCTTCTCTTCCTTGCGAGGGCCGGGGGCGGCCGCCGCGAGGCCTGTCACCTTGTGCAGGTTCTGCTGGAAGACGGGATGGTGCGGCTCCAGCGCCACCGCGCGCTCCAGCAGCTCCACGGCTCGCCGGTAGTCCTTGCGCTGGTGAACCAGGATGAGGGCCAGCTTGCTGTAGAGCACCGCGGCTTCGGGCACCTGGGCGATGGCGCGTGTGAGCACGTCGATGGCCCGGTCCACCTGGCCCTCGCGCTCCAGCCGCACGGCGCGCTGGAGGAAGTCCTCCGCCGACCCTGGCTCGATTCCGAGCCGCCGGACGGTGCGCGGTGGGACGAGTGGGCTCGGGGGCGGCGCCGCGCGCGTGGGGGCGGTG
>NZ_JABFNS010000204.1 GCF_013116825.1 Myxococcus xanthus
CCCCCTGCCCACCCTGGGCAGCGTCCGCGATGGACTGCTCGACGGCCTCCACCGCGCCCTGACACCGCCGCCCCATGAAGGTCCCACCGTGCCCCCCGTGACGACGCCGTCTCGGGAAGCACTCACCGCCGTGCTCGACGCGCTCCAGGCCGCGCGGCCGGCGGGTGTCCGGGACACCGCCGCCTTCGAGCACCTGCTGCGCACATGCCAGGACCTGCTCGCCGTCGCGCGCGCGGAAGGCGAGCGGTGATGCTGTACGCGGGCATCGCGGGCTCGCTGCTCGTGGGCATCCTGCTGGGCCTGCTCGGAGGAGGCGGCTCCATCCTCACCGTGCCGCTGCTCATCTACGTACTCGACGTCGAGCCTCGGACGGCCATCGCCATGTCCCTGGTGGTGGTGGGCGTCACCAGCGCCAGTGGCGCCTTCCTTCACGCGCGCGCGGGCCGCGTCCGCTGGCGCACCGCGTTCGTGTTCGGCACAGGGGGCATGGGCGGGGCCTTCCTCGGCGGCCGGCTCAATCCCCACCTCGCGCCCGACACGCTGCTGCTCCTGTTCGCGGGCGTCATGGTGGCCGCCGCGGTGGCCATGCTTCGCCGCCGGGAAGCCGAGCCTGTTGTCGCCACCAGCGCCTCCCCGCTCCCCGTTCCCCGCGTGCTCGCGCAAGGCGTCGCGGTGGGCGTGCTGTCGGGACTGGTGGGTGCCGGGGGCGGCTTCCTCATCGTGCCCGCGCTGTCGCTGGCGGGGCTGTCCATGCCCGTCGCCACCGCCACGTCCCTGGTGGTCATCGCGCTCCAGTGCGCCGCCGGCCTGGTGGGTCACCTGGGCCACCTGGACCTGCCCTGGATGCTCACCGGCGCAGTCCTCCTGGCCGCGATGACGGGCAGCCTCGTGGGAGGAAGGCTCGCGGGGCGCGTCTCCCCCACGCTGCTTCGCAAGGGCTTCGCCGTGTTCGTGCTGGCCACCGCCGCCTTCCTCCTGGGCGCCCAGGCTCCCGCGTCGCTGCGGGAGCGCGTGTGGACGGAGGGGCTGTGGCTCTGGAGCGTGGCGCCCCTGGCCGTGGGCATCCCCGTGACGGTGTGGCGTCTGCGCGTGGCCCGCCAGCGTCAGGCCGCGCAGGCCCTGTCCCGGTGAGGCACCGTCACGGGGACGCCAGCGGCACGGTGAAGTGGAAGGTGGAGCCGTGCCCCAGCTCGCTCTCCACCCACAGACGGCCGCCATGCCGCTCGACGATGTCCCCGCAGATGTAGAGCCCCAGCCCCAGCCCCCCAAAGCCGGAGATGGGCGCGTTTCGAGCGCGGAAGAAGCGCTCGAAGAGGTACGCCTGCTGGTCCCGCGGAATGCCAATGCCTTCGTCCTGGACGGAGACATGGGCGTGGCGGTCCTCCCGAGCCACCCGCACGCGAACCGCTCCCCCACTGGGGCTGTACTTGAAGGCGTTCTCCATCAGGTTGACCAGGACCTGCGCGAGCCGGTCCGCATCGCCCAGGACGACCAGGGGGGCCTCCGGCGCTTCGTACTCGACCCGGTGCTGCGCGCTGGCCAGGCGCATCTCGGAGACGACGTCATGGGCCAGCGCCTGCAACACGACGGGCTCGTGCCTCAGCATCAGCCGCCCTTCCTGGATGCGCGAGGTATCCAGCAGGTCATTCACCAATCCCGTCAGGCGGCTCACCTGCATCAACGACTTGTCCACGTGCCGGGCGGAGGCGCCGTCCCCCTCGGGGACGTGTTGCCGCAGCATCTGGAGGTGCAGCTTCAGCGGCGTGAGCGGCGTCTTCAGCTCGTGCGCGGCGATGGACAGGAAGTCGTCCCGCACGCGGATGGCCTCCTGGGCTTCGCGCAGCAGCCGCTCGCGCTCCGCCTCGGCCTGCCGCTCCGCCGTCACCTCGCGGTAGCTCCACACGCGGCCGATGATGGCGCCCCCCATCAGTTGCGGCAGCGACTTGCGCTCCAGGAGGCGCCCGTCCAGCAACTCCACCGTCTCCACGTCCACCTCTTCGGACGGCTCGAAGCGCTCCCGGATTCGCGAGGTGAACGACTCCGGATGCTTCACGCCGCCCGCCGCGCGCACCAGCACCCGCTCCGCGTCGCGGTCCACCATCATCTCCTCGGTCAGCCCCCAGATGTCGAGGAAGCGCTTGTTGAAGGCCGTGACGCGCTTGTTCAGGTCCACCACGATGACGCCTTCCGCAATCGAGTCGAACGTGGCGCGCAGCACCGAGTTCATGTGCGCCAGGCTCTCCGGCGCGTGCCGCGTCACACCGCCTTCGGCGACCTGCCCCATCGAGGCCTCAGGAAGCTGGAGGCGCGCGCAGGCGCCCAGCAATGTCCCCTGCTCATCGAACACGGGCAGGACGAAGACCTTCAGGCCCGGCTCCTCGTGAACACCGGCCTTGCCCTGGAGCGCCGGCCGCATCGCCTGCGCGAGCCAGGGCTGCCGAGCGAGCACCTCGGCCACGGGACGCCCTTGGAAGGGCTCGCCCCGCGGTCCGGTGGCGTGCGTCAGCGCGTCGTCCATCCAGACCACGCGTCCGTGCGCGTCGACGATGAGCGCCGCCTGGAGCGCCTGCCCCAGCCGCAGCAGCGCCGGAGCGAAGTCGGGCCCGCTCGGGTGACGGGCCTCGGCAGGCCCCGGCGCGCCCCATCCGCTCCGTCCTTCCTCATGGATGTGGGCCTTCGACATGGGCGCTCCTCGGCCTCATTGGCGAGACGTTTCCGGCGGAAAGATGCGGCGCCCGCCAAGGGCATGAAAGGGGCCCCCCTGCTCGGCCGCCACCGCCGAAGGGGCTCCGACTCCCGGGCAGCTTGTCATGCGAAAGCGGTAGGCTACCGCCGCATGACGACCTCCCGCCTCGCGATGCTGTTCCTGGTGCCCGTGCTGGCCACGGGCTGTGCCTCCACCGCTGGCACCACCCGGCCGGATGAGCCCGCGACGGAAGCGGCGGCCCCCGAGGCCACGCCCAGCGCGCCCAGCGCGCCCTCCGGCTATGGCTACAGCAAGAACGACCCCATCCACGTGGGGGGAGGTGTCGACGGCGAACACGAATACCTCCAGCACCTGCGGGGACCGCAGGGGCAGAAGGTCCGCTACGAGCGGCACGGGAGCTGCTGCGTCTTCGAGTCGAAGGGCTCGCCGTTCGGCAGCGGCATGCTCGACGTGTACGTCGTCACCTACGACGGGCTGGAGGAGCCGGTGATGCTGTACCTCAACATGTATGACAGGAAGGACCCGCGCGCCCCCGAGGGCTTCCGCCTGGACTGACGCGCGCTAGGAGCAGTCCTCGATGATGGGAGCGGCGACCAGCGGGCCCGACATCCAGTCGGACGCGGGCTGGGGCACTTCGCCGTCCGACACCAGCAGGAGCTCGTAGAAGAAGGCCGTGCCCTGGTTGAAGAGGTGCTCCGACATGTCGGACCGCGTCTCGATGACGCGCTGGTCCGCAGCCAGTTTGACGAACAGCGGCACCTGTCCTGGATGCACGTACAGCCACTCCGACGTGGTGCCGAGCACCGAGTCCGCCACGCCCTTCTCCCCCGCGAGGACGGACACCGCCTTGCGCCACTTCTTGTACGCGTCGAGCGCCTTGAGGGCCTTCAGCCCCTTCGGGTCCTCGTCAATCTTCGGGAGGATGGCGGCGCGGTTCGACTTCACGGCCTCTGACAGGTCCGCCAGCGCCAGGTACACCCAGTTGTTGGCGAAGTCGCAGGGGTCGTCGATGTCCTCCTGGTGTTGAAGCAGGGTCGTGGTCCGCGCCCGGTTGAGCCGTGCATAGGGATTGGCGGGGTCCTTCTTCAACGCCTTCTCGAAGAGGCCATGCGCCTTGCGGATGTCTCCCTTTTCGGAGGCCTTGAAGCCCTGGGCGTTGGCGTCTGGCGCGGCCGCCAGCACGGGGCTGGCGCCGCTAATGCAGACCAGCAGGAATCCAGACGCGCGAGCGAAGGTCTTCACGGCCCTGAACTCTAGCAGGCACGCATCTGCGACGTTGACCGCATCCGCGTCCGCGCGGAGATTCCCGGCATGACGCTGAGAGCCATGACCGATGTGGGCGCCGAGCTGGGCCTGTCTCCCGAGGACGTGCTGCCGTGGGGAACCCACCGCGCCAAGGTGTCGCTGGACGCGCTCGGCAAGCGGGGCGGCCGGCAGGGACGCCTGGTGCTCGTATCCGCCATCAACCCCACGCCACCGGGCGAAGGCAAGACCACCATGTCCGTGGCGCTGGCCATGGGCTTGCGCAAGCGGGGGCGCCGCGCGGTGGCGGCCCTGCGCGAGCCGTCACTGGGCCCTGTCTTCGGCGTGAAGGGCGGCGGCACCGGCGGCGGGCAGGCGAGCCTGGAGCCCGCGGCCGACATCAACCTGCACTTCACCGGTGACTTGCACGCCATCACCAGCGCCAACAACCTGCTGTCCGCGCTGGTGGACAACGCCGTCTTCTACGGCCAGCCGGTGGCCCTGGACGCCACGCGCGTGCGCTGGCGGCGCGCGCTGGACATGAACGACCGCTTCCTGCGCAACGTCATCGTCGGCCTGGGTGGCAAGGCGCAGGGCGTGCCACGCGAGGACCACTTCGACATCACCGCCGCCAGCGAGGTCATGGCCATCCTCGCGCTCGCGGAGGGCCTGAAGGACCTGGAGGCGCGGCTGGGACGCGTCATCATCGGCCACACCCGGGACGGCCAGCCGGTGCGCGCGCGGGACGTGAACGCGGCGGCGGCCATGGTGGCGCTGCTCAAGGACGCGCTGATGCCCAACCTCGCCCAGACGCGCGAGGGCGGCCCCGCGCTGGTGCACGCGGGCCCCTTCGCCAACATCGCGCACGGGTGCAGCTCCGTGATGGGCACGCGCATGGGGCTGGCCTACGCGGATGAAGTCATCACGGAGGCGGGCTTCGGCTTCGACCTGGGCGCGGAGAAGTTCCTGGACATCAAGTGCCGCGGCAGCGGGCTGTGGCCCCGGGGCGTGGTGCTGGTGGTGACGCTGCGCGCGCTGAAGCACCACGGGGGCGCCGCCCCCGCGCGCGTGGCCGAGCCGGACCGCGAGGCCCTGGTTCGCGGCTTCGCTCACCTGGAGAAGCACCTGGAGTCGGTGGCCGCCTTCGGGCTGCCGGCCGTGCTGTGCGTCAACCGCTTCCCGCAGGACACCGAGTCCGAGCTGGAGGAGCTGCGCGCCTTCGGCAAGGCCCGTGGCGTGGAGACGGCCGTGTGTGACGGCTTCTCGCGAGGTGGTGACGGCTCGCTGGAGCTGGCCGACCGCGTGCTGGAGATGCTGGACGGCACGGACGCCGCGCCGCCCCAGCCGCGCTTCCTCTACGACGTGGCGCAGACGCCCGAGGAGAAGGTGGCCGCCATCGCCCGCACCGTCTACGGCGCGGACGACGTGGCCTTCACCGCGAGCGCGAAGAAGGACCTGGACGCCATCCGCGAGCTGGGCGGCGCCGGGCTGCCGGTGTGCATGGCGAAGACGCACCTGTCGCTGTCGGATGACCCCACGAAGCTGGGGCGGCCGCGCGGCTTCACGCTCACCGTGCGCGAGGTGCGGCTGTCCGCGGGCGCGGGCTTCATGGTGGCGCTCACGGGAGAAATCCTCACCATGCCCGGCCTGCCGCGAGAGCCCGCCGCCCGCCGCGTCACCGTCCACGACGACGGGCGCGTCACCGGGCTGATGCAGGGCGAGTGAGCCGAGCCCCAGGCCGGGGTGCCACCCAGGACGGTGGCACCCGCGCGGCCCCGAGGCGGCGTCAGACGCGGAAGCCGGTGGACAGCTCCTGGAGCTGTCCCAGCGACGCGTTGATTTGCGCCACCGCCTGCTCGGCCGTCATCGTGGCCGTCACCACGTCCGCCATCATGGAGGACAGCGTGGTCATGACCTCGGTCATCTGCGCGATGCCCGCGTTCTGCTGGGTGACGGAGGCCACAATCTGGCGCGCGGCCTGACTGCTCTCCTGCACCACGGTGGTGATTTCCTTCAGCGTGCTGGCCGAGGCGAGCACCTGCTCGATGCCCTCCTCCATCTTCTCGCTGTCGCCCTCGGCGATGCCCACCGTCTGGCGGATGGCCTGGTTGATTTCGAGCAGAATCTTGCCGATGCGCTGGGTGCTCTGCAGCGATTGGCCGCTGAGCGAGCGCATCTCCCGCGCCACCACCGCGAAGCCCCGGCCCTGCTCCCCGGCGCGCGCCGCCTCGATGGCCGCGTTGAGCGCGAGCACGTTGGACTGGTCCGCCAGGTCCTTCACGCTGCCGATGATTTCACCGGCGTGCACGGCCTGGTCGCTCAGGTGCCCGATGCTGCCCACCAGCGCGCTCACGCGCTGGCGAATCTGCTGGAGTCCCTCGGCGCTCTTCTCGATGGACTCCTGACCGGACGCGCTGAATGCGTCCGCCTGTCCCGCCACGCGGAGCACCATCTCCGCGCGGCTGGACGCCATGCTGGACGTCTGCGCGATTTCGGCGATGGTGGTGCTCGCCTCGGTGAGGCTGCGGGACTGGTTGGTGAGGAAGTTCACCTGCTCCTGGCTGGCCTGCGTCAGCGTCTTCGCCGCGGTCGTCAGGTCCGTCACCACCGTCTGGATGGTGGTGGGCACGTCGCGCAGCCGGGTCACCATGACCTGGAAGCCGCGCGCCAGCTCGCCCACCTCGTCGTGGGCGCTCACGTCGATGGCCTGCGCCAGGTCGCCCTTCTCCGCGATGCGCGTGGCCACGTGGGTCAGCTTCGCCAACGGCAGCGTCACCTCGCGGTGCAGCCAGTAGGCCAGCCCCACCGTCAGCGCGATGCACAACAGCACCAGCACGCACACCGTCCAGGTGGTGGCGCGGTGCAGCCCGGCCACCTCCGCGTAGGAGGTCGCGATGGCCTGGCCATCCGCCTCCACCGCCCGCTCCAGGTCATGGGACAGCGACGCGGCCAGGGACTCCACCCTCGCGAGCGTGGACGCCGCCCGCGCGTCACCCTCCACCGCATGGGTCACCGCCGCCCTGGAGTCACTCCAGTACGTGGCCAGGGATGACTTGAGTGCGTCCACCCGCTGGAGGTTCGCGCCCGGTACGGCCCTCGCCAGGTCGAGCTTCGACTGGAGGTCGTCCACCTCGGCGCTCAGCGGCTCCAGCCCTCCCGCCTTCGCCGCCACCGCCGCCAGCACGTTGCGGTGCAGGCCCGGGAAACGGTGCATCACCTCACGGTTCAGCTCGATGGTGGGAACCTGCGAGCCGCTGATGCGCGCGTACACGCCACCAGAGCGCGCGCCCAGGGCGATGAACGCCACCAGGATGGCCACCAGGAACACCGCGACAACGGCCGGCAACAACATCATCTTCTGCTTGAGCTTCAGACGCACCCGCTGGCCTCCCCGCTACCGTGAGCCCCCTTCAACGCCCGCGACCCACGCCGCGCGTCGTAGGATAGCCAACTGTCTGCGGGCTGGTAACTCGCACCACCCGTGTCATCCAGACGGACGCGGAGCGCCGTGAAGAACGGGTAGGACCCGACCCCACCTGCGGGAGCGCATTCCAATCGCCGGGGCGCACCGCGCGCTCCGGGCAGGGGGCAGGCCGTCGCTTCCCCGGTGGAGCCCCGTCTCAGCGCATGGAGCGCTGGAGCGCTGGCGCAATCTCCCGCTGGCAGGCCGTGTCACATTCCGTGAAGCGGGTGAGGAAGTCCGCCATCTGCGCGCAGCGCTTCGGGAAGCGGGTGGTGCCCGCATCGCCCATGCACATCTCGCGGAAGGAGTCGCGCGTCTCCTGGAAGAGCGAGGCCCGCTGCGCGGGAGACAGCGCGTTCAGCGCCCGGTTCTCCCCACCCTGGAGGTACAGCCAGATGCCGGCGAGCAACAGCAGCACCAGCCCCACCAGCACGGCCTTCCGAGTTTGCTTCTCGGCCGGCGAGGGGCCCCGGGCTCGGGAGAAGACGTTCTCCTCTTCGCCATCTTCGGGCGGTGGGCCGCCTGCCATCATCCCCATCAAGCGCATACGGCCCCTGTTCCAGCCCAAACCGGAGAGCAATGCCAGCACGGAGTGCAGCGGATGTGCGGCAACCGCCAACAGCCGGGCTGCCATTGCGCGTGCTCCCGCACGCTGCGCGGGAGTCTGACCGCGCGGCGGCGCGGATTGCTCCTAGGATGAAGTCATGGACATCCGAGAGCGCCCCATGCGGGTGCTGGTGGTGGACGACGAGCGGAACATCCGGCACACGTTGCGCGTGTGCCTGGAGGGCTTCGGCTGTGAGGTCCGCGAGGCGGCCACCCCCGAGGCCGCGCTGGCCGCGCTGGCGCAAGGTCCCGCCGACTTGGCCTTCGTCGACCTGCGGCTCGGCACGGCCAGCGGAATGGAGCTGTTGCCGCGCCTCCTGGCCGAGTCACCCCACCTGGACGTCGTGCTCATCACCGCCTACGCCACGTTCGACACGGCGGTGGAGGCGATGCGACGCGGGGCGCGGGACTATCTGCCCAAGCCCTTCACGCCCGCGCAGATTCGCCACGTGGTGGAGAAGGCGCGGCGGCACCAGGAGCTGGCATCGCAGTTGGAGAGCCTGGAGGGGCAGCTTTCCCAGGCGGTGCCGGAGGCCACGTTGGAGACCGCCTCGCCCGCGATGCACGCGGCCATCGGGCTGCTGACGCGCGCGGCGGCGTCCGACGCGGCGGTGCTGCTGCGGGGAGAGAGTGGCACCGGCAAGGGGGTGCTCGCCCGCGCGCTGCATTCGATGAGCGCTCGGCGGCGCCGGCCCTTCGTCACCGTCAACTGTCCCACGCTGTCCGAGCAGCTGCTGGCCAGCGAGCTGTTCGGCCATGTGCGCGGCGCGTTCACCGGCGCGGTGAAGGACCAGCCGGGGCGCGTGGAGGCGGCGGAAGGGGGCACGCTGTTCCTGGATGAAATCGCGGAGATGAGTCCGGGGCTCCAGGCGCAGCTGCTGCGCTTCCTCCAGGAGAAGCAGTTCGAACGGCTGGGCGAGGGACGCACGCGCAAGGCGGACGTGCGGGTGGTGGCGGCGACGAACCGGGACCTGGAGAAGGACGTGGCCGAGGGGCGATTCCGGGAGGACCTGCTCTACCGGCTGAACGTCATCGAGGTGAAGCTGCCGTCGCTGCGAGAGCGGCCGGAGGACCTGCTCTCGCTGGCCCGGCGCTTCGTCTCCTTCTTCGCTCGCGCGGCGCAGCGCCCACCGCCGGAGCTGTCGCCCGCGACGGAGAAGATGCTGCTGGCCTATGGGTGGCCGGGCAACGTGCGCGAGCTGCGCAATGCCATGGAGCGAGCGCTCATCGTCTGGCCCGCGGAGGTGCTGGAGCCGCAGGCGTTCCCCGACCGCATCGCCGCGGCGGGGAGCCCCGTGATGACCCTGGGCGGGCCACACGCGCTGGAGGACATCGAGCGCGAGCACGTGCTGCGCGTCATGGCCTCGGCGCCGACGTTGGACGAGGCGGCGCGGGTGCTGGGCATCGACGCGTCCACGCTGTGGCGGAAGCGGAAGAAGTACGAGTCGGGCGAGGGCTGAGCGCGGCCGGATGCGCACGGGCCTGGGAGCGCCCGTGTGCCCGGCCCGCCCCCCAGGGTGTTCCACAGGAGCAGACCGGGTGGGGCTCCGCCGCGTGCCTGGAGCGGCGATTGCGGCGTCCTGCGCGCATGCGGAGCGTTGGAGGACACCGAACCGACGCCAAGGAGCGCAGACGTGGACGTGATTGACTTGTTGATTCAGCAGCACCGCGAGGTGGAAGCGCTCTTCGATGCCTGTCGCGCGGCGAAGGACGACGCGAGCAAGCGGGAGCTCGGCATCCAGCTCGCGGAGGCGCTCACGCTGCACACCACGATTGAAGAGCGCTGGGTGTACCCCGCTGCGCGCCGGGTGGTGGGGGACACGCTGATTCAGGACTCCATCGAGGAGCACGGGAAGATGACGGAGCTCATCGCCCAGATGATTCGCGCGCGCAACGACCCGCAGAAGCTGGTCTCCCTGTTCGGCGAACTGGAGAAGGTGGTGAAGGACCACGTGACGATGGAGGAGCGCGACGTGCTGCCCAAGCTCGGCCAGAAGGTCACCGAGGAGGACCTGGGCATGTCGTGCAAGGACATCGTCCGCACCGCCTCCGAGGTCCGCCGCGAGGAGATGCAGAAGCTCCAGGGTCAGGCGAACGCCTGAGAACTCGCGTTCAACCGACGGGGACGTCAGCAGCGTGAAGACGAAGGCGCGGTGTTGCCTTGAGGCACACCGCTCCCCAGCAGGCAGCGGTCAGCGCCCCCGCGTCACGACGCGCTCGCCGGCCCGGACGCCTCCCGCCGGGGCAGCGTGAACCAGAACGTGCTGCCCTGCCCGGGCGTGCTCACCACGCCAATCTCCCCGCCGTGCGCCTGGACGATGTCCTTCGCAATCGACAGGCCCAGCCCCGCGCCGCCCGCTGGCGCGCCGGGTGCCCGGTAGAACTTCTCGAAGATGCGCGCCTGCAGCTCCGGGGCAATCCCCTCCCCCGTATCCCGCACCTCGAAGCGCGCCCCGCCCGCTTCCCGCGACACGCGCACCTCCACCTCGCCCCCCGTGGGCGTGTGCTTCACGCCGTTGCCCACCAGGTTCCCCAGCACCAACCCCAGCCGCTCCGGGTCCACGTCCACCGGCTCCACATCCAGCGCCACCTGCTTCGACAGCCGCACCCCGCGCTCCTCCGCCGCCGCGCGCTGCGCGTCCAGCGCCGCGTCCACCAACTCCTCCGCTGGCACCCGGCGAATCTCCAACTGGAGCTGCCCCGCCTGGATGCGCGACAAATCCAGCAGGTCATCCACGATGCCCTGCAGCCGCTCACAGTCCTCGCGCGCCGCGAACAACAGGTCCGCCTGCTTCTCCGTCACCGGCCCCACCACGCCCTCCGTCACCAGGTGCAGCGCCATGCGCAGCGACGTGAGCGGCGTGCGGAACTCGTGCGCCACCGTGGCCACCAGGTCGTTCTTCAGCTCGTCGAAGCGCCGCAGCCGCGTCACGTCCTGGAGAATCACCGTGGCCCCCACCACCTCCCCTGACTCCCCGTACACCGGGCTGCCGCGCGCCAGCAGCCACCGGTCCCCGTCCGGGAGCGGCGCCCGCACCGCCTCTTCGTACCCGCGCGGCTGATACGCCCCTCGCCCCGTCAACACGTGCTCCCGCACCCGCTCCAGCACCTGTCTCGTAGACACATCTGACGGTGCC
>NZ_JABFNS010000205.1 GCF_013116825.1 Myxococcus xanthus
ACCCCCTGCTCCGCCGCCACCGCCAGCCCGCGGGCCACGTGCCGCCCCGCGCTCAGGTAGCTGTCCGCCAGGTCGCTCTCCAGCCGCCGCGTGGCGACACCGGTGAGCAGGGTGGCCGCCGTCGCGCTGATGAGCGCGGTGACGAGGACGAACTTCGGCGCCAGCCCCAGCGACTGGCGGAACTGCTGCGACAACTGGGAGGCGAAGGATTGTTGCGGGAGGCTCACGGAATCACCGCCGGGGAAACGACGTCAGCACGGCACCCGCGCGGAGGCGGGCAGGTGAAACAGGCACAGGAGGAGCTCACCGGGTGGGTCCTCCCTCGGGGCGTCCGCCCCGGAAGGGGGCGAAGGTACAGCTCTGGAGGATGAGCTCCGGCACCGAGGCCAGGGGCACGCCCTGGTCGGTGGCCTTCACATCCAGCGCGGCGCGAGGCATGCCGAAGACGACCGACGACGCCTCGTCCTGGGAGAAGGTGACGCCGCCCGCCCTGCGGATGGCCAGCAGGCCGCGCGCGCCGTCCTCGCCCATGCCGGTGAGCACCACCCCGCCGCTGCGCCGGCCAAAGGCGGCGGCCAGCGACGTCAGCATCACGTCCCCGCTGGGGCACGGTCCGCCCCGGCTGGGCTGCAGGCGCGCCAGCCCGGCCGCGTCCACCAGCAGGTCGTGCCCATCCAGCGGGAAGTACACGCGGCCCGGCTCCAGCCGCTCGCCGTCCTTGGCGATGGCCACCGGCAGCGGCGTCACCTGGGACAGCCAGCGCACCATGCCCTGGGTGAAGCCCACGGTGATGTGCTGGGCGATGAGCAGCGGCACCGGCAGCGAGCGAGGCAGCTTGGACAGCACGTCCGCCAGCGCGGGCGGCCCCCCCGTGGAGGCCACCACACCGAAGATGTCCACCCGCGCGCCCGTGGGCGGCGGCGGCGCGGTGGCCGCACGCGGCCGGCGGGAGATGACGGGCACCTCCGCCATGAGACACACCGAGTGCGCCAGCTCCTTGCCCCAGCGGCGCAGCTCCTCCGCGTTCGTCACGTTGGGCTTGCCGATGAGCTCCAGCGCGCCGGCGCTCATCGCCTGGAAGCCCAGGTCCACGCCGCGCTGCTCCGCGACCGCGCTCACCACGAGGATGCGCGCGGGGGACTGGGACATGATGGCGGCGATGGCCCCCGGCCCATCCAGGCCGGGAAGCAGCAGGTCCATGGTGATGACATCGGGGCGCAGCAGGCGCGCCAGCTGCACGGCGCGGTTGCCGTCTCCCGCGCGGCCCACGACTTCGATGCGCGGCTCCTCCGTGAGGAGGGCCGTCAGCATGTTCGCCATGGTGGGCGAATCGTCCACCACGAGGACCCGGATGGGTCGCTGGACGCTCACGCGCGACTCCCCCGGCGGCTCATGACGTCCAGCACCTCCGCCAGCAGACGGCCCGCGGCGCACTCGCGCTTGCTGAGGTAGCCGTCCGCGCCCGCCTTGAGGCCCCGCTCGCGCGCCACCGAACTGTCATGCGCGGAGACCAGGATGACGGGCAGCGACGCCGTCTCCGGGCGCTCCCGCAGCTTCGCGATGAGCTGGATGCCGTCCATCTCCTCCATGTCCAGGTCGCAGATGACGACGTCGTAGGTGTCCGACTGGAGCCGGTCCAGGGCCCGGGCCCCGCTGGCCGCCAGGTGCACCGTGAAGCCGCCCGCCTCCAGCATGGCCCGGTGCAGCGCCCGCGCGGTGAGCGAGTCGTCCACCACCAGCGCCCGCCGCTGCGCGGACACCTGCACCTGCACCGTCTCCGTCACCAGCCAGTCCGGGCGGCAGATGAGCAGCAGCTCGCCACGGCTGAGCGTGGCCGCGCCCTGCCAGGCCGGCACGTCGCGGACTTCCGACGGCAGCGGACGGATGACCAGGTCCCGGTCCCCCACCACCGCGTCCACCACCAGCGCCACGCGCTTGCCACCGCTCTGGACAATCAGCAGCGGCTGCCCCTCGGCCGGCGGCGCCAGGGCGCGCAGGCCCAGCCGCGCCCCCAGGTCCACCACCGACAACAGCTGCCCCTGGTACTCCAGGTGCGCCCGGCGCTTGCCCAGGCGCAGCGACTCCGCGCGCGCCAGCTGCGTGGCCTCCACTGCCAGCATGGGCAGGCCCACCAGCTGCTCCAGCACGCGCACCACCAGCACCGGCGAGCTGCCCAGGTCCGTGGGCAGCGTCAGCATGAAGCGCGTGCCCTGCCCCGGCGTGCTCGCGACCTCGATGCGGCCCTGCAGGGCCTCCACCGACGCGCGCACCGCGTCCAGGCCCACGCCGCGGCCGGACGTGTCCGTCACGTCCGCGCGGGTGCTGAAGCCGGACCGGAAGATGAGGTCCCGCAGCTGGTTTTCGTTGAGGCGCGCCGTCTCCTCCGCGGTGACGACGCCGCGCTGCTCGGCCAGCCGCCGCACCACCTCCACGTCGATGCCGGCGCCGTCGTCGGACGCCTCCAGGTAGAGCAGGTTGCCCTGCTGCTCCACGCGCAGGGTGAGCGCGCCCTCGTGGTGCTTGCCCGCGCGCTCGCGGTCCGCCGGCAGCTCCAGCCCGTGGTCCACGGCGTTGCGCAGCAGGTGCACCAGCGAGCCCTGCAGCTTCTCCAGCAGGCGCCGGTCCAGCGACACCTCCGCGCCCACCACCGACAGCCGCGCCTCCTTGCCCAGCTGACGGGACAAGTCACGCACCATGCGCTGGAGCGGATCCAGGATGGTGCGCACCGGGCGCGTGGTGATGGCCTTGAGGCCATCCTCCAGCGCGTCGACGATGTCACTCGTCTCCTCACCGTCGGTGCGCAGCGAGCGCGCGGTGCCGGACAGCGCCGTACGCGCCTCCGCCGTCTCCGCCAGCAGCCCCTGCTTCGCCAGCAGCACGGCCACCCGCTCCAGCTCGCGGCCCCGCTCCTCCACGCGCAGGCGCACCTCGCGCAGGCGCTCCACCTCGCGCATCAGCGCCGTCACCTGCCACGACGACACGCGCCAGCCCGCGTCCGCGGACTCCGGCAGCGCGTCCAGCAGGGACACGGGCTCCGCGGACGGCGCCGGCGCGGCGATGGCGGCCAGGCCCCCGGAGGGGCCGACCATGGCCGCGGCCTCTTCGGGCGGCGGCGCGTCCGCCACCAGCTGCGCCAGGGCGGCCGCCGGGTCCGGAAGCGCCTCCCCGCGCCCGTCCGCGTGGGCCTGCGCGCGCAGCAGGAAGAGGTCCAGGCCGTGGAGCAAGATGTCCACCACCGGCCGCGGCATCTTCTGAGGGTTCGCCTTCAGCGGGGCGAGCGCGTCCTCCAGCTTGTGGGCGATGTCGCTCAGGTCCTGCATGCCCAGCGAGGCGGCGCTGCCCTTCAGGGTGTGCAGGTGGCGGCCCAGCCGGACGTAGAGCTTGGTGAGGGCGTCCGTCTCCAGGCCCTCGCGCTCCAGCTCCAGCAGGTCCATGGTGACCTTCTGGACCACTTCCTGGGCCTCGACGGCGAAGCCCGCGACGAGCCCCTGCAGCATCGGATCAACGGGCATGACGGGCTCCCGTGCCGCGCGTGGCGGAGAACAGCCGCTTCAGGTCGATGAGGTGGATGAGCTGCCGGTCCTGCGTGAAGACCTCCATCACCGCGCCCTCCGCGCGCACCCGGGCGGCCTCCACCGCGCTCATGGGCAGCGTGGTGGGGCGGGGAATGGCCTCGCAGTCCAGCGCGCACAGCTCGCCGTCACCGCGGTCCACCACCAGCAGCACCGCCGGGTCCTGCCGCCAGCCGTGGCCGCCCAGCAGCGACGCCAGGCTGAGCGCGGCCAGCACCTGGCCCTGGAAGCGCAGCACCCCGACGACGTGCGGCGCCGACAGCGGCACCGGCGACACCATCTTCAGGGGCAGCGCGGCGCGCAGCGACTCCAGGGAGAGCGCGTAGCGCTCCTCACCGAGCGGGAACTCGGCAATCCAGTGGACCGCCTCCTCGACGGTGTTCTCCCCCTGCTCTCGCAGGCGGGCCGCGCGCCGCTCCAACAGCTCGAGCGCCTCGGCCTCCTGGGCCGCTTCCAACGTCCGCGGGGTGACCTTCATTCGAGCGCCCCCTGGTTGAGGTAGGCGTCAGCGGACGCCTGGTAGAAACGCGCGGGCAGGGCCTCCGGCCCCTCCACGAGTTGGTCAGGAGGGAGCCGCTCCGCGCGCGAGCGCAAGGCGCGCATCAGCGGCACCGCGCCTTCCCGCGCCCCGGAGCGCTCCCGCAGCAGGGCCAGCTCCAGCAGCCCCGGCAAGTAGTCCGGCGCCTGGCGGACCAGGGCCTCCAGCACGGAGGACGCGCCCACCTCGTCACCCTCCTCGATGCGCTCCAACGCATTCAGGTGCAGCCGCGTGGGCGGCGGCGGAGGCGCCGCGGGCACCTCGCGCGCCACCACGGGCATCAGCGGCGCCAACGGGCGGCGGGCCGGCGCCGCCACCGGACGGGCGAGTGCGGCGGCGCGGGACGCGGCGGCGGCGCGGGCGTTCAGCTCGTCCTGCGTGAGGAGGCGGAAGGCCTGCAGCTCCGGCGGCCCCTCGCGGACCATGCCCGCGGGGACGCGGTCCACCTCCACGGCGCCCAGGAACAACCAGCCGCCGGGGTTGAGCGTGCGCGACAGGAGGGTGATGGCCGCGTCACGCGCGGCGGGAGTGAAATAGGTGAGCACGTTGCGGCAGAGGATGAAGTCGAAGCGGCCGAAGCGCTCGGGCAGCGGCGCCAGCAGGTTCGCCTGGGCGAAGGTGGTGATGCGGCGGACGGGGGGAAGGATGGTGACCTCGCGCTCGCCCGTCTCCGAGTAGAGCGGGAAGAGGCGCGGCGCGGACTCACGGCGGGACCACGTCCCGTAGGTGGCGCGGCGGGCCGCCTCCAGGCTCGCCTCGTGGATGTCCGTCCCCAGCACCTCCACGGGAAAGCCGTGCGGCAGCGACGCCTGGAGGCACGCGGCCAGCGAATACGCCTCCTCGCCAGACGCGCAGCCCGCGCTCCAGCCCCGCAGGGCCAGGGCCCCCCGCTGGAGCGCCGCGGGAACGGCCTCGTGGGAGATGAAGCGGAAGTGCTCCGGGTGGCGGAAGAAGTACGTCTCCCCCACCAGGATGGCCTTCACCAGCGCGGTGGCCAGGTGGGAGACGGGATGGAGCAGTTCGCCCAGCAGGTCGGGCGCGGTGCGCCCGCGGGCCAGCTCCGCGCGAACGACGCGGTCCACCGCCTCGGAGGCAATGGCGTCATTGCGAAAGCCGGTGATGCTGGCCACCACTTCCCGCGCGCGGGCCAGCAGCCGCGGGTCGAGCGCTCCGCTCATGCGTTCCGCCCGGCCTCCGCGGCCTCGAGCATCGCGGGCAGCTCCCGCAGGAGCCCCCGCGCGATGAATACCCGCGGGTCCAGGATGGGCAGCGAACGCCCTCCCGACCGCAGCATGCCGATGAGCCCCTCGCGCAGCGGACCATGGTCGGCGCCGCCCACGCGCTCGCGCCGGTCGATGTCCGCCGCCGCGTATTCCTCGGGGTCCTTCACCGTGTCCACGGCGAGCGCCAGCGACACGCCCTCCGCCTCGATGACGACGAGCATGCGCTCCACGCGCGTCAGCTTGTGCTCCACGCCCAGCCGGCGCGCCACGTCCAGCACGCACAGCGCCGCGCCCCGCACCTCCACGTATTCACGCAGGTACGCCGGCCCGGTGGGCAGCGGCCGGGTCGCCGGATGCAGCAGGACCTCCCGCACCGCGTCCAGCGGAATGGCGAACTCCAGCTCGCCCACCGTCACGCGAAGCACCAACAGCGAGCCCGTGCGCGCCCGCTGCCGCGCGCTCGTCATGGCCTCGCCCACCGTCTCCAGCAGTTCGTCCGCGCGGAACGGCTTGGCAAGGAAGGCCTCCGCGCCCAGCCCCAGGCACGCCTCCGCGCGCGACTTCTCCGAGGAGATGATGATGACGGGGATGTCGGCCGTGGCCGGGTCCGCCTTCATCCGCTGGAGGACCTCGTCACCGTCCATCTCCGGCATGGACAAATCGAGCAACACCGCCGCCGGACGCAGGCGCCCCACCTTATCCAGGGCCTCGCGGCCGTTGCTGGCGGTGTGGATGGTGTAGTGGCCGGAGAGGATGGCCCGCTCCAGCGCGAGAATCGCGTCGCTGTCGTCGACGAGCAGCAGGGACGGCAGGCTCACGGCGGTCAGGCCTTGGTGAGGAACTGACGGACCGTTTCCGTCAGCTCGTGGTGGGACACCGGCTTCTGGATGAAGGCGTTGGCGCCGGCCTCGGTGCCGCGCTGACGCAGGTCCACGTTCTTCTCCGCCGTCAGCAGCAGGATGGGCACCGAGCGGACCTGCGGCATCGCGCTGGCGCGCACCTCCTTGACGAAGGTGATGCCATCCATCCCCGGCATGTTGATGTCCGCGATGACCAGACTCACCGGCACCAGCCGCAGAATCTGCAGCCCCCGGGTCGCATCGTCGGCCTCGACGGTCGAGACCTTGAGGTTCATCAGGTAGATCTTGACGATGTTCCGAACCGTCGGGCTGTCGTCCACCAGCAAGACGTTGGTGCTGTGGGTGCTCACTGTGCGGCGGCTCCTGCGCAGGGCCCGCGACACGCGGAGAGTCCTGCGAAACGTTCAAGACTCTACCGTGAGGGCTCTCACGTGAGAACAGGGGGTGGTCCGGCCCGGTTTCCATCCGGGCAGGCAGGTGTCGGATGACCCCAGAGACGACGCCCCCGGGTCCAGATGGTCCCGGGGGCTGGGCCCTACTCGCCGGCGGGCTTGGGCGGGAGCTCGTCCGCGTCCGGCGTCACCGGAGGCGCGCCAATGGCGTGGTAGCCCCCGTCCACGTGGATCATTTCACCGGTGGTGGAGGGCAGCCAATCCGACAGCAGGGCACACGCGGTGCGGGCCACCATGTCGTGGCTGTCCTTCGCGCTCCAGCCCAGGGGGGCCTGCTGGCCCCAGCCGCGCTCCAGGGCCTTGAAGCCTGGAATGCCCTTCGCGGCGATGGTGGACAGGGGACCGGCGGCCAGGGCGTTGACGCGGATGCCCTTGGGCCCCAGGTCGCGCGCCAGGTAGCGCACCGTGGACTCCAGGGCCGCCTTGCACACCCCCATCCAGTCGTAGATGGGCCAGGCGACGCGGTTGTCGAAGTCCAGCGTGACGATGGAGCCCCCCTGCGTCATCAGCGGCAGGCAGGCCACCGTCAGCTCCTTCAGCGAGAACGTGGAGATGCGGAACGCCGTCTGCACACTCTCCCATGGGGTGTTGAGAAAGTTGCCACCCAAAGCATCTTCGGGCGCGAAGGCAATGGAATGCAACACGCCGTCCACCCGGTCCCACCGTTGGCGCAGGGCGTCCGTGAGTGCGGGGAAGTGGGCGGAGTTGGTGACGTCCAATTCCAGCACCTCCATTCCCGGCTTGAGACGCTTGGCGCTCCGCTCGGTGAGGGACTTGGCCCGACCGAAGCCGGTGAGGAGGACCTCGGCCCCCTGAGCCAGCGCGTGCTCGGCGATGCCGTAGGCCAGGGACTGAGGCGTGAGCACCCCGGTGATGAGCAGCTTCTTGCCTTGGAGCAGCATGGAGACAGCCTCGTTGCGGAAGGGGAAAGACAGGAAACGCGTTCTCTACCATTCCTTCCAGGCGGAATGGTTGAAGTTGCACTCACCTGGGGCATGAATGCACCTGCTCCGCGGCAATGGGTGCGGCTTATCAGCCCGCTGCCGGGCGCTACAAAAGGCGCTGCTAAAACCCCCCAACGGGGCGCCCATCCAGTAAAAGACGACACGCCATGGCGAATTTCCAGGACACGTTTCTTTCCGGCGCCAACATCGACTTCATCGAGGGCCTCTACGCCCGTTATCTGGAGGACCCCTCCAGCGTAGATGCAAGCTGGCGGGAGGTCTTCGACCGCAGCAACGGCGCCGGACGACCCATCTTCAGCACCCGGCTGCTGGAGCCCGTAGCGGCTCCAGCGGCGGCCAAGGAGGGCGGCAAGGGCGCCGCACCCAAGGCCCAGGTCGCGCTGGCGCCGCAGCCCGCCCTGGTGGCCGCTCCCGGCCAGTCCGTCCAGGACATCTCGCTGCAGGCGCGCGTGGACCACGTCATCTTCGCGTTCCGCCTGCGCGGCCACCTGCGCGCGAAGCTGGATCCGCTCGGCCGTCCGCGCCCGGCGCTGGCGCACGTGGCGGACGTGGCCCTGGTGGATGACAGCCACTTCACCGACGCCGAGGCCCAGCAGCTCGTGGAGACCAATGGCGTGTTCGGCGAGCAGCGCGTGCGCCTGGCGGATCTGCTGGCGCGCCTGCGCCGCACGTACACGGACACCATCGGCGTCGAGTACATGCACATGCTCGACAGCGAGCGCCGCCGCTGGCTGATGCACCGGATGGAGTCCAACGAGAACCGCACCGACTTCTCCCCGGACGAGTGCCGGCACATCCTCACCAAGCTGTCGTACGCGGAGGGCTTCGAGCACTTCCTCCACACCAAGTACGTGGGCGCCAAGCGCTTCAGCCTGGACGGCGGCGAGGCGCTCATCCCCATGCTGGACGCGCTGGGCGAAGTGGCCACCGGCATGGGCCTGAGGGAGATCGTCATCGGCATGGCCCACCGCGGCCGCCTCAACGTGCTGACGAACATCCTGGGCAAGCAGCCGGATCAGATCTTCAGCGAGTTCGACGGTCCCCGGAACCCGCAGGACTACCTGGGCCGCGGCGACGTGAAGTACCACATGGGCTTCTCGTCGGACCACACCACGCGCCAGGGCCGCAAGCTGCACCTGTCGCTGGCCTTCAACCCCAGCCACCTGGAAGCGGTGGACCCGGTGGTGGAGGGCCGCGTGCGCGCCAAGCAGGACCGCGCCGGCGACACCGAGCGCACCGGCGTGATGCCGCTGCTCATCCACGGCGACGCGGCCTTCATCGGCCAGGGCGTGGTGGCGGAGACGCTCAACCTGTCCGGCCTCAAGGGCTACAACACGGGCGGCACGGTCCACATCGTCATCAACAACCAGGTCGGCTTCACCACCGACCCGCACGACTCGCGCTCGTCGCTCTACTCCACCGCCATCGCGCAGATGCTGGACATCCCCATCTTCCACGTGAACGGGGATGATCCGGAGGCCTGCGTCCACATCGCGCAGCTGGTGGCCGAGTACCGCCAGACGTTCAAGACGGACGTCGTCATCGACCTGGTCTGCTACCGCCGCTACGGCCACAACGAAGGCGACGAGCCCTCGTTCACGCAGCCGGCGATGTACGACATCATCCGCAAGCACCCGACGGTGCGCACGCTCTACGCGGCGAAGCTGGCGGAGCAGAACAAGGTTCCGGCCGAGGAGTCGGAGGCCATCAAGCAGCGCTGCCAGCAGGAGTTCGACGCGGCGCTCACCCGCGCGCGCCAGGAGAGCCAGTTCAAGGAGCCCAGCGCGCTGGAGGGCCTGTGGAAGCCCTACCAGGGCGGCTCGCTGAAGAGCGCGCCGGACGTGTCCACCGCGGTGGACAAGCAGGTGCTGTGCGATGCGCTGCGCAAGCTGTCCACGCTGCCGGAGGGCTTCAACGTCCACCGCGACGTGGAGCGCACCGTCATCAAGAAGCGCCTGGGCATGCTGGACAGCGGCGAGCTGCAGTGGAGCGAGGGCGAGTCGCTGGCCTACGCCACGCTGCTCTCCGAGGGCTACAACATCCGCATCACCGGCCAGGACTGCGAGCGCGGCACCTTCAGCCACCGTCACGCGGTGGTGCACGACGTGACGACGGGCGAGAAGTTCGTCCCGCTGCGCCAGTTCATCAGCGGC
This sequence comes from Myxococcus xanthus, assembly GCF_013116825.1. Classification (GTDB taxonomy): domain Bacteria; phylum Myxococcota; class Myxococcia; order Myxococcales; family Myxococcaceae; genus Myxococcus; species Myxococcus xanthus_B. The sequence continues at coordinate 9,764 of NZ_JABFNS010000205.1, forward strand.
AAGAGCAAGAACGGCTTCCACATCCACAACAGCCCGCTGTCGGAGATGGGCGTGCTCGGCTTCGAGTACGGCTACAGCCTGGACGTGCCGGACGGCCTGACGGCCTGGGAAGCGCAGTTCGGCGACTTCGGCAACGGCGCGCAGATCATCATCGACCAGTTCATCGCCGCCGGTGAGAGCAAGTGGCGCCGCCTCAGCGGCCTCACCCTGCTGTTGCCGCACGGCTACGAAGGCCAGGGCCCGGAGCACTCCAGCGCGCGTCTGGAGCGCTTCCTGGACCTGTGCGCCGAGGACAACATCCAGGTCTGCTACCCCACGACGCCCGCGCAGATCTTCCACCTGCTGCGCCGCCAGGTGCTGCGCCCGGTGCGCAAGCCGCTGGTCATCATGTCGCCCAAGAGCCTGCTGCGCCGGCCGGAGGCCACCAGCAAGGTGGAGGAGCTGGCCACGGGCACCTTCCAGGAAGTCATCCTGGACCGGGTGGACCCGGCGGGCGTGACGCGGCTGCTGCTGTGCAGCGGCAAGGTGTACTACGACCTGGTGAAGGCGCGGGACGAGCGCAAGGACGAGAGCATCGCCATCGTCCGGCTGGAGCAGCTCTACCCGTTCGCCTCCGACGTGCTGGCGGGGCTCATCGCGAAGATGCCGAAGCTCGCCGAGCTCCTGTGGGTGCAGGAAGAGCCGCGCAACGCTGGCGCGTGGCACTTCATGTTCCCCCGCCTGCACGACCTGGCCTCCACGCAGTCGAAGCAGCAGGTGAAGATCGGCTACATCGGTCGCGCCGAAGCCGCCAGCCCCGCCACGGGCTTCCCCAAGACGCACGAATACGAGCAGCAGCTCATCATCGAGGAAGCCATCCTCCGAGGGACCAAGAATGGCCGTTGAAATCAAAGTGCCCCCCCTGGGCGAATCCATCACCGAAGCCGTCGTCGGCAAGTGGAACAAGAAGCCGGGTGACGCCGTCACCGCCGACGAGCCGCTCGTCGTCCTGGAGACCGACAAGGTCACCATCGACGTGCCGGCGCCGTCCGCGGGCTCGCTGTCCAGCATCGCATTCAAGGAGGGCGACAAGGTCCGCGTGGGCGAGGTGCTCGGCCTCGTCGAGGCTGGCGCCGGCGCTCCCGCCGCCAGGCCCGCCGCGGCTCCGGCTCCGGCTCCTGCCGCCGTGCCCGCCCCCGCCGCCGAGGCGCCCGCGGCGTCCGACGCGCGCTCCACGCCCACCGCGCGCAAGGTGGCCGAGGAGAACCGGGTGGACATCTCCCAAGTGAAGGGCAGCGGCGCCGGTGGCCGCGTGCACAAGGACGACGTGCTGGGTCAGCTCAACCGCCCGGCCACGCCCGCCGCCCCGGCGCAGCCCGCCGGCCC
>NZ_JABFNS010000206.1 GCF_013116825.1 Myxococcus xanthus
GGCTGGGGCTGCGGCGCGGGGCCCTTCTCCAGGGCGGGCGCCTTCGCCGGCAGCGTCGCGCGCACGGTGGGCGACTCCTGGCGCAGGTAGAACCCCAGCGGGCCGGACTCCTGGCACACCTTCACGAGCACGCGGTTGAGGCCCTTGCGCAGCTTCACGGACACGCGGGACTGGTCCGGGCGCGGCAGGTTGTAGCGGTCCTCCTTCGCGGCGAGCTGCCCGTTCACCCACAGCCGGAACGCGCCGGACGTGCCCACGCCCAGCGACACGCGCGACTCCTGGGAGGACTCCAGCCAGGTGACGGCGTAGGCCACGGCCTCGCGGTTGGGGCGGATGGCGGTGGCCAGGTCGATGTAGCCATCCGAGGTGTTCGCCGTCAGCTTGCGCCAGGTGGTGTTGCCGCCCTTGGCCGCGGGGTAGGTGGCGGACAGGTCCAGGTTGGCGGCCTCGGGGCCGAAGTCGGTGTCACAGCCGGCCTTGCCTTCGTTCTCGAAGCCGCCGGTGACGTAGTAGTCGCCCACGTAGCCCAGCCACTGCTTCACCTCGTTGGCGCGCACCAGCCGTCCCCGGGCGCGCTCGGTGTCCAGCAGGAGCATCTGCGCGGTGGCGCGGGTGTTCGGGTCCGAGGTGCGCCGGGAGGCCACGTAGGCGTAGGTGCTCAGCAGGGGCGTGAGGTCCTCCACCTCGTCCACCAGCGCGTGCATCCGCAGCAGGCTGGCGGCGCTTCGGGGGGAGGAGGCCTGCTTCATCGCCTCGGCCGCATGGACGCGAGCGGTCTCATCCGCGGCCGGCTTCGCCTGCGCCCACAACGGGCAGGTGAGCACGACGACTGCGGCCAGCAATGTGAAGCGGGACATCCGTTCTCCTGGGTGGACGGCTTGCGGAAAGGGGCGCCAGCCCCGGGCAGGGGCGTCGACGCGGATGAACAGGCGAACCCCTCTGGGGCTTCCCCTGCCTGGCCATCGTACGATGGAGGATGGGGTGGGGACAGGTACGCACTACTCCAGGGGCGGGAGGATGACGCCGAAGTGTTCGACGAGCGCGCGCCGCAGGGCGTCTTCGTCGGGGAGAGGCTGCTCCGTCCGGACCCCGCCCCGGGTCAGGACGAGTGTGCCCTCCTTGGCGGTGATGCGCCCCTCTGGCGTCGCCCGGGTGCACAGCCGCCGCTGGGTGAAGATGGAGTCCGGGGAGGTCTGGTGGTGGCGGCACATGCCCTCGAAGTCCGCGAGCTGGCGGGGAATGAGGGAGAGGCGGTACTCCGCCTCCCATCCGGAGGGCTTCTCACTCCAGAGGACGAGGTCGTCGCCCTCAGGTGAGAGGCGGTACGCGCGGCCGGAGCGCACCTGGACGTCGTGGGTGTCCAGGTGCAGGGGCTCGGTGAAGCACTCACCGAAGCCGACATCCGCCAACCAGCGTCCCTGTTCATCCTCCACCTGGAGGGCCAGGTGGTCGAACTCGGGGCCGTAGGCGCTGCCATCCGGGGCCGTGGCCACGCCCGCGGACAGCAGCGTCACCCGGAGGCCCAGCGCCGTCAGCAGCCGGGCGAAGAGGCCGTTGAGCTCGTAGCAGAAGCCGCCGCGCCGCTGGACGACGACCTTCTCGAAGAGGGCGTCCGTGTCGAGCCGGATGGGCCGCTTCAGGTGGATGTCCAGGTTCTCGAAGGGCACGGCCTCCAGGTGGGCCCGGTGCAGCCTCGTGAGGGACGGCTCCGCCCCCACGCCGATTCGCTCCAGGTAGCGCGCGACGTCGAACATGGGGGAACTGTGTCACGCGAGGGCACGGACGGGTCAGACATTGAAGAGACGGATGGCGGCCGTGGCGGCGGCGTCCGCGGCGGGGACGCCCGCACTGGCTGCCGCCGCGGCGGCCAGCGGGGCGCTCCGAGGCTCGAGCGCCCGGACGGTGGCCATGGCCGCGGCTGCCTCTTCCGATGCGCCCGAAGCCCGCATCGACGCGGACTCGGCGATGGCCACGGAGATGGGATGGGCCATGCCCACGCTGAGGCTCTGGGCGGCCTGGTCCACCGGCCCCGCGGGAACGCCTATGGCTGAAGCGCTGGCCGCGGCCGCGACCGCGCGGTGATTGGCGGCGCCGCCCACGGCGAGCTGGGTGACGACCATGGCCGCGGCGACCGTGGCACATGCGAGCGGGGCGGCGCCCGCGACCAGTGCCGTGTTGGCATCGGTGGCGGCGGTGACGCCGGCCAGGGCAAGGGTCCCGGCCGCCGCGTTCGCCGCGAGCGCCGGAACACCCGCGGCCGCCGCGGCCGCAGCGTAACAGGCCGCCGATTGGGCCAAGGTCGGCAGCGTCAGTGCATCCGCCGTGACGAGGGCGGCGGCCGCCGCCACCGCCGCGGCTGCCTCCTCGCTGGAGTTCGCGGCGGTGGCGGCCGTCACCGCGGTGTTGCCGACGGCGGGCACGAAGACGCCCGTGAGGGCGGCGGCCGCGGCTTCAGCGGCGGCGGCTGCGCCTCCCATCGCAGCGGTGACGGCGGCTGCCGCCGAGGCGTAACAGACGGCGGCGTCCCCAGGCGTCGGCGGGGCCGCCCCGGTGGCTGTCAGCACGGCAGATGCGGCTGTCACGGCGGCGGCGGCGGTCGGCGTGGAGGCCGCCACGAGGCCCGCGACAGCGGCTGGGTTGGGGTGGATGGCGCCGCCCGCGAGCGTGGCGGCGCAGGCATTCACGGCGGCCTGGGTGATGCCCGGCACGGTGGCGGCCGCGGCGGCATGACAGGTGCTCGCGTCCGCCGCGGCTGGGGGAGTCACGCCCGCGTGGGCCATGCCCGCCGCCGCCGCGACGACCGCGGCGATGGCCGGAAGCGTGATTCCCGCCGTGCCCAGGAGGAGGGCGTGGTGCGCCGCGACCGGAGGTCCCGCGGAGATGGCGTTGGCCGCCGCATCCAGCCTCGCGGGAAGTGGGGCCCCTCCGGCCATGGCGGAGATGGCGGCCACCCTGGCGGCGACGGGCGCTGGCAGGTTCGCGCCCAACGCGCAGGCATGAGCGCCTCCGACGATGGCCGCCGCGAAGTCATCAATCCCGACACCGGCGGCCGTCGCCAGGGCCGCGCTGTGGGCCGCCGCGCCCGTGCCACCCAGGAAGGGGAGCGCCACGGTCGCGGCGACAGCGGCGAGGGGCGGCTCTCCCAGGCTCACGGCCACCGCGGCCACCACCGCGGCGAGGTCCGTCGGGGGCAGGGCGAGTGGGGCGGCCAGCACCGTGGTATAGGCCGCCGTGACGGCTTCGGCGGCCGATGCCGGGACGCCCACGAGCATCGCGGCCGCCGGAGAGAGAGGCCCGCCCCGGACGACGGCCCCTCGCGCCGTGGCGGCGGGCCACCAGGCCGCGAGGACCGCTTGGCTCACGATGATGCATGCGCTCGTGGCATGGGCCGCGGCGACGCCCGCGACCGCGGCCCTGGCGAAGGGCACGGCGGCCCGGGCCGCGATGGCGGGCTCCAGGCTCCGGCGGGCCGCTCGCGCGGCTGGAACGCCCTGCAGGCCCAGTTGCGCGGCGTTGACGGGACCTGCCGCGGGGGCAGTGGCGGCGGCCGCGGCGGGGACCACGCCGATGGCGGTGGCCACGGCGGTGGCTGGCGCTGTTCCCGCTCCCACGGCCGCGGCGGCTCGGGCCGAGGCGACCTCCTTGCAACCATGGCAGGTCCGCGAAAGGGTGCCCGTGACGGCGGAGGCCGGACGCAGCGGTCCTTCGTAGAGCGGGGCCATCTCCCACCCCAAGGCGTGGTGCCCGCGAGGGCTGTCGTCTGGCTGTGTGCTCTGGTCCGCGTGCATGCTGGTGTTGCGGCGCACCGCCCAACCCCGGCGCTGGTACTTGTCGATGGCGAGGTGGGCGGGATGTCCCACGCCCTGAGAGAGATACCGGTGCGCGAAGGGCGGGGCCGCCGCCGCGCCGCCCGTCTGGGTGGCGACGCCGTAGGAATAGCCGATGCGGTCCGCCGCCGCGTGCGCGAGCCCGGCGGCGGGAGGGGCGCCCGCCGCCTGGCCGTTTTGCGCCGCGCGCGCCGCCTCGACGACCGCGGCCACTTCGGAGAGAGAGGCCGCGGGCCCGATGGCCGCGAGGGCGGCGGCAATCTCAACCAACGCGAGCGGGAACTTCGGGAGCGACTGGCCGCGAGACACCAGGGCATCCAGGATGATTTCGGGAAGGACGGGCGAGGGGGCGAAGGCGTTGGCCACCGCGAAGGGCGCATTCGCCGGGTCGATGGGCACGCTCTGCGCGAGCCCCAGCGCGGCCTGAACCGCCGCCAGCGGCGGGTTGGGGATGGCGGCGACGGCGGTGGCGAAATAGGGATGGGTCACCGCGGGGAGGTTGGCAATCCCCGCTCCTGCGAGGGCCGCCAGGGTTCCCCCGGCGCCGGTGGTGATGCTCATGCGGGCGGCCTGGACGATGGCGGTGGCGGTCGGGACGGAGATGGTTCCGCCTTGGGCGATGCTCCGCCGCACGGCCACGGCCGCGGCGACGGCCAGCAGGACGGGTTGTGGCGCTCCGGGCCTCTCGCCGACGTGCGCCTGCTCCACGGCTCTGCGCGCTGATGCGGTGTGGTGGGCGTTGGGGAGCCCCCTGGCCATGAGGACGGCCTCGGTGGCCGCCCTGACCACCTGGGGGCCTCCTGGCACCGCCACCACGGGGCCCAGTCCTGGCACCGCCGCCGCACCGCCACCGCCCAACGCGGCCGTCACCGTGCCCCACGCCGCCGCCGCTCCGCCGGCCAGGACGGGCAAGGGGAGCGGGGCGCCCGCGGACACGGTCCCCAACTGGACGAACTGCGCTTGTGGCGTGTTCGGGGCGGCGTTCTCCAGGACCACCGCCGCGGCCGCTGCACGGGCCACGATGAGCGGGGTGAAGGGCCCCGCGGAGGCGGCATCGGCAGCGCGTTCCGCCGCGGCGGCCAGGTTCGCCAGGTTCGCGGGCAAGGGAAGTGGGAGCGCCGCGGCGGCCGCCGCGGCCGTCGCGGCCCGGCGGATGTTGGGATTGGGAAGCGCCGTCGCCGCGTGCGCGACCGCGGCCGCGCGGGTGGGCGGCGTGTTGGGGGCCCATGGAATCCTGTCGGGATTCAGGTCGTTCGCCCCCACCTTGTTGGAGCCGTGGTGGGTCGCGGTGAGGCCCACGATGACGGGCGGGTGCGCCGTGGGGGCGTAGGGGAGCGCCACCGCGCCTCCGGGAGCGCCGCCGCCGGGCGCGGCGAAGGGGCGCCGCTGCGCGGGGATGTACTGGTAGTTGACGTCGCCCGTGAGGAGCACGAACCGCTCGTTGGCGTGGAAGGGCGCCTCTCCCTGGAGGGTCGGTGGCAGCGGGGGCGCCAGGGCCTTGCAGACCGCGGCCGGGTTGCTGACGCCAGCGGCGCGCGCCACCGCGCCTTCCAGCGACAGGCCGGGGAGCGGCGCGGGGGCGTGGGTGCGTACCACGGCCTCCACCGCGGCCCGCACCGCCTCGGCGCCCTGCGGCACGGCGCCGGCCGCCGCATTCGCCGCCGTCGTGACGGGGGAGGCGGCAGGTGCGCCGACGATGGCTCCCTGCACATGGGCCAACGCCAGGGCCTCGGCGCTCCCGGGCATCAGCGGCGCGCCGCCCGCCGCTGCTGTCCCCATGGCCGTGAAGGTGGCGACCGCCGTGCCCGGCGCGCCGCTCGCCACGATGACGGCCGCGCCCGCCGCCGCCGCCATCTGGGGCAGGGTTCCGCCCGCGACCACCACGGCGTCCGCGGCGACTTCCGCGGCTCGGCCCAACGCCACCGCCGTGGCGGCAGCGAGCCCGGGGTGCGCCACGGCCAGCGTCGCGATGACCAGCCGCTGTCTCGCGGTGAGACCGGCGCCTGGACCTCCAGGGCCCACCGCCGCGGTGGCCGCGGCCGACTGTCGCCGGGCGAGGAGCGCCGCGGGATTGGGGTTGCCACCGGCCGGCCCCATCGCCGCGAGAAATGCGGCCAGGCCGCCTCCAATGCCAGGAAGGTTGGGCCCCGCGAACGCGGCCCCCACCCATCCCGGAGGGGCGCCTCCGCCGATGGTGACCAGGCCCCGCCCATTGCCCCCCAGGTTGTTGGCGTCGGTGGCCACGGGGCCCGCGGGGACAGCCGCCGCACCGGCCGCGTCGCGCACGCAGACATACAGCGCCAGCCCGGAGTTGTTGCGCGGGTCCGAGCCACTGGCGAGCGGGTTCTGCGCGCCTTCACGGTAGTTGCGTTCGACGAAGCCCCAGGGAAACCGCATGTGACTGCCACCTGGGCGGTTCCAGGAGCTGGGCGTGCCGCGCGGACTCGCGGCGGTTCCAGGCCGCCCCGATGCCGCCCAGATGTAGAACTCGCCACCGTCGTGGACGACGCGCGCGACCGTGTCGCGGCACACGACAGTGCCCATGTGCTGCTGCGGCGCGAGCCACCGGCAGCGGAAGGACTCCGGGTAGTAGCGCCCCAAATCACAGTGGTCCATGTCCCAGTGGGACAGGATGATGAGCGGGCCGTTGCACATGCAGGGGCCCACGCAGTGCCCCTGCGGAATGAGGGGGAAGGTCCCCTGCTGGCCGTTGGCCGGGCTGCCGAAGTCGTAATAGACGATGGCGCGCCCCTGGTTGTCGTACAGCACCGAGCACGCGCCCTGGCCCACGTTGAACAGCCCCACGAAGGGGGCGAACAGGCGGTTGGGGTCGGACGCATCCATCGGATTGGGCGCGCCATCACCGACGTAGGCGTGGGCCGTGGGCGGTGGAGCGCCAGGCCGCGGCCTCTCCCGGGGCACCGTTCGTGAAGTCAGCGCAGGGCCGGCGGCTCCGGCGAACGCGAGCACGGGCCCTCCGGGAGGCGGCATCCAGTCATCGAAGAAGTCCGCGACCTCCTCGGTGAAGGCGCGCACGTGGTGGGAGAGCTGGTGGGCCGCGGCGCGCATCCACCGGGCCAGCGCCGGGGTGGCGGTGCGGGCCGTCACCGGGATGGGGAGGGGCGCGGCAGGGATGGCGAAGGGGTCCTTGATGGGCGGCTCGGGAATCGGTCCCGAGCCTCCGGAGCCGCCAGGGCCTCCTGGACGAGGTGGAGGCGGTGGTGGTGGCGGCGCGGGCAGCGGGAAGTGGAGCGCCTTGAGGGCGCCCTGCGTCAGCCCTCCATCCGAGCGATCCTCCACCCGCAGGAAGCTCCGCAGCCAGCGCTCCGCGGGCGGCGAGTCCGTGTCCGGGGTGAAGCCCCGCACCGTGTGAACCCCCGCGCGACGCACGCTGCCCGCACGCACGAAGAGCCCATCCGGGCGGGGGCTGCCCGGCGTCGCCTGCAGCTCCAGGTGGAACCAGTCCGTCTCGTAGAGGTCGTCACGCAGCGGGTCTCCGGGCGCGAGCTCGAACTCGAAGACGGACACCGGTGCGGAGTCATTGCCGTCGTCGATGACCCGCCGCAGGAACCAGTAATAGACGACGTAGAAGAGGTTGAGTTGCTCCAGCGTCAGCGCGTCGTAGAAGTCCTCGAAGCGCCGGCCGTTGATGACGGCATTGAAGAAGCGGAGGAAGTCGCCCGGGTCGAACTGCTTCTCCAGTTCGTTCCAGACACGGTCCATCCAGTCGCGCTCGACGCACTCCAGCCGCAGGTAGAGCGGGTCGTCGTCCGCGCCTTCCCGCTCCGTGACGAACGCGTAGTAGCGGCCGGGAAACCGGATGTTGAGCGTGTTGATTTCACCGCCGCGCGCGACATGGCCCAGACGGCGGCGCTTGGGCCCTGGAGCAGGGGGCGTGGTCTCAGGCACCGTGCGCCTCTCGCAGCTTGTGAAGGGTCTGCTCATCCACCGTGCCGGAGGGCATCAGCCCGTACTCGGCCTGGAACCTCGCGACCGCCTCGGAGCGCGCGTCCTCCTCGCTGGCCTCGTCCGCGAGGAAGCCCAGGTTCACCAGGCGCGCTCGCAGCCCCTCCTCCGTGGACACGGGCTGGAGCGTCCCCAGGGACAGCGTGTACTCCTCGCCGCCGACCTCCAGCGTCGCCTCTCGGGCACCGGGAGGAATCCCGCATTCGATGAGGCCCTGCTCGTTCGTCTCTCCTTCGTGGGTGACGTCCCCGATGACGAGCCGGTAGGGCACCTTCGTCCGAGGCGCACCGTCCTCATGCAGTCGCAGGCGGAAGCGTTCCGGGATGCCCTTGAGCCTGAACGTGTGCGTCCTTCCCGTCGCGCAGGGGACCTGCCGGATTTCCTTGTCCGGGAGCGTCACCGCGTCGCCGGGCTTGAGCACATGGGGGCTCGTCCGCTCCCGTCGCAGGGACTCGTTCTCGGGCGCTTCCCAGACGCGCTGCGGACTCAGGTTGTGTGCGTGGGCAATGCTGGAGACGCAGTCGCCCGCTTGTGCTGTGTACGTTCGAGGCATGGGTCCGGCGGACTGAGTGCAGCCCGTGTGCCGGACGTGGCTGGAGTGGACCCCTGCCACGGGCTGCAACCACCGCGGCCGTGCGCGTCATGACGGAACGCAGATGCGTTTCGCGATGACGCGCACGGGAGGCGTGTCGTGCGCTCAGCGGAGCTTCGCGGGGCTCGGCTGGTCCTTCAGGAAGTCCCTGACGCTCTGCGCGTTCAGCGTGCTGGACGCGGCGCAGAGGTGGATGGACTCCAAGGTGCGGGTGAGGGTGAGAGAGGCGTTCTCCAGCTTCGCCGCGCGGGGGGTGAGGAATGCTTCCGCTTCGGCGGCGGTCTTCTCGTCGCACAGCATGCCCACCAGTCCGATGAGCCCGGCGACTTCGTCCGAGCGCATCCGGCTGGCGAGCGCGTCGAAGTGCTCCTGGTAGAACGCCCAGGCGAGCGCCCGCGTCTGCGGCATCGAGAAGGCCCCCGTGAGGATTGAATGGGTGTCGCGCAGGTCGAACTCGCTGCCGGCCACCAGCGCGAGCGCCTCGCGCATGAGCGCCGGGTCCCGGAAGGCGCCCAGGGTGGTGAAGACGCGGCTGCGCTCGGTCTGGTCCTCCGTGGCGCGGGCGCGCGCGACCAGCGTGTCGAAGAAGGCCTTGTCTCCGTTCCGAGCCGTCACCATCAGCGCGAGGGGAACGGCCTCCGGGTGGACGGACTTCCGGTCCGCCAGCCACGCCTTCACCAGCCGGTTCGCGTCCCGGACCAGGGCCGGGTCCTCGCCGCGCAGCGCCGCCAGCCCCAGGAGGTTGGGTCGCAGCGACTTCACCGCGTCATCGTCACCGGGCTTGGGCTCCCAGCCCAGCGCGCGGGCCCGAGGGCCATACATCGCGGCCACCCAGTTCCGGTAGCGCGCGCGCTCGTCGTTGGACAGCCGGTCCACGTGCACGAAGGTCAGCAGCCGGGCGCCGCGCTGCATGATGAGGCGGTGGTCCGCCTTGGCCGTGGTGGGCACGTAGCGCAGGACGTCGCCCAGGGGCAGGTCTCCCCGGTGCACCCCGGCCTCCATGTCGGCCAGCAGGGTCAGCCGCTCGCGCACCGTCAGCGCCTCCGTGGGCGCGGCCAGCACGCGGGTGAGCTGCTCGCGCGTGTAGCCAGAGCGGTAGTAGCCGGTGCCGCCCGCGTTGAGCACGAACCAGGAAGGGCAGCTCTTGCCAGGCAGCGCCAACTCGCCCGTGGCCCCGCTGAGCATCGTGCACGTGCGCTCGGACGTCTTGCCGGAGCCCGCGCGCACACACACCGGCACGGACCACGTCTGGTCCTTGCTGGCGGTGGAGCCCGCGGGGACGTAGCGCTCCTGCGTGAACTTCAGCTTCGCGGGGCCTCCCGGCTGGCATTGCAGTTCGGCGGCGATGCGCGGCGCGCCGGGCTGGTCGATGAAGCTGCGGAATGCGCGCGCGACGTCCGGCCCCGCGGCGGCCGACAGCGTGGCGGCGAAGTCCTCCGACGTGGCCACGCCCCATTCATGCTTCTTGATGTGGCCGCGCAGCAGGTCGCGCATGCGCTCCTCGCCGAGCCACGCCTCGAACATGTCGATGATGGCCGAGCCCTTGGCGTACGTGGTGCCGTTGTCGAATGAGCCCAGCACCTCGTCATGCGTGTTGGCGGGCTTGCGCACCGGCGGGGTGGCGGCGAGCGCGTCCGTGTCCAACGCGAAGAGCGTGGACTGCGTGCTCTGCTCCAGCCCGAAGCCCCAGCTCGTGTCGAAGGGGTCCACCGTCTTGCGGTCCAGCCACGAGGTGAGCGACTCGTTGAGCCAGATGTCGTCCCACCACTGACAGGTGACGATGTTGCCGAACCAGTAGTGCCCCAGTTCGTGGTTGGCGATGTTCACGTACCACTTGCGGCGCGCGAGCGTCTCCTCGCCAGGGCGGATGAGCGTCAGCGGCTGCCCGAGTGCGACGAGGCCCGGGTGCTCCATGGTTCCCCAGTAGCGGGGCACCACCGCGACGTCGAGCTTCTCGTACGGGTACGGCATGTCGAAGTAGTCTTCAATCAGCGTGACGATGCGCGGCGTGACGCTGGCCGCGTAGGCCGTCTCCGCGCCCCGGCCGCGCGGCACGATGAAGCGCAGCGGCGCGGCGTTGCGGCCCGCGGTGCCCGCGTCCACCACGTCGAAGGGGCCCACCACGAACGCCACGAGGTAGCTGGGCATCGGCTTGCTCTCGGCGAACGTGACGCGCGCCAGCCCGTCCGGCAGCGTCTCGCGCGAGACGACGGGGTGGTTGGCGAGCGCGACGTGGTCCTCCTTGGCGGTGATGCGCAGCGTCCAGGGCACCTTGAAGCCCGGCTCGTCGAAGCAGGGGAAGGCGCGGCGCGCGTCGACGGGTTCGAAGAAGGTGTAGAGGTAGGGCTCGCCGCCTTCCTCCACGGCGTAGAGGCCCTGGCTGCGCTCGCGGTCGACCTTGCCGGTGAAGGCGATGTGGATGCGGGCCTTGCCTGGCGCGAGCGTTTCGGGGAGCAGCAGCCCGAGCCGCCCTTCGCTGGCGGTGACGGCGCGGGCCTCCAGGGTGCGGCCTCCCGCTTCGACGCGGGCCTGGGAGAACTCCATGTCCTGCCCGTGCAGCCAGACCTGGCGCACCGGTTCGCTCACGTCCACGTCGATGCTGACGCTGCCGGAGAAGGTGGGCTCGGCGGGCAGCAGCTTCAGGTCGAGCGCGTAACGCGTGGGGCGGACCGAGTCGGGCAGCCGCAGCGCGGGGGGCTGGGGTTCGGGCCACTCAGGGG
>NZ_JABFNS010000207.1 GCF_013116825.1 Myxococcus xanthus
GCCCCGCCCTCCACGCCCACGCCGGAGACCCCTCCCGGGCAGACGCCTCCGGCACCGCAGCAGTAGCCTTCGGCGCTCCCCTGTCGTAAGAGCCGTCCTGCAATGATGTCCACCCGCTCCTACATCCTTCCGCGCGCCTGCCGCGCGGGCTTCCTCGCCGCGGCGGCGCTGGTGCTGGCCGTCGCGGTGCCGGCCTCGGCCATGCCAGGTGCCGGGAAGACGCCCCGGGCCATCCTGGAGGCACAGCAGGACCTGCCGCCCCCCATCCAGGGTGTGGACGTGCAGGAGCATCTGGGGGAGCTGGTGCCCATGGACACCCGCTTCCTCGACGCCTCCGGGCGCGAGGTGCGCCTGGGCGACGTGGTGCCGAAGACGCGGCCCACCCTGCTGACGCTCGTCTATTACAACTGTCCCATGCTCTGTAACCTGGTGCTCAACGCCCAGGTGCAGTCCATGAAAGAGCTCGGGCTCGAGCTGGGCAAGGACTACGAAGCCGTCACCGTCAGCATCGACCCTGACGACACGCCCGCCCAGAGCCTGGAGCGGCGGCGGCGGCACCTGCAGTCCATGGGCAAGCCGGAGACGGCCCCCTGGCACTTCCTGACCGGCACGGACGCGGAAATCCGCCGGCTCGCCGACGCCCTGGGCTTCAAGTACACCTACGACGAGAGCACGAAGCAGTACGCCCACGCAGCCGTGGTGCACGTGCTCACGCCGGAGGGCAGCATCTCCCGGTATCTCTACGGGACGACGTTTCCCCCCTCGGACATGAAGCTGGCGTTGCTGGAGGCGGCCAATGGCCGCGTGGGTACCAGCTTCGATCAGATCATCCTGTCCTGCTTCAAGTATGACACCGCCACTCGGCGGTATGGCTTCTACATCTTCGGGTTCATCCGCCTGGGCGGCATAGCCGTGTTCTGCGCCCTGGCGACGATGCTGATCTACTTCTGGAGGCGCGAGCTGAAGAAAGGCGCGGCGGCATGAGCGAGCTTCTCAACAATATCCTGTTCCTCCCGGAGGCCGCGTCCACGTTCGCGGAGCGCATCGACTCGCTGCATCACTTCGTCGTGGGTACGACGATGGTGATGTCGACGGCGGTCGGTCTGGCGGCCCTGTTCTTCTTCTTCCGTTATCGCCGCCGCCTCCCGGCGCAGGCGACGGAGTACATCGTCCCCACCCTGAAGACGGAGTTCCTCTTCGTCTCCGTTCCCCTCGTGTTCTTCCTGGCCTGGTTCGGTATCGGGTTCCGGGACTTCACGTGGGTCACCACGCCGCCCAAGGACTCGATGGATGTCTACGTCATGGGCAAGCAGTGGATGTGGAAGTTCTCCTACCCGGAGGGCCCCAACGGGGTGAACGTGCTGCACGTACCGGCGAACCGCCCGGTGCGTCTGCTCATCACCTCGCGTGACGTGCTGCACTCCTTCTACGTGCCGGCCTTCCGCATCAAGATGGATGCGCTCCCGGGCCGCTACACGCAGATCTGGTTCGAGGCGACCAAGCCGGGCACGTACCAGGTGCTGTGCACCGAGTACTGCGGCCTGTCGCACTCGAAGATGCTGGCCGAGGTCGTCGTGCTCCCGCAGGAGGAGTACGAGAACTGGATCCAGGAGCAGCGCCGCGGCCGTCTGCAGGACCGTCAGGACGCGCTGGCGGACAACTCCCTTGTGCCGCCGGTGGCGCGCATGGTGGAGCAGGGCCAGGTGCTCGCGGGCACCCAGGGCTGCCTCAAGTGCCACTCGGTGGACGGCTCGCAGCACATCGGCCCGACCTTCCTGGGCATGTATGACCGCGTGGAGAAGCTCGATGATGGGCAGACCATCCGCGTGGACGAGGCCTATATCACCCAGTCGATGATGGACCCGGGCGCCCACCTGGTGGCGGGCTACCAGAACGTGATGCCGACCTACCAGGGCAAGCTGCAGGGCCCGGAGACGGCCGCCATCGTCGAGTACATCAAGTCGCTTCGCACTCCGAACGTCCGTGAGGGCGCCTCCGAGGGACCCGCCTATGACGCCATCCAGTAGCATTGCAGCCCCGGGCGCCACCCCCGCGCCCGAGGAGCATCATGACCACCACCCGAACTACCTGGTCGACGGCACCACCATCAAGTCGTGGCTGCTGACGGTTGACCACAAGCGTATCGGGCTCATGTTCCTGTTCTGGGTCCTGCTGTTCTTCCTCGTGGGCGGCATCTTCGCGCTGCTCATCCGGGTGGAGCTGCTGACGCCGGGCCCGACCATCATGGACGCGATGACGTACAACCGTACGTTCACGCTCCATGGCCTGGTCATGATCTTCCTGTTCATGATTCCGGCCATCCCCGCCGTCTTCGGCAACTTCATGTTGCCGCTGATGCTGGGTGCCAAGGACGTGGCCTTCCCCCGGCTGAACCTGCTGTCGCTCTACATCTACCTGGCCGGCGCGGTGCTCGCGCTGTGGGGCATGCTCAACGGCGGCCTGGACACGGGCTGGACGTTCTACACCCCGTACAGCGCGCACACGACGACCACGGTGGCGCCGGTGCTGTTCGGCGCGTTCATCATCGGGTTCAGCTCCATCGTCACGGGCATCAACTTCATCGTGACGTGCCACACCATGCGGGCACCGGGCATCACCTGGTTCAAGATGCCGCTGTTCGTGTGGGCCATCTACGCCACCAGTTGCATCCAGGTGCTGGCCACGCCGGTCATCGGCCTGCTGCTGGTCCTGGTGACGGTGGAGAACCTGTTCGGGTTCGGCATGTTCGACCCGGCGCGCGGCGGTGACCCGGTGCTCTTCCAGCACCTGTTCTGGTTCTACAGCCACCCGGCCGTGTACATCATGGTGCTGCCGTCCTTCGGCGTGATGAGCGAGGTCGTCGCGACCTACAGCCGCAAGAACATCTTCGGCTACCGCGCGGTGGCGTACTCCAGCTTGGGCATCGCCTTCGTGGGCTTCTTCGCGTGGGGCCACCACATGTTCGTGTCCGGCCAGTCCACCTTCGCGGGCGGCCTGTTCGGCGTGCTGACCATGATTGTGGGCGTGTTCACCGCCATCAAGGTCTTCAACTGGGTGGGCACCGTCTACAAGGGCGCGGTCGAGTTCAAGACGCCCTTCGCCTACTTCTGCGGCTTCCTGTTCTTCACCGTGTTCGGTGGCATGACAGGCATCGCGCTGGGCACGGTGTCGCTGGACGTCGCCTGGCACGACACCTACTTCGTGGTGGCGCACTTCCACTTCATCATGGTGGGCGCGACCATCATGGCCTTCCTGGCCGCCCTCCACTACTGGTTCCCGAAGATGTTCGGGCGCACGTACCACGAGGGTTGGGGTCTGGTGGCCGCGGCGCTCATCATCCTGGGCTTCAACGCCACGTTCATTCCCCAGTTCCTGCTGGGCAACAACGGCATGCCGCGGCGCTACTACGAGTACCCGGAGCGCTTCCAGTCGCTGAACGTGGCCTCCACGGCCGGCGCGACGCTGCTGGCGTTCGGGTTCATCATCATCGCGATGTACCTGACGTACGCTCTGATCTACGGCAAGGCGTCCGGCAAGAACCCGTGGCGCAGCAAGGGCTACGAGTGGCTGTCTGAGTCTCCGCCGCCGACCCACAACTTCGTGGGGCCGCAGCCGGAGTTCCCGGAAGAGCCCCACTTCTACGTGGACCCCAAGAAGGCCGAGGTGCCCGATGCAGTCTAGTTCTCACGCCGCCGGGGGCGCCGCCCTGCCCGTCCCCCGGCTCGCCGGCCACTTCGCCTCGCTCGAGGTGCAGAACCACGCCGCGCGACTGGGCATGTGGCTGTTCCTGGCGACGGAAATCCTGCTCTTCGCCGGCCTCTTCATCTGCTACGGCGTCTACCGCTTCCTCTTCCCGGAGGCGTGGGCCGCCGCCAGCCGCAGCCTGGACCTGACGCTGGGCACCATCAATACGGTGGTGCTCATCACCTCCTCGCTCACCGCGGCGCTCGCGGTGCACTACGCGAAGGAGGGGAAGAACAAGATGGTGGCGGTGCAGCTTGGCCTCACCCTGGTGATGGCCGTCGGCTTCCTCGTCATCAAGTACTTCGAGTACCACCACAAGTTTGAGATTGGCACGCTGCCGGGCCGCTTCTACTCGTACGAGGGCATCCAGCTTCCGGGCGTCCCCCTGTACTTCACGGTCTACTTCTGCGCGACGGCCCTGCACGGCATCCACGTCGTCATCGGCATGATCGTGCTGGCCTTCTCCATGGTCCGCGCGCTGAAGAAGGCCGACTTCGGGCCGAACAACTTCACCATGGTCGAGCTGGGCAGCATGTACTGGCACCTCGTCGACCTGGTGTGGATCTTCCTCTTCCCGATGCTGTACCTCGTTTGAAGGGTTCCTCCACCATGGGCATTGCCAACGAATCCCGGCAAGAAGAACAGAACATGCGCGAGGAGCACCACGGAGCGGGCCGTTACTGGCTCATCTGGGGCCTGCTGCTCGTGCTGACGGTCGTCACCGTCGTCACCGGCCGCATCCACATCCCCACCTGGGGCCTGGTGCTGGCGCTCGTCATCGCCTCCACCAAGGGCACGCTGGTGCTGCTCTACTTCATGCACCTGGCTGACCACCGCGGCGCCAACCGACTGGTATTCGCCGTCTCCATCATCTTCGTGGTGTTGCTGCTCGCCATTCCAATGGTGGACCTGGGCACCCGCTTCCGCGGCGCCACGCCTCCGGGTTCGACGTACAGCGACCTGCAGGCCATCGACATCGGCGCGGACGCCGAGGAAGGCCGCTACGGCGGCGCCATCCGCAAGGAAGGGAAGATGGGCGAGGAGTCCGGCGCGCCCAAGCAGTAAGGCGGTCGGGGCGCCCACCGCCTCACCCCACCCACACGCGGCGCCGAGGGACATCCCCGGCGCCGCGTTGCTTTTGCGGGCTACAGCATCACTTCCAAGTTCAGCGCCAGCGCGGTGTCCGTGGACACCTTGCCCGGAGGCGGCGCGCTGTCATGCTTCACCAGGAAGCTGGTGCCCAGCGACAGCTGCTTGGTGAGCCCCACGGACAGCTGCGTCTGGCTGTTGAAGAGCATGCGCGAGTCGCCGATGACGCTCACCAGCACCTCCACGTCCTCCTTGAAGGTGACGTTCTGCGCCAGGCCGTAGCGGAACACGGCGCCGAAGCGAGGGCCGCCCAGGTCGACGTCCGGCAGGTTCATCCGCGTGGGGTAGTACTGGAAGCGCGTCTCGTTGGCGTAGCGGAAGGCGGCGTCCGTGCGGAGGTAGGACTCGCGGCCCTTCTCCTTCTTCTCGTCCCACCACAGCACGCCCAGACCGCCTTCGCCGAAGGTGCGCGACTCCACGCTCTTCACGTGGTCCGTCTCCGCGCCCGCCAGCAGGTAGCCGCTGATGACGTCGGTGAAGCGCCGGTCGCCGCGCAGCTCCAGGCCCGCGTTGAACGCCACCACCTGGGACACGGACTCCTCGCCCGTCACCTCGGGCGGACGGCTGCGGCCATAGGAGCCGTAGGACTTGACGGCGTAGATCCAGTTCTCCGTCGTGCGTTGGGCGCTGGCAAGGCCGCTCACCGTCAAGGTGGAGGCGTTACCCGTCAGCGAGATGAGGCCCAGGCCGACGGTGACGTCCCACTCGCCCTGCTTCTTGTCGGTGGCGGCCGCGGCCGCGGGGGCCGGTGGCGGAACGGTGGCGGCGGTGGCGGCGGCGGCGCGCTCGGCGGCCTCGGCGGCACGGGCGCTGGCCTCGGCGGCGCGCTCAGCGGCGATGGCGGCGCGCTCGGCGGCGGCGGCGGCACGCTCCTCCACGCTGAGGGACGCGGCGGGCGCGGTTTCGGCGGCGGGAGCCGGCGGCGTGGAGGAAGCGGGCGCAGGCGTCTGCGCCTGCAGGGACGTGGCAATCAAGAAGGCAGCGGAAAGCATCGGGTCTCCAGGTCAACGACGCCGGCAAGAAGCATGAGTCCGGGTGTGGAAGTCCTGTGTTCCCCCCGATGCCGACGCAGCTCCCTTCCTGCTTCAAAGGCCCGCCGCGCTTCAATGGCTTAATGGTCGAATTCGGACACGCCCGCCGCCGCCGCACCGGGTGGGTCCGTTCCCACCGCCTTCCAGGCAGCTGTTGAAGGAAAAAGGCCCATGCCCCTGCGCCCCGCTCCGCTCGTGCTGCTCTGCGCCCTGCTCGTCCCCGCCGTGGCCTCCGCCCAGCGTGTCACCGTCCCGGTGGACGTGGGGGTGGGGCCCGCGGCCTTCGCCTTCTTCGGCCCCGCGTTCGACGACCAGCCCATCCACACCGGGCTGAAACTCTCCGTGGAGGCGGTGCTGGACAAGGAGTGGCTGAAGAAGAACCAGCGTCGCGTGCCCCAGCGCTACCGCAAGTACGCCAAGAGCCTGGATGAGGTCCGCATCTCCCCGTCCATCCTCATCCCGGACACGCTCATCATCTCCCCCAAGCTGCGCGATACCGGCATGTACGGCGCCACCTGGAAGCCACTGTCGCTGGGGGTGCCGCTGACGTCCAGCCCGGCACGGCTGTCGCTCGGCGCGGGGCTGGTGCTGACGTACGTCTACATGCACTCGGACACGCTGCCCAACACGCACTTCCTGCGGCCCGGCGCGGAGGTGGGCATCGACCTGGAGCTCCAGCTCTCCAAGCGCTTCCTGCTGGGCGTGGGCTGGGAGTCCGCGTTCTACGTCCCGCAGGAGTTGGGAGGCCTGGGCCTGCCCGAGCGCCTGCGCGAGGGCATCTTCCACGTGGGACAGGCCTACCTTCAGCTCCACTTCCGGTTCCCCTACACCGTCCGCCTGTAAGGCGGAAGGCAGGCAGGCCTCACGGGCCCTCCAGGGCTGCTGCGAAGCGCCGCGCGCGCGACTACCCTGCCCGCCATGCATCTGGTTGTCGCCAACGAAGCACAGAAGGCCGAAAGAGACCGCCACACCTACACCGCCTGGGGGTCGCCCCTCACCGTCGAGCAGTTCCTCGAGCGGGAGCAGCGGCTGCGCGCCCATCCCTGGAGCCGGGACACCATGCGCACCTGGCTGCTGTGCGATGACGCCGGCCGCGTGCTCACCTCGTGCGAGACGTTCCGCACGCCCAGCTACCTGCGCGGCCCCGCCTGTCAGACGACGCGCGGCGACAGCTTCGTCATCGCCAGCGTCTACACCGAGCCGGCCCTGCGCGGACACGGCCATGCCACGCGGCTGATGGACCAGGTGGCCGCGGAGCTGGAGCGCACGGAGCCGGACGCCCAGGCCGCCGTGCTCTACTCCGACGTGGGCGCCCGCATCTACCGGCGCTCCGGCTACCAGGAGGTCCCCGCCTGGGACTGGCACCTGCCGGTGAGCAACGGGCCCGCGATGCACAAGGTGGACGCGCTGCTGGAAGACGCGGACGTGCCCTCGGCGCTCGAGCGGATGCGGCGGCCGGAGGTGCCCTTCTACCTGTGGCCGGACGCCCCGCAGGTGGACTGGCACCTGGAGCGCGAGCGCATCTACGCGGAGCTGCTGCGCCGCCCCCGGCCCCGGGCCTGCGGCGCGGTGGTGGGCGCCTCCACGGCGCTGTGGGCGATGGTGGCCCGCCAGGGAGAGCTGGTGGTGCTGATGCTGGACGCGCGCTCCGAGGATGACGCCGCCGCGCTGCTGGAGGCCGCGGGGGCCCAGGCCCACAAGGCCGGACTGTCCAAGGTGGTGCTGTGGGAGGAGCCGGGCACCATGCCGTGGGTGGCCCGGCTTCCCGAGGCCAGCCGCGAAGCCCGGGATGGCTCGCTGCCCATGGTGCGGCCCCTGCGCGAGGGACTGCCCACCGCCGCGGACATCCCTTTCGCTCGCGCGCTGTGGGCGTGAGCGTGCGGCTAGGATGCGCGCATGGCCCGCAGAACCCGCATCATCGAGGGCACGTGGAACTGCACCTCGTGTGACACGCAGTCGATTCGCGCCCGGCACAAGCGCTGCCCTCATTGCAACAACCCGCGCGAGCTGACGGGCAAGGAGTCGGAGTTCGACTTCGGCGGCGTGGACGCGGCCAGCGGGAAGTCGCTGCGCGAGGGCGTCACCGACGCGGCGGCGTTGGAGCTGGCCAAGGCGGGAGAGGACTGGTTCTGCGCCTTCTGCGGCGCGGCCACGCGGGGGGACACGACGCGCTGCAAGCACTGCGGCGCCGAGCGCACCGACGACGCGAGGGCGGCTCCACGCCAGGCGTTCGACGAGCCCCTACCGCCCCCCCCGCCGCAGTCACGTCCCGCGAAGGGCAAGGCGCCGATGCTCCTGGCGCTGGGCTCGCTGTTCCTCTGCTGCCTCGGCTCCAGTGTCTTCGGCCTGTGGGCAGGCCAGGCGCATGAGTTTCCCGGCGAGGTGACGGGCACGGCCTGGAAGCGCACCGTGATTCAGGAGCGCTTCACCCAGGTGACGAAGCGGGGCTGGCGCAACGAGCTGCGCTCCGTCACGCCCCGCATGCCCGTCAACGGCATCGGCGAGGTGGCGGGCGTGGCCGACATCCGCGACTGCGTGTCCGTCCAGCGAGGCACCCGCCGCGTCCCCGACGGCACGGAGCGGGTGTGCCGGACGAAGTCGCGCAAGGTGGCCTGCGGCACGGAGGAGAAGTGCCGCCGCAAGGACATGGGCAACGGCTTCATGGAGGAGGTGTGTGAGGACGTGACGAAGTACTGCCGCGAGTCCTATGAGGACTGCCAGAACGAGACGCGCTACCGCCAGGAGCCCGTGTATGCGGACCAGTGCACCTACGACACCCATGAGTGGAAGCCGCTGACGCGCAGGGAGGCGTCCGGCACCGACGATGCGCCGCGCTGGCCCGAGCTGGCCGTGGGCGCCGCGGACCGGCTGCGCCGCGAGGAGACGTACACAGTGCGGCTGCGCTACGAGGATGACGGCGCCCATGAGCACGTGCTGGAGCCGGAGGACGAACGGATGTTCCTCGTCTGGAAGAAGGGCCAGGGCGCGCGCCTCACCGTGACGAACCTGGGCACGGTGGAGAAGGTCGTGCCCCGATGAGCGCCCCCCACTCCAAGCCCGTGGAGTGCACGCGCTGCGGCGCCTGCTGCGTGGCGCCGGACATCGCCGCGCTGGACAAGCCGCTGGGCCTGCGCTGCCCACACCTGCAAGAGGACAACCTCTGCGGAGTCTACGAGGAGCGGCCCGCCATCTGCCGCGACTACCAGGCGGATGAAGTCTGCACCCTCATCGAGGCCCCCACGCTGGAGGAGCGCGTGGAGAAGTACCTGGGCCTCTTCGGGCTCCAGGCGGAGGCCCGCGCCTTGCGCGAGCAGGGCTGTGCGTCCATGCGCATGGCCCGGCGCCTGGCCACCCTGCGCCGCCCTGACGGCGCCAAGGACTAGGCGACTGGTGGCAAGAGCGCTTGTCGTCCCCGCGCACGGGCGTTATCCCCCGGTCGTGCGATTCCAGCCCACCCAGCCCTTCGTGCCCGCGCCCGGCCTGGCCAACGAGCATGCGCAGACCATCTACGCCTCGCTCGTGCGCCCCACCCGCACGCCCGCGCTGCGACGCGAGCGCATGGAGTTGCCAGACGGCGACTTCGTCGACCTGGACACCTTCGACGGCGCGGCGGGCGCGCCGCATGTCGTGGCGCTGCACGGCCTGGAGGGCTCGTCCCGCGCGGGCTACGTCACCGCCATCCTGCGCGGTGCGCGGACGCGCGGATGGGGCGCCACCGCGCTCAACTTCCGCTCATGCAGCGGCGAGCCCAACCGGCTGGCGCGCTCGTACCACTCGGGCGACATCGACGACGCGCTCCGGGTGCTGAACGAGACGCGCGCCCGCGTCACCGGCCCGCTTTTCGCGGTGGGCTTCTCCCTAGGCGCCAACGTGCTGTGCCGGCTGCTGGAGACGCTGGGCGACGACGCGCCCGTGGAGGCCGCCGCGTCCGTCAGCGCGCCGTATGACTTGAGCGCCTGCTGTCGCAAGCTCGACGCGGGAGGCCCCTTCCACCGGCTGTACCGCGAGCGCTTCCTGCGGACGCTGAAGCAGAAGGCCCGCGAAAAGCTGCGCCACTTTCCGGGAGCCTTCGACGGCCGGGCCATGGAGGCGGCGCGCACCATCCGCGCCTTCGACGACGCGGTCACCTCCAAGCTGCACGGCTTCCGCGACGCCGCCCACTACTACGCGGAATCCTCCGCCGGCCCACGGCTGCACGCCATCCGCCGGCCCACGCTGCTGCTGAGCGCCGCGGACGACCCCATGCTGGAGGCCCCCGTCATCCCGCCCGCCGCCGCCGCGAATCCCCACCTGAGCGTCGTGGTGACGGAGCACGGTGGACACGTCGGTTTCGTTGGCGGCCAGGTGCACCGGCCCCACTTCTGGGCGGAGGCGCAGGCGCTGGCCTTCTTCGACACGGTGCTGTCCCAGCCGCGCGCGGACTGAGGCGGCGGCCTCGGCTCAGCCAAAGGACAACAGGATGCCGAGCTTCGCGGTGGGCTCGATGTTGCTCAGGCTCCAGCCGTGGAAGTTCGCGGGCTCCAGCGCGTCGCGGAACTGCTCGTCCACGCCGACGATGCCCGGGCTGTAAAACCGCATGATGCTGAAGCCGCCGCGCACGAAGAAGGTCAGCCGCTTCGGGGCCTGCCATTCGAAGCCCAGCAGGGCGCTCGCGTAGGAGTAGCCCACGCGCTCCAACGAGTGGATGGGCATCTGCGTGCGGTCCACGATGCGCCGCTCCAGGCCTTCACCATTCGCGGGCCGCGCATGGCCGGCCTCCAGCGTCAGCGCGGGCGTCAGGCGGCCCTTCAAGGGCAGCAGCGTGAGCCCCACGCGCGCTCCGGGACGGACACCGTTGTGCGTGCCGCCCACATGGAGCCGGAGCATTCGCGTGGGCCGGAAGGAGAGTGACAGGCCCGCGCCCTCAGGTGCGCTGGCGTCCAGCATCAATCCGAAGGGAGCCAACCGCTCCGGGTCCTGGGTCCGCCGCTGGAGCCCCGAAGCTGGCGCTGCCTGCGCCGTCAGCAGCACCCCTACCGCCGCCAGCGCGGATAGCCCCCCCATGCCC
>NZ_JABFNS010000208.1 GCF_013116825.1 Myxococcus xanthus
GCACGGAGGGCGGGGGCGTAGGGGCCGTGGGCGCCTGGGCCGAGCCGCCGTTGCGGAGGAATGAGAGCGGGCGCGCGGCGGAAGGTGACAGTCCCTCCATCACCGGGCCGGAGGGGACCATCTGCGTGGCCTGGTAGCCCTGAGGAGACGGTGTGGCGCCGCCGCCGTTGCGGAGGAACGACAGGGGGCGGCTCGCTGCCGGTGACAGGCCGTCCATGTGGGGCCCGGGCGGCGGCGCTTCGGCTGGATGATGCATGGCGCCGGGAGGCGCAAGACGAGGCGGCTCGTCCTGGCGCGTGGCTCCCACATGCGCGCTGCCATGGAAGGGCTCCGGCGGGCGAATCTCATCGGAGGCAGGCCTCGTGCGAGGCGGCTCGTCCTGGCGCACGGCCGTCATCTGCGCTGACGGCTCGCTGGCGCGCACAGGCGTCTGCGCCACGGGCGCACCCCTCGCTTCCCACGGACGTGGGGCGGGGGCGGCCACCTGCATCACGGAAGTGTCGTGTCGTGTCTCAGGCGCGAAAGTTCGTGGGACTGGAGCGACCTCCCGGCGCTCCAGCGTTCGACTTCGCGGAACCTTCACCCAGCCCCGCCGCGAGCTTGTCCACGCGGGCAAGCAGCTCGGGAATCGACCCCCCCGGCGACAACTGGATGGCCTTGAGCAGCGCCATCTCCAGGGCCAGCCGAGGCTGGGCCGCACGCGACACGTCCCAGATGCAGCCGTGCACCACGTCGAACAAGCGCGTGAGCTGCGCGGCCTCCGCGTCCTGCGCCAGCGCCATCAACGCCTTCTGCTCGGA
This sequence comes from Myxococcus xanthus, assembly GCF_013116825.1. Taxonomy (GTDB): domain Bacteria; phylum Myxococcota; class Myxococcia; order Myxococcales; family Myxococcaceae; genus Myxococcus; species Myxococcus xanthus_B. Next base: position 801 of record NZ_JABFNS010000208.1, read on the forward strand.
CTCGGCCAGCTCGTCGGGCGCCTTGCCCAGCGTCTTCGTGACGAAGAGATGCCGCAGCTGGAAGGCCAGCTCCTCGGCCAGGCGCTTCAAGTCCAGGCCGCGGTTGAAGACTTCCTCCACCCGCTCCAGCACCCGCTTCGCGTCCTTGTGGACGAGCGCATCGGCGAAGTCCTGCACCAACGTCCGGTCGATGGCGCCCAGCGCGTCGGCCACTTCCTCGTCGGAGGGGTTGGCGCCGCACGAGGCGAGCACCTGGTCCAGGAGGCTCAGCGCATCGCGCATGCCGCCTTCGGACTGGCGCACGACCAGCGACAGCGAGCGGTCGGAGATACCTGCGCCCTCCGCCTTGCAGATCTCCTGGAGGCGCTGAAGCATCCGCGCCGCCGGAATCCGCCGGAAGTTGTGGCGCTGGCACCGCGACAGGATGGTGTCCGGGAGCTTGTGCGCCTCGGTGGTCGCGAAGATGAACTTCACGTGCCCGGGCGGCTCCTCCAGCGTCTTGAGCAGCGCGTTGAACGCCGCTCCCGACAGCATGTGGACCTCGTCGATGATGTAGATTTTGTGGCGGTCCCGCTGGGGCAGGTACTTCGCGTTCTCGCGAATCTCGCGGACGTTCTCGACGCCGTTGTTGGAGGCACCGTCGATTTCCGCGACGTCCACGCTGGTGCCGGCGGCAATCTCCGTGCAGGCACGGCACTCGCCACAGGGCTGGGCGGTGGGGCCCTTCTCACAGTTGAGCGCCTTGGCGAGCAGTCGCGCGGCCGTCGTCTTGCCCACGCCACGAGGTCCACAGAACAGGTACGCGTGCGCGACCCGGTCCATCTTGATGGCGTTCGCGACCGTCCGGACGACGTGCTCCTGTCCGGTCATGTCGTCGAACTTCTGTGGGCGCCATTTGCGGGCGAGAACGAGGTAGCTCATGGGGGGCGTCATCTAAACACGGCGGCGTGAATGATCCATGTCGTTGCCCTCCCACGAGGTGGGATTCCACTCTCCGTCGGGCTCGGACCCAGGGCGGGCAGACGAACGCTTCACACCTTGCGTCCGGGAACGCGGGCGGAAAGAGTCGGCCGCGCCCGTGTCCGCCCCCCTCCCTGTCACGCCCGCTGATTCCATCCCGACCCCGGAGCCCATCTCCCAAGCGCCCGGGGCCACGTCCCAAGAAGCGCCGATGCGGAACTGGATGCGCTGGGTGCTAGGGGCAGTGGCGCTGCTGCCTGGCCTCATCGCGGTGGTGCAGTTGGGCCGCATCCATCCGGACGAGGTGTACCAGTCGCTGGAGCCCGCATGGTGGCGCGTCCATGGCTACGGCGTCCTGGCCTGGGAGTGGCGTGACGGCCTCCGCAACTGGGCCGTGCCCGGCGTCCTGGCCGGCTTCCTCAAGCTGGCGGACCTGCTGGGCATCACCCACCCGCGGGCCTACCGCGTCGTGGTGGCCATTCCGCAGGTGGCCTTGCACGCCTGGAGTCTCTGGGCCGCGTACCGGTTCGCCCAGCGCCGAGCGGGGACCGCGGGTGGACTGCTGTCGACGTTGCTCGTGGGGCTCTACGGCCCCCTGCTCGTCTTCGCGGGGCGCACCATGGCCGAGTCGATTTCCGCCTCGCTGCTCATCGTCGCCGTGGAGGCGCTGGACCGGAGAGGGCGGCTCGCCAGGGCAGGGCTCGTGGGTGGCGTAACCCTGGGGCTGGCGGTGGTGGCCCGTTACCCGTCGGCCGTCTTCGTCCTGGCTGCGCTGGTGTGGCTGGCGGCGGCGAGGCGGTGGCGACTGCTCGCCTTCACGTGCGCTGGAGGATTGGGCGTGGCGGTGGCGCTCGGCGCGTTGGACTGGGCGACGTGGGGCTCGCCGTTCCACTCCTTCTTCGCCTATGTCCGCTTCAACGTCTTCTCGGGCAAGGCCGCGGCGCAGTTCGGAGCTGACGCACCCAGCTTCTATGTGAAGCCGCTGCTCACCGCCGTGCCGCTCTGGGCCTGGGCCGCCGTGCCCTTGGGAATCGCCGCGCTTCGCCAGCGCCGCGCTCTGTCCCTGCCGCTGTGGTGTGCCGCCGTGTACACCGGCGTGCTCCTGGCCACCGCGCACAAGGAGGAGCGCTTCCTCTATCCCGGCCTGGTGCTGGGCGTGCTGGCCGCGGCGCCACCCGTGGCGGCGGGCCTCGTCCAGCTTGCTCGGCCAACGGGGCGGTGGGGCCTGGCTGGACTCGCGCTGGTCACAAGCATGACCGCGGCCGCCTTCTTCCCACCTGGGGACCTGCGGGCAGACCAGTTCCGCGCGATTGTCGCCGCCACCCGTGGCAATGCGCGGGGGCTGCTCATCGTCAATGAGGGACTGTGGGGCTCGGGCGGCTACTTCTACCTGGGGAAGCGGATTCCCTGGCTCACCTGTGACTGGCCCCACGACGGCGCGTTCCAACGCGCGCTGCGGGACAGGACGTTCAACCGCGCCGTCACCTTCGAGGACCGCGCGCTCGCCGAGCTCCAGGCCGGCGGCTTCCAAATCGTCCGGAAGGTAGGCCGCGAGACGATTCTCTCCCGTGAGTAGAGGAGGGGAGCGGCCAGCCCGCAAAGGCGAAGAGCCGGTACCCTGGACAGGACACCGGCTCTTCAAAAAGGACGGCCGGGACACACGCGGAAGTACGCTACCGTTGCTTCCTTCCGGACCTGGCGGGGTTCACGCCCCCACGTTGTCCCGACCATAAAGAATGTAACCACGTACTGCAGAAACGACAACGGAGAGGGTGGGATTCGAACCCACGATACCCTTTCAGATATACACGCGTTCCAGGCGTGCGCCTTCAACCGCTCGGCCACCTCTCCAAAAATCTGGAGCGGAGAGCGTAGGATTCGAACCTACGATACCGTTACCGGTATGCCTGATTTCGAGTCAGGTGCCTTCGACCACTCGGCCAGCTCTCCAGTATTCAATTGTCACGTTTCTTCGCGCGCAAGCGCCCGAAAAACGTCTTCAAAAGCAGGCGACTCTCGTCCGCCAGGATACCACTCGTGACTTGGAGCCGGTGATTGTGTCGAGGCTCTTCAACCAGGTTGTACAGCGAACCCACCGCACCGGCTTTCGGATCGAAGGCACCGAAAACGAGTCGTGTCACGCGAGACTGCACCAGACCTCCGGCGCACATGGCACATGGTTCAAGTGTCACATAAAGGGTGACGCCTGAGAGCCGCCATGCGCCGATCTTCCGGGCTGCGGCATCCATTGCCAACATTTCTGCGTGAGCGAGCGGATTGCGGTCCACTTCGCGGCGATTGAATCCAGTACCAACGACTTCACCGTTGAGCACTGCCACCGCACCTACGGGGACCTCTCCGAGTTCCGCTGCTTCCCGCGCGAGCGATAGCGCCTGCTGCATGAAAGCTTCGTCACTCATGGAGAGCTGCTCGAAAGAAGTGGCGCTCCCTGGAGGATTCGAACCTCCGGCCTTCGGATTCGTAGTCCGACGCTCTATCCAGCTGAGCTAAGGGAGCATTTCTTCCGGCGCTGCTACAACAACAAGTGGCGGAGAGAGAGGGATTCGAACCCTCGATACCCTTTCGAGTATGCAGGTTTAGCAAACCTGTGCCTTCAGCCTCTCGGCCATCTCTCCAACTCTTCTCTGTCAAAGAGCCAACAAATTCAAGAACAAAAACTCGGAGGCGGTAGGATTCGAACCTACGGAGAGCTTGCACCCTCTGCGGTTTTCAAGACCGCTGCCTTCAACCGCTCGGCCACGCCTCCATACCACCGGGGCCGACTTGGCACCCCGCGGACCGACGTCCGTGGGGCCGCCCTTCTACCTGATTCTTCGCGCGTTGCAAGCCGGATTCAGACTCAAATCGGTTTCAGTTCCTTCAAGCCGCCCATGTACGGCACCAACGCCTCCGGAATGGCCACGCTTCCGTCCTCGCGCTGGTAGTTCTCCAGGATGGCGATGGTCGTCCGGCCGACCGCCAGGCCGCTGCCGTTGAGCGTGTGGGCGAGCTGGGGCTTGTCCCCCCTCTGGGCCCGGTAGCGAATCTTCGCCCGGCGGGCCTGGAAGTCGCCGCAGTCAGAGCAGGACGAAATCTCCCGGTAGCTGTTCTGTCCGGGGAGCCAGACCTCGATGTCGTACGTCTTCCGGGCGCTGAAGCCCATGTCTCCGGTGCACAGGAGCATGACGCGGTGGTGGAGGCCCAGGCGACGGAGGATGTCGCAGGCGTCGTCCGTCATGGCCTCGAGTTCGTCCAGGCTCTTCTCCTGCTGGGCGAACTTCACCAGCTCCACCTTGTGGAACTGGTGCTGACGGATGAGGCCGCGGGTGTCCTTGCCGGCGGCGCCCGCCTCGGCCCGGAAGCTGGGGCTGAAGGCGCAGTAGCGGATGGGCAGGGACTCGCCCTCGAGGATTTCGTCCGCGTGGTAGTTGGTGACGGGCACTTCCGCGGTGGGGATGAGGAAGCGCTCCGGCTCGCCCATCGTCTTGAAGGCGTCGTCCTCGAACTTGGGGAGCTGCCCGGTGCCCATCATCGTCTCGCGCAGCACCAGGTAGGGCGGGAGCAGCTCCGTGTAGCCCTTGCTGGTGTGCACGTCGATCATGAAGGTGACGAGCGCCCGCTCCAGCCGGGCCAGTGCGCCCTTGTAGAAGGTGAAGCGGCTGCCAGACACCTTGGCGGCGCGCTCGAAGTCGAGCATGCCCAGCTTCTCACCCAGCTCGAAGTGTTGCTTGGGCGCGAAGAGCAGGTCGGGCTTCTGTCCCCAGATGCTCACCTGGACGTTGTCCTCGGCGCCGCCACCCTCGGGGACGGATTCATGGGGCACGTTGGGGATGAGCAGGAGGATGCGGTTGAGCTCCTCCTCCACGTCCTTGAGGCGCGCTTCCTTCTCCTTGATTTCCTGGGAGACGGCGCGGAGGTCGCCGCGGAGCGCGTCGAGCGCCTTGGGGTCCTCCTTCGCCTTGCGCTTCATCTCCTCGTTGGCGGTGTTGCGGCGCGCGGCCAGCGACTCCACGGAGACATACAGCTCGCGGCGCTCGGCGAAGAGCCGCTGGAAGGGGCCCAAATCCAGGTTGCCGCCCCGCGTCTTGAGCCGGGCGACCACCGCATCGAAGTTCTGCGCAACGTTCCGGAGGTCCAGCATGGAGCACGCCTTGTAGTCACCCCGGGTGAGGCCAGCAAGGTTCCTCGCGTCTGGGGTGCTCAAGGCCGGACGCCGCACCCCCCTCCGCCCTGACTCCGGGGGGGGAGGGGAGGCGCCGGGCGCGGAGACGTCCGGCGGGCGACGACCTCAGTTCTGCAGGTCGTAGATTTCGTCCTCGATGTCCTTCTTGTCGGTCGCGTCCGGCTTGCGGGAGAGGTAGTCCTTGAAGGCCTGCACGGCCTCCCGGCGCTTGTTGCGCTCCTTATAGGCGAAGCCCAGGTAGTAGTAGGCCATGGGGTTCTCCGAATCGAGGCTGGTGGCCTTGCGGTACCAGTCGATGGCCTTGGCGTGCTGGGCCTGCTCGGTGAAGGCGCGGGCCACCTTGTAATAGACGTAGGTGAGCTTGGGGTCCGCCTTCAGGGCCGACTGGTACCGCTTGATGGCGTCGTTCCAGCGCGCGGCGGCGAAGTACGCGTCCCCAATGGAGCCCATCACCCGCGTGCGGCGGGGGTCGGCCTTGAGGCTGGCCTCGAACGAGGTGATGGCCTCGTCGAACTGGCTGCCCTCCAGCAGCGCATGACCGAGCGCCTCGTGGGCGTCCGCGTGGGTGCCATCCAGCTCCACCGCCTTGCGCCACGCGCTCATGGCGTCCGGCAGGTTCTTCGCGTCCCGCAGGATGACGCCGTAGGCGTAGTGGTAGTCGGGGCGGTTGGGGGCCCGCTCCACGGCCTTGCGCATGTTGTCCAGCGCCTGGGTGAATTCCAGCCGCTTCGCCTTCACCAGCGCCAGGTAATAGAGCGCCTCGTGGTTGGAGGGCTCGTTGCTCAGCGCGAGGCCCAGGTTGCTCTCCGCGCCCGGCAAGTCGCCCCGCTCCAGCAGCACGGCGCCCAGCGTAATCGGGATGGTGGTGGAGCGCGGGTCCTCTGTCTTGGCCTTCTCCAGCTCCGCCACGGCCTCTTCCAGTTGCCCCAGGCGCCACAGCACGAGCCCGCGCTGCAGCCGGCCGTCCTTCAGCAGGTGCGGATCCAGCTCCAGGGCGCGGTTGGCCTCCACCTTCGCCGTCTCCAGGTCGTCCGTCAGCAGCGCCACGCGGGACAGGCCCAGGTGGGCGTCCGCCAGGATGGGGTCGAGCTTCACGGAGCGCTCGAATTCCTGCTGGGCCAGCAGCGTGTTGTTCTCCGCCAGGGCCAGCTCTCCGAGGCCCGCGCGCACGCCCGCGTTCTCCGGTGCCTTCTTCGCCGCCTCCTCGAGCTGAGGCCGCGCCTCCGCGTTGCGGCGCTGGGCCAGGTAGAAGCGGCCCAGGTAGAGGCGGGCCTCCACCAGGTTGTCGTCCGCGGCGATGGCGCGCTTGTAGTGGCCCTCCGCGTCGGAGAGGTTGTCGAGCGCGTCCTCGATGCGTCCGTAGAGGTAGGCGATGCGCGCCTCGTTGGGGAACACGCCGTTGGCCTTCTTCACGGCCTCCAGCGCGTCCTGCATCTTCCCGGTCATCACCAGCGCGGTGATGTGGCCGTCCGCGAACTCCAGGTTGTTGGGCTCCTCGGTCGCCAGCGCCTTGTAGATGGGCAGGGCGCCCTCGAAGTTGCGCTGGGCGCGCAGCACCCGCGCCAACTGCCCCCGGAGGAAGGTGGACTTCGCGTCCATTTCCAGGGCGGCCTTGAGCTCGGCCTCGGCCTCCTTCGGCTGGTGCTTCTGGAACATCGCCACGCCCTTGAGTCCGCGGGCGCGCGCCAGCTCCGCGGGGCCCAGCGCGGACTGGACGTCCTCGGCCAGCGCCCGCTCAACGGCCTCCGTGCCCTTCGCTACGTCCTTGCGGACCAGCAGCTCCACCGCGGCCAGCTCCACCGCGGAGGCCACGTGCTTCGGGTCCGCTTCCAGGGCCGCGGCATAGGCGGCGGCGGCTTCGTCGGCGCGGTCGGCGGCCTGGTACAGGTTGCCCACGGCGTGGTGGGCCTTGGCGGACTTCGGGTTCTTCGCCAGCACCTTGTTCAGCGTGTCCAGGGCGCGCTTCTCGTCGCGCTTCTGTGAGTAGGCCTCGGCCAGCAGGAAGGCCAGCTCCAGGTCGCCCTGGGTGTCCTCGCGGCCGTAGGCGCCGCTCAGGGTGGGGATGACCGAGTCCGCCTGCCGGGAGGTGAGCGCGATCGCCGCGGACGCCTTGATGACGTCCACGTCCTTCTCTCCCAGGAACTCGATGTCCGCCATGTCCTGACGGCAGCGGCTCATCTCGTTCGGGTTGCCCGCGGCGTAGCGGCGCTGGAGGTAGTAGACGGACTGGCACCACAGCGAGCGCACCTCCGGGTACTCCTTCTGCGCGAGCACCTTGGCGCTGAGCTCGCGGGCCTGCTTGTAGCTGGCGAAGGTGTCCGTGAGCAGCGCCTGCTTCGCGTCCGCCACCTGCTTCGCCTCGGCCGAGCCGTCGGAGAGGCGGGCGGGGAAGAGGGCGCGGCGGCCGAAGGCACCGTAGCGCGTGCCGAACTCCGTGCCCGCGCCGATGCCCGCCACCACCACGGCGACGCCCGCGGCAATCATCAGCGGGACGCGCTTCTTCCACTTCTCCGTGTTGCCGCTGCGGTCCACCACGGACACCGCGGCCATGCGGCCTTCATAGAGCTGCTCCAGCCGCTTCATGTTGGCCTGCGGGCTGGCGCCGTCCAGGCGGGGCGCGTCGACGACGGCCGCGGCGGGCGCCGCGGTGGGCGTCACCAGCTTGGCGGGGCCTTCCATGAGCCGCTGGATGGCCGCGGCGAAGGTGGGCACCGTGCCGATGGCGGACCAGGTCTCCGAGTCCTGCGACACATCCTCGTTTCCGAGGAGCTGCCCGTCCTCGAGCATCTTGACGATGACGCCCTCGTCGAACGGGCCGAACACCTTGCCCGAGCGCCGGCGGACGTGGAAACGGCGCACCTTGGCGCCCGCCTGGGCGCCGCCGTCCTTGCCTGCGGCGTCGTCGATGAAGGACAGCATCTCCAGGCCGTCCGCGGGGCCCGCGTTGGGCGGCGGCGGCAGCGGGTCGGAGAGGTCCGCTTCCAGGTCGTCATCCGGCCGGGCGGTGGGGTCGAACTCGAGCGAGTCCGGGATGCCGGGCGAGGAAGGCGCGCCGAAGTCCACGTCACCGAAGTCCACGGCCGGGTTGACGGCGACGGCTGGCGCGGGGGCCGGAGGTTCCGAGAAGTCGATGGCGAACGGGTCCGCACCGGGCGCTGGCGCGGAGCCGAAATCGGCGGCGAACGGATCCGCCGCGGAGGCGGGGGCCGGTGGGGCGCTGAAGTCGACGGCGAACGGGTCCGCACCGGGGGCGGGCGGCTCGTTGAAGTCGAACGACAGGTCCGGTGCGGCGGGGGCCGGCAGGTCCGCGAACTCCAGGGCCTGGGGCGCGGCGGGCGCGGGCAGGTCGGAGAAGTCCGCTCCCGGAGGCGGCAGCGCGAACGGATCGGCGTTCGCGGGGACGGGCAGTTCGGCGAAGTCGAAGGACGGCGCTCCCGCGGAGGGCGGAGGCATCGCGTAGGGTGACGCCTCGGGCGCGGATGGCATCGCGTACGCGTCCGGTGCGAAGGCGTCCGTTTGGGGCGCCATGGCCGGCGGCGGCAGGGCGAACGGGTCGTCCACCGGGACGGCCGGCTGCGCATATGCCTCCGGGGGCGGCAGGGCGAAGGGGTCTGCCTGGGGCGGCTGGGCCTGGGCGGCACCGCTGGGGGATTCGATGTCGAAGGCGAACGCGTCCTCGGAGGGCGGCGCCTCGACGGGGACGGGCAGGGCGTCATCGGCGAAATCGAAGTCCCTGGCGGTGCCCGCGGGCGCGTTCACGCCGTAGCCCTGTGCGGTGTCCTCGAAGGGGGCTTCGACGGTCTCGAAGTCGAAGTCGCGCGCTGTTCCCGCGGGTTCATTCACGCCGTAGTCCGACGCCGGCGCGGAGGGCGGCTCGCGGTAGGCATCGCTCGGCAGCGGAATGGAGACGACGCGCGTCACCTCACGGGTGTCCCGGACCGGCTCGCCAAAGTCGTCGCCGAACGCGTCCATGCCGGACGAGCCACCTGCCTGCGGCATGGCCGCGGCGGCCTCCGCGGGCGAGCTCATGTCGAAGGCGAAGGCGTCCTCCTCGGGTGCGGCGCCCGGGAGGGGCATGGCGGCCTGGGCGGGCTCGCTCATGTCGAAGCCGAACGGGTCGGCTTCGGGAGCGCTTCCCGGTAGCGGGACGCTGGCGGCCTGGGCGGGCTCGCTCATGTCGAAGCCGAACGGGTCGGCTTCGGGGGCGCTTCCCGGTAGCGGGACGCTGGCGGCCTGGGCGGGCTCGCTCATGTCGAAGCCGAACGGGTCGGCTTCGGGGGCGCTTCCCGGCAACGGGATGGCGGCGGCCTGTGCGGGCTCGCCCATGTCGAAGGCGAACGGGTCGGCCTCCGGGGCGCCGCCCGGCAGGGGAATGGCGGCGGGCTGAGGCGCGGCCGCGCCGGGGAGGGGAATGGCTGTCTCTTATA
>NZ_JABFNS010000209.1 GCF_013116825.1 Myxococcus xanthus
CTCTCCGGGACGCCCGCCCCAGCCCGCGTTCGCCTGCAGTTCGAAGCCCCCCTGCCCTTTGCGACGGCTCACGAGGATGGCCGTCCCGTCGACGTGGGCCAGCGTCATCGGCTCCGACGCCCCTCCGGCCTTGCCCCAGTCATGCACCGCCGACAGCGACAGGGCGTACTTCATGGGGTACGGCTGGCGGCCCATGAGGATGTGCTGCACGTCCAGCACGACTTCCGCCCCCATCAGCCGCGCGCCCAGCACGTCCGAGGCGAAGGCCTCGACGTAAAGGGGCCTCAGCATCCCCGTCACCACCGCGCCTGCTGGGTTGTAGTTGGGGTTGCCCCGGTTGTTGTAGCGGCGCACCAGGTGCCCGGACAGCAGCGTGTAGGACTCCAGGGCGCCTACCCACACGAAGTTCGGTGCGTCGCCTCCCACCATCAGGTTCTGCACCACTTGGCCCCAGTCGGAGAGCTCGTCCCAATCCTCCCTCCGCACCACGCTGGCACCCTCCCCTCCACCCCACATGCGCAGGCGCACCGGAGCGCCCAGCTCGACTTGGAGGAAGCCTGGTTTGACGACCTCCAGCCGTGGGTGGACCTGCAGGAAGCCTTCGTCCCTTCCAGCGCCTCCGCGCGGCAGCAGCGCCCACGTCGTGGTTTCCAAGCTCAGCCGGTTCGCCCAGCCAGAGCCCGAGCCGGACGCGGCCGGCTCCTCCTCCACCAGGGCGTTCCCCTCATCCACGGAAGGCTCAAGCAGCGCGTCCCCGTCTGCCTCAACGGGGTCGACTTCCTCTTCGGCCACGTAGTCATCAGGATAGGCAATCTCCTCCGCCCACCCCACTCCGGGAACCACCAGCAGCAACACGACGGCCCAGCGCATGAACATCGACGTCTCCTGTGAAGGCCCCGAAGGAGGGGCAATGGACAGAGGCCTCCCGTTCAGTCCGGCAGGGCGCCGGACTGCGGGGTGAATGCATTGCATTGAGAGAGTCGCCGGCAGGCCGACTGGGCCAAGCCATAGGCAGACGTGTTACGCCACGGCGCCAGGAATCCTGGCCCCGTCCCAACAGCAGGCACACGCGTCACGCCATGGCACCGGGCAAGGCCCGGCTCCGCTTACGACTCCAAACGCGAATAGGGATGACTGAGGAAGGGCTCCTCAGCGCCCGTCAGGCACGCTGCCCAACGAAGCGCAGACGGCTACTCGGCGCACGATGACCGTCCGCACGTGCCTCACATGGCAGTGCCGGAGGTCCTCTGCGCAGCGCGAGAGCCCAACGCCTACTTCGATGCGGAGTTAGGAAGGTGGCTCAGGCGCGTCGCCCTCCGGGCGCTCTCCGCAACCACCAAGGAAGCGCGCAGCCGCGCGCATGCACTCCAGCACAGTGGGGAACACATCGCCCTCCAGGGCACGCCAGAATGAACTAGACCAATAGGTACAGTCCATTGGACCCTAGATTGGCATTCAGCACAAGCCCCCAATGCCGGAAACCCACGAAAGGACTTGGAAGTGGTGCCCACAGGGTTAAGGGAAGGTGACGTTCCCCAGGGTGACGGTGCGGCGCCCATCCGCATCCCAGAGCTTCAGCGTGAAGGGGCCTTGGGGAGACTCGGATGCTGCCTCAGCCTCTACCACCACGCGCTGGACAGTTGAACCGGGGGCCACGGGGCCGGACTGCCAGACTTGAAGCACCTTCAGCTCCTCGTTGGCCTTGCCCCGTAGGGTTGCCCCCTTGGCAGTCCACGGTTGGTCATCCCCCCGTGACACAAGGATGACTTCGACGGCCACCCGGCGGGCTGCGCGGTATGCATTGGCATAGTGCTTGGCTGCGGCCCCGCCCGGGCCCTGAGTTACATCCTTGGTCACGTCGCGGAACTCAACGCCCCGCCCACTGAGGACTTCCGTCGAGATGAGTCCCGTCAGCCCATCAGGAGCACTTCGCTCCGCGCGCAGGCGCTCATTCTCCTCTCGGCACTTCTCTGCTTCGATGCGCGCCTGACGGACTTCTTCCTGGTAGTTCTCGACGCTCCTCTTGCGTCGATAGACTTCGACATGCGCCTCCGACCGTGCGGGGTGCGAGACCAGGACAAACGTCGCACTCGCCGGGGCAGCGCCATCCTGGAAACGCACCGTCAGCTTGAGCCGTTCTCCCGCCGAGATTTTCTCTGACGGAATCAGGCGCAAGGTAGTGAGCCCAGCGTCCACCATCGCGAAGCGCTCGCGTCCCTCGAGCGTCAGCCCCTCTCGACTCACCTCCGAATCAAAGAGAAACATCGTCGAGAGCCCAGGGCTCACTGCTACTTCAACCGCTGGCTGAACATCATCCGAGACCAGCTCGATTCGCCGAATGCTCAGCCCCACGGTAGATGAGGGCGACTGCGCCAGAGCCGTCCCCCCTCCTGTGAGGAGGAGGAAAAGCAGCACGGCCGACACGGAATGATGCACGCGACGTCTCCCCTACCAAGCCAGCGGCGACACCGCTGGCGACTCACGGACGCCTGCTCAACAACGACAGGTCATTCAAACTCACTCACTGCCTTGACCCAAACGGCGGAGTACACGCGCGCCTTCCCCGTCTCCCCTCCGCCACCCTCTATCTCCAGTCCGCGGTTGCGAGAGTTGTCCTGTACCTCCAGGCACACAGGGAAGCTCTCTCCGCGAAATCGCGCTCGCGTCAGTCGGACATAGACGCGGTCGGCGATAACGAGTCGCCCAGACAGAGTGGCGTAGTCCGACCCCACAATGATCTGTGCAGTGCCTTCCTTCACCGTTACGTATTTTTGGTCCCCTCGGACGAAGCTCGCGCCCTCGCGATCCCCAATGTCCATGCCGAGCTTCTTCATGCCCTTGGTGGCACCTGCCGGGCACGGTTCAGGGTCCGGAGCGGGGCGTACCTGTGCACCGGAGCACGCGAACGTGGTGCAGAGGGCCGCCGTCGCCACGGCGTTGCTGACGCCCCTCGTGGCCTTCTTGGCAGGCACCGGCGGGGAGGTCGGGGAGTCACTCTTCATCGTCGTCACGGTGGCAGTCACCTCGGGAAGCGTCGCGGGGGGAGCGACGGCCGCAGGTGTTGCCTCCGGCCCGGTGGGAGCTGCGGCCGGGGCAGCTTGAGGTTTTTCTATATATGGCGCTACTTCTTGGCCGGTGACAGCCTGCGGCTGCGGTGAGTCCGTCCGCAGTGAGAAGTACGCCCCCGACGCGAGGGTCATGGCCAGCAGCCCCGCTCCCAGCACACGCCCCAGCCGGAGTCGCGAGAGAACCGAGGGCCGCCCTGCCTCGACGACGGGGGCCACGAGCGCCGCTTCCAGCGCGCCGTCCGCCTCCATGGCGGATTCCGCCCCCACCCCGGCCTCGAGCGCCAAGCCCGGCAGCTGCGCCTCCACGGGCCGCGTGGCCGCAGGCACCAGCGGGGCCTCGGGCGGCAATGCCGCGGGCCTACCTTCGCCTGGGACTTCCGGCAGCTCCGGCCCCGGCGCCTTGCCACGGCGCATCTGGCGCAGGGGCCGTTTCGCCCACCGAGCCAGCTTGTCCACCTTGCCCTCGTTCTCGGTGGTGGCCGAGTTCGGGCCATAGGCGTCAAACAAGGGCGTGTCCCACGCCTCCCCTTCCGCCTCAGCCAGGAGCGCCTCCAGGGCCGCACAGACAGCGCTCGCGTCGGGACGTGAAGCGGGGTCCTTCTCCAGCAGCCGCATGCACAACATGCCCAGCCGCTCCGGGACGAAGCGGTTGACGTGGTGAGGGGGCACAGGCGTCCTGCCAATGACAGCCTGGACGTACTCCGCTTCCGACCCCGAGTCGAAGGGCAGCCTCGCAGTGAGGAGGCGGTAGAGGACGGTGCCCAGGGCCCACATGTCGTCCGAGGGGGCGGACACGTAGCGGGCGCCCGTCTTCTGGCCGAGGTACTTCTTCTGCAGGAAGAGCCAGGCCTCGGGGGGCCGGTACTCCATCGTCCCCGGCGGCAGCATGGACTGGGTGATGCCGGAGGGGGCTCCCGCGTAGTCCCCAATGCCGTAGTCCACCAGCACCGCCAGGCCGTCCGCGTCGCGCACCATGACGTTAGCGTCCTTCACGTCCCGGTGCACCACTCCCGCCTCGTGCGAGGCCGCCAGCGCCCGCGCCATGTCGAGCGTCACCTTCGCGATTCGCCGGGCCGAGGGGTTCTCATCCTTCACCCACGCACTCAGCTTCCGCCCCTCCACGTACTCCATGGCGATGAGGGCGAAGTCGCGCTCCTCGGATTGCCAGTAGGTGAAGCCGCGAATGCCCACCACGTTCGGGTGCGTCAAGCGCAAGAGGATGGACACCTCCTTCTCCACCCGCCCCTCCACGCGCTGCCGCTCCACGAGCTTCAGCGCGCAGGGCTGCCCACCGTTCGTCGCGAGGTACACGGTGCCGAAGCCACCTCGGTCCAGTTGCCTCACCACCGTGTAGCCCATCACCGAGTCCCCCGGGGACAGGACGGCCGGGGGGCCGTTGTCCCTCATGGCGACTTCCTCCTGGAGACTCTGTAGGACAGCAGGACTGCGGCCACGCGCATGCGACACCCTCCCCGGCGCCGGCCCACGTTACCAGAAGCCCGGGGAAATCGCGCGAAGTCTCCCCCCACCTCCAACCACAGCCCAGATAGGTTCCGACTCGACTGTCAAGGTGATGTCAACTAGACTATCAGGTACAGTTTCCTTGATATGCACATCCCCCCTGACGCCCTCACCTTCGCCCCTCCGAAGAGACGTGCCCGCCCTTTGCCTGTCATCCTGGGCGAGGCCCTGCGCGCGGCCCGCCTCCGCGCGGGATTGCAGCAGACAGAGGTAGCGACGCTCATCAACATCTCCCGCAATGCCTACAGCCGGCTCGAGCGGGGACTGATGCTTCCCAGCGTCCCGACGCTGTACCGCCTGTGCACCGTCGTCTGCACCACCCCCAACGAGCTGCTGGGCTTCTCCTACGCGCTGCCGCCGGGCACGAGCGCCATCGCCAAGGACGCCCTGCGGCGCCGCGTGCGCCAGCTGAACGGGCGCCAAGCCCTCGCCCTCATCCAGCTCCTGTCGGGTGAGCGCTGATGGATTGAACTCCCTTGACAACGCATAACTCAGGTATACTCCCTTGTACCTATGAACCAACAGCTGGCAGCGCACCTTGGAAGCATCGCCCGCCTCGCTCGGGAGCAGATGAGTCTGACGCAGGTCCAAGTCGCGGAACGCGTGGGGCTGGCCTCTGCCGTCTACAGCCGGATTGAGCGCGGGCTGATGATTCCCAGCGTCGAGACGCTGAAGAAGCTGTGCATCGAGTTGATGGTGAGCCCCGAGGACCTGATGGGACTCACCGAATCCCCCAACAGCGGCAGTCCCACACGGCCGGACGACGACGTCACCTTGCGTCGGCTGATCTTCCTCGCGCGGAAGCTTGACGCGTCGAAGCTGGATGCCCTCGTCCGCATCACCACCGAGCTGGCCCGCTGAAGCAGCGCCCCGAAGGCCCCGCCCCGCCAGCGCCAGGCAGATTGCGGCCGGCGCTCCGGCGTCTCCGAGAAAGGAGCAGGCCCGGCGTGCCGGCCCCATGCATCGGGGCCCTGCACCGGAGCACGCGCGCCCCAACCCGAGCGGCTCCGGCGATGACGGAGCGCCTCCCCGTCCGAAGGAGGAGGCACCCCGCTACGCCGCGCCGCGCTCCGCCAGCTCTTCATTCACATCGGCGAGCTGCGCCTCCAGGGCTTTCTTCCTCAGTTGGAGGCGGGCCACATCATCCAGCCCCACCTCCTCGTCGAGGCGTCTCTCCTTCGGAGGGTCAGGCTCCAAGTCCTCACGTACCTCCACCGTGAGGACGTCGCCCGCACGAATGTCCTTGGCGTAACACCACTTCAGGTGCTCGCGGTACTCCCTGCCCACGGAGCCCCCAAGGTGGAGGTCCACCAGCGGGTTTTCGCGTGTCTCATCATCGGGGCGGCGCACCCACGTCAGAATGGTGGAGACGACACCGAAGCCCGACACCCCCGCGGTTGCGACGTGCCGGCCATTGCGCAGCAGGCGAAAGCAGAGCATCGGCGGCCTACGCCTTCTTCGGGAGTCCCAGCTCGTGCTTCTCCAGCCCATCCGGGTAGAGGCCGGCCTCGCCGAACTCTACCTGGTCCCGCAGCACCCCGCCTTCGGACACCACGAGGGCGGCCTCCTTGGCGGCCTCCGCACGCCCATAGGGCTCACGGAGTTGGGCGTGGGCGACGCCACGCAGCGCATCCCGCATGTCCGCCGCTGTCGCGAAGCGCTCCTCGGGGTTGAGGCGCAGGGCCGTGTGCAGCACCGCCTTGAGGTCCTCACTGAGGTGGGCCACCGCCTTCTCGAGGACGTCCGGGCCGAAAGTCTCCATGAGTGCCTGCATCTGTTGCAGCGGCAAAGTGGGCGGCGACTCCGTGACAAACCGCGTCTCCTTCGACGCCACCACCGGGACGTCATGCACCTCGAAGAGGTGCTTGCTCGTGAGGACTTCCACCAGCAGCACCCCCAGGCTGAAGACGTCGGAGCGCGGCGTCAGCCCTTCCTTGCGCAGGTACTCCGGAGAGGCGTAGGCCACGTCCCCCCGCAGCAGATTCTCCGGCGACTCCTCCCGCCCCACCATCAGCGAGTACGCCGCGCCGAAGTCCAGCACCTTCACCTCTCCATGCTGCCCCAGTGCAAGCCTCCTGGGACTCACGTCGCGGTGGACAATGCCCAGGGGCACGCCCTCCTCCGACGTCAGCGTGTGCGCGTAGTGCAGCGCGTCCGCCACCTCCGCCCCGACGTACAAGGCAAATCCCTCCGAGAGGGGCTTGCCTCGCACCAACGCCGCAGTCACCAGCGTCTCCAGCGAGGGCCCACCCACGTACTCCATGACTGCGAAGGGGGCGTCCGCCTCCTCATCCACCTGCATGTGGAAGACTTGAGCGATGTTGGGGTGGTTGAGCCGGAAAGCCAACTGCACCTCTTCAATCAGCCGCGTGCGCATCATGTACGTAGAGGGGGTGGCAATCCGGCGAACCAGACAGGGGCCGGCCAGGACGCCATCCGCCACGCGCCGCTCCGCCTTCAGGAGCTTCTCGCCATTCGACCGCACCTCAAGCTCCCCCACCGCCTCGTAGCGAACGTCATCCACGACGAAGAGGAAGTGCGGCGAGCTGGGGCTGGGCGGTGTGGGGGGGCGGGGCGGGAACTCCTCCGTCGACACTTCATCTTCCGAACGCTTCGTCATGGTTGTGAATCCTCCTGAAAGAAGGGGCGCGGCCCCACCGTCACCGACATTCGCCGTCGCGGGCAACTCTCCCGAGTCTCACTAGGTTCAGTTGACTCGACCGTCCAATTAACATGACCCTTTTGAAGCTGTGAAGCCCTCTGCCACTCGCAGCTGACAGGCCGCCCCAAGTGCGCCTATCCGGGGTGAAAGAGACCCCAGCATCGGCCTCACACGCTGGGCTGGGTAGCCCGCAAAGGAAACATGCATCGTGAGTAAAACCATTGACTGGGGGCCGATTCGCGCACTGGCGCGTCGTGTCCTCACCGAAGGAGAGCGCCTGGCCCTCACGCGGAAGGAGAAGGCGCTGCTGAAGCGCACGGCCGCCGAGGTAGGCATCAGCGCCAGCGAAGTCGGGAGCGCTCTCACCACGGAAGAGGGGGCGCTGAGTCTGTTGCAAGAGGAGTCCAGGCGCATCCGCGAGAGCACTCGCCGGCTCATGGACGCGCTGCACAGGATGTACCAGCACAAGGACAAGGGGGACTTCGACAGCGCCCGCCAGGAGATGCGGGACGTGCTCGCCGTGGAAGTCGTGCCCCACTACCGCGCCATCGCCCAGGGGCAGCTCGACGCCATGGCCGGCGAGCCTCAGCAAGGAGAGCGAGAACCGGGTGCTTCCACCCGGGCAGTGCTCTCTAGACGCACCCTCTTACGACTCCGGGGTCGGTAGTCTTCACATCCGGGGCGGGCAGATTTGCCCCGCAGAAGACATCCGACTCGGACAACTGTCCCGCCGAGAATCGTTGCTGCGTTTCTGCGGACAGCATTGTGGTGGATGCGGGGGGCCTCCACCACCATGCTGTCCGTGTAGTCCCGCAGGCACTTCTTTTGGGGCTTCTGTCGGCTGAGAACCACGCTCTTCAACCCAACCCTGCCCCGCAGCTCGCGTCAGGCGGGCGTCACCTTGTCGAAGGGGCGCACCACCTGCTTGCCGTCGGAGACGCGCGCCACCGTCACCGTCTTCGCCTTCTCGTCGACGGCCTTCACCGTCGCATTGAAGGCGCCCCTCCCTTGTTTGTAGCGCACCTCCTGTCCCACCGAGAAGGAGACGGGCGCCTCGGGGCTGGGACTGGAGTTGGGGGCTGCGGCCGGCGCAGTGCGTCCCGCTGCGCGCGGGCGCCCGCGGCTCTTCTGGGGCGCGGGGCCGGCCCGCGTGGGCTTCGGCGCAGCCTCCGGCCTCACATACTTCCGCACGGGCACCGAGGGCGTGCGCTTCGGCGTGGACGCTGGCGCGGGCGCGGGTATGCGCTTCGACGCGGGAGGCGGCACGGGGGCCCGCTTCGGCACGGACGCCGCATGAGCTGAACCGGACTCAATGCCCAGGAACTGAGCAATCCTCCCCAGCAACTCCAACTGCCGGGCCAGAAGCTCCACCTGCCGGCCCATCGTCTTCTCCACCGCCTCCGCCACCGCAGCCTGGATGATGCCCTTCATGTCGTTCTGCATGTGCTCTCGCTCACTTTCCTCGCGGGGCATACAGCCCGCGCACTCTCAACGCGGACAACAATTCAGCCTCTTGCACTCACGCTACACCAAGGAGTCCAGGCATCCGGACTCCGTCTCAAAATGAAGCCTTCACCTCTCGCCAGCGGTCGCGCTGCGCCGCCCACGTCCCCGCGTGTGCAACGGCCCGGAGGCCCCTCTCACTGAGCGGCTCCGACCCATCGACGGCCTCCAGAAACAGCACCTCCTCCTGGATGTCGGGCGCCAGCAGCAGCAAGTCCAGCAGGTGCGTCACACGCGCCCGGGTGAAGCCCAGTTGGCCTGCGACATCCGCTGCGCTCGCCACGAGGCCTCGCTCAATGGCCGACTCCACATGGTGCGCCAGGGCCAGCATTCGCGCGACGTGTGCTGGCCGGCGCGCCACCTCTCGCGGTGGGGGTGGTGCTCCCCCTCGGAGGCGCACCTTCGCGCGACGCACGCGGTGGAAGTGCGCACTGACGAGGCCGGCCTCCCTCGGCTGAGACTCGGGGCTCGCGCTCACGCCGCCACCTCCTCGCGCCCAGTCGCCGCGGCCTCACCAGCGTGGGCCATATGCACGTCGACCTGGCCCGTCGCCTCGTTCACCACCACCCGGCCAACGAGGGCCCGCAGCAGGCGTCCTCGGTTTGTCGCCGTCAGGGCGTCCCACACCGCGTCGAAGTTCGCCAGGGCCTGGGCCACCCACGCAGCCTCCACCTTCTCCCCCTCAATGGTGTCCAGGGCGCGCTCCACCTCCGCCAGCCGCTTCCGCATGCCAGCGACCTCCTCTTCCGCGGCCGTCAGCTGCTCCTCGACGAGGCGCCGGGCTGGCCCCTCCAGCTTGGCGAGGGAGTCCACCCACTTCCTCGACTCCCCAGCGCGCTTGGCCAAGTCTCTCGGAAGCTGCGCGCGCTCCGCGCGCAGGGCCTGGTGCTTCTCCTCCAACCGCGCCGTGAGGCGGGCATGCACCTGGGCAGCGAAGCCGTCACCTACCGAGACTTCCCGCAGCTGAGCGACGACGAAGTCCTCCAGGGCGGCTGCCGGAAGGGGAGCCGCCCGGCACCCCTCCTTCCCCTGCTTGTCCCGGGTGACGCAGCGGTAGTAGCGGTACTCGCGCTCGCCCTTGCGCGTGCTGCCGGGCGTCATCGCCTCGCCGCACAGGCCGCAGCGCAACAGGCCTCGCAGCACGTAGTCGGGGTTGCGCCCGTGGTACTGAATGCCGGGGCCCTCCAGCATGTCCTGCACCCGGTGGAAGGTGGCCCTGTCCACGAGGGGCGGGTGCTCGCCGGGGTGCGTCTCGTCGCCATACGGCACGAAGCCCGCGTACAGGGGACTCCTCAAGAGGCGCAGCACATCCTGCGTCGTCCATTTCCGAGCCGCGCGCGTGGCACCACTCTGCGCCTCGTACCGCTTCGTCTTGCGCCCCGTCTCGTTGAGGAGGCGCGACACCACCGAGGCCTGCTGGTGCTGGAGGTACAACT
>NZ_JABFNS010000020.1 GCF_013116825.1 Myxococcus xanthus
CACCAGCGCCGCCCCGGACGTCGAGGAAGTCGCTCGCATTGCACGCCGTGGCTTGAAGGAAGCGAGCGACTTCCTCGACGTCCGGGGCGGCGCTGGTGGGGCCACGACGCACAGTGATGGGGCGCTGTTGCGAGGACCGGGCGGTGGCGGCGGCGGCGGGCGGGTGCTCTTCCAATCCCAGAACACGGCGACGTGCGGGGTCAACATCTCAAGTGGCAATGCTGGCCTCGCTGCAACTGGGAGCCATCATGGCGCGGAGCCTGCCAGCAGTTCATTTCCCCATACAGGCGCTGTGACTCTCATGGGCACGGAGTTCGTCGCCCCTGCGCCACCGGAAATCACCAGCCCTTCGAGCTCCATCGTGACGAAGAACCCTCTTCCGACGCTCAGTGGCACCGGAACGGCGAACTCGGAAGTGGTCATCTATTCGCTCGCGGGTAGTGTCGTGTCGGGGGTGGAATATGGACGCGGCGTCGTGGGGGCCAGTGCGTCTTTCTCCGTCACGCTCTCCCGGCCGCTGCCGACAGGGGCCACGACGCTCGTGGCCGTGACTGAAACACAGGGGCTGCAAGGACTGCCGAGCAATCCGCGTGTCTTGACTGTCGATACGAGCGCCCCTGATACGTTCTTCGCCGAGGGGGGCGTTCCGGCGACTCCTTCAAAAGAAACCGCAGTGACGTTCACCTTCGAGTCAAATGAGGCGACGGGCATCACCTACCAATGCCAGGTCGTTTCTGGGAGCGGTACGACGGCGCCTTCGCTCGGTTGGGCGGCCTGTAGCAATCCCTACACGACGACGGAGACGCTCGCGGATGGCTCCACCCATACGATTTGGGTCAAGGCCGTGGACGCGGCGGAGAACGAGGATCCGACACCCGCCCGGTATACATGGCTCGTGGACCGGACGCGGCCCGAAACCGGCTTCGCCTCGGGAGGAACTCCTGGGGCGTATTCAAACCTTGTCAACCCGGTGTTCATCTTCACATCCGAGGCGGATGCCAGGTTCGAGTGCATTCTGGTCTCTCTTGGTTCGGCGCCAGAGCCCGAGGAGACGGATGGCCGGTGGGCCGCGTGTACGAATCCCTATTTGTCTCCGACGCGGACGCATGACACCTCGAACACGCTTTGGGTCCGGGCGAAGGACCTGGCGGGCAATGTGGACGACACACCCGCAAGATTCCCCTGGACGGTGGATCTGGTGGACCCAGACGCGACCATCATGGCGCCACTGCCCGACGCGGTGAACAACCTGACGTCGGTCAGCTTCACCTTCAGCGCGAACGAGTCGAACGTCTTCTTCGAATGCAGTTTGAACGGGGGGGGCTTCACCGGCTGCACGAGTGGCAGCGAATTCGCGACGCCGGAGCTTGAAGCTTCATTCACGCTGCTAGTGAGGGCCAGGGACCGGGCAGGCAACGTGGACAAGACGCCCGACCGATTCTCGTGGAGGACCGACAAGCTCCCTCCGGATACGGTGGTGCACACCACGATAGGTACGTTGAGCAACGCGTCGCGCGCGGGCTTCGACTTCGACTCGCCCGCCGGTGACGCGGTGGGCTTTGAGTGCATCCTGGCGTCGCCCATGACGGCGCCGATGCCGATCGAAGAGGACGCTCGCTGGGCGCCCTGCGCGGCGTCGTACCAGACGCCCGAGTTGACGGACAACACCACCTATCGGCTGTGGGTACGGGCGGTGGATGCGGCGGGGAACGTGGACGCCACGCCGGACAGCCACGGGTGGGCGGTGGACCTGACGCCGCCGAACACGGCCCTCACGGAGCCCCTGCCCGCGCCGGTGAACAACCTGGGGTCGGTGAACTTCACCTTCAGCTCGACTGACAACCAGGCGACCTTCGAGTGCAGCCTGAACGATGGGCCCTTCACTGGCTGCACGAGTGGAAGCAGCTTCGCGACGCCGGGGGAGGATGCGCAGTTCCGGTTCCTGGTGAGGGCCAGGGATACGGTGGGCAACGTGGACCCGACGCCCGCCGCCTATTCGTGGAGGACCGACAAGCTCCCTCCGGACACGGTGGTGCACACCACGATAGGTACGTTGAGCAACGCGTCGCGCGCGGGCTTCGACTTCGACTCGCCCGCCGGTGACGCGGTGGGCTTTGAGTGCATCCTGGCGTCGTCCATGACGGCGCCGATGCCGATCGAAGGGGACGCTCGCTGGGCGCCCTGCGCGGCGTCGTACCAGACGCCCGAGTTGACGGACAACACCACCTACCGGCTGTGGGTACGGGCGGTGGATGCGGCGGGGAACGTGGACGCCACGCCGGACAGCCACGGGTGGGCGGTGGACCTGACGCCGCCGAACACGGCCCTCACGGAGCCCCTGCCCGCGCCGGTGAACAACCTGGGGTCGGTGAGCTTCACCTTCAGCTCGACTGACAACCAGGCGACCTTCGAGTGCAGCCTGAACGATGGGCCCTTCACTGGCTGCACGAGTGGAAGCAGCTTCGCGACGCCGGGGGAGGATGCGCAGTTCCGGTTCCTGGTGAGGGCCAGGGATACGGCGGGCAACGTGGACCCGACGCCCGCCGCCTATTCGTGGAGGACCGACAAGCTCCCTCCGGACACGGTGGTGGAGGCTCTGGTCCAGGATCCGAGCAACGAGCGCCGTGCCCGGTTCAATCTGGATTCGCCCGACGCGGCTCCGGTGGGCTTCCAGTGCATCCTGGTTGGCTCGTCATCGACCACTGCCCCTGGAGAAGACGATGCGAACTGGGCGGCCTGCTCGGTGTCGTATCAGACGCCAGAACTGACAACCCGCACGTATACGCTCTGGGTGCGAGCCGTGGACATCGCGGGGAATGTGGATGCGTCGCCCGCTCGGCATGAATGGAGGGTGGATCTGGAGCCTCCCAATACGGTGATTACGGAAAAGCCGGTGGCGCTGACGCGTGAGCAGACGGCGGTGTTCCAGTTCAATTCGCCCGATGTAGACGCCGTGGCTTTTCAGTGCAGTTACGACGGCACCGAATTCAGGTCGTGTGCAAGTCCATACATCCTTCCGAACTCGGAGATTTCGATCATCACGGAGGGAGATCACACCATGCTCATCCGGGCAGTCGACGAGGCTGGGAACTGGGATGAGACCCCCGCCAACCACAACTGGCGCGTGGTGGTGGCGGAAGTGGAGACCGAGATTGTGGATGGGCCCACGGCGGTGACGCGGCAGACCACCGCGGCTTTCGAGTTCACCTCCAACCTGTCCAATGTGGACTATGCCTGCCAACTGGACAGCGCGCCGCGGGAGGAGAACTGCGCGACGTCCGCCGACCCCACCAAGACGTATCCGAACCTCTCCGAGGGGGCACACACCTTGAGGGTGTGGGCGCGAGAAGGCTCGCGAGAGGATCCGACGCCCGAGATCTTCGACTGGACCATCGACCTGACGGGGCCAGTGGCGCCGGTCGTCTCCAGTCCCTCGATGAACGGGGCCTACGTCAACATCCGGCGGCCCACCTTCGCGGGAAGAGCCCCCGAAAGCGGGACCATCATCATCCGCATCAACGGCGATATCGTGGGGACGCTGGAGGGGGTCGTGTCGACGGTGGGGTGGACGTTCACCCGTCCGGTGGACATGGCGGATGGGACATATGAGCTGGCGGTTTCGCTGACCGACGAAGTGGGCAATGCGGGGGCGCAGACTCTGCGGACGTTCACGCTCGACGCGACGAAGCCGGAGACGCGGCTGACCGTGATGCCTCCCACCCTGACGAATCAGTCGCGCGCCGTGTTCCAGTTCGAATCGAATGAAGAAGGTTCGACGTTCGAGTGCAGTCTGAATGGCGGAATGTTCGCGGCATGTACTGGCGCCAACTCACATGAAGTCACGGTTGGGGATGCGACTCACACGTTCGTCGTTCGCGCGAAGGACCGCGCGGGCAACATCGCGGACGTGCAGGGAATGCACATCTGGCGTGTGGATTCGCTTGCGCCGGTTACCACCATCATCGAGATGCCCAACGCGGACACGAACGTGCCACAGGCGGTCTTCCGATTCGAATCCGATGAGGCGCCCGTCACTTTCGAGTGCAGCATCGACGGCGCTATGTTCGACAACTGTCCCTCTGTGTATTCGTGGGATGGCGTGCCTGAAGGCGAGCACCGAATCGAGGTTCGTGCTCGCGATGAGGCGGGCAACGTGGACGCCACGCCCGCGGTGCATCTGTGGCGTCTGGATATGACTCCTCCCGGCGTGCCGGTGGTGAGTTCGCCCGCGCCCGATGCGGTGGTGGGGGCGCTCACGCCGACGTTCCAGGGGAGCGCCGAACCGGGAAGCGAGGTGCTGCTCTTCATCGATGGGCTCGACTTCGGCAGTGTACGTGTCGAGCCTTCCGGGCAGTGGCGGCTGACGCTGACCCGGGCCATCAGCGAGGGAGACCACGCTGTCAGTGCCCGCGCCCGGGATGCCGCGGGGAACGTCGGCGAGCGCTCAGGGGAGACCACCTTCAAGGTCGATCCCTCCATCAACATTATCCGGGAGGTCAGCTCTCGTGGTGGTGGCTTGAGCTGTGCTGCGGGAGGGCAGGGGAGTGCGCCCCTGTTGCTCCTGGGGTGGGGGGGCCTGATGCTGATGGCTGCCCGGAGGCGGCGCGTGTGAGCGGACGGGGACTCTCCCGCTCCGAGGGAAAGACACGTCGGGTGGCGTTCGTCGTCGGATTGCGTGCTTGCTTCGGCGGGGGAGTTCGGCTACTTGTGCCCCCGCTTCATCCGGAAGTCGGTTGCGCGATTAGCTCAGCTGGATAGAGCGTTGGCCTCCGGAGCCAAAGGCCGCAGGTTCGAATCCTGCATCGCGCGCTGGTGGAAGTGCCCGGGATTCAAGAGGTTTTCCTCTCGAATCCCGGGTGCTGTCCCCTTCTTGGATGCGTGCCACCCACCCATTGTCTTTCCCAGGCGCAGGGGGCTCCCTCTCATCGGGCTGGGTCTCCTCGGCCTCTTTCCGGTTGTGCTCCTCCTGCGGTACGTAGCGATTTCCCGGATTCCGGGGGGAGGACTGTCATGTTGAACGGACGAATTCGGCTGGTGGCCGCGGTGTGGCTGGGCGTGGTTCTGGGATGGGGGTGTGGTGGCTCCGACGCACAACCGCCTGTTCAGGGGCCCCACGCGACATTGCCACGGGCTCCGTCACTCGTGATCGCGGTGCCGGGCGACGGGCAGGTCACCGTGACGTGGGACGTCCCTGGGGACGGGGGGAGCGCCCTCCTCGACTATGCTGTGCATGTCTATTCGGATGAGGGGGAGGTCCGTGTGGTGACGGTGCCCGTGTCGGAGCCCCGGGCGGTCGTCACGGAGCTGGCGAATGGCACCGCCTACGCTTTCAGCGTCGTCGCCAGGAATGCCCGTGGCAGGAGTGTTGCCTCGGAGCGCTCCGACCGCGTGGTCCCCCATGTGACGCCTGGTGCGGTGCAGAACCTGGTGGCCGTCGAGAGCGACCAGACTGTGACGCTGAGCTGGGATGCCGCGGATGACAAGGGCATGCCGCTGGACAGCTATTTCGTCACACCCTTCTTCGAGGCTCGGGAAGGGGAGACGGTGCGGGTGCCCGCGACCGAACTGGGGAAGACCTTCCACTCGATGACCAACGGGATGGCGGTGAGGTTCGTCGTCGTCGCCTACAACGGGCACGCGCGGGGGCCCGAGGCGTCCATCGAGGCGACGCCCTTCACGACTCCAGGAGTGCCGGTCCTCACGGCCGAGCCCAACGCCGGCGGTGGGCGCGTCTTTCTGACTTGGCGCGTCGACGACACGGGTGGCAACCCCATCACGTCCTACCGGGTGACGGTGTACCTGGAGGGCGAGGTGATTCGCACCGTGGAGACCTTCGAGACGCGCGCGTCCGTGGAGTCGCTGGTGAACGCCACGACGTACCAGTTCACTGTCGAGGCGGCGAACGCGGCGGGCTGGGGCCAGGCTTCGGAGCGCATCGCCGCCATGCCCACGCGGTACCCCTCCAAGCCCCGCAATGCGACGTGCCAGGGCGGCCATGGGTGGATCTCCTTCGGGTGGGAGCCGCCGGAGTTCGACTACGGCCACCCCGTGACGGGGTACCGCCTCAGCACCGTCATCGATGGGGACAGCGCGGACTGGTACACCACTGACCCGGGCTACCACCTCACGACCATCCCCAACGACGGCAGGGCCTTCTCCTTCTTCATCGCCGCGGGGAGTGCCGCTGGGTTCGGGGAGGCCGCCCGCCTCCAGTGCTCTACGTGGCCCGATCGTCCGTAGCGCGGCGGCCCCTGTCTCGCTGTCACGCCTCCACGGGCTCCTCGTGCTGCGGCAGGTGGAAGCGCACGGAGTCCACGCGGCGGGGAGAGGACGCGACGACCTCAATCACGAGGTTGCCCTCCGCCTGGACCTTGGTGCCCGGCTCGGGGATGGCGCCGCCCGACAGGGCGATGCACAGGCCGGCCACCGTGGCGTAGTCCTGGTCCTCGTCCAGGTCCAGGGACAGCTCCCGGTTGACGTCGCGGATGCTCGCGGTGCCGAGCACCAGGGCGGTGTTCGGCCCCTCGCGCTTGACGAACTCCTCTGGCACTTCGGACTCGCTGAGGATGTCGCCCACCAGCTCCTCCACGAGGTCCTCCACGGTGACGAGTCCCACCACGCCGCCGCGCTCGTCCACCACCACCGCCAGCTGCATGCGCCGCTTCTGCAGCTCCTTGAGCGCGTCAATGGCCCGCATCGTCTCCACGACGAAGAAGGGCGGACGCATCACGTCCTCCAGGATGATGAGGTTGCCCTCCCAGGCCACCCCCAGCAGGTCCTTGGCGATGACGTAGCCGACGATGTTGTCCAGCGTGCCCTCGTACACCGGCATGCGCGAGTGGCCGCCCTCCAGCAGGACGCGGCGAATCTCCTCCGGGCTGGAGTGCCGACGCAGGGCCACCATCTCGTCCCGCGCCACTGACAGCTCGCCCACCGTCACGTCGCCCAGCTCGAAGGCGCGCGACGCAATCTCACCGGCGTGCGGATCCAACGTGCCCTGCTTCGCCGCCTCCTCCACCAACTGCTGGAGCTCCTCCGCGGACAGGCGTCCTTCCGTGAAGTTCGTCCGGTCGCCGAACAGGCGCAGCACCACGTTGGAGCTGGCGGTGAGGAACCACACCACCGGCCGCATCAGCCAGGACAGCCCGCTCAGGGGCCGGCCGATGAGCAACGCGTAGCGCTCTCCGGCGCGCAGCGCGAGCGACTTGGGCACCAGCTCGCCCAGCACCAGCGAGAGGTAGGAGACGAAGACCACCACCGCGGCGAGGGCCACCTCGTCCGCTTGCTGTTCGGGGATGCCGAAGCCGGTGAGCACACCGCCCAGGCGGGAGGCGATGCTCGCGCCACCGAACGCGGCCGCCGTGGCGCCGATGACGGTGATGCCAATCTGCACGGTGGCCAGGAAGCGCTCAGGGTTGCCGCGCAGGGCCTCCACTGCTTTCGCGGAGGTGCTGCCTTCTTCAATCAGTTCCCGCAGCCGTGTCCGGCGGACAGAGATGATGGCGAGCTCCGCGCCAGCGAAGACACCATTGGCCAGGACCAGCAACAGGATGATGAGAAGCTCGGTGACGATAATGGCCCTCCTCTCAGGGGCCCTCTACCCTATACGCCAGAGGCGGGCTGCTCACTCACCAAGTGATTGCAAGAGGAGCGACAATTGGTCGCGGCTCGCACCTTTTGGGAGGTAGTAGTGTGGCCCCGAGAGCAGGGCACTGCCTACATCCTGCGCCGCCGCGGACGTCAGGAAGACGATGCGGGGGTGCGGCCCGCGTGGCAGATGCTCCACGACCTCCAGCCCGGACATGCCCGGCATGTTGAGGTCGAGCAGCATCACCCCGTAGCGTCCGCCACGCCTCAGTGTCTCCAGGGCCTCCTGCCCATCCGAGGCCTCAGTCGTCTCGTAGCCAAGGTCCTCCAGGCTGAGCCGGAGGAATTCCCTCCAGTCCGCGTCGTCATCGACGACCAAGACCCTTCTTGCGCCGTTATCCGTTGCCAGTCGCGCCAATCGTCCTCCCCCGACCTGAGATGAACGCTGCTGAAGGGCGCTATCATTCTCCGCGAGCGGTGACATGGTGCCCGCCCAGCATCCGGGCAGGCAGGCCCTGGAAGGGCGCTTCGCCGGGTCAGCCCGCCAGGACGCGGTCACCCTGGGGCAGCGCGGGCTCGGACGTCAGCCCTGCCGTGTGCACGGGCATCAGCCGGGTGCCCCGGCCCACGCGCAGCCGGGTGCCGCGCCAGTTCACGGTGCGGGAGAAGAGCGCGTAGCCCCAGGCCGCGAAGAGCAGGGCGTCCTTGGCGAAGACGGCGGGCACCGCGTCCCACGACAGGGCCTGCGGCCGCAGGGCGCGCACGGTGGAGAGGTCCACCGCGACCTTGCCCAGGGCCACCACCAGGCAGAGCGCCGCGGTGTCGGAGGAGGGGGCCAGCATGGCGCCCAGCAGGGCCAGCGGGGTGGGGTTCAGCAGGGCCTGGGCCAGGTACGTGCCCGGAGACACCGCGGTCCGGTGAATCACGCTCCAGCGCAGATAGCGCTGGAAGAAGGACAGGACGCTCTTGCGCAGCGACACGTTGAACACGGGCGTGTGCGCCATCACCACGCGCCGGCCCAGCTTCCGCGTCACCCACTGGCCGATGACGTAGTCCTCCGCCAGCACGTCCTTCACGGAGAAGAAGCCCCCCAGCGCGTCCACGTCCTCGCGGCGCAGCGCCATGGACTTGCCCACCACGATGTCCTGGCCCGCGAGCCGCTTGGCGGCGATCATCCCCGCCGCCGCGCTGGCGCCCAGGTGCAGGTTGTCCAGGAGCGAGCCGAAGGTGCGCTCGCCCAAGCCCGCCACCGGGTGGGTGACACAGCCCACCTCCGGGTCCTCGAAGGCCTGGGCAATCTCCTCCAGGTATCCGGGTGCCACCCGCGTGTTGCTGTCGCTGATGACCAGCACGTCGTAGCGCGCCCGGTCCGCCAGGGTGATGAGCTGGTTCACCTTCGGGTTGCGGCCCGGCTCGCCGTCCTGAACCTCCAGGCGCATGACGTGGGGCCAGCGGGCGACCGCCGCGCGGGCCACGGCGAAGGCCGGGTCCCTGGCATCCTTGACGCCGAGCACCACCTCGTACGCGCCCGCGTAGTCCAGCCCCGCGAACTGCGCCAGGTTGGCTTCCAGGTCGTCATCCACGCCGCACAGCGGCTTGAGGATGGAGATGCCCGGGCGAGGCGTGCCCGGTTGCGCGGTGGGGGGCGGCTCACGCCGGTGGCGCAGCACGAGCGCGAACTGGACGGTGAGGACGAACAGACCGAGGCAGGCGGCAAGCAGCAGGACGGTGGAGGCGAGCAACATTCGCGGGCAATCCCCGGGGCCGGTGCGCCGTCATGGCGCGACCACGGTTGCCACGCTAGAGGCCTTCCACGTCAGCCCCGCGAAGCGCCCGGGGCGGGCCGGGCAATTCGCGGTGACGGGGCGGTGAATCCCGCGCCCGCGGACTACTCCGCCAGATTGCGGCTCTGTGGGTGGCGGATGTCCTTGCCGCGCACCATGTAGACGACCATCTCCGCCACGTTCATCGCGTGGTCGCCGATGCGCTCCAGGTGCTTCGCGATGAACATCAGCGCCGTGGCGCGGCGGATGTTGCGCGAATCCTCCATCATGTAGGCGAGGAGCTCGTTGAAGATTTTGAGGAAGAGGGCATCCAGCAAATCGTCGCCCCGGAGCACCTCCTCCGCCTTGGCGACGTCGCTGGAGACGAAGGCGTCCAGCGACATGCGGACCTGCCGCTGGGCCAGCTCCGCCAGCCGCGGCGTGTCCACGTAGGGCGCCAGCGGGGGGGCCTGGTTCAGGTCCATGGAGCGCTCGGCGATGTTCACCGCCAGGTCGCCGATGCGCTCCAGGTCGGTGACGATCTTCAGCGCCGTGGTGATGAGGCGCAAGTCGCTGGCGGCGGGCTGGCGCAGCGCCAGAATCTTCCGGCACAGCTCGTCGATGTCCACCTCCAGCCGGTTGACGTCCTTGTCGGCGGCGACGACCTTCTCGGCCAGGGTGCTGTCGCGGTCGGTGAGCGCCTTCATGCTCTGGACGATGAGGTTCTCCACCTTCGCGCCCATCGCGAGCAGCTTCTCCCGCAAATCCCTCAGGTCCGCCTCGAAGGCCTTATCCGTATGCGTCGACGGCATGTGTCCGGTCCCCTTTTTCTTCCGCTCACCCGAACTTGCCGGTGACGTAGTCCTCGGTGCGCTTCTCTCGCGGGTTGGTGAAGATCTGCTCGGTGGGGCCGCATTCCACCAGCTCGCCCATGTAGAAGAAAGCGGTGCGGTCGCTGACGCGCGCGGCCTGCTGCATGTTGTGGGTGACGATGGCGATGGTGTACGTCGACTTGAGCTCGTGGATGAGCTCCTCGATTTTCGCGGTGGCGATGGGGTCCAGCGCGCTGGCGGGCTCGTCCATCAGCAGCACCTCCGGCTCCACCGCCATCGCCCGGGCGATGCACAGACGCTGCTGCTGGCCGCCGGACAGGCCCAGGGCGCTTTCGTCCAGCCGGTCCTTCACCTCGTCCCAGAGCGCGGCGCCGCGCAGTGATTTCTCCACGCGCGCGGCCAGCTCCGCCTTGTCCTTCATCCCGCCCACGCGCAGGCCATAGGCCACGTTCTCGAAGATGCTCTTGGGGAAGGGGTTGGACTTCTGGAAGACCATTCCCACGCGCCGGCGCAGGTCCACCACGTCCACGCCGCGGTCATGGATGTCCATGCCGTCCAGCAGGATGGTGCCCGAATGCGAGGTGCCGGAGATGAGGTCGTTCATCCGGTTGAGCGAGCGCAGGAAGGTGGACTTCCCGCAGCCCGAGGGGCCGATGAGCGCCGTCACCCGCCGGTCGAGGATGGCCAGGGAGACCTTGTGGATGGCCGTCTTGGGGCCGTAGCGCAGGGTGAGCTCCCGCGCTTCCATCTTCGCGCGGGGATTCTGGGGTTGGAGGGACATGGCAGGCGTACCGTCAGTGGGCGCTGGCGGCCTTGCGGCGCGTGCGCGTCCGGATGATGACCGCGACGAGGTTGAGGGCGAAGGTGAGCGCCAGCAGCACCAGCACCGTCGCATACAGGGGGCCACTGGCCTCCGTCACGTTCGGTGACTGGGTGGCCATGACATACGTGTGGTAGCCCAGGTGCATGAACTGGGAGTCCAGGTGCGTGGGCAGGTCCGGCAGGAAGTAGGCGGCGCCGGTGAAGAGGATGGGGGCGACCTCGCCCGCGCCGCGGGAGATGGCCAGCACCGCGCCGGTGAGGATGCCGGGCAGGGCGCCGGGCAGCACGACCCGCGCCAGCGTCTGCGACTGGGTGGCGCCCAGGGCCAGGCTGGCGGTGCGCTGCTCCAGCGGCACCGCGCGCAGCGCCTCCTCCGTGGAGACGATGACCACCGGCAGCGTCAGCACCGCCAGCGTCAGCGAGGCCCAGAGGATGCCCGGCTGGGCCCAGTGCATCTCTTCGTAGCCCAGCATCCGGTCCAGGTTGCCGCCGACGAAGAGGATGAAGAAGCCGAGCCCGAAGAGGCCGAAGACGATGGAGGGCACGCCCGCGAGGTTGACGACCGCCACGCGCACCCAGCGGGCGAAGCGTGACTCCGGCGGCGCGTACTCGTGGAGGTACACGGCGGTGAGCACACCCACCGGCATCACCGCCAGCGTCATCAGGAGCGTGAGCGCGGCGGTGCCGAAGATGGCGGGGAAGATGCCGCCGCCCATCATGCCGTCGCTGGGGGGCTGGGTGAGGAAGGTCCAGGAGAGGTGACGCGCGCCGTTGCGCGCGACGTTCAGCAGGATGAGGGCCAGCATGCCCACGATGAAGAAGGCCGCGAGGGCCGTCAGTCCGGTGAGGCCCAGCCCCACCGCCCGGCGCGTGGTGTACTTCACGAGGCGCTCCCGGTCAGCCGCTGGAGGACCTTCTTCGTCCACGTGGAGGCGACCATGTTGAGGACGAAGGTGAAGATGAACAGCTCCACGCCGATGAAGAAGAGCAGGGAGTAGTGAGGGCTGCCCACCACCACTTCACCCATCTCCGCCGCGATGGTGGCCGACAGCGAGCGCGCCGAGTCCCCCAGGTTCCAGGACACGATGTCCGCGTTGCCTGACGCCATGAGGACAATCATCGTTTCGCCAATGGCCCGGCCGAAGCCCAGCACGCACGCGGCGAGGATGCCGGGGGCCGCCGCGGGCAGCACCACCTTCCACGCCGTCTCCCAGAGCGTGGCGCCCAGCGCCAGCGAGGCCTCGCGGTAGCTGCGGGGCACCGCGGTGAGCGCGTCCTCGGACACGGTGAAGATGACCGGGACGATGGCCAGCGCCAGCGCCAGCCCCGCCAGCGTGCCGTTGAGCGGCCGGTCCAGGTGGAACAGGTCCTTCACCACCGGGGACAGCACCATCAGCGCGAAGAAGCCCAGCACCACCGAGGGGATGCCGGCCAGCAGTTCGATGATGGGCTTGAGCAGCTCGCGCAGGCGGCGCGGGGCGAACTCCGCGACGAAGAGCGCGCTGAAGATGCCCATGGGGACCGCTACCAGCATGGAGACCAGGGTGATCTTCAGCGTGCCCACGAACAGCGGAATCATGCTGACCTTGGGCGTGTCCGACACGGGCTGCCACCGGAACGGGTAGCGGCCCTCCTGCGGCAGGAACATCTTGGCGAGGCTGGCTTCGTGGCGGGCGTCCGCGTCGGTGAAGAGCGTCAGCGCCTCCTTGGCCACGAAGACGATGATGAGGATGAGCGCGGCGATGCCCGTGAACGCCATCAGACTGATGAAGCCCGCGACGGCCTTCTCTCGCAGCTGACGCCTCCGCGCCGCTGCGGACAGGCGCGGCGCGGCCACGACCCGCGTGAGACCTTGCTCCATGGTCGCCTGTCTATCCATAGGGATTCAGCGCCTCTTGTGACATTCGTGTGACGCTCCGCGGCTACTTCACGGGGAAGTAGCCGACCTGGGTGACGATGGCCTGACCTTCGGGGGAGAGCGCGAAGTCGATGAAGGCCTTGGTGTCGCCGGTCGGCTCGGCGCGCAGGTAGAAGAAGAGGTCGCGCGCCAGCGGGTACTTGCCGCTCTTGATGTTGTCCGCGCTGGGGGCGATCTCCTCGTTGCCCTTCTTCACCTTCAGCTCCTTGATGCCCTCTGCGTACGCGGCGCCGCCGTAGCCCAGGCTGTTCTTCTCCTTGGAGACGGCGTTCACCACCGCGGCGGTGCCGGGCAGCGTCTGGATGGTGGGCGCGAAGTCCTCGCCGTCCAGCACCATGTCCTTCACGAAGACGTAGGTGCCGGAGGAGTTCTCCCGGGAGTACGCGACGATGGGCGCGTCCGCGCCGCCCACCTGCTTCCAGGAGGTGATGTCGCCCACGTAGATCTTCATCAGCTGCTCGGTGGTGAGCGCGCTCACGGGGTTGCTCTGGTGGACGTAGAAGGTGACGCCGTCCTTGGCCACCGAGCGCTGCGCGGGCGGCGCCTTGTAGCGCGCGCGGAGCTTGTCGGCCTCCGCCTTCTTCATCTCCCGGCTGGACATGGCGATGTCCGTGGTGCCGTTCTGGAGCGCCGCCAGGCCCACGCCGGAGCCGCCGCCGGTGACCTGGACCTTGATGTTGGGGTTCTTCTTCATGAACGCCTCGGCCCAGCGCTGGCCGAGGATGACCATGGTGTCGGAGCCCTTGATGGTGACGGTGCCCGCCTGGGCAGCGGCGGGGAGCACCAGGAGGAACACCGCGAGCAGGGGCTTGAGGAGCGATTTCATGGGGGACTTCTCCTGGCTGGAGGATGTGAATCGGAATCTGGGCGCGCTGTGAGGCTTGAGCGAAGACGCCGCGCTTCTACGTGACGTGGGTGTCCGTTTCGCGTCCGCCACGTGACATCGCCGTCACGACGCTCAGCCCGCGGCCGGGTCCAGCATCCGGTAGCCGACACCGCGGACCGTCTCCAGCAGCGCGCGCGCCGGGCCCAGCTTGTCGCGCAGGCGCATGACGTGGGTGTCGATGGTGCGCGTCTCCAGGGTGGATGACAGGCCCCACACCTCTTCCAGCAACTGCTCACGTGTCTGCACCCTGCCCAGGCGGGCGAGCAGGTGCTCCAGGAGCCGGAACTCCAGCGCGGTGAGGGCCACCTCGCGCTCCTCCACGAAGAAGCGGTGGGACGCCACGTCCAGGCGCAGGGGCCCCAGCGCCAGCGGCGCCGTGCTCCCTGCCGACGGCGCGCCGCGGCGGAGGATGGCCTTCAGCCGCAGCACCAGCTCCCGCACGCTGAAGGGCTTCACCACGTAGTCATCCGCGCCCACCTCGAAGCCGCGGATGCGGTCGGACTCCTCGCCCTTGGCGGTGAGCATGACGATGAGGACGCCCCGGGACTGGGGGCTGGCCCGCAGCTGCCGGCAGACATCGATGCCGGACATGTCCGGCAGCATCAGGTCCAGCAGCACGAGGTCGGGGTTCTGCTCCCGCGCGGCCACCAGCGCTTCTTCGCCCGTGTGGGACACGTGCGTGGTGAGGCCGGAACCCCGCAGGTTGAAATCAATGAGCTCCGCGAGGTCGCGTTCGTCGTCGATGATGAGGACATGGGGCATGGCGGGCCGCCACTCTGCGCGCCCGCTTTTCCGAACGTGTGACGCATGTGCAACAACTTCGTCAGGGCGGGAAAACGCGCGGGAGCGGGCGACCCGGGGAGATGGCCGGCCGCTCCAGCGGGCGGGCCCCAGCCGGGTGGCCTGATTGCGCGTGAAGGTGCTGCCATGCCGGGGTAAACCCAAGGGAGCTCTGTCATGACCTCCGCCCACCTGCCGCCGACGCCACCTCCACTCCCGACGTTGACCCCCACGCCGGGCGAGCTGGCTCACGCGCAGCGGCGCGGGGGGCGCTCCGCGCTCGTCGGTCTGGGGCTGGTGGGGCTGGTGGCGCTGACGAGCCCCGTGCTGGGCTACGTGGAGGACGTGCGCAACGCGCGCGAGGAGCTGCTGAGCCGGCTGCTCAACCAGGCGCAGGTGCAGTCGGAGGCGCTGGGCGTCCACCTGGGGCTGTTGGAGGCGGAGCTGGCCCGCGTGGCCGGGCACCCCGCGCTGTCCCCTGAGGACGGCGCCTCCCCGGCGGAGCTGGCCCTGCTGGAGAGCGCCTTCTACCATTCGTCCCTCTTCTCCGAGGGCGTGGCCCTGCTGACGCCCGAGGGCGAGCGCGTCTGGAGCGACCCTCCGGACATGCCGCTGGGGCGCTCGCCGCTGACGCAGCGGCCCTGGTTCCGCCGGATGGTGGAGGGCCGCCAGCCGGAAATCGACCTGCTGGAAGGGGAGGGGGGGCCCATCGTGGTCGCCGTCCCCATGTTCCAGGACGGCCGCTTCAAGGGCGTGCTGCTGGGGGAGCTCCGCGCCAGCGCGCTGCCCACGCGGCCCACCGCGCAGACGTCACTGGTGCTGATGGATGACCACGGTCAAATCCTGATGCCGGTGGGGTTCAAGCTGGGCGCCGGGGACATCACGGGGCGGCTGCGCGCGCTGGCGAACATGCCGGGGCCGCTGACGCTGGATGACAAGCACATGATGGGCGCGGGCGCGTGGGTGGGGAAGAGCGACCTGCTGTTGGTCGTCCTGGAGGAGGAGACGGCCACCGCGGGCCTCCGGGCGCGCTTCCTGCGGCAGCTGGCGTTCCACATCGCCCTGCTGAGCAGCACGCTCATCATCTTCATCCTCCTGCTGCGGCACTCCTACCGGTCGCTGCTGGCGGCCGAGGAGCGGCTGCGACGCCAGGAGACCATGGCGGCGCTGGGGACCGCGGCCTCGCTCATCGCGCATGAGGTGAAGAACGCCCTCAACGGCATCCAGGCCGCGCTGTCCGTGCTCCGGCATACCCCCGCGGGCAGCGAGCTGCCCGTGGGCGCGCTGCGCTCGCAGGTGGAGCGCCTGAGCCATCTGGCGCGCTCGCTGCTGTCCTTCGGGGCGCCTCGTGCCGCGCTGCGCCGCCGCTGCGAGGTGCACCTGCTGGTGAAGGACGCGCTCCAGGGTGTGAAGCTGCTGCCGGAGTCCGAGGCCGTGGCGCTGACCACGTCCCTGGAGGAGTCCCTGTGGGTCCAAGGGGATGCCGCGCTGCTGGTGTCCGCCATCGACAACGTGTTGCGCAACGCGGTGGAGGCGGGCGCGGTGGCGAAGGACACAGGGATGCAGCCGGCACCGTGGGTGAGCGTGCGTCTGACGCGGGAGGAACATGACGCCGTGCTCGTGGTGGAGGACAATGCGGGCGGCGTGGATCCGCGTCTTGAGCCCAGGTTGTGGGAGCCTTTCGCCACCGGGCGGGCGAAGGGCGTGGGGCTGGGGCTGCCCATGGCGCGTGCCTCCGTGGAGGCCCATGGTGGCAGTCTGAACTATGTCCGGAGTCCGCTGGGAAGCCGCTTCACGCTGCGCCTTCCGTTGGAGGTGGCCCGATGAGCACCTATCTGTTGCTGGTGGATGACGACCGGACCTTCGCCTCGCTGGCGGCCTCGGTGCTGCGCCACGAGGGCTTCCGCGTCACGCTGGCCCATTCGCTCCACGACGCCCGTGGGGCCATGTCCCGCGAGGCGCCGGACCTGGTGGTACTGGACCGGCGCCTGCCGGACGGGGACGGCATCGACTTCCTGCCGGAGCTTCGCGCCCAGCTTCCGGACACGCCCGTGTTGATGGTGACGGCGCACGGCGACATCGCCAGCGCGGTGGTGGCCATCCAGGCGGGCGCGCGCGACTACCTGTCCAAGCCGGTGGAGCTGGATGACCTGGTGCTGCGCGCCCGCCGCGCCGTCGCGGACCTGCAGCTCCAGGAACGGCTGCGTCTGGCGGAGAGCGAACTGGGCGGACGGCGGCGCCTGTCGCGTCCGCACTCGCCGAAGATGCTCGCCGCGCTTCAGATGTTGGAGCGCATCGCCAAGGCGCCGCGCAGCCCGGTGCTGCTGCTGGGCGAGACGGGCGTGGGCAAGGAGGTGATTGCGCGCCACCTGCACGCGCTGCAAGGCGGGCAGGGCTCGTTCGTCCACGTCAACTGCGCCGCGCTGCCCGCCACCATGGTGGAAAGTGAACTCTTCGGCCATGAGCGCGGCGCCTTCACCGACGCGCGAACCGCCCGCCGCGGCCTGGTGGAGGTGGCCGCGGGCGGCGTGCTCTTCCTGGACGAGGTGGGCGAGTTGCCGCTGCAGCTCCAGGCCAAGCTGCTCACCTTCCTGGACAAGGGCGCCTTCCGCCGCCTGGGCGGCACCGCCGAGCTGAGCAGCAGCGCGCGCGTGGTGACGGCCACCAACCGCGACCTGACCAAGGAGGTGGCCGAGGGCCGCTTCCGCGAGGACCTCTACTTCCGCCTGAGCGTCTTCCGGGTGGACATTCCGCCGCTGCGCGAGCGCCGCGAGGACCTGTTGCCCCTGGCGCAGTCCCTGGTGGCGGAGCTGGGCGCCGAACTGGGGCGCCGGCCCGTGAGCTTCTCCAGCGCCGCGCGCGCCCGGCTGGAGCGCTACCCGTTCCCCGGCAACGTCCGTGAGCTGCGCAACGTGCTCGAGCGGGCCCTGGTGCTGGAGGCCGGCCCCGAACTGGAGCTCTCCTCCCTGGAGCCGCAGGGCACCAGCGTCCCGCCTGACGTGGACCCCGACGCGTTCGTCGTCTCCGGGCCTCCGCGCCCCTTGCAGGACGTGGAGCGGTTGTACGTCCGGCACGTCCTCGCCCGCTTGGATGGGCGCCGGATGGAGGCCGCCCGGGTGCTGGGGCTCTCCTATCCCACCTTCCTCCGCCGGCTCGAGGAGGAGTAGGCGAGGGCGCTGCAAGATTCTTGAGGTCAGCGGCCTCAAGGATTTTTAAGTCTGGATTCGGGACTTAAAATCGTTTTCATATTCCCAACCGCAATCATCTTGCGTTCCCTCTGAGCCTGTCGGAAGGCGGACGGCACGCGCTTTGCGGAGGGCCTCCACGTGAATCAGCGCACGCGGCAGTCGCGGCGACTTGTGTGGAGGTGTGATGTCGACTTCGAAGAGTCCTGAGGGCGTTGCTTCCCCCTGGAAGGCGCTGGCCACGGACCTGCCTTCTTCCCTGGTAGTGTTCCTGGTGGCGTTGCCGTTGTGTATGGGAATCGCGCTGGCTTCAGGCGCGCCCATCGTCAGCGGGCTCATCGCGGGTGTGATTGGCGGCATCGTGGTGGGGCTCTTTGGAGGCGTGCCCCTCCAGGTGAGCGGTCCCGCGGCCGGCCTCGCGGTCATGGTGTTTGGCTTCATCCAGCAGATGGGCCTGGCGATGACGTGCGCGGCGGTGGCCGTCGCGGGCGTGGTGCAGATGATTCTCGGTGGGTTGAAGGTGGCGCGCGGCGCGCTGGCCATCTCTCCCGCCGTCATCCACGGGATGATGGCTGGCATCGGCATCCTCATCGTCCTGGGGCAGGTCCACATCGTGATGGGCGGCGCGCCGCAGTCGAGCGCGTGGCAGAACGTGAAGGAGCTGCCGGGGCAGATTGCGGACCTTCATGGCGCCGCGACGCTGCTGGGCCTGCTGACCATTGGCCTGATGGTGGCGTGGCAGTTCGTTCCCGGGAAGTTGAAGAAGGTCCCAGGTCCGCTCGTGGCCGTGGTGAGCGCCACCGCGGCGGCGACCTTCATGGGCGCCGATGTGGCCCGGGTGGAGCTGCCGGAGAACATCTTCTCCAGCATCCAGTTGCCCACCTTCCCGAAGGGCGACTGGGTCACCTTTGGCACGGCGGTGCTGTCGCTGGCGCTGGTCGCGAGCGCGGAGTCGCTCTTGAGCGCGGTGGCCACGGACAAGATGCACACGGGCCCCCGCGCGAACCTGGACCGCGAGCTCTTCGGTCAGGGCCTGGCGAACACGATTTCGGGCATGGCGGGCGGCCTGCCCATCACCGGCGTCATCGTCCGCAGCGCCACCAACATCACCGCCGGCGCGAAGACGCGGCTGTCGGGCACGCTGCACGGCGTGTGGCTGCTCCTGTTCATCACGTTGCTGGGCTCGGTGGCGGGGCTCGTCCCCCTCACCGTGCTGGCGGGTCTGCTCGTCTTCGTCGGCGCCAAGCTGGTGAACGTGCACCACATCCGTGAGCTCCAGAAGCGAGGGGAGCTGGCCGTGTACCTGGTGACGGTGGCCGGCGTGGTGGGCGTCAACCTGCTGGCCGGTATCGGCATGGGCCTGGCGTTCGCGGTGCTGCGCCTGCTGTGGCACCTGGGCACCGTCAAGGTGGACGTGCACCAGCAGGCGCATGCGTCCTATCTGGTTCGAATCTCGGGCGCGCTGACGTTCGTCGGCGTCCCCAAGCTGTCCACCGCGCTGGCGCAGGTGCCGTCGGGCTCCAAGGTGGAGCTGGACCTGGCCGTGCAGACGCTGGACCACTCCGGGCACGAAGCCCTGGAGAGCTGGTGTGACACGCATCGCAAGACGGGTGGCTCGGTGTTCGCCGAGTCGCTCGAAGACGTCTGGAGCCGCAAGGGCACGGTGAAGCCGAGCAGCCCCGTGGTCGTTGACGGTCCCAATCACAACTCGCTTGTCTCTGGAGGTGCGCAGTGAGGAAGCTCATTCGCGGTCTGTTGGATTTTCAGCTCAACGCCCGTTCCAGCTACCGGGAGAAGTTCGCGTTGCTGGCGCAGGAGCAGAAGCCGGATTGCCTCTTCATCGCCTGCGCGGACAGCCGCGTGGTGCCCAACCTGCTCGTGTCCACGGACCCGGGCGACCTGTTCGTGGTCCGCAACGTCGGCAACATGGTGGCGCCGTCGGATTCGAAAGGGCAGTCCACGGGCGACCAGTCCGAGGCGGCCGCGCTGGAGTTCTCGCTCCGCAACCTGCCGGTGGAGGACATCGTCGTGTGCGGCCACTCGAACTGCGGCGCGATGAAGGCCATCCTCGCTGGCGGCGTGGGGCCTGAGAACCCGAACCTCAAGGGCTGGCTCGAGCACGGCAAGGACGCGCTCCAGCGGATGAATGCGAACCCGACGCTGGGGGAGGGCCGGTCGGATTACGATCGCCTGTCCCAGAACAACGTGCTGGTGCAGATGGAGCACATCTCCACCTATCCGTGGGTGAAGGAGCGTCTCGACGCGGGCACCCTGCGGCTGCACGGCTGGTGGTTTGACATCGCCACCGCGCAGGTCCACGCCTGGCGCCCGTTGCTGGGCCGCTTCGTCCCCATGGACGAACTGGTGGGCGAGATTCTGCTGCGCGAGCTGGGCGCGGACACCCACGCCCCCGGCGCGCTCGCCAACGGCAACGGTGCTCAGCGCATGTCGGTGGTGGCCAGCGCGCAGTAGCCCGGTGGAAGCAGGCAACCAGGGGAGCGGCTCGAATCGAGCCATTCTCCTGGTGGCCAAAGGCCGGTGAGGGGGAGAGGATGGGGAGCAGCTTCGATGACTCCCTTCCTCTTCATGCTCGTCGTCCTGGGGTTTTCCGTGGGTGCGGGACTGTTGGGTTCGTTGCTGGGTATCGGCGGCGGGCTCATCCTGATTCCCGTGCTCACGTTGCTCCTGAAAGTGGACATCCAGTACGCGGTGGGGGCGTCCATCGTCTCCGTCATCGCCACGTCCAGCGGCGCGGCGGCGGCCTACGTGCGCGACCGGATGGCCAACACCCGCGTGGCCATGTTCCTGGAGCTGGCGACCACCGCGGGCGCGCTCAGCGGCGCGTACATGTCCGGGCTGGTGGGTGGGCGCGGCGTGTACCTCGTCTTTGGCGGCGTCATGGCGTGGTCGGCGCTGGTGATGCTGCGGCGGATGCGGGCGAGCGCCGAGGCGCCGGTGCCCGCGGACGCGCTGGCGGACCGGCTGGCGCTGCACGGCAGCTACTGGGATGAGTCGCAGGGCCGTGAGGTGTCCTACCGCGTCACGCGGCCACTGACGGGATTGGGGCTGATGTACGTGGCGG
Source organism: Myxococcus xanthus (assembly GCF_013116825.1). GTDB lineage: Bacteria > Myxococcota > Myxococcia > Myxococcales > Myxococcaceae > Myxococcus > Myxococcus xanthus_B. The sequence continues at coordinate 20,857 of NZ_JABFNS010000020.1, forward strand.
GCACGGTGAGCGGCATGCTGGGCATCGGCTCGGGCGCGCTCAAGGTGCCGGCCATGGACCTGGCCATGCGGCTGCCGCTGAAGGTGTCCACGGCCACCAGCAACTTCATGATTGGCGTGACGGCGGCGGCCAGCGCGGGCGTCTACTTCGCGCGCGGCAACATCGACCCGTTCATCGCGGGGCCGGTGTGCGTGGGCGTCACGCTGGGCGCGTGGCTGGGCTCGCGCCACCTGATGGCCCGGGTGAACAGCACGTGGCTGCGCGCGCTCTTCGTGGGCGTGCTGCTGTGGGTGGCCTTGGAGATGCTGCGCAAGGGGTGGGCGTCATGAGCGAGGCACCGACGCCGGAGCCGCGAAGCCCCGAGGCCGCCGCCGCGGTGGTGCAGGACGGCGAGGACGCTTCGCTGCTCCATCCGGAGCAGCTCATCAGTGACTTGCTGCGGTACGGCGTGGCCGCCAGCCTGGCGTTGGTGACGCTGGGCACCGTGGTGACCTTCTTCCGCCACCCGGACTACCTCGTCTCGTCCGAGGCGCTGCTGCGCCTCACCTCGCCGCACCCGGTGCCGCACACCCTGGGGGACGTCGTGGCGGGGGCGCTGGCCGCCCGGGGCCAGGCGTTCGTCATGGCGGGACTGCTGGTGATGATGGCCGTGCCGGTGATGCGGGTGGCCCTGTCGCTGCTCATCTTCCGCCAGCAGAAGGACCGGCTCTACGTGGGAATCACCGCCACGGTGCTGGCGATGCTCGTCCTGTCCTTCCTGCTGGGCGCGGCGCACTGAGGCGCGTCAGCGCAGGTCGCCGGGGCGCTTCACGGGCTTGCCCGGCGTGGCCCACCACGCGAGCGTGAAGCCGCCGTTCTTCAGGGGATGGAGCGCCAGCGCCGCGCCCTTGCGCAGCTTGTCCGGCAGCTCATGCTCCAGGGCGCGAATGGCCGCGCGCTCCAGCGAGGGGTTGTGGCCCACCAGGGCCCAGCCCGCGCCGCGCTCGCGGCCCAGGTCGACGATGCGCTTGTGCGCGCCGCGCTGGGGCAGCAGGGCGGGGTGGACCTCCACGCCGGACACGCCGAAGGCCTCGGCGAGCAGCTCCGCCGTCTGGACGGCGCGCACCAGCGGACTGGTGATGATGCCGCGCAGGGGCGTGAGGCGTGCCAGCTTGCGTGCGTGGTGGCGGAAGGCCGCGCGACCTTCCGGAGTGAGGGCGCGCGCCTCATCGCCCAGGACGTGAGAGTCCTCCGCGACGGCGTGGCGGATGAACAGCAGCGGCAGCTCGCGTGCAGACATGGTGAGCGCCGTGAATCACTCCGGGCGTCCCCGCGCAAGCAACGGACTGGCGACAACGTCTACCCTTCGAAATCGTTGAGCGCGTCCAGGGGCAGCGGCGCCGCGCCCGTCACGGTTCCGTCCAGGTCCGTGGGCAACGAGGCGGGGTCGACCTCCGGGGAGGGACGACTGTCCATGGGCGTGGCCGCGGCGCGCGAGGCGGCCCCTGGCGGTGGGCGGAGCACCGGGCCCGGCGGTGGCAGGCCGGAGTGGCGCCGCGCGGCCTCCATCAGCGCGTTGTGGTGGCGGTAGCGCGCCTCCACCAGCTTGTGCACCAGGAGCGGTCCGCCGGGGACGCGGCGCGCGGTGAGGGCCTGGGTGGCCTTGCGCACCGGGTAGCGCACCCGGCGAATCTGCACCCGCCACCCCTTGGGCGTGAAGGTGAAGACGCCGTAGGCGGGGCGCAGGTCTCCATCCCGGGGGATGCCCGCGCTGGCCACGTCCGCGATGAGCATGCGGCCCACGCGGCGGCGGTAGGGGAAGTGCAGGTGCCCGAAGGCGCAGGCCGCCGCGTCCAGGTGGCTGAAGAAGCGGCGCACCGCGACGTCATCCAGCGTGGGGTCCAGCGACTCCTCGAGGTTGCGCGGGTTGGCGTGGCAGACGAAGAGGTCCTGTCCCTTGCGCGGCGTGTAGCGCACGGAGAAGGGCAGGGCGCCCAGCTTCTCCAGCAGCGCGCCGCCCAGCTGGTCCCGCGTCCAGCGCAGCAGCTCCGTCTTCCAGTGGTCCTTCTCCCGGTAGGCGCCGCCCAGGTAGTTGCCCGCCAGGTAGCAGTCGGTGTTGCCCATCAGGACGGAGTCACACCGGTCGAAGAGCAGGTCCACCGTCTCCCGGGGATGGGCGCCACGCAGCGCCAGGTCTCCGGCCGCGACGATGTAGTCGGGGGCCACAGAGCGGGCGATGTCCTCGAGGACGGCCTCGCAGGCGGGAAGATTGCCGTGGATGTCCGCGAGGATGGCGACCCGCATGGTCACTCCATCCTACCCTGTCGCCGCGCTCGATGAAGCCGCCAGGGGCAGAAAAATGGTGAAGGTGCTCCCCTCGTTGGGTTCGCTCTCCACCTTGACCTCGCCGTCCATGGCCTGCAGCAGGTGCTTGACGATGGCGAGCCCCAGTCCGGTACCGCCCATGTCCCGGCTGCGGCCCTTGTCCACCCGGTAGAAGCGCTCGAAGATGCGCGACTGGTGCCTGGCCTCGATGCCCACCCCCGTGTCCTTCACCCGCACCACGCAGCGGCCTTGCTCGCACGCTCCGTAAACATCCACCTGGCCCCCCGCGGGCGTGTACTTCACCGCGTTGTCCAGCAGATTGAGCAGCACCTGCTCCACGGCCCGGGGATCCCCCTCCGCGAGTAGGTCTGGAGGGACGTGGAGTGAAATCAGCTGGCCCTTGCCCTCGGCCTTGGGGCGCACGGTGTCGGCGGCGCGGGCGGCGGCGTCGGCCAGGGTGACGCGGGCGAGCTTCAGGCTCACCTCGCGCGACTCCAGGCGGGACAGCTCCAGCAGGTCCTCCACCAGTTCGGACAGGCGTTCGGACTGGCGGTGGATGATTTCCACCATCTTCGGCGCCATGACGGGGTCATTGAGGGCGCCGCCCTGGAGCGTCTCCGCGTAGCCGCGGATGGCGGTGATGGGCGTGCGCAGCTCGTGCGACACGTTGGCCACGAAGTCCTTGCGCACCTTCTCCAGCCGGCGCAGCTCGGTGACGTCGTGGAAGACGGCGGCGCTGCCTGGCAAATCCTTGGCCAGCGGCGTCACCCGGATGGAGAGCGTGCGCGGGAAGTGGCCGTCCAGCGTGAGCTCCAGGTGGCTGGATGCGGCCTCCCGGCAGGCGCGCATCACGGCGTCGTGCAGCGCCTCGTTCCGGATGAGGGCCAGGGGGCGCTGGCCGGTGAGCGCGCTGCTCGTGGACGCCAGCAGGGGCCGGAGCGCGTCGTTGTGGCGCACCACCGTGCCCTCTGCGTCCGTGACCCAGACGCCCTCCGTCATGCCGTCCAGCACGGCGGTGAGGGTGCGCGCCTCCTGGGTGAGCGCCACGTTGCGCGCGGACAGCTGGGCGTGCAGCGAGTCGATGGCGCCCTCGAGCCCGGCCACCTCGTCCAGCCGCTCAGGGACGCCAGGCGGGGCGGGGGGGCCGCCCTCGGCGCGCTCGCGGGTGTGGCGGGCCAGCAGGTCGAGCTGCCGCTGCAGCGTTCCGCGGCTCATGCCCAGGGACATGAGGGAGCCGGCGAGCGCGACGAGCGCCGCGGCGAAGACCTCCTTCGGCCCGTCGAGGAGGGCGACGAGCGTCGCGACGACGACGGCGGGCAGCAGGAGCGGAAGGAGTGTGGCGCGCAGGGGCATGGGCGGGGCGGCCTCACGGGGGGCTGAGCTTGTAGCCCACGCCGCGCACCGTCTCGATGATGTCCCCGGCGGGGCCCAGCTTCTCGCGCAGCCGCTTGATGTGCGTGTCCACGGTGCGGGTGTGGATCTCCGCCTGGATGCCCCAGACGTCCGACAGCAACACCTCGCGCGTCTGCACCCGGTCCGAGCGCTCCAGCAGCGTGCGCAGCAGGCGGAACTCCAGCGCGGTGAGGAGCACTTCCTCGCCCTTCACGCGCACCTGGTGGCGGGTGGTGTCCAGGCTGATGTCGCCGGAGGCGAGCACCGTGGAGGGACCGTCCTCCGCGTCCGCGCGGCGCAGCACGGCCTTGACGCGCAGGAGGAGCTCGCGGACGGAGAAGGGCTTCACCACGTAGTCGTCGGCGCCCAGCTCCAGGCCCTGCACCCGGTCGGACTCCTGGCCCTTCGCGCTGACGATGATGACGGACGCCTTGCGCAGCTCGGTGTCCGCCTTGAGCATGCGCAGCACCTCGCTGCCCGCCACGTCCGGCAGCATCAGGTCCAGCAGCACCAGGTCTGGCGGATGCGCGCGCGCCTTGGCGAGCCCGCTCGCGCCGGTGTTGGCCGTCTCCGTCTCGAAGCCCGCGGCCCGCAGGTTGTAGTCGACGAGGCCCGCCAGGTCCTGCTCGTCCTCGATAATCAGGATGCGCGACATGAAGCCCTCTCGAGTCCCTCCGCGCTCAGTGCGCGATGGACGGATTGCAATCTCCACCGGTCAGCGTCAGGGGCGCGGCAATCACCGGGGCGTTGTCGCCCGCGTTGACCTCACGGAGGTAGTTGCACGAACTCCCCAGGAAGCCGGGCGGGGTCCCCGTGGTGATCGCCTCGATGACGAGCGCGTAATCTCGGCCCACCGGCACGTCCACCGCCAGCTCCAGGCTTCCTCCCGACTGGAGGGTCGCCAGGTCCACGGGGAAGCGGAGGGCCCTGCCCTCGCGCCCCTGGGCGTCCTTCAGCACCACCAGGTCGTCACGCCGCACCTGGGTGCCCAGGCACGTGCGCTGAATCTCGGTGCAACTGCGGCTGGAGCCTCGCGACACCACGGCCACCTGCAGGGCCTGGACGTCGTTGGCCACCGCGCGCTCCATCGTCAGGGCGAGCGGAAATCGGCCCGCGGGCTCGGCGTCAGGGCCGCACGCGCCAAGGCCGAGCAGCAATAGCGGGGACAGGAGGCGCAGGCTCATGGGGTGGGAGGCTCCACGCGGATGGTGATGGGAACGCGGCCCCGCTCTTCGCCGGAGGTCAGCGCCACGATGCCGGCGGTGGCGCCAATGGCCACCGCGCCCACGCCCACCCAGAGCCAGGGGCTCTTGTACCAGGGACGGGAGGACGGGTCGGCGGCGGCGCCGGCGCGCACGGCCCGGGGCGCCACCTGGAAGATGAGCGGCTGGAAGGAGTCTCCCCGGCCCGCGAGCCGGCGCTGGGCCGCGTCCGCGACCTCGAAGTAGTACTCCATCTCGTAGGCCTCGGCCTCGGTGGGCACCTCGTAGGCCGGCAACACCGCGCGGTAGCGTTCGCTGGGGCGGCCGTCGGGGGCTCGCTCACGCGCGAAGTCCACCGAGTTGTAGGCCTCGTCACCGGCGCGCCGGTAGAAGAGGCGCGCGCGGGCGCCCAGCGCCAGGTCCTGGATGGATGCCTCCACGACGACGGGCTCGCCGCCCGGCGGATCAGGGATGGGGTCCACGTCCAGGGTGACGGGGCGGACGCGCCGGCTCTTGATGTCCTCGCGGATGCGCGCGTAGAGGGCGCGCAGCTTGGGCGGGGAGCTGCGGGGGAGCTCATAGTCCGGCCGGGCCTGGAGCAGCTTCTCGTAGGCGTCGCGCGCCTGGGGCTCGTCCCCCAGGTAGAGGGCCGTGAGGCCCAGCAGGCGGTACATCTCCACCAGCTGATCATCCGTGAGGTCCGGCGCATCCAGGCCTTCCAGGAGGGTGCGACGTGCGTCTTCGAATTCGCCCTGGTCGAACTGCTCGCGGGCCTCGGTGATGGCCGGGCTGGCCGGGCCGAGCTGCGAGAGAACGGGCTCCGGGAAGAGGGGCCGGCTCCAGCCCGGTCGGGCACCCAGGCCCAGCACCAGGATGAGGGCCCACCCGCGCAACCGCCAGCCATGTGCGTGCATCGATTCGAACCTATCAAAACGTTATCGAGAGAATCCACGAAGGCCGGCCCATCGGGGGTGACGGGGCGGTGACATCTTCGTGGCGGTGGTGCACGAGGGCGTGTTGACGCTGGAGGGGCCACCCTCTATGTTGCGCGCCCCTTTTGGCCTGGAAGCAGCGTAAATGCTCGTAAAGGTTGATCAAATCAAGGACGCAGGGCTGAAGCTCGAGGAGCCCGTCAATCTCGAGCTGCTCGGTGAGACGCTGGGAGGCGCTGCCTCCGGCGAGGATACCGGATTCAGGGCCACGGCCCCGGCGACGCTGAAGGCGTCGCTGCGCAAGCTGAGCGGCGGTGTGCTGCTGGAGGGGCGCTTCACGGTGGACGTCACCAGCCCTTGCAAGCGCTGCCTCGCCGACGTGGCCACGAAGGTCCCCGTGGAGTTCACGCTCAACCTGGTGCCGGAGTCCCTGGCGCGGGGCGACGACTTCAAGGACGACGACGAGAAGGCCATGGAGAAGAAGGAGCGCAGCCAGGGTGAGTCTGGCGGCTCCTTCGAACTGGACGACGCGGATCAGGAGCTCTTCGACGGGAAGACCATCAACCTGGACCCCATCGTCCGGGAGCAGCTCCTGCTGGCCCTGCCGATGAGCGCCGTGTGCCGGGAGGACTGCAAGGGCCTGTGCTCGCAGTGCGGCGCGAACCGCAACGACGTCGCCTGCACCTGTGATCCCCGGCCCGTGGACCCGCGGCTGGCGCCGCTGAAGAACATCAAGCTCAGCAACTGAAGTGAGTCAGGAGTGCAGGGCCGCCTCGTGAGAGGGGGCCCTGAAACGACAAGGGCCGCGGCCTCCATTGGATGGAGACGCGGCCCGTCGTGCTTCGCAGCACCCGGGAAGGGCGCTGTGTGCGGCTGTGGGTCAGGCCTGGGCCTGAGCCACCACTTCACGGCCCTTGTACTGGCCACAGGACGTGCAGGCGCGGTGAGGCATCACCGGCTCCTTGCAGTTCGGGCACTTGGTCACCTGCACGGCGCTCCGCAGGTTGTTGTTGGCCGCACGGCGGCGGTCACGACGCATCTTCGAAGTACGCTTCTTGGGGACACCCACGGCTCACCTCTATATTCGACGCCGACCCGGAGCGTTCGCGCCGGTCCGGACCGGTTGAGTCCAATGTCTTTCGCGCTGTGCCGGGGTCCCCGGCTCCGTGCGCAACACTCTCTGCTCGAAACCGGTCTGGGGCGGTCGCCGAAGGCTCCCGTACTCCATGTCCGGCTTCGGAAGGCGGCGGACCCTAGCGGCTCGAAGCCCCCGAGTCAATGTGGCAACGCGGGAGGGCCCGTTATCTCCCGGGCACCGTCTATCCCGGACGGTGCCCGGTGACAACGCCCATGGCGCGGGCGCCATTCTTCCGGCCGTGTCGCAGGGCGTGTCAGCCAGTCGTTGCCCGCCTGCAGGGTTCCTGCTGTGCTGCGCGCCGCCCGCCCCCCGGCGGGTGGGACACGGACAGCCGGCCGGACGCCGGGCGGGCAAGGAGAGGGTGGGGATGAGGCTGGTGCTGGATGCCATGGGCGGCGATCACGCGCCCGCCGCCCCCGTGGAAGGTGGGGTGCTCTTCGCGCGGGCCCACCCCGGCCATGAGGTGCTCCTGGTGGGGGACGAGGCGAAGATGGCGCCCTTGCTGGGCAAGCTGCGGCCTCCGTCCAACCTCCAGGTCCACCACGCCTCTGAAGTCGTGGAGATGGACGAGCACGCCTCGACCGCCTTCCGCCGCAAGCGGGACTCCTCCCTCCGCGTGGGCTTCGAGCTGGTGCGGGATGGCCGGGCGGAGGCGCTCGTCTCGGCGGGCAACTCCGGCGCCGTCATGGCCGGGGGCCTGCTCACGTTGGGGCGGCTGCCGGGCGTGGAGCGTCCCGCCATCGCCGCGCTCTTCCCCGCGCTGAAGGGCGGCGGCCGGTGCCTGCTCCTGGATGCGGGCGCCAACGTGGACTGCAAGCCGTCGCACCTGGCCCAATTCGCCGTCATGGGGGAGGCCTACGTGCGCGCGCGCATGGGCGTGGCCCGGCCCCGGGTGGCCGTGCTCTCCAATGGAGAGGAGTCCTCCAAGGGGACGCCGCTCACCCGGGAGGCCAGTGGGCTGCTGCGGCGCTCGGATCTGGACTTCGTGGGTTACGTGGAGGGTAAGGACCTCTTCTCCGGCGAGGTGCAGGTGGTGGTGACGGACGGGTTCACCGGAAACGTCGTCCTGAAGACATCCGAGGGCGTGGGCATGGGCGTCATTGGCATGCTGCGTCAGGCCATCGAGCGGCGCGGCGGGTTGGCGGAGAAGGTGGGGGCGATGCTGCTCCAGCCCGCCCTGGCCGGGCTGCGCCGGGTGGTGGACTACGCCGAGTACGGCGGGGCGCCCCTGCTGGGCATCCAGGGGGTGGGCATCGTCGCGCATGGGCGCTCCACGCCCCGGGCCCTCTTCAACGCGCTGGGCGCGGCGCTGGCCATGGCGGAGGGGGGCGTGCAGGCGGAGTTGACGCGTTGCATCGGGCGCGCGGCGGCGTGGCTTCCGGCCCATCCGAAGGGAAAAAGAGCGACAGACGCGGGCGTTTCCGATTAGAGCCTTCGCCCGGAGCGTGCAGGCCGCCTCGGGCTGGTGGCGGGGCGCCTCGCGGAAATCGCTGGCCCAACCTGGTCAGGTACGGCAACAGGGCGTCCAGCTTGCGGCCCCGGCCGCTGAAGAGGAGGCAGAGTCCGCATGTCGAAGGTCGCGTTCGTGTTCCCCGGGCAAGGCAGCCAGGCCGTGGGGATGGGCAAGGACCTGTATGAGAAGTTCCCGGAGGCCCGGGCCGTGTTCGACGCGGTCGACGCCGCCCTGGGGGAGAAGCTCTCCGCCCTCTGCTTCGAGGGTCCGGACGAGGCGCTGAAGCTCACGGCCAACACCCAGCCGGCCATCCTCACGGTGTCGCTGGCGGCGCACGCGGTGTTCGCGAAGCGGGGTCCGGCGCCGTCCTTCGTGGCGGGGCACTCGCTGGGCGAGTACTCGGCGCTGGTGGCGGCGGGCGCCATGGACCTGGGCGACGCGGTCCGGGCGGTGCGCGCGCGCGGCACCTTCATGCAGGAGGCGGTGCCCGCGGGCGTGGGCGCCATGGCCGCGGTGCTGGGGCTGGTTCCGGAGAAGGTGAAGGCGGCCTGTGACGCGGCGGCCGAGGGGCAGGTGGTGTCGCCGGCGAACTACAACTCGCCCGAGCAGACGGTCATCGCCGGTGACGCGGCGGCCGTGGAGCGCGCCGGGGTGAAGTGCAAGGAGGCCGGCGCCAAGCGCGTGATGCCCCTGCCGGTGTCCGCCCCCTTCCACTGCGCGCTGATGGCGCCGGTGCAGCCTCGGCTGGCGGAGGTGCTGGGCCGCATCCAGGTGTCCGCGCCGTCCGTGCCGGTGGTGACCAACGTGGAGGCCCGTCCCAACGCGGATGCGTCCCGCGTGGTGCCGCTGCTCCTGGAGCAGGTGAGCTCGCCGGTGCGCTGGATTGAGTGCGTGGAGGCGCTGAAGGCCGAAGGCGTCACCCGCATCATCGAGCTGGGGCCGGGCAAGGTGCTGGTGGGCCTGGTCAAGCGCATCACCAAGGACATCGAGCTGTTCAACGTCGAGGACTCCGCGAGCCTGGACAAGGCGCTCGCGGCACTGGGGGTGGCACCATGAGCGGCTTCAAGGACAAGGTCGTGCTCGTGACGGGTGGCTCGCGTGGCATCGGCCGGGCGTGCGCGGTGGCCTTCGCCAAGGCGGGGGCCTCCACCGTGGTCATCAGCTATGCGGGCAACGAGGCGGCGGCCCAGGAGACGGTGGCCCTGCTCCAGGCGGAGGGCGCCAAGGCGGAGGCCATCCGCTTCGACGTGTCCGACAGCGCCGCCTGCGCCAGCGCCGTGGACGGCATCGTCAAGGGCCACGGCCGGCTGGACGTGCTCGTCAACAACGCGGGCGTCGCGGTGGACGGCCTGGTGATGCGGGTGAAGGACGAGGACTGGGACAAGCAGTTGGACACCAACCTCAAGGGCGCCTTCTCGCTCATCCGCGCCGTCAGCCGGCCCATGATGAAGCAGAAGGGCGGCGCCATCATCAACATCACCTCCGTGGTGGGGGAGATGGGCAACGGCGGTCAGGCGGCCTACTCGGCGTCCAAGGCGGGGCTCATCGGCCTGACCAAGTCCGTGGCGCGCGAGCTGTCCAGCCGCAACATCCGCGTCAACGCCGTGTCCCCCGGCTTCATCGGGACGGACATGACGCATCAGATTAATGACGAGATGCGCCAGAAGATGCTGGAGGGCATCCCCCTGGGGCGGCTGGGCAATCCGGAGGAGGTCGCCGGTGCCGTGCTCTTCCTGGCGGGGGACGCCGCGTCCTACATCACCGGCGAGGTCCTGAAGGTCAACGGCGGAATGTACATGTAACCCACGGTTGGATTGCCGCCGGGCGTGGGATATACCGCGCCCGCTTTCGACATGGTCCGGGAAGCCAGCCGGGCCACATCTGGTTCCTGGAGGGTTCTACACTTATGTCGACGTCAACCATTGAGGCCAAGGTCAAGTCCATCATCGCCGACCAGCTCGGTGTCGGAGAGGATGAGATCAAGCCGGAGTCCTCCTTCATCGAGGATCTGGGCGCGGACAGCCTCGACATCGTGGAGCTCGTCATGGCGATGGAAGAGGAGTTCGAGGTCGAGATTCCCGACGAAGAGGCGGAGAACATCAAGACCGTCAACGACGCCGTCAGCTACATCAACACCCACAAGAAGTAGGCAGCACCACGGCGTGCCGGGGTGCGGGGCGGCGCCGCGTGATGCGCGGCGTCCCCGGTGTCCCAGGCGCCACCGGAGAGGACCGTGTCACAACGTCGAGTCGTCGTCACCGGAACCGGGCTTGTTTCGGCTCTGGGAACCGGAACCGAGAAGAACTGGCAGGCGTTGATCGCCGGCAAGTCGGGTATTGCCCAGGTCACGCGCTTTGACGTTGGCAAAATCGACACGCGCATCGCGGGCGAGGTGAAGGACTTCGAGCCCGAGGCGTTCATCGAAAAGCGCGAAGTGCGCCGGATGGACTTGTATGCGCAGTTCGCGTTGGCCGCCGCGCAGATGGCCGTGACGGAGTCGGGCATTCCCATTGGCCCGGATGCGCCGCACGGCTACATCCCGGAGAAGGTCGGCGTCATCGTCGGCTCGGGCATCGGCGGTATCTCTTCGCTGGAAGAGCAGCACCGCAAGGGGTTGGAGAAGGGGTTCGACCGGTTGTCGCCCTTCTTCATCATCCAGATGATCATCAACATGGCGCCGGGCCTCATCTCCATGCGGTACAACTGCAAGGGGCCGAACTGGGCGCCGGTGTCCGCGTGTGCCACCAGTGCCCACGCTATTGGTGAGGCCTGGAAGTCCATCCGCCTGGGTGAGACGGACGCGGTCATCGCCGGCGGCGCCGAGGCGGCCATCACCCCGCTGGGGCTGGGTGGCTTCTCGGTGATGAAGGCGCTGTCCACGCGCAATGATGATCCGGCCGGGGCCAGCCGTCCCTTCGACAAGGACCGTGACGGCTTCGTCATGGGCGAGGGCGCGGGCATCCTGGTGCTGGAGGAGATGGAGGCCGCGAAGAAGCGCGGCGCCAACATCCTGGCGGAGGTGGTGGGGTACGGCGCCAACTCGGACGCGTACCACGTCACCCAGCCGGCGCCGGAAGGCGAGGGCGCGGCGCGCTGCATGCGGCTGGCGCTCCAGTCCGCGGGGATGAACCCGGAGGACGTGGGCTACATCAACGCTCACGGCACCTCGACGCCGTTCAACGACGCGAACGAGACCAAGGCCATCAAGACGGTGTTCGGCGACCACGCGCGGAAGATCGCCGTGTCGTCGACCAAGTCGATGACGGGCCACATGCTCGGCGCGGCGGGCGGCTTCGAGGGCGTGGTCAGCGCGCTGGCGCTGGCGCGCAACATCCTGCCGCCCACCATCAACCAGACGACGCCTGATCCGGACTGCGACCTGGACTACGTACCCAACCAGGCGCGTGAGGTCCGGGTGGACGCGGTGATGAGCAACTCGTTTGGCTTCGGCGGCACCAACGCCGTGCTGGTGTTCAAGCGCTTCTAGCCGTCTCAGGAGAAAACCGCGTGAAAGTCATCCTCGCTTCAGACCACGCGGGACTGGAGCTCCGGCAGGAGCTGGTGGCCGCGCTCACCGCGCGGGGCGTGGCCCACGAAGACGTGGGTCCCGTCACGCGGGACTCGGTGGACTATCCGGACTTCGCCGCGCGGGTGTCCCGCGCCGTGGCGTCCGGGGAGGCCACCCTGGGCGTGCTGGTGTGTGGCACCGGCATTGGCATGAGCATCGTCGCCAACAAGCACAAGGGCATCCGGGCGGCCCTGTGCACCACGGAGTTCGAGGCCCGGATGGCCCGGGCCCACAATGACGCCAACGTGCTGTGCCTGGGCCAGCGCGTGGTGGGGGCCGGCGTGGGCCGCGCCATCCTGGAGGCGTTCCTCAGCACTGCTTTCGAAGGCGGCCGCCACGAGCGGCGCGTCCAGATGATTCGCGAGGCCGAGTCCCAGGGCTAACGGCCCCGCCGTACCCGTCGTTCGAGGGAGTCCGCCATGGAGAACATCCGTACGCTGGCCGAAGTGGACCCGGAGATTGCACGCGTCCTCCGCGAGGAGACCCAGCGCCAGGAGGAAGGGCTGGAGCTCATCGCTTCGGAGAACTTCGTCTCTCCGGCGGTGATGGAGGCGGTGGGCTCGGTGCTCACCAACAAGTACGCGGAAGGCTACGCCGGCAAGCGCTACTACGGCGGCTGCGAGGTGGTGGACGTGGCGGAGAACCTGGCCATCGCCCGCGCCAAGGACCTGTTCGGCGCGGACGCGGTCAACGTGCAGGCGCACTCCGGCAGCCAGGCCAACATGGGCGCCTTCATGGCGCTGATGAAGCCGGGCGACACCATGCTGTCGCTGGACCTCAACTCCGGCGGCCACCTCACCCACGGCGCCACGTTCAACTTCTCCGGCAAGCTCTACAAGGTCGTCCACTACGGCCTGACGCGTGACACGGAGACCATCGACTTCGCGCAGGTGGAGTCGCTGGCCAAGGAGCACAAGCCGAAGGTCATCGTCGTGGGCGCCAGTGCGTACCCGCGCACGCTGGACTTCGCGAAGTTCCGTGAGATCGCCGACGCGGTGGGCGCGGCGATGCTGGTGGACATGGCGCACATCGCCGGCCTGGTGGCCGCGGGCGTGCACCCCTCGCCGGTGCCGGTGGCGGACATCGTCACCAGCACCACGCACAAGACGCTGCGCGGTCCGCGTGGCGGCCTGGTGCTGAGCCGCGAGCCCTACGCCAAGGCCATCAACAGCCAGATCTTCCCCGGCATCCAGGGCGGCCCGCTGATGCATGTCATCGCCGGCAAGGCGGTGGCCTTCAAGGAGGCGCTGTCGCCGGAGTTCAAGGCGTACCAGCGGCAGATTGTCGCCAACGCGAAGGCGCTGGCGGAGGCGCTCCAGCGCGCGGGCCTGCGACTGACGTCCGGTGGCACGGACAACCACCTGATGCTGGTGGACCTGCGCCCCAAGAAGCTCACGGGCAAGGTGGCCGAAGCGGTGCTGGACAAGGCCGGCATCACCGTGAACAAGAACATGATTCCGTTCGACCCGGAGAAGCCGATGACCACGTCCGGCATCCGGGTGGGCACGCCGGCCATCACCACGCGCGGCATGCGCGAGGCGGAGATGGCGGCGGTGGGGCGGCTCATCGGCGAGGCGTTGGACGCCGCGCAGGACGACGCCGCGCTGGCCCGCATCAAGGGGCAGGTGAAGGAGCTTTCGCAGGGGTTCCCGCTCTACGCCTCGCGGTTGAAGTAGATTCGCGGGCTGTACCCTTCCATGCGCTGCCCCTTCTGTCAGGACGCCGAGAACAAGGTCATCGACTCCCGTGAGTCGCACGAGGGCTCCGTCATCCGGCGGCGCCGCGAGTGCCTGACCTGCAAGCGCCGCTTCACCACGTATGAGCGGGTGGAGGAGCTCTACCCGCTCATCGTGAAGAAGGATGGGCGGCGCGAGGCGTTCGACCGGGAGAAGATCGTCAACGGGCTGAAGAAGGCGTGTGAGAAGCGGCCCGTGTCCGCGGATCAGCTCGAGGAGACGGTGGTCGCCATCGAGCGGCAGCTGCAGGGCATGGGCGAGAGGGAAGTGCCCTCGTCCGTCATCGGCGAGGAGATCATGCGCCGGCTGCGGCAACTGGACGAGGTGGCCTATGTCCGCTTCGCGTCCGTGTACCGCAGCTTCCGCGACATCGCGGAGTTCATGGACGAGCTGAAGGCCCTGCGCGAGGCGGAGGCGCGCGAGCAGCGCCAGTCGCCTCCCTCGGCACCGGTGGACAAGGGCGGTTAGAGAAAGCACATGCGGCTGTTGACACGGGCAAGGTTGGAAGCGACACGGGCGCCCCGGGCGAAGCGAGCAGCGGACTTCGACCGGGCGGTGGCTGAGTTCTTCATGCGCATCGCGCTGGAGGAAGCCGCCAAGGGCCTGGGCCGCACCAGCCCGAACCCCGTCGTGGGCGCGGTGCTGGTGAAGGGCGGGCGCATCATCGCCCGCGGCTACCACAAGAAGGCGGGCAGCGCGCACGCGGAAGTCGTCGCGCTGGAGGCCGCCGGTGCGCGCGCGAAGGGCGCGGACCTCTACACCACGCTGGAGCCGTGTGACCACTACGGGCGTACCCCGCCGTGCAGCATGGCCATCATCGAGGCGGGCGTCCGGCGCGTCATCTGCGCGTCGGCGGACCCCAACCCGAAGGTGAGTGGCAAGGGCGTGGCGCGGATGCGGCGCGCCGGCCTCAAGGTCCTCACGGGCGTGCTCGCGGAGGATGCGGACCGCCTCAACCGGCCCTTCTTCAAGATGATCCGCACGGGCCTGCCCTGGGTGACGCTCAAGGCAGCGGTGACGCTGGACGGGAAGCTGGCCACCGCGACCGGTGACTCGCGCTGGGTGACGGGGGCGCCGGCGCGCGCCTGGGTCCACCGCCTGCGGGACTCGGTGGACGTCATCCTGGTGGGCGCCAACACCGTCCGGAAGGACGACCCGAAGTTGACCACGCGGCTGCCCGGAGGCGGTGGGAAGGACCCGCTGCGCGTGGTGGTGGACAGCCACCTGCGCCTATCGCCGGGCTACACCATCTTCACGCAGCGCAGCCCCGCGCGCACCGTGGTGGCCACGCTGGAGGACCCGGAGGGCCGCAAGGCGCGGCGCTTCCTGGCCCAGGGCGTGGACGTCTGGCAGCTCCGCGAGAAGGCGGGACAGGTGGACCTCAAGGCCCTGCTGCGGCGGCTGGCGAAGGGTGGCCAAAACCACGTCATGGTGGAGGGGGGCGCGGAGATGTACGGCTCCTTCCTGCGAGGGCACCTGGCGGATTCGCTGGCGCTGTTCCTGGCGCCCAAGCTGATTGGCAGCCCGGGCCTGTCGTGGGCCGGCGACCTGGGGGTGAAGGAGATGGCCCAGGCCCTGGCGGTGAAGGACCTCGCCTTCGAACGCCACGGCGACGACATCCTGCTCCAGGCGCTGTTGTAGGACACGAGCGGCCGTGGGCGCGGGCGGGGCCGGTCCGTTATAAGCGGCCCCATGTTTACCGGCCTCATTCAGGACCTTGGCAGGGTGGAGCGCGTCATTCCCGGCGGGATGACCGACCTGTGGATTCACACCTCGCTGGGCGCGGCGGCCTTCGAGCTGGGCGAGTCGATCGCCGTCAACGGGGCCTGCCTCACGGTGGTGGAGCGCACCGGCGACAGCTTCCGCGTGCAGGCCGCGCCGGAGACGCTGCGCCGGACGACGCTGGGCTCCGTGAAGCCTGGAGACCGGGTGAACCTGGAGCGGGCCCTGGCGCTGGGGGACCGGCTGGGCGGGCACCTGGTCTCAGGCCATGTGGACGCCGTCAGCGAGGTGCTGGAGACGTACCAGGAGGGTGGCTCCTGGGTGATGGGGTTCCGGCTGCCGGAGGAACTGGCGCCGTACTTCATCGAAAAGGGCTCGGTGGCCATCGACGGCATCAGCCTCACCGTCAACACGCTGGAGGCGGACCGGTTCCGGGTGCAGCTCATCCCGGAGACGCAGGAGCGCACCACCTTGAAGGCGCGGGGCGTGGGGGCGAAGGTGAACCTGGAGGCGGACCAGATAGGGAAGTACGTGGCGCGGCTGTTCGCGCTCCAGCGGGGCCAGGGGGCTCCCGGGGGTGGTGGCGGGCTGACGGCGGCGGCCATCGCGGCTGCGGGGTTCGGCACGCCGTAGCAGGCGACGCCGGGCCCCGGGGTGGTGTAGGAAGCGCGGCATGCCTCGCTACTTCGACGGTGACTTTCTACCCCCCAAGGGCCGCTTCGCCATCTGCGTGGCCCGCTTCAACGGCTTCATCACCGAGGAGCTGGCCAAGGGCGCCGTGGACACGCTGGTGCGCCACGGCGTGGCCGACGCGGACATCGACGTGTACCGGTGCCCCGGAACCTATGAGCTGCCCGGTCTGGTCCGGCGCGTGACCGAGACGCGGCAGTACGTGGGCGTCATCACCCTGGGCGCCGTCATCCGGGGCGGGACGCCGCACTTCGACTACGTGGCCGGCGAGTGCGCCAAGGGCATTGGCGCGGTGGCCTTCGAGGCCGCGGCGGCCACCCCGGCCACGACGGTGACTTTTGGCGTGCTGACGACGGACACGGTGGAGCAGGCCATCGACCGGGCGGGCGTGAAGGCAGGGAACAAGGGAGCGGAGGCCACACTGGCCTGCATCGAGATGGTCAATCTGTACGCGAAGATGTCGGCGACGGACGGAAGGAAGGCGTAGGCCATGGGCGCGCGAAGAACGGGACGTGAGCGTGCGCTGCAGGCGCTCTACCAGTTGGAGATGGCCACCGCGACGACGGCGGAGGCGCTGGAGTCGGCCTGGTCGGCCGCCGAGGAGAGCAACAAGCGGGACCCGGACGCGGTGAAGTTCGCCCGGGAGCTGGTGGAAGGCGTGCAGTCCCACCGGGACGAAATCGACCAGCTCATCGAGCGCCACAGCCACAACTGGCGCCTGGACCGCATGTCGCGCATCGACCGGAACGTGCTGCGCCTGGGCATCTTCGAGCTGAAGTACCGCCCGGACATCCCCCGCAAGGTGTCCATCAACGAGGCGGTGGAGCTGGGCAAGAACTTCGGCAATGAAGAATCGAGCGCGTTCGTCAACGGGCTCCTGGACCGCGTCGCGGTCGCCTTGAACAAGCCGTGAGCCGCTGACGCCAGCCGCGAGGGACGCGCCGTGAGCCAGACGACGACGCACGACATCGGATTGGAGGGCCTGGACACGCTCGGCGGGGTGGACGCGCTCTGCCTCTTCATCGCCGAGGATGACCGGCCCCTGCCGTCCTCCGCGGGCTTCGTGGACTGGCGGCTGTGTGGCTCGCTCTCGCGGGTGCTCAAGGCCGGCTTCTTCACGGGCGCGAAGGATGACTGGCTGCTGCTGCCCTCGGACGGGAAGCTGGCGGTGCCCCGCATCTTCGTCGTGGGGCTGGGCGCGCGTCAGCGACTGGACGCGGGCGCGTTGAACGACGCGATGGCTGAGGCGGGACGGGTGCTGTCCAAGGCCCGGGTGGAGTCCGTGGCGCTGGAAGTTCCCGCCGGTGGCCAGGTGGAGGACGCCGCGCGGGCAGCGGCTTTCCAGAAGGGCTTCCTGCCCGCGTTCAAGGGCGAACGGGTGGCCGTCCTGGCGGACAAGGGACTCGTCAAGTCGCTGCCTGCACGCAAGGGCTGACGCTCGGCGGGCGGGCGGGCCTTCTGCTAGCATGCCTCGCCCGGGGCGAGCGCACATGCGTGTCAAGGTGTTGATTGTCGAGGACTCGAAAGCATCGCGCGAGTACATCGCCGCGATGGTCGAGGCCGTGGAGGGCATCGAGGTGGTGGTGACCTCGAGCGGCTTCGAGGCCCTGAAGCTGCTGCCGCGTCACCGCTTCGAGCTCATCATCACCGACATCAACATGCCGGACATCAACGGGCTGGAGCTCATCAACTTCGTCAAGAAGAACCCCAACTACCGCGAAGTGCCGCTCTTCATCATCACCACGGAGGGGCGCGATCAGGACCGCGAGCGCGGGCTCGCGCTGGGCGCCGCGGAGTATCTGGTCAAGCCCTTCCTCCCCGGGAGCCTCGAAGCGCTCCTGCGGCGCTACCTGAAGCTGCCGTGAGTCCGGGAAGCAAGGCGCTGGCCGAGTTCGTGGCCGAGGCGACGGAGATTCTCGACGCCCTGGCCAGGGACCTGCTCGTGCTCGACGAGCGCCGGGGCTCCGAGGCGGACCCGGACCTGGTCAACGGCATCTTCCGCGCGGCGCATTCGCTCAAGGGGTTGTCCGGGCTGTTCGGCCAGGAGCGCATCTCCCGGCTGGCGCATGGGACGGAGGACCTGCTCGACAGGCTTCGTCTGGGGAAGCTGCTGCTGGACGGCGCGGTCCTGGATTCGCTGATTGAAGCGCTGGATGCGTTCCAGGCGCTGCTGGGCGAGGCCGCTCGCGGCACGGAGAGCGAAACCCTGTCCGCCCGCGTGGAGGCGATGTCCGCGCGGATGGCGTCGATGGGCGCTCCCGTGGAGGTTGCCGCGGACGACCCGCTGGACCGGTTGGAGCTGGAGGCGCAGGTCCGCTCCGTCTTCACGGAGTACGAGGAACACCGGCTGCGGGAGAACGTGCGCCGGGGTGTGTCGCTGTGGCGCGTGCGGGCCGCCTTTGATTTGTCCGACTTCGACAAGGGACTGGCGGAGCTCAACACGAGGCTCAAGCCGCTGGGCGAGGTCATCAGCACGTTGCCGTCCGCGCAGCCGGGTGGCGCGCATGGCATCGCGTTCGACCTGATTTTCGGTGCGCAGGTCGACCGTGAGGCCCTGGAGACGGGACTGAAGGGGACGCCCGCGGAGCTGTCCGCGCTGACGGTGCGCCCGGCCGCGGCGGCGGCGACGAGCGCGCTGCTCCAGGCCGTGCAACCCGCCGCGACGATTCACGCGTCCGCGGGAGCGAAGTCGGAGACGCGGCCTGGAGACGCGCCGACGCACGATGGGGCCGCAGGCGCTGCTCAGGACGCAGTGTCAGGGGGCGTCGCGGCACCTGATGTGCCCGTCCGCGTGACGGGGGCTGCCCCAGAGGCGCCGCGGAGGGGCGCGACGCCCGCGCGCGGCTCCCGAGGCGCCGCAAGCCGAGGCACGTCCGAGGACGCCAAGGCTTCGCCCGCGGCCGGGCATTCGACGTCGCCCAAGAGCGGCGGCAAGAAGAAGGCTGTGCGCGCGACGGCCGCCGCGATGCTTCCCGAGGCGCAGCAGCCGCTCCTTTCGCACGTACCGGAAGACATGGAGCCCGGGCCCCTGGAGTGGCCCACGTCGGACGCCGACGTGCCCGCCAATGCCGGCGGCTCGCCTTCACCGGCTCCCGCGCCCGCACCCTCCAGCGTGCCCGTCGTCGCCTACCTCCAGGGCGCCGCCAAGGCCTCACCCAAGGGGCTCTCGGTGGCCCCGATGGCGCCGTCCGGCGCCCCCGTGGGCACCCCTGCGGCGCTGACGGCGGACACGTCGCTGCGCTCCCTGACGCAGACCGTGCGGGTGGACATCGGTCGCCTGGATGGCCTCATCAACATGGTGGGCGAGCTGCTGCTCATCAAGGCCAACCTCCAGCGGCTCGCGGAGTCCGCGAGGCAGGACGGCGCGGTGGCGCTCTCCAAGCTGTTCGGCCAGGAGCTGGCGCGCGAAACGCGAGGCCTGGAGCGCAAGCTGGAAGCCCTCCAGGAAGGCCTCCTGGAAGCGCGGATGGTCCCCGTCGGCCAGGTGTTCGACAAGCTGGCGCGGCTGGTGCGCCGCATCACCCGCGAGGCGGGCAAGGAAATCGAGCTCGCCATCAGCGGCGGCGAGGTGGAGCTGGACAAGCTCATCGTGGAGGAGCTCAGCGACCCGCTGATGCACCTCATCCGCAACGCCATCGACCACGGCGTCGAATCCCCCGACGCCCGTCTGGCCGCGGGCAAACCCCGGCGCGCGGTGGTGGGCCTGCGCGCCGAGCAGAAGGGCAACCACGTCGTCATCGAGGTGAGTGACGACGGCTCCGGCATCGACGAGGTGCGCGTGCGCGAGGTGGCCATCACGCGCGGCCTCATCACCTTCGCGCAGGCCCAGGAGATGAGCCGGAGGGAGCTGCTCAACCTCATCTTCCAGCCCGGCTTCTCCACCGCCCGCAGCGTGTCCGAGCTCTCCGGCCGGGGCGTCGGCCTGGACGTGGTGAAGAACAACCTGGGCAACCTGTCGGGCATCATCGACGTGTGGAGCGAGCGCGGAAAGGGCACCGCCTTTCACCTCACGCTCCCCGTCACGCTGGCCATCATTCGCGCGCTGTTGGTGGGCGTCAGCGGCCGCACCTACGCGGTGCCGCTCAACAGCGTGCTGGAGATCGTCTCCGTCCAGCCCAGGGAAATCCGCACCGTGGAGCGGCGCGAGGTCCTGGACCTGCGCGGACAGACGTTGCCCTTCGTGCGGCTGTCTCGCATGTTCGCCCTGCCGGAGCGCCCGGTGGGCCGCCACTTCGTGGTGGTGGTGGGCCTGGCCCAGGAGCGCCTGGGCATCGCCGTGGACGAACTGCACGGCCAGCAGGACATCGTCACCAAGCCCTTGGGGGGCCGGCTCCAGTCCGTCCGGGGCATCTCCGGCGCCACCGACCTGGGCAACCGGCGCACCGTCCTGGTGCTGGACGTGGCGGCGCTCCTGGAAGAGGGCATGGCCGTGGAGCGGCGTCGCGCCTGACCCTCGCTGCGGACGGGCGCGCTGGCTGCTATCCTGCGTCACCGTGTCCCGGTTCTCGGAACTGCTCGACGACTTCTTCTACCGTCCTGACGAGGACGTCTCCGGGCTCCAGGATTTCGCGGCGGGCAGCGACGGCGGATTGCCCGCCGCCCCCGAGGAGGTGCCCGAGGAGTACCTGGCCTTCCACCTGGAAGGGGAGTGCTACGCGGTCCCCATCCGAGGGGTGCGTGAAATCTCCAAGGTTCCGCCGCTGACGGAGATTCCCCGCGCCGAGCCTCAGCTCCTGGGGGTGATGAACCTGCGCGGCGAACTGCTGCCCGTGTACGACGTCAAGGTGCGGCTGCGGCTGGCGGAGCGGGCGCCCCTGGTCGCCGGGCCCGACGCGCCGGCTCCTCCCCGGAGTGCGCGCATCCTCGTGCTGCGCACGGAGACGGGGCCCGCGGGGGTGTGGGTGGATGGCGTGGTGGGCGTGGTGAAGCTCAAGCCGTCCATGCTGGAGGCACCGCCACCGGGGATGCGCGTGGGTGACAGGGATTGCGTGGTGGGCATGGGCCGGCGTGGCCCCATGCTCTACATCCTCTTGGACGCGGAACAGGCGCTCGCCCCATGAAGGACTCCGTCAACCTGCTGTCGCGGCGTCCCCACGCGGTCACGGATGAAGTGTCCTCGGCCGCGGACACGGTGGTGCAGCTCTGTGCCTTCTTCATCGGCGCGGAGGAGTACGTGCTGGACATCATGCGGGTGGAGGAAATCCTCCCGCTCCAGCGCATCACCCCCATCCCTCATGCCCCGGCGTTCGTGGAGGGTGTGCTCCACCTGCGCGGCCTCATCCTGCCGGTGGTGGACCTGCGGTGCCGGCTCCTGGGCGCGCCGGGGCCGGAGACGCCGAAGACGCGGCTGCTGGTGTGCAAGCTGGGCACGCGGCGCGTGGCGGTGAAGGTGGACCGGGTGGCGGAGGTGCTGCGCGTGCGGCGCGGCGACATCAAGCCCGCGCCCGCGCTGAGGGTGGCGGGACACACGCCCTTTGTCGTCGGTGTCTGTGGACCACCGGACCGGCTCCGGCTGCTGCTGGACCTCAAGGCCTTGCTGCGCGTGGAGCTGGAGCGCGAGTCATCAAGGAACACGACGTAGGCGCACACATGGGGGATTGAGATGGGCCATCAAGGACTGGAGCAGCACCGCAGAATCCTCGGCATCCTCTTCATCGTCATCAACGGGCTGTCGGTGCTCATCGCCGTGGGAGTGATGCTGTCCTTCGGGGTGATGGGCGGGATGTTGCCAAGCGCGAAGCCCGAGGAACGGGCGCTGATTGTTGCCGTGGGCATGGGCGCGGGCGGGTGTCTGGCGCTGCTGGGGTTGCCGGGTGTCATCACCGGCTTCGGGTTGCTGAACCGCAAAGCGTGGTCGAGGACGCTGACGCTGGTGCTGGGCATCCTCGCCATTCCCAATGTTCCCCTGGGCACGGCCCTGGGGGCCTACGCCCTCTGGTTCTACCTCCAGCCAGGCTCTGACCAGGTCTTCGACACGTGAGCTCCCACTCCGAGCCCCCGGTCGAGGAAGAGGCGCGCTACCTCGCACTCCAGTCGCTGGACCCATGCGCCGCGGGCGTTCTGGAGATTCTCGTCGTCGGCTTGCATGACGAGAGCTGGCGCGTGCGCCACGTCGCGGCGGAGGCCCTCAAGCGGATGCCCGCCTCGAGCGAGCTCGCGGCGCGGCTCATCTCCGTGCTGGGGGAGCGAGGGGAGACGGGGGCTCGGAACGCGGCGGCGGAGGTGCTCGCGGGGTTGGGCAGTGCCGCGCTGGGCCCGTTGGTGGACCTGCTGGCCCATCCGGACCCGGACCAGCGCAAGTTCGCCGCGGACATCCTTGGGCAGTTGGGGCAGCGCGAGGCGGAGGGCCCCCTGGTGCGTTCGCTCTCGGACGCGGACCTCAACGTGCGTGTGTCCGCGGCGGAGGCGCTGGGACGCATCGGCGGCGCGCAAGCCGTCACCGCGCTGGAGGCGCTGCTGGCCGAGCCGGAGCCGCTGCTTCGCCTGTCCGCCCTGGAAGGACTGACGCTCCTGCGGCATGCGGCGCCCCTGCCGGTGGTGAAGGCCTTGCTGGAGGACCCTCGGCTTCAACGGAGCGCCTACCGGATGCTGGGCCTCATTCCGGATGCGGACGCGACGGTGCGCATCTGCCAGGGGCTCACGTCGGAGTTGCGCTCGGTGCGGGAGGCGGCGCTGTCCGCGCTGGGAACCCAGGCCGCGCGTGCCGCGGGGGCGCGGCGTGGGGAGCTCGAAGCGGTGGTGCGGAAGGCGCTCTTGCCCCTGCCCGGTATGACGCCACGACTGACCGAGGCGCTGGCGTCCGAGGACGTCATGGTGTGCGCGGGCACGTTGGTGGCAGTGGCCTCGCTGGGCGATGCTTCACTGGCCGTGCCCGTGGCGGAGTGTGCGCGCCAAGCGCGGCTGCTGCGCGAGGTGCTGCACACGCTGGGCAGGTTGGGGCCTGACGGCGGGCGCACCTTGCTTCATCGCCTGCCGGACCTGTCCCTGCCGGCGCGGGCCGCCGCGGCCGAAGCGCTGGTGGACCTGGTCGACGCCTCGGCGGCGGCGCCGCTGTGCGCGTTGCTGGAGTGGGTGGAGGACGAGCTTCGCGCGGTGGTGGTGCGTGCCTTGGGGCGGACAGGCGCGGCCTCGGCGGTGTCTCCGCTCGTCGCCCTGCTGGAAGAGCCATCCCTCGCGGGCGCGGCGACGCGCTCCCTGGCCGGGCTGGCGAAGTCGTGCCGGCCGGAGGTGCTGGAGGCGTTGGAGGACGCCGTGGCGCGCAGGGCCACGCCCGCGGCGGTCGCCGCCCTGGCCCGTGTGGGTGGCGTGCCGGCCCTGCCCACGTTGAAGCGGCTGGCGCGAGACGAGGACCCTCGGTGGCGCGCTGCGGCGGCGGTGGCGGCGTGCGAGCTGGAGGGCGACGTCGGCCGGGAGGTGGTGCGCGCGGCGCTCGCGGATGAGTCCGTGCCGGTGCGCATCGCGGGCACGCGGGCCCTGGCGCGACTGGGCGGACCTGACGCGGGCGCGCTCCTGTCACCCGTCCTGATGGACGAGGACCCCTCCGTGCGGGTGGCCGCGGTGGAGGCGGCGGGGGACTGCGGCGCGTTGGACCGGGTGCCAGACCTGGTGGCCCTGACGCGGGACGCGGATGGCGCGCTGGCGGTGGCCGCGGTGCGGGCCCTGGCGCGGATGGGAGCGGCGGGCCCAGGGGTGTTGAGGGAGGCCGCGGGGCACCCGGACGTGGAGGTGGTGAAGGCGGCGCTGGTGGCGGGGGCGGAGTCTTCGGCGGGGGTGACGATGGCGCTGTCCCTGCTACGTCATGCGCGCTGGGATGTCCGCGCGGCGGCGGCGCGGGTGCTGGGAGATTCGGCGGGGCCGGAGTGCCTGTCCGCCGCCCGGGAGGCGCTGGAGGCGGAGTCGGACGCCCTGGCGCAGCGAGCCCTCTCCGACGCCGTGGAGCGCCTGCTCCGGCGCTGAGAGGGCTCCATGGCACGCTTCGACGACGGACGTCCGGAGATGTCAGCGGAGGAGTTCCGTCTCCTCCGGGACCATGTCTATTCGCACTGCGGCATCCTGGTTCACGAGGACATGAAGTTCGTGATGGAGCGCCGGCTGTGGCCCCGGCTGGAGTTGCTGGGGCTGCCGGACTACGGCGCGTACCACCGCTACCTGCGCTACGACGCCAACCGGCACGCCGAACTGGAGGCGGCCGTCGAGTCCCTCACCACTCACGAGACGTACTTCTTCCGCGAGCCCACGCAGCTCAAGGCCTTCACGGACGAACTGCTCCCGGTGGTGGCGCAGCGCAACGCGCGGCTGCGGCGTCTGCGGGTGTGGTCCGCGGGGTGCTCGTCCGGGGAGGAGGCCTACACGCTGGCGATGCTCCTCAAGGACAGCCGCCGCTTCGACGACTGGGACGTGGAGGTCCTGGGCACCGACATCTCCCGGCGTGTGTTGGCCATGGCGCGGCGAGCGGAGTACGGGCCTTCCGCGCTGCGCGCCACCTCGCCGGAATTGCTGGAGCGCCACTTCGTTTCGCTGGGCAACAGCCGCGTGCGCGTCCGGGACGAAGTGCGCGCCTGGGTGTCGTTTGGCCACCACAACCTGCTGGACGAGGTGGGTAGCCAACTGGTGCCACGCATGGACGTGGTGTTCTGCCGCAACGTGCTCATCTACTTCGACCTGGCGGCACGCCGGAAGTTCCTGCGCATCGTTCGGGACCGGCTGGTGCCAGGGGGGTACCTGCTGCTGGGACACTCAGAGAACCTGCTGAACCTGGGCTCGGACTTCGAGTTCGTTCACCTGCGCGGGGACCTGGTGTACCGGAGGCCGGAGTTGGATGAAGGAGCGCGTCGATGAGCAGCAAGGGCGTCATCTCCGTACTGGTCATCGACGACTCGGCCCACAACCGGCGCACCCTCTCCACGATGTTGGAGTCGGAGCCAGACGTGCGAGTGGTGGACCGCGCCGCGGATGGCGAAGAGGGGCTGAAGAAGGTCGTGGACCTGAAGCCCGACGTGGTGACGCTGGACCTGGAGATGCCGAAGCTCGGGGGGTACACGTTCCTCCGCCTGTTGATGCGCACGGCGCCCACGCCCGTCATCGTCATCTCCAGCTATTCGCACCGCTCGGATGTCTTCAAGGCGCTGGAGTTGGGGGCGTTCGACTTCATCGCCAAGCCGCAGCACGCGACGTTCGCGGCGATGGAGGCGCTTCGGGTGGAGCTGCTGGAGAAGGTCCGGGCGGCGCGGCACGTGCGCCCTGGCTACCGGCACGCGGCGCCAGGGGCTCGCGCCATGGCGGTTGCGGGCGAGCCGCCGCTGGTGGTGGCCGTGGGCGCCTCCACGGGGGGGCCCCCCGCGGTGCAGCGGGTGCTGGAGGGACTGGCCGCGGAGCCCACGCCGTGCGTGTTGGTCTGCCAGCACATGCCGCCGCAGTTCACCCGCGCCTTCGCGGACCGGTTGGACCGCATCGGTCCCTTCTCGGTGACGGAGGCCCGTGACGGGGACCTGATACAGCCCGGGCACGTGTACATCGCTCCAGGCGGGCGGCACATGGTGGTGGCAGAGCGGGGCTCCAAGTTGGAACTGCACACGCCGCCGCCCACGCCCGTGGACAAGTACGCGCCCAGCGTGGACCGCCTCTTCGTCAGCATGGCGCAGGTGCTCGGCGCCAAGGCCCTGGGGGTGGTGCTCACGGGCATGGGCGCCGACGGCGCAGAGGGCGCGCGCGCGGTGCAGCGCGCTGGCGGCGAGGTCTGGGCGCAGTCGGAGGAGACCTCGGTGGTGTTCGGCATGCCGGGGGAGGCCATCGCCACCGGGGCGGTGAAGCGGGTGATTCCACTGGGCGACATCGGCCCGGCGCTCGCGGCCCTGGCGCGGCGGCGGCGCTGAAACTCCGGCCCCTGGCGCACGGGTGCTAACGTCCCCGGCCCATGACGCAGCAGATCCGAGCCTTGGTGGTGGATGACTCGCAGGCCATGCGGCGCAGCATCATGTACGCGTTGCAGCGCCTGTCCGGCGTGGTGTGTACCGAGGCCCAGGACGGCGCCGAGGGCTTGAAGAAGCTGACGCAGGGTCGCTTCGACCTGGTGCTCACGGACATCAACATGCCGCTGATGGACGGGCTGAAGCTCATCAGCCACATCCGGCAGGCGACCGAGCACCGGAACGTCCCCATCATCGTCGTCACCACGGAGGGGGCGGCGGCGGACCGGGAGCGCGCGATGAAGCTGGGCGCGAGCGCGTACCTGGTGAAACCCGTGCAGGCGAAGGTCGTGCTGGATACCGTTCGGGACCTGCTGAAGCTGGATTGAAGGCGAGCGCGCACGAATGGATTCCGTCCTGCGGGTGGAGGGCCTGGAGAAGGCGTACGGCGAGGTGAAGGCCGTGCAGGGGCTCACCTTCGAGGTGGCGCCCGGCGAGGTGCTCGGGTTGGTGGGGCCCAACGGCGCGGGGAAGACGTCCACGCTGCGGTGCCTGGCGGGCATCCTGCCGCCCAGTTCAGGCCGCATCCTGGTCGCAGGATATGACTTGTCGCGGACGCCGGTGGACGCGAAGCGCGCGCTGGCCTTCCTGCCGGATGAGCCGCGCTTCTTCGAGTACCTCACGGTGTGGGAGCACCTGAACTTCACGGCGCGGCTCTACGGCGTGGAGGACTGGGAGGAGCGGGGCCGCGCGCTGCTGGAGGAGATGGAGCTGACGGGCAAGGAGAAGTCCCTGCCGGGCGAGCTGTCGCGAGGCATGAAGCAGAAGCTGTCCATCGCCTGTGGCTTCCTGCATTCGCCCAAGCTCATCCTCCTGGACGAGCCACTCACCGGCCTGGACCCCATCGGCATCCGGCGGATGAAGGCGTCGCTGCGGCGCCGGGCGGAGGAGGGCGCGGCCCTGGTGTTGTCCTCGCATCTGCTGCCGCTGGTGGAGGAGCTGTGCCACCGGCTGCTCGTCATCGCGGGCGGCAAGGCCATGGCGCTGGGCAGCCTGGAAGACATCCGCGCGCGGCTGAGTGGCGCGGAAGGGGAGCACGCCTCGCTGGAAGAGCTCTTCGTCCGAATCACCAGCGCGGGAACGCAGGCGCCGTGAGCTTCCCTCGCGCGGTGGCCTTCCTCTGGGCCGCGACCTGGCGCAATCGCATCCGGCGGCAGTTGGAGCGGCTGCGCAAGCCGCGCTACCTCCTGGGCGCGCTGGTGGGCGCGGCGTATCTCTATTCCGTCTTCTTCCGGCGTTTGGACTTCCGTGGCTCGGTGGGCACGGTGTCCGAAGGCGTACGGTTGTTCGCCGAGCTGTCGCTGATTGGCTCCGCGCTGGGGACATTGTTCGCCGCGTGGGCGCTGGGCCGGGACCGGCCGTCGCTGACGTTCTCGGAGACGGAGGTGGTGCAGCTCTTCCCCGCGCCCGTCCCTCGCAGGGCCCTGCTGCAATACAAGCTGGTGCGCGGGCTCCTGGGCACGTCGCTGGGCGCGCTGTTCGCCACGCTGTTCCTCGGGAGGACCATCAGCCCGCATCCCGTCCTCTTCTTCGTGGGCGCGTGTCTGGCCCTGGGCACGCTCTATCTGCACTCGACGGCGGCGTCCTTCGTGCGCACGCGGCTGTCGGCATGGGGCCTCTGGGGCCAGGTGGCCCGCTGGGGCGCGGTGGGGGGTGTCCTGGCGCTCGTGGCGCTGGCGGTGTTCACCTCGCTGCGAGAGCACCCGGTGCCGGAGGACCTGTCGTCAGGCCGCGCGCTTCGCGGGTGGTTGCAGGCACTGATGGCGTCTCCCGGCGTGGCGGCCGTGTTGTGGCCGGGCCGGCTGCTGGTGGCGCCAGCGCTGGCGCAGAGCGTGAGCGACTTCCTGTGGGCCCTGCCCCCGGCGTTGGCGCTGATGGCGGCGCACTACGGCTGGGTGCTCTGGGCCGAAGTTCCGTTCGAGGAGACGGCGGTGGTGCGCGCGGAGTCCCGCTCACGGGAGCGCATGCTGCGGGCCTCGGGGCGGATGACGCGGGTGGGCTCGCTCACGTTGAGCCGCCCTCCATTCCGGCTGCTGCCTCGAGGCCGGCCGGAGGTGGCGCTCATCTGGAAGAACCTGATTGCGCGCAAGCGGATGGGGGGCGGGTTCGCGGTGTTCCTCGCCTTCATCATCCTGGGCGGCGCCATCGCGGCGATGATGGGCGACACGCGTCTGTTCACGGACACGCGGCGGGTGCTCGGGCCGGTGGCGCTGGCGTTGTCGGTGATGCTGACGGTGGTGGGGCCGAGCGCGTTCCGCATGGACCTGCGGATGGACCTGCCCAAGTTGGACCTGCTGCGCGCCATGCCGCTGACAGGACGGCAGGTGGTGCGCGCGCAGTTGGCGGCATCCTCGCTGGCCCTGGCCACGTTTCAGCTCGCGTTGTTGGCGGTGGCGCTCGTCCTGGGGCCCGGCGTGGAGGCGTCGCGCCTGGGCGGGTGGTGGTGGCCAGGAGGGCTGGCGCTGGCGTTCCTGCTTCCGGCCGTGTCGCTGTCGGGCCTCTTCGTGCAGAACGCGGCGGTGGTCCTCTTTCCCTCGTGGGTGCCGGCGGACACAGGCGAGCGGGCGCGCGGCATCGAGGCGATGGGCCAGCGCCTGCTGGCTGTCGTGGGCACGCTGGTGGTGATGCTGGTGGGGTTGATTCCCGCGGGGCTGGTGGCGCTCGTGGTGGGCCTCCCTGTGTCGGCGCTGTTGGGCCCCTGGGCCCTGCCCGTGGCGGGCTTCGTCGCGGCGGGGGTGTTGGTGGGAGAGGTGTGGCTGGGCGTCATGGCGCTGGGCCGCGCCTTCGAGCGCCTGGATGTCTCCGAGGACCGGCCAGAGTAGGGCGTCCCGCGTTCGCTCCTGGACGTGCGCGTGCTTTGCGGTGGTGGGGCTCCCGGGCGCGGATTATCCGGGCCGTTTCCGGAGAGGAGACGCGCATGAAGGTGGGATTCATTGGCCTGGGCAACATGGGACTGCCCATGGCGGCGAGCCTGGCGGCCGCGGGGCACGGGCTGACGGTGTGGAACCGCACCGAGTCCAAGGCCGCGCCGCTGAAGGAGAAGGGGGCGCGCGTCGCCCGCAGCCCCGCGGAGGCGGCTCGCGGCGCGGAGGTCGTCTTCAGCATGCTGGCGGACGATGCGGCAGTGACCTCCGCGGTGTTCGGCCAGGACGGCCTCCTGGCGGGGCTGGCGCCGGGCGCGGTGCACGTCTCGTCGAGCACGCTCTCCGTGGCGCTTTCCGAACGGTTGGCGGAGGCGCATGCGAGCGCCGGCCAGCGGTATCTCTCCGCGCCGGTGTTCGGCCGCCCTACCGCCGCGGCGTCGAAGCAACTGTGGGTGGTGGCCGCCGGTCCAAAGCAGGACGTGGACCGCTGCAGCCCGCTGCTGGAGGCGCTGGGGCGCGGCCTCACCGTGCTGAGTGAAAGTGCCCCGGCGGCCAACGTCGTGAAGCTGTCGGGCAACTTCCTCATCGCGTCGATGATGGAGGCGCTCGCCGAGTCCTTCGCCCTGACGCGCAAGTGTGGCATCGAGCCGAAGGTGTTCCTGGAGGTCTTCCAGTCCGTCTTCGCGCGCTCACCCATCTTCGAGGGGTACGCGCAGCTCATCGCCGAGGAGAAGTACAGCCCGGCGGGCTTCAAGATGCGGCTGGGCCTCAAGGACGTGGAGCTCGTCCTGGGCGCCGCGCGCACCGCCGAGGTGCCCATGCCCCTGGCCAGCCTCGTGAAGGACCAGTTCCTGGGAGGCGTCGCGCAGGGCCACGGCGATTGGGACTGGTCCGCGCTGGGGGCGCTCGTCGCCGAACGGGCCGGGCTGAAGCAGGGCGGTTGAGCGCCCGCGCTCCAGGTGCACGCCTGACTGCCGTGCACCTGGAGCTTCAGGGATTGCCAGCAGCGCCTACTGCCGCGCGTTCATCTCCGCCGCGGGGACGGGGAAGCGCTCGTGAGGCTCGAACTCCGGATCCAACTCGCGGGGCAGCGTGTCGAGCCGCCCATAGCGCCGCAGGTCGATCCACCGGTGGCCGCCTTCGAACAGGAGCGAGTACCGCTTCTGCTTCAGCAGCTCGTCCAGGGCGTTCGTCTCATCGATGTCCAGGCGGGGGGACAGCCGGCCCGACGTGGTGCGGATGAAGTTGAGGTCGTCCGCGGCCGGCCCGAAGTTCCGCAGACCGATGTTGGCCTCCGCGCGCAGGAGGATGAGCTCCTCGTTGCGGATGATGCTCAGGGGCGTGCTGTTGGAGGTGTAGATGCGGAACTTCCAATCCGTCGCCAGCCGTCCTCCCGCCGCGGTCGCGGTCTTGTCGAGGCGTTGGAGCTTTCGGACGACGCGGTCATCCAAGGTGGTGCCATCCTCTTGGAATTCCGAGTCGGTGACGATCGACGGGTGCGTGTAGATATTGCGGTTGAAGAGGCCGTTGGCGGTGTCGCCCGGGTTCGTCCCGAAGGCGTGGTAGACGCCCAGGTCCAGCGACGCGGTCGCGTTGAGGAAGGACTCACCCAGGGCGGTGAGCGCCTCGGGATAAAGGCCCCGGTACACGGCCACCCGCGCGGCGAGCCCGCGGTTGAACCGCCGGAAGGTCGCGGGCGTGTTGAATCCCGCGAAGCCCGGGCTGAGCTGAAAGGCGAAGGTGTCGCCCGCGTTCTCCATGTGGGCGGCGCCCTCGTCGAGCAGCAAGGCGATGCGTTCGAACACCTCTTCTTTGCTCGCGAAGGGCGCCAGCTCCCCAATGGGGAGGTTGACGTCGATGGGCGCCCCATGGGTGTCGCGCGTGTTGATGACGATGAGGAAGTCCAGGGCCTGCATCGTCTTCACGAAGCCGCGAATGCCCTCCTTCTCCGCATCGGACGTGTTGGGAACCTTGTCCAAGGCATCCAGCACGGAGTGGGCGTTGCGGATGTTCAGATAAGGTGAGGTCCAGTGATTGCCGCCGAACGCCGGGCCACCCGGGTCCAGGGTGGGACCCAGCAGTTCGTTGACGGCGCGCGGGTCCGCGGGGTCGAAGACATACGCCTCGCGGCCGATGATACCCAGTTGGGCCACGTAGCCGTTGACGGGCGCGACGGTGGCGCGATGACCCACGAGCAGACCCGTGGCCGCCGAGAGCACGGCCTGGCGTGAGGGGCGCTCACGGAAGTCGTCCATGCTGGGGTTGTTCAAGTCGGGGACGTCCATGCTCCCGCAGCCGCTCAGGCCCAGGACGGTGCACAGCCCCACGAATGCCTTCTTGGTGAAGTGGATGTTCATGGCTCAGAACCCGACGTCGATGGACGTCCAGAAGCTGCGGCTGGGAGGGAAGGGGGCCACGTCCACGTTGCGGGCGATGGCCTGGTTGCCGAAGTTGCTCACCTCCGGGTCCAGCCCGGAGTAGCGGGTGAACATGAGGAGGTTGCGTCCGCTCACGCTGAGCCGGGCCGTCTTCACGCCGGGCACCAGGGTCACCCAGTCGCGAGGCAGGTTGTACATGAGGGTCACCTCGCGCAGCTTGAGGAAGCTGGCGTCCTCCAGGTACGCGCTCGCATGCGTGCGGCTTCGGGCAATGCGCTCGCGTCCGCCCGTCGTGTAGTCCGGTGACGTTCCGGCATCGTCGTAGATGTACCGGGTCAGGTTGATGATGTCGCTGCCCTGCTGCCAGTCGAACAGGAAGGACAGGCTGAAGTCCTGGAACTTCAGGTTGTTGGTGAAGGACATGCGGAAGGTGGGTTCGGTGTCGCCAATCTTCCGGACAATCGGGTTGCCGTTCTCATCCACGCCGTCGTTGCCGACAATCTGCGTCGCCGACGCGCCCTCCTCGATGCGGAAGGCGCCCAGCGCGGTCCCGAAGCCTCCCGAGAGGAACGCGGGCACGGGCAGGTCGGTCACCCGGCTGCGGTTGAGGGCGAACGTCGCGGCGCTGGTCCACTCGAAGTTGCCTCGCACGGGCGTCACCTGGAGCATGGCCTCGACGCCACGGTTGCGCAGCGCGCCGCCGTTGAAGATTTGCGTGGTGAATCCGCCGGAGGGCGCCAGGGCCCGCTGGAGCAGCAGGTTGCTGATGTTGCGCTGGTAGATGGACACTTCCGCGACCACGTCGCCCCCGAACAGGAGGGCGTCCACGCCGGCCTCGAGTTCGCGCTGGCGCTCCGGCTGGATGGTCGGGTCACCCGCGATACCGCTGCCCACCAGACCCGGGTTTCCGGCGATGTTGCCCGTGGCTCGCAGTCCGTTGAACTTCATGCCGTACAGCGGCAGGTTGCCCGTCTCGCCGTAGGCCGCGCGGACCTTGAACTCGTTCACCTGGGGGTGGAACGAGGGGACGCGGTAGGCGGAGGCCAGCTTCGGGTACAGGTACAGGGCGTTGGGGTTGCCGTTGGCGCTGCTCTGTTCGCCGCGAAGGGCGCCCACCAGCGTGAGCCGCTCGTCCAGCAGGAGCAGCTCCTCCTGGACGTAGTAGCCCCGGTCCCTCACCAGCGAGCGGTTCTGGCGGAGGTTGACCGCGGTGCCGCTGTCCACGTTCGGCTGGCCCGCGTTCAGGTTCCTGCTGACGATGTAGACGGAGTCGATGTTGCGCTCTTCGAATTGGACACCACCGGACGTGGTCGCCACCAGGCCGCCGGACACGGGCTTGTAGGTGTGCACCAGGTTCAATCCGGAGTTCAGGTTGCGCACCTGACTGGTTCCGAAGAGTGACGAGCCGGGCATGCCGTCATCCAGCGGCTCGAAGTTGAGCTCGGGCGGGAAGAACAGCGAGTTCTCCTGCTGGAAGCGGTCCACGCCCGCGTTGGCCAGCACGCGCAGGTGGTGCGCGTCCGACTTCCACAGGTGCCACGTCAGGTCGCCGGAGCCGATGAAACGCCACACGTCCTCGTCGTTCTTCACCAGCGCGGCCGTCTGCAGCGGGTTGGCGCGGTTTCCGAGGAAGGGGTTCAGCGGGTAGATGCCCTCCGAGCTGGCCCCCAGCGGCAGGAACTCCGGCGAGTAGGGCAGCACCATATAGTTGCTGATGGTCGCGTTGTCGTTGTTCGTCAGACCGCGCTGCCCCAGCGAGTGGACCAGGTTGGTGGCGACGTTGACGTCCACCGCGTCGCCGAACTTCTGTCCCAGGTTGAGGCGGAAGGACTGCTTCTCGTACCCGGTGTTGGCGATGATGCCTTCGTCGTTCTTGATGAGCGCCGAGGCGAAGTACTTCGTGTTCCCCGCCACGCCGCTGACGCTGGCGAGTGTCTCCGAGGACAGGTCGCGGCGGCCCGTGAGCGCGGACTCGTGGTCGAACCGCCTGCCCGGCACGTAGTACTGGGCCGCATCCTCACCGAACGTCTCGGTGACCTCCTCCACGCTGTTGAAGCGGCGGGTGCCGAGCTTGTTGAGCGCCGTGTACATGCCCAGGCGCTGCGTCACCGCGAACTCCGGCTCGCTGGAGCGGCCCCGCTTGGTGTTGATGATGACCACGCCGTTGGCGGCCTTGGAGCCGTAGATGGCGGCGGCGGAAGCACCCTTGAGGACCTCGATGCTCTCGATGTCGTTGGGGTTGATGTCCGCGATGCGGTTGACCTGGTTGTCCTGGGTGGGATTGGGGTTGGAGCCCGTCACGGACCGGGTGACGGCGAACATGCCGGACGCGATGGCCACGTCGCTGACGAGCACGCCGTCGATGACGTAGAGCGGAGCGGTAGAGCCATTGATGGTGGACACGCCGCGCAGCCGCAGCTGGAGGCCGCCGCCGGGCGCGCCGCCGTTGCTCTGGATGTTGGCGCCGGCGACCTTGCCCTGGAGCGCCTGGTCCACCGTCTGGGCGGGGGCGCGGTTGATCTCCTCGGCGTTCACCGAGGCCACCGAGTTGGCCAGGTTCTTTCGCGCCACTTCACTGGCGCGGCCCACCACCACCATCTCCTCAGAGAAGATGTTCTCCAGCGCGACCTCCACGGTGCGCTGGTTGGCGCCAATCTGCACCTCCCGCTCGCCGTAGTCCTGGCTGGAGAAGAGCAGCGTCACCGCGCGGGCGGGGACGTTGGGCAGGGTGAAGGTGCCGTCCAGCTCCGTCTCCACGCCCTGGGTGGTGCCCTTGATGATGACGCGCACCAGGGGCAGCCCCTCGTTGGTGAGCCGGTCCGCGACGCGGCCCTTCACCGTGCGCCCGCTCACCGGCGCGGGCGCGGGCGCGGGGGCCGTGGGCGCCGGCTGCGGCGCAACCTCTGGCGCGGGTGCCGCCGGTGTCTGTGCTTCGGCTGCGGGTGGCGCGATATTTTCGTCCTGCGCCAACGTTTCCAACGAGAAGAGTGCAAACACGCACCCCGGAATCAACGCCCTTCTCAGCGTCATTCGGTCCTCACTCGCTGCGGATGGACGGCTCCCCCCAAGGCAGGATGCCGGTGAAGCGAATCGTCACTGGGTCAACGATTGGCCGTCAACGGCATATCCTCACTTTTATTGTTAATCTTTGAATTCAAGTTGGCGGGAATGTTTGCCTGCTGCTGGAGCCCGCCGGGCTTGCGTCTGTCCTCAGGGGGGCGCTGCGCGACTCCGACCCGGGACGCGGCCAGGCCCCGGGGCCCCCCGTCAGCCGCTCCTGGTGCCGCCGTACGTTCGGGACGGATTTCTCCGGGCGAGACTGTTGCCTGGGGCACGTCCCTCCTCTAAGAGACTCGATGGGTATGGTGATGAACGAGCGTTACGAGCCGCAGGCGATTGAAGGTAAGTGGCAGACCCGTTGGGACGACGCGGGCATCTTCCGGGCAGGCAGCCGCCCCGGTGCACCCAAGAAGTACGTGCTCGAGATGCTGCCGTACCCCAGCGGGAAGATGCACATGGGGCATGTCCGCAACTACCTGCTCGGGGACGTGTACGCACGTTACTTCCGGATGAAGGGCTTCGACGTGCTGCATCCCATGGGCTGGGATGCGCTCGGCCTGCCGGCCGAGAACGCGGCCATCAAGGATGGTGTGCACCCGGCGGTGCGCACGGCCGAGAACATCGCGTCCTTCAAGAAGGAAATCAAAAGCCTGGGCTACTGCTACGACTGGGAGCGCGAGGTCAACACCAGCGATCCCGAGTACTACCGCTGGAACCAGTGGTTCTTCATCCAGATGCTGGAGCGTGGGCTCGTCTATCGCCGCTTCAGCAAGGTGAACTGGTGTACCGGCTGCCACACCGTCATCGCCAACGAGCAGGTGAAGGACGGCGTCTGCGAGCGCTGCGACTCCCCCGTGGTGGACAAGGAGATGCCCGAGTGGGCGTTCCGCATCACCCGGTTCTCGCAGGAGCTGCTGGACGCGCTGGACACGCTCAAGGAGTGGCCCCACCGCATCACCGCCGCGCAGCGGAACTGGATTGGCCGTTCGGACGGTGCCGAGGCTGACTTCCGCGTGCAGGGGCACGACGCCGCGCTGCGCGTGTTCACCACCCGCATCGACACCATCTTCGGCTGCACCTACGTGGTGCTGGCGCCGGACCACAAGCTGGTGGCCCAGGTGACAACGCCGGAGCGCCGCGCGGAGGTGGACGCCTTCGCCAGGCGCATGGCCGCCCAGTCCAAGACGGAGCGCCTGGGCGAGGGCACGGAGAAGGAAGGCGTCTTTACGGGCGCCTACGCGGAGAATCCCTTCACCGGCCAGGCGGTCCCCATCTGGATCGCCAACTTCGTGCTGAGCGACTACGGCACCGGCGCGGTGATGAGCGTGCCCGCGCATGACGAGCGCGACTTCGCCTTCGCGCGCAAGTACAGCCTGCCGGTGAAGGTCGTCATCCAGCCCGCGTCGGGTGACAAGCTCCCGCCGGGTGACAAGCTGGAGGCGGCCTATACGGAGTACGGCGTGCTGGAGGACTCCGGCGCCTACACGGGCCAGACGTCCGAGCAGGCGCGTCAGGCCATGGCCGCGTCGCTGGAGAAGGACGGCAAGGGCAAGGCGACGGTGACGTACCGCCAGAAGGACTGGGGCTTCAGCCGCCAGCGCTACTGGGGCACGCCCATCCCCATCGTCTACTGCGAGAAGTGCGACCCGGAGCGCAACGGCATCCCGGTGCCGGTGGCACAATTGCCCGTGCGCCTGCCGGAGATCGACACCCAGGCGGTGCTCACCGGCAAGGGTGAGCCGCCGCTGGCGAAGGTGGCTTCGTGGGTGAACACCTCGTGTCCGAAGTGCGGCGGGCCTGCCCGGCGCGAGGCGGAGACGATGGACACCTTCGTTGACTCCTGCTGGTACTTCGCGCGCTACCTGTCCCCGCACTACGACGCCGCGCCGTTCGACCCGAAGGAGGCCCAGCGCTTCCTGCCCGTGGACATCTACGTGGGGGGGCCCGAGCACGCGGTGATGCACCTGCTCTATTTCCGCTTCTGGACGCGGGTGATGAAGCTGTTGGGCTTGAGCCCCGTGGACGAACCCGTCACGCGGCTCATCACCCAGGGCATCGTCAACGGTCCGGATGGCCGGAAGATGTCCAAGCGCTGGGGCAACGTGGTGGCGCCTGCCTCCATCGTCCAGAAGTACGGCGCGGACACGGCGCGGGCCTACGTGCTGTTCGCGGGCCCGCCGGAGCGGGACTTCGACTGGTCCGACGAGCAGGTGGAGGGCGTGTTCCGCTTCCTCAAGCGCGTCTGGGCGCTGGCCGCCACGCACCAGGCGGCGGCCGCGGGTGCCACCCATGACGGGCCCTACGAGGGCAAGTCGCTGGAGATCCGCCGCGCCGCCCACAAGACGCTGAAGCGGGTGGGGGAGGCCATCGAGCGCCTGTCCTTCAACACGGCCATCGCCGGCATCATGGAGGGCCTCAACGCGCTCCACGCACAGGGGACGCCTGAGACGGCCGCGGAGAAGGCCGCCATGGCGGAGGCCGTGCGGTTGCTGGCGGCGGTGCTCACGCCGTTCGCGCCGCACATCGCGGACGAAATCGCGGAGGCCTACGGCAGCAAGGACTTCACCGTCGCGCAGGCCTGGCCGGAGTTCGATCCGGCGCTGGTGGTGGACGACGTCATCCCCTACGCCGTGCAGGTGAACGGCAAGCTGCGCACGGAGATTCGCGTGGCGGCGGACGCGGCGGAGGCGGAGGTTCGCGCCGCGGCGGAAGCGGACGAAAAAGTCCAGGCGGCCCTGGCGGGGAAGACGCTGCGCAAGTTCGTCTTCGTCCCCAAGCGCCTCGTGAACTTCGTCGCGACCTGAGCGGGGACACCGGTGCCGGCCGAGGTCCTCGTCATGTGTGGTGCATGTGGGCGGCCCCAACCCGCGGGCCGCCCGCGGTGCATTGCCTGCGAGGCCGTGCTTCCCGAAGCGCCCCTTCCCGGGGGCCCGGCACCGGAGGCGCCGTTCTTCGTCGCGGACCTGGGCGGAGGGCGCATGCTCTCCGGCCAGGGGGCGCGGCTCTTCTATCAACCGCACCCCTCGGTCATGGTGCCTCCCGTGGAGGTGGCCTCGCTGCGGGAGGCGCGGCTGGAGTCGCGCTACTTCCGGGAGGCGCTGGCGTTGGCCGTCT
Source organism: Myxococcus xanthus (assembly GCF_013116825.1). GTDB lineage: Bacteria > Myxococcota > Myxococcia > Myxococcales > Myxococcaceae > Myxococcus > Myxococcus xanthus_B. Next base: position 58,375 of record NZ_JABFNS010000020.1, read on the forward strand.
TCGCCTTGCTGGGCCTGTGGGCGCAGCCGGCCGCGCTGAAGGTGCTGGGGTGGGGCATGGCGGCGCTGGGTGTCCTGCTGGCGTTGACGTGCCGCTCACACGGGCTCGTCCTGGTGCCTCGGCAGGGGGCGCTGGTGCGCTGGCCCCTGGGGTTGGCGCGGCGGGGCTCTCCCCGGGACGCGCGGCTGTTGGCGGCGTGGACGTCGTTGGCGGAGGCCCTGCGGGTGCGCGGCGTGGCTGTCGATGGTGAGTCGTCAGCGCTGCCGCCGACGCAAGACGGTGGCCCTCTGTCTTGACGGGCCGATCGGGCCGGGTAGGGTGCCGCGCATGTCGCGACCCTGCGCTGTCGGACCCCGGCGTCTTCGAATTGGCGTGGTGGTGGGAATGTGGGTGGCCGCGGGCTGTGGCTACCGCCTGGCGCCTCGCGGAGACGGTCTGCCGGCTGGCGTGACGTCCCTCTGCGCGCCCGTCTTCCTCAACGCCACGCCCGAGCCCACGCTGGAAACGGTCTTCACGCGCTTCCTACGGCAGGAGCTGATCCGCGTGGGCCGGCTGGGCAGCGCGGAGTCCTGCGACGGGCGCATGGAGGGCACGGTGCTGTCGGTGGCGAACACGCCCACGACCGTGGTGGGCAAGAGCACCAGCCCGGGCTTCTTCTTCCGCGTCTCCGCTCGCGCGCAGATCCGCTTGGTGAAGGACGGACAGGTCCTCAAGCAGACGGAGGTCTTCGGCTCGGAGGACTATGTGCTGGGGAGCGGAGACATCCTGGAGGCGGAGGCGAACCGGCAGGTCGCGCTCGAGCGCCTCGCGGAGGTCTTGATGCGGGATGGGTACGACCGGCTCGCGGGCGCCTGGTGAGGAGGCAGGGGCCTCCTCCCGGCAGCCTGCACGGATGAAGCAGGGCCACGCGAGGTGGCCCCGGGGCTTCGACTAGGCCTGCGCGCGGGCGGCCTTGGTGGCGGCCTTCGCGAGACGCGAGATGCGGCGGGAAGCGGTGCGCTTGTGCAGCACGCCCTTGGTGGCGGCCTTGTTCAGCGCCTTGGCGGCCGACTTGATGGCGTCCGTCATCTTCGCCCCATCCTTGCTGCCGAGCGCCTCGCGGGCGGACTTGACGGCGGTCTTCACCTCACCGCGCACGGTGACGTTGCGCGCACGGCGCTTCAGGGACTGACGGTGACGCTTCTCTGCGGACTTGGTGTTGGCCAAGAGAAATCTCCAGCGGTAATGGCAGGCTAAAAAGAGGGGCCGTCCTTACTGCGACGCCTCGCAGGCGTCAAGGCGGGTGTGGGCCTCCAGCCGGGATTTCCGGGCTCTGGACGCCCCGCCGAGGGCACCTGCGAGGAAAATCACTCTACCGAAGTCGTATATTCCCACACCAGCCCCGCGGGATCTTGAAAGGTGAGCCGGCCGGCCTGGTGCTGGATCAGCCGACTCCCCGGAATCTCCGCGAGGATGCCGGGGAGCCGCTCCACCGCCGCCGGGGAGGGGGCCGTCAGGGCCAGCCGCAGGCCCGTCGTGGGCATCCCTGCCGCTTCGAAGGCGATCAGGATGCCCCCGGCTTCATAGAGGGCCTGCTCCGCCGCCGGAGCCCGTCGGGTGATCCACCCCAGCCGGGGCGCCAGGGCGTCCCAGAAGGCGCGCTGCGCGGGAAGATCCGCCACGCCCAGCCGCAACGTGGTGACGGGCGCGCGAGGAACCCACGTCGGGGACGGCAGGGCCTTTTCGCGCGCCTTGGCCTCCTGCCAGTGGCGCTCCATGTGCTCCAGTGTGGCATCTCCCAGGGCGACACCCTCGGCGCGGAGGGCGGACTCGATGTGCTGGAAGCGGGCGGTGAAGCGGCGGATGGCCATCCGCAGCGCGTCCTCGGCGGGGGCTCCGACGAAGCGCGCGAGGTTGGCGAGCGAGAACAGCACGTCCCCCAGCTCGTGCTCGATGGCATCCCGATCATTCGCGGCGATGGCCTCGTCCAGCTCCCCCAGCTCCTCCGTCAGCTTGGCGCGCACGCTGGCGACGTCCGGCCAGTCGAAGCCGATGCGGCTGGCCTTCTCCGTGAGCCGCTCGGCGCGCATCAGCGCCGGGGCGGCGACGGGGACGCCGTCCAGCACCGAGCCCTCCCGGCCCGTCTTGCGCTTCTTCTCCGCGGCCTTCAGCTTGGCCCAGTTGTCCAGGACCTGCTCGGCGCCTTCCATGCGCTGGCCGTCGCCGAAGACGTGGGGATGCCGGCTGACCAGCTTGTCGCCAATGGCCTTCGCCACGTCGGCCAGGGAGAACTCCCCAAGCTCCGAGGCGAGCTGGGCGTGGAAGACAATCTGGAAAAGCAGGTCTCCCAACTCTTCGCAGAAGGTCCGCCAGGAGCCGCCGTAGGCGACCCGGTCCATCTCCTCCAGGACCTCGAAGGCCTCTTCCAGGAGGTAGGGCCGCAGCGAGCGCAGGTCCTGTTCGCGATCCCACGGGCAGCCGCCTTCAGCGCGCAGCCGCCGCATGATGTCGACCAGTCGCTCCAGCTCCGCCCCGGGGTTCAGCGTCGTGTCCGCCATGCACGTTCCTGTAGCACGCACGGGTCGGGTGCTGTCCGGCAAACGCGGCAGGTGGGCGGCCGGGCTGGCGTTCGTTTTCGCGCTTGGCCCTGGGTCGCCTACAATCCACCCTCTGGATGATCCGCCTGCCGCTTCTTGCCCTCCTTCTCAGTGGCTTCACGCTTCTGGTGCCCGTCGTGGCGTCCGCGCAGCTGGAGGCCCCCACGCGCCTTCCCGAGGTGGATCCGGGCCCCATGGAGCCCGACCTGCGGGATGAGTCCATGGATCCGGTGGATGACGCCGCCTACGCGGAGGACGTGCCGGAAGAAGACGTCCCCGCCGCGGAGGATGCCTCCACCGAGGACGCGGACGACGCGCCCAGGGCGCCCGCTCGCAATGCCAGGGCCGCCGAATCGGCCCCCGCCAATGGCCGGGCTCCCGCGGCGGCCAGTCCTCCGCCGCTCGAGGAACCCACGGTCATCACCCCCAGGCCGGTGACGCTGAGTCCGGTGCTGGCGCCGCGGGTGACGGATGCGGACCTGGAGGCCCTCTGGAACCGGTGGCGGCAGGCCCGCGCGACGAATGATCGGGACGCCGCGGCGGCGGCCCTCAAGGAACTGCGGACGTTGCGCGTGGAGCTGGCCGCCACGGACCTGGAACCCCTGAGCGTGGGCTTCCTCCGCGAAGCGGCCGTGCGGCGCCGCGCGGGGGACATGGCCGGCGCGGTGCGGCTGGCGGAGGTGGCGGTCGAGCTGTCGCCGGGGCTGCCCTACGCGCGCTTCGAGTTGGCGGAGCTCTACGCCTTGGAGAAGCCGGGCGACGTGTCCCGCTCGTTGGGGCAGGTGCGGCAGGCCCTGGCGACACTGGCGCAGGATGCCCGCTATCGGCGGCCCGCGTTGGCGGACCTGGGCGCCCTGGTGCTGCTGGCCTGGGGGGCCACCGCGGTGCTGCTGATGGGCTTGTTCTTCCTGAGGAAGGTCCGCTACGCGCTGCATGACTTCCACCACCTGCTGCCGCGAGTCTTCTCCCGGTGGCAGTCCCTGGTCCTGGGGCTGCTGCTCTTGAGCCTGTCGTGGGTGCTGGGGCTGGGCGTGCTGCCCGCGCTGCTGGTGATGCTGGCCACCGTGTCCCTCTATCTCTCGCGCAGGGAGCGGGTCGTGGCGGCGGTGCTGGTGGCGGGCGTGGGGCTCCTGCCGTTGGCGGCGGGGCAACTCGCGCGTGTCACCGCGTTCGCGGGTACGCCGGCCGAGGACGTGTACCTCCTGGAGCGGGGCGGTCTGTCCGCCGAGGAGGCGCGGGCGCGCGTGCTGGCGCGGATGGAGTCCCGCTCGGCGACGTTCGCGGAGGTGCTGTCGCTGGCGTACTTCGAATCCCGGCGTGGCTTGCTGGAAGAGGCGGGGACGCACTTCAAGGCCGCCTCGGCGCTGAAGAGCTCGGATGCGCGCCTGCTCACGCGCTTCGGCAACACCCTGGTCGCGCTGGGAGACGCGGAGGGTGCGGCGCTGCTCTACGTGCAGGCCTCGCGGTCGGCGCCGGACCTGGCGGCTCCGCACTACAACCTGGCGCAGGTGGTCCGCCGCAGGGCGAAGACGCTGCCGGACTCGGAGGTCGGCAAGGAATTGGATCGCGCCGCCACGGCCATGGCCTCGGCGCAGGCGCTGGATGGAACGCTGCTGGTCCGGGACCCTCCGCCGGAGGACCGGCTGCTCCTCAACCTGCTGCTGCTGTCCCCGCAGCTGGGGGAGTCCGACTGGCTTCCGCTCGCGGATGGCACGGGGGCGGGGCGCCAGGTGGAGACGCAGGTGTCGCGCTGGCTGCTCCCGGGGCTTCCACCTGGGCCCATGGCCTCCTCGGTGGCCGCGGCGCTGGCGGTGCTGCTGGCCCTGTGGGGCTTCTTGGGGGACCGCTTGAAGGCGGCCAAGGTGTGTGAGCGCTGTGGCCGTGCGGTGTGCGTGCGCTGCGACCCGGAGCTGGGCATCGGCAGCAAGCAATGTGGCCAGTGCGTCAACGTCTTCTCCCGCCGGGGGCTGGTGCCGCAGCAGCTGCGGGCGCGCAAGCAGCTCCAGGTGGAGCGGCATCAGGCCTGGACGGGCCGCGCGGCGTACGCCCTGGGCGCGGTGCTATCCGGCGCGGGGCACGTGGCCTCGGGTGTGCCGGTCCGCGGCGCGCTGTATGCGTTCGGTTTCCTCTTCGCGCTGGCCGCGGTGCTCCTGCACCAGGGACTGGTGCGAGGGCCCTATGGTGAAGCCCCGCTCTACCTCAAGCTCGCGCCCGCGGCGTTGCTGCTGCTGGGTGTCCACCTGCTGTCGTTGCGCGGTCTGCGCCGTCTGCGGCGGGGGGAGTGAACGGCGATGTCCCTGCAAGGCACCCTGAAGGACTTTGGTATTGGCGACATCCTGCAGCTCATCGGGCAGCAGCAGAAGACGGGCACGCTCCACGTCCGCGCCAAGGACCAGGAAGTGCGCATCGGCTTCAACGATGGCCACATCATCAAGGCGGAGAGCGTCACCCGGAAGCGCAAGGAGCTCATCGGCGCCATGCTGGTGCGCTCGGAGCTCATCACCGAGACGCAGCTCGAGGCGGCCCTGGAGACGCAGCGCCGCACGCTCAAGCGGCTGGGGGACGTGCTCGTCTCCAGCCATGCCCTCACCGCCGAGCGCTTCCAGGCGATGATGCAGCTTCAGGCCACGGAGACCCTCTACCGTCTCTTCACCTGGAAGTCGGGCACCTACGAATTCATCCAGGAGCCGGTGGAGCCGGACGCGGAAGCCATCCATCCGCTGCGCGCCGAGACGGTGCTCATGGAGGGCTTCCGGATGGTGGATGAGTGGCCGGTCATCCGGCAGAAAATCCACCGCGACGACCTGGTCTTCGAGCGCATCAAGGCCCTGCCTCAGCCGCGCGGAGAAGAGGGTGGGGAGCTGGGCGCCATCGGCCCCTCGGAGCGGCGCATCTATGATGAGCTCTCGCCCGGGAGGGATTTGCGCAAGCTGGTGGACATCTCCTGCCTGGGCGAGTTCGAGACCTGCAAGGCGCTCTACAACCTGGTGAAGGGCGAGTACGTCCGGCCGATACTCCCGGAGGGCGCCCCGGCCCCCGCGCCAGGGGACCAGCGCCTGCTGGCTCGCGTGACGGGGCCGCTGGGGCGCCTCGTCGCCACCATGGGGGTGCTGGCGGCGGTGGTGCTGGTGGTGCCCCGGGCCGTGCGTCCGGACCACGAAGCGGGCGTTGCCGCGGTATTGGCGGACTCAGCGGCTCAACGTCATGTTTCCCAGGCCCAGCGCGTCCGCATCGAGGCCGCGCTCGAGGTGTTTCGCCTGGAACGTGGTGAGCTGCCCGAACGTCTGGATTCTTTGGTTCAGGCTGGACTGTTGAAACCGGGCGAACTGAAATACCCGTGGCGGGAAGAGTACTATTACCGGCGGTTGGCCGCTCGGCAGTTCATTCTCCTGCCACCCTTGCGCTAGTCCTGACACAAAGTCGTCTTTCGCGGCCCTGGGGGCGGCGTTACGTTGGTGTCAGCCGTAGCGACATAGACCGAGGAAGAATCCGCATTGCGAAATCCCGCCACGTTGGAAGCGCCCGAAGTGCTTACCGCCTCCGCCAAGGTGGACGTTCGTGACAACGCGACCGCCCTGGCCCTCTGCGGCAACCAGAACGAAAATCTCAAGTTGATGGAGCGGCGCCTCGGGGTCCGGGTGGGACAACGCGGCACCGAGTTCCATCTCTCCGGCCCGTCCGACGCCGTCGCCTTCTCCGTCCGCCTCCTGGAGAACCTGGAGGAGATGATCCGCGCCGGCCGTCCCGTCTACCGGGAGGACGTGGAGCAGGGCATCAAGGTGCTCGGCCGCGGCGCGGAGTCCTTGCAGGAGGTCATGCTGGGCCCGGTGCTCAAGAGCTCCGGCAACCGGCAGATCTCCCCCAAGAGCATCAACCAGAAGCGCTACGTGGACGCCATCCGCTCCCACGACATCGTCTTCGGCATCGGCCCCGCGGGCACGGGCAAGACGTACCTCGCCATGGCCATGGCGGTCGCCTTCCTCCAGGAGCGCAAGGTCAAGCGCATCATCCTGGCGCGCCCCGCGGTGGAGGCGGGTGAGAAGCTGGGCTTCCTGCCAGGAGACCTGCAGGAGAAGGTGAACCCCTACCTGCGGCCGCTCTACGACGCGCTGCACGACATGATGGCGGCCGAGCGCGCCGCGCAGCTGCTGGAGCAGGGCGTGGTGGAAGTGGCCCCGCTGGCCTTCATGCGTGGCCGCACGCTCAACGACGCGTTCGTCATCCTGGACGAAGCCCAGAACACGACGGTGGAACAGATGAAGATGTTCCTCACGCGCCTGGGCTACAACAGCAAGGCCGTCATCACCGGTGACGTGACGCAGGTGGACCTGCCCACGGGGAAGATGTCCGGGTTGAACCATGCGCGCGCGGTGTTGAAGAACATCGACGGCATCCACTTCGCGGAGTTCTCGGAGGTGGACGTCGTCCGCCACCCCCTGGTCCAGGAAGTCATCCGCGCCTACGACCGGGCGGACGTCGCCCAGCGCGAAGCCCAGGCGGCTCGGGACGCAGCAACCGCTGCCGCCCGGGCGCCCACCGCGGCGGCGGCCACCGCCACCGAGCCCGTTGCCGTCGAATAACGGTGCCAATACCTACTTACGCCCACCCGTGCGTACCCTGCCGGGCGGGCGTACCCCATCCCACCCTCGCGAATATTCCCAGGCGCTGCGTCCTTGAAGGATCCGCGACGCCTTATCTAGGGTGAGGATCCCCATGGCCGAACCGGAAACGCAGCCCCCCGGGCGCAGTCCACTGGACGCGCTCGCCGAACGCCTCGGACTGGACAATGGCGTCTGGGGGCGGCGCGCCATCCAGGTCCTTCTCCTGCTCGCCGTCTCCATTGGCGCGGGCTTCGTCATCTCGCCGGGCCTCTACAGCCAGCAGATTCCAGCGCTGGCGGAGGAGAACCTCGGCAAGCCGTTCCGAGCCAGCTCGCCCGCCGGCTTCAAGGCCGCGCGGGACTACGAGGTCGTCCACCGCGCCATGACGCAGCAGCGGCGCCAGGAGGCGCGCGCGGCCGTCAAGCCGGTGTACGACCTGAACCCCGCCGTCCTGGGGCAGCTGCGGTCGACGGTGAGCTCCGCCTTCGCGTCCATGCGGCTGCACCTGGACGAACTCGCGGAGGCGCAATCCGATTCGGAACCCGAGGAGCGCGAAACGCCCCGCCGGCGCAAGCCCGTCGCGTCCCCGGAGATGCTGGAGCTGGAGCGCAGCACCCGCGAGAAGATGCGGGCGGAGCTCCAGGAGCGCTTCTTCGGCAAGCGCGACGCCGTGTTGGAAGCCGAGGACTTCCAGGCGCTCTATGCCACCCGCTTCTCGCAGGAGGCGGAGACGGCCACGCTGCTGGTGCTGGAGCGGGCGTATCGCTCCGAGCGCGGCGCGATCCATGTGGCGGGCTCTCGGGAGGAGCTGGCGCGGGAGGCGCATCAGGGCCTCACCGTCCGCGACGTGGTGAACAAGGCCGAGGAGTCCCTGTCGGGAGGCTCCACCCAGGTGGTGGACGTCCCCGAGGCGCACCAGGAGATGGAGCGCTTCGCCTCGGTGCCCGGTAACCTGATGCCGGATGCGCCAGGCGTCCAGCGCCGCGCCATCCTCCGGCTGGCCCAGCGGCTGGTTCGGCCGAACCTCACCATCAACATCGCGGAGTCGGACGCGCGCCGGAACCAGGCGGCCCAGGCGGTGAAGGACGCCGTCATCTCCATCAAGAAGGGCCAGCGCGTCATTGGCGACGGTGAGCTGGTCAATGAGTCGCACCTGGTCATCCTGCGCGGCATGCGCGCGGAGACGGACCGGCTGGACCTGGTCCAGCTCCAGGTGGGCGGCACGGGCCTGGTGGTCCTTCTCATCGTCTCGACGTACTTCTTCTGCCGCGCAGCGTTCCGGCGCTTCCGTCCCACGCGCAAGGACGGCGTGCTGCTGGGCCTGCTGCTGCTGGGCTTGCTGGGCCTGCTGCAAATCTGGGTGTCCATCGCGGACGCGGTGCAGGACCGCTACACCGCGTTGCCCATCGAGGCCTTCTATTACGCCTTCCCGGTGGCGGCCGGCGCCATGCTGGTGCGCTTCATCCTCACGCAGGAGCTGGCGCTCTTCTTCGCGCTCGTCTTCTCCTGTCTCACCGGGGTGATGCTGGGCAACTCGCTGGCCTTCGGCGTCTTCACGCTGGTGGGTTCGCTGGTGGCGGCCGACCGCATCGTGAAGGCGAAGGACCGCGTGGGCATCTTCCGCGCGGGTCTGGTGACGGGCGCGGTGAACCTGGTGGCGGTGCTCTTCCTCTTCCTCGTGGAAGGCAAGGGCCTGTCGGCCGACACCCTCATCACCGCGGTGAGCGCCTTCGCGGGCTCCTCGTTGGCGGTGCCGGTGATGGTGATGGCGCTCACGCCGCTCATCGAGGCCACCTTCGGCTACGCGTCGGACATCAAGCTGCTGGAGCTGGCCAACCTGAACCACCCGGCGCTCAAGGAGCTCATCGTCCAGGCGCCCGGCACGTATCACCACTCCATCATCATTGGCTCGCTGGTGGAGAACGCGGCGGAGACGATTGGGGCCAACCCGCTGCTGGCGCGCTCGTGTGCGTACTACCACGACATCGGCAAGGGCCGGAATCCGCTCTACTTCGGGGAGAACCAGAAGGGTGAGAACCGCCATGACGCGCTCGCGCCGGCGATGAGCGCGGTCATCATCAAGCGCCACGTGACGGAGGGCCTGGAGATGGCCCGTCAGTACCGGCTGCCCAAGCTGGTGGCGGATGCGATTCCGCAGCACCACGGCACGCGCACGGTGGGGTACTTCTACCACAAGGCATTGAAGGAGCAGGAGGGCAAGGAAGGGGCTCCGCCCATCGACGAGAGCATCTACCGCTACCCGGGGCCGAAGCCGCAGTTCCGCGAGGCGGCGCTGGTGATGATCGCCGACGCGGTGGAGGCCTCCACGCGCTCCATGACGGACCCCACCACGCCCAAGCTCCTCGCGCAGGTGCAGAAGATCATCAACCTCATCTTCTCCGAGGGTCAGCTCGACGAGTGTGACCTGACGCTGAAGGACCTCAACCTCATCTCGCAGTCCTTCCTGCACACGCTCGAGGGCATCTACCATACGCGTCCGGCCTACCCGGCGGGCGCCGTGGGAGGGGGCAAGGCGCCGCCGCTGGTGGTGGCGGGCGCGGCGCCTCGGCCCGCGGAAGGCAAGGACAAGGCGCGGACCGCGGGGGGCGCATGAGCGCAGCACGAAGGGGCAATGGCGTGAGATTGCGCAAGGGGAAGCTGATTCCCCGTGATGACGGCAAGCGCATCGAGGAGTTCGTGGGCGCGGCCACCACCAGCACGGACTCCGCGTCCGTCGCGCGGATGCTGGCGCCTCCCGGGTGGTCAGAGCCCGCGCAGCGCCCCGAATTCGACGAGGTCGTCATCGTCCTCACGGGCGAGCTGACCATCGTGGTGGAGGGGCGCCGCGAGCGCATCTCCGCGGGCGAGGTCGGACTGGTCCCCCGCGGCAAGCGCGTGGTGTACCGCAACGACGGCCAGGGAGCGTGTGACTACTGGTCGGTGTGCGCGCCCGCGTTCCGCCCGGAGCTGGCGCACATGGAGGCGCCCACGCCCCGCGTGCAGGAGAACCACGTCACCATCCAGGTGGCGCATGGCCAGGGCCGGGACTTCGCGCGCCTGCTGACCTCGTGGGCCAGGGCGTACCTGGTGCAGCTCAAGCTGTCCGGCGTGGAGCTGTCCTTGTCCCTGGTGGACGACCGGGCCATCCGCCGGCTCAACCGCACCTGGCGCCAGAAGGACAAGGCGACGGACGTGCTGAGCTTCCCCGCGGGCGACCTGCCCAAGGGCACGCCTGGACCGCGCCCGCTGGGGGACGTGGTCATCTCCCTGGACACGGCGAAGCGGCAGGCCAAGGAGTACGGCCGCACGCTGGAATCGGAGATGGCGCGCTACCTGGCGCACGGCCTGCTCCACCTGCTGGGGCACGACCACGAGCGCCCCCGGGACGCCAAGCGGATGGCGGCCCTGGAGGAACAGCTCCTGGGCGAGCGGGGCATGGTGGCGGACTCGCTCCAGGTGGATGCCAAGGCCCGCCGCGCCCGCAGCCTCATGTAGGCCCTCCGCCGGCTCCCCGCTGGACAATCCAGCATCCATCCCGTTGAGGCGGGCGGCGTGCGTGATAGGTAGGCGGCCTCCCGCGTGTTGGACCAAGTCATGCTCCGCCCCTCACTCATTGCCTCCTGCCTGCTCGGCCTGCTGCTCCTGGCGGCGCCCGCGCGCGCGGCCTCCATGCCGCCGTGGGGCACGGGAGAAAGCCAGGGCGAGGACCTGGCCATCCTCCTGGTGACGTTCAGTCCCGGGGATGACGTGCCGTCCTGGTGGGGCCACGGCTCGCTGGTGGTGGAGGACCGGCGGCGGCAGACGTCGCGCCTCTACAACTACGGCATGTTCTCCTTCGACGAGGCCATGCTCGCGCGCTTCGCCATGGGCCGGCTGGAGTTCTGGGTGGGCCAGTCGTCGGTGGGGGGCACCTTCCGCTACTACCAGGCCGAGGACCGCGACGTCCGCGTGCAGGAGCTCAACCTCACGCCCGAGCAACGCGTCGTCGTGGCGAAGCGGCTGGCGGAGAACGTGCTGCCGGAGAACCGCGAGTACCTGTACCACCACTACAACGACAACTGCGTCACGCGGCTGCGGGACATGATTGACGTGGCCACGGGCGGCCAGCTCCGCGAGGCGGACCGGGCACCCGGGCGGATGACGCTGCGCGAGCACACCCGTCGCTACACCGCGGTGAACGCGCCCATGAGCGTGCTGCTCGACTTCATGATGAACGACGAAATCGACCGTCCCATCACGAAGTGGGAGGAGGCCTTCCTTCCGGATGAGCTGGAGGCTCAGGTCGCGGCGCTCCAGGTGAAGGGCGCGGACGGGCAGCCGGCGTCGCTCGTGGCGAAGAGCTGGAACTACTACGAATCCTCCCAACGTCAGCGTCCGCCAGCGGAGCCACCCCCGTGGGGCCCGTGGATTCTCGCGTTGGGCCTGGCCCTGGGCGGCCTGGCGGTCGGGCTGGCGGTGTGGGAGCGCCAGCGGGGCAGCCGCGTGGCCCGCCTGCTGCTCGGGCTGGAGAACGCCGTGGTGGGGCTGGCGCTCGGGTTGCCGGGCACCGCGCTGTTCATCATGGGGTTGGTGACGGACCACACGGTGACGTTCCGCAATGAGAATCTCTTCCTGGCCAACCCGCTGACGCTGCTGGCGCTGCCCTTCGGCGTGGCGCTGACGTGGGGTAGCCAGAAGGCCCGCACGCGCCTTTTCAAGGTGTGGACGCTGTTGGCCGCCCTGGGGGTGCTGGGTGTGGTGCTCAAGGTGTTGCCGCCCTTCGACCAGGACAACTGGCGGCTCATCGCGCTCATCCTGCCCATCTCCCTGGGCATGGCGGGCGCATTCGGTCTGGATCGAGTACTGGCGCGCCTCCCCAGGGCGGACCGCGCGTCAGCCGGACGGCGGGATGCCGTCGCATCGCTGAAGACTCCCTAAAGGACACGGAAAGAAGCCATGGCGAACGATTCGATGGAGAAGATCAACGGTCTCAGGGAGCGCGTGTTGGCGCTCCGGGGGCATCTTTGACCTCGACCGCAAGCGGTCCCGCATCGCGCTGATTGAACGCGACTCCACGCTGCCCACCTTCTGGGACGACAACACCAAGGCGCAGGCGCTCTTGAAGGAGAAGTCCACGCTGGAGGCCAGCGTCGGTGCCTACGACAAGGTGATGCGCGGCCTGGATGACGCGCAGGTACTCTTCGAGCTGGCCGCCGAAGCCAACGACGAGGCCACCACCCAGGAGGCGGAAGGCTCCCTCTCGGGGTTGGAGGGCGACGTCGCCAAGCTGGAGCTGGCGCGCATGCTGTCCGGCGAGCAGGACCGCAGCAGCTGCTTCATGGACATCAACGCCGGCGCCGGTGGCACGGACTCCATGGACTGGGCGGCCATGCTCCTGCGCATGTACACCCGCTACTGCGAGAACAAGGGCTGGAAGGTCGAAATCAACGACGAGGTGCCGGGTGAAGAGGCGGGCTTCAAGAACGTCTCCCTGCGCATCGAAGGTGACTTCGCCTACGGCTACCTGAAGGCGGAGGTCGGCGTGCACCGGCTGGTGCGGATTTCGCCCTTCGACGCAAACGCTCGCCGGCAGACGGCCTTCGCGTCCGTGGACGTCTATCCGGAGGTGGACGACACCATCCAGATCGACATCCCGGAGAAGGACATCGATTTGAAGTTCATCCGCGGCGGCGGCGCGGGCGGCCAGAAGGTGAACAAGACGTCGTCCACCGCGCAGCTGCGCCACCTGCCCACCGGCATCATCATCACCTGCCAGACGGAGCGCTCGCAGTCGGCCAACAAGGACATGGCCTTCAAGATTCTGCGGGGCCGCCTGTACGAACTGGAGATGAAGAAGCGCGAGGCCGCGCGCGACGCCGCCGAGGCGCAGAAGAAGGACATCTCCTTCGGCTCGCAGATCCGCTCCTACGTCCTGGCGCCGTACCGCATGGTCAAGGACCTGCGAACCGGCATCGAGACGGGCAACGTGGACGCCGTGCTGGACGGGGACCTGGAGGAGTTCGTCACCGCCCAACTGCTGGGCGTGAAGAACCCCAACCGCGGCGCGGGCGTGGACTAGGCGCCGCGCCTCACCGTTTCCTCGCCTTCGCCCGGAACCTTTTCCGCGGCCCTGCTGTCGGAGGGCCGCGGGGCAGGGGACCAAGGTAGGCTGAGGGACGGTGGCACCTCCTGCGGAGGGGCTGTCGCGGGAGGACACGGGTGTCATCGGGCGGCGTGCTCGAAATCGGACAGGAAGAGGCCGCCGCGGGCGCGTCCGAGTCGCGCCGTCAGGACGCGGCGCTGCTGGCCCGGCTGCGCCGAGGTGAGCCGGACGCCTTCGAGCTGCTGGTGCGCACCCATCAGGACCGGCTCTACGATTTCTGCGTCCGCATGGTGGGAGACCGTGAGGAAGCTCACGACCTGGTGCAGGAAATCTTCGTCAGCGTGCACCAGAACGTCCGCCGCTTCCGCGAGGACTCGAAGCTGTCCACCTGGCTGTTCCGCATCACCCGCAACCACTGCATCAACCGGCTCAAGTACCTGAAGCGCCGGGGCCGGGGCCGCTCCGAAGTGTTCGACGAGGCCGCGGCCCTGCTCTCCGAAGGTGGGGGCACCGCGCCCGGCCCGGATGCGGCCCTGGAATCCGCGCGTGAGCGCGCCCGGGTGCAGTGGGCCATCTCCCAACTGGAGCCGGACGCGCGCATGCTGGTGGCGCTGCGCGACATCGAAGGCCTCAGCTACGACGAAATCATCGACATCACCGAGCTTCCGGAGGGCACGGTGAAGAGCCGGCTTCACCGGGCCCGGGAAAAGCTGGCGGACCTCCTGGGGCGGCTTGAGCCATGAACGGCATTCATCGCAGACTGCGGGACGTGGAACCGCGGATGAACCATCGCGAGGCGAGGGCCCTGTTCCTCGCGCTCGCCGACGACGAGCTTCCCGCCCCCAAGGCGCAGGAGGTTCGCACCCACCTGGACGGCTGCGATGACTGCCGCCAGGGCTGGCAGCGCTATTCCAGCACGGTGCAGCGGCTCCAGCGCGTGGACCGTGAGAAGGCCCCACCCGCGCTCGCCTCCCTGGTGATGAACCGTGTGCGCCGCAAGCGCCGCTTCGGCCTGCGGGGCCTCCACACCCTGCACATGAACCACCGGCTCCCGGTGGAGGTCCTCATCCCGCTGCTGCTGGCGGCCGCGGTGGCCGCCTTCCTGGTGATGGTCGCTCCCTAAGCGGCCATCCGCTGTGTTGCGTTGCTTCCCGGGGGAGGCTTGGCTACGGTGCCGCGCCTTTGGGAAAGCGCGTCATGGCCGAGACCGAAAACAAGAGCGAGAAGAGTGCGGGCGAGGGCGACCTCGGGACGAAGGAACAGGAAATCTACGACCAGCGGCTGGAGAAGGCCGCGAAGTGGCGCGAGGCCGGCTTCAATCCGTACGGCAACGGCTACCGTCCCCAGCACCAGGCCGCCGAAATCCACGAGAAGCACGCCGCTCAGTCCGCCGAGGAAATCGAGCAGGCCGCGCCTCCGCCCTATGACGTCGCCGGCCGCGTCGTGGCCATGCGCTCCTTCGGCAAGGCCGCCTTCATCAAGCTGCGCGACCGCTCGGGGGAAATCCAGGTCCACATGAAGAAGGACGCCTTGGGGGACTCGTATGAGACCTTCAAGCTCTGTGACTTGGGCGACTTCCTGGCCGCCACCGGTCCGGTGTTCCGTTCGAAGACGGGCGAGCTGACGCTCTCCGCCACGAAGTTCACCCCGCTCACCAAGTCCCTGCGCCCCCTGCCGGAGAAGTGGCACGGCCTGACGGACGTGGAGATCCGCTACCGTCAGCGGTACCTGGACCTCGTGTCCAACCCGGACGTGAAGCAGACCTTCCTCCGGCGCAACAGGCTCATCCGCTTCATCCGCGACTTCCTCGACACGCGTGACTTCGTCGAAGTCGAAACGCCGATGATGCACCCGCTCGTGTCCGGCGCGGCGGCGCGGCCCTTCAGCACGCATCACAACGCGCTCGACATCGACCTGTACATGCGCATCGCCCCGGAGCTGTATCTCAAGCGCCTGGTGGTGGGCGGCCTGGAGCGCGTCTACGAAATCAACCGCAACTTCCGCAACGAAGGCATCAGCACCCGGCACAACCCCGAGTTCACGATGCTGGAGTTCTATCAGGCGTACGCCACGTACGAGGACCTGATGGACCTCTCCGAGGAGATGATCTCGGAGGCCGCCAAGGCCGTCACCGGCGACACGAAGGTGAAGTACGGCGACCACGTGCTCGACTTCGGCAAGGGCTGGAAGCGCATCTCCATGACGGAGGCCATCCGCGAGGTGGTGAGCGGCCTGTCGGACAAGGACATGGTGGACGCGGACCGGCTGCGCCACGAGCTGCTCAAGACGAGCCACTCGGAGGCCGAGCGGCGGGCCATCGATACGATGAATCATGGAGAGCTGGTGGGTGCGCTCTTCGAGCACCACGTCGAGCACACGCTCATCCATCCCACCTTCATCACCCATTTCCCCACCGCCGTCTCGCCGCTGGCCCGGCGCAATGACCAGAACCCGGACGTGACGGACCGCTTCGAGCTGTACGTGGCGGGCCGCGAAATCGCGAACGCCTTCTCCGAGCTGAACGACCCGTTGGACCAGAAGGGCCGCTTCCAGGCACAGCTGGACGCGAAGCAGCGGGGCCAGCAGGAGACCATGGACTACGACGAGGACTACATCCGGGCCCTCGAGCACGGCATGCCGCCCACCGCCGGTGAAGGCATCGGGATTGATCGGCTCGCCATGCTGTTCACGGATTCGCAGAGCATCCGGGACGTCATCCTGTTTCCCCTCCTCAAGCCACTGGCGAAGTAGCCAGGAGGCCGCGTGCACTCCGCCGAACGGCAGACCGTCCATCGCTGGACCTTCATCTGGATTGGGGCGCTGGTCGCCCTGGTGGGCTTCAGCCTGCTCGGGGTGGCGCTCACGTCCTCTCAAGCCTGGCTGGAGACCAGCTCCTCCCTGGGGCTGTCCCTGCTGGGGTGGGGTGGGCTGGTCCAGGCCCTCAACGCGCTGCTGCTCGTGTCCGAGCAGCCCTTCGCGCCGGTGCCCAACACGGGCCTCCTCGTCGCGGGCTCCGTCGTCTGGCTCGCGGGGTGGGCGCTCATCGCCGCAGGCATCCGCCGCGCGCCGGAGCCCACCGAAGGGCCCAGCCCGGCCGCGGGCGCCACGCTGTACCCGCGCCTGGCGCGCTACCGGGACTTCTACTGGAGCACCCTGGGCGCCTACGGCGGCGGCATGCTGCTGGCGGAGGTGGTCCTCGTCCTCCTGCAGACGGTGCTGTCCAGCGGCGTGTCCGCCACGGAGCTGGGCTCGGCGGGGAAGGGCGCCAGCGGCGGCTTGTCGCTGCCGCCGACCGGGGCCTTCGCCATCGCGCTGCTCGCGGGCGGCATGGTGGCCTTCATCTCTGGCTTCATCGGCGCGTCGCGCGCGCAGCGGCTGTCGCTGCCCGAGGCCACCATCGGCGTGTTGTACCTGGGCCTGCCCATCCCCATCGTCCTCACGTTGATGGAGCGGCTGCCCGGGCTGCAGCTCGCGCTGGGCTACCGGCTGCGCGAGGTGACGTACGTCGCGGGGCTGATTGGCCGCCCGGAGCTGGGGTACTGGCTCGTCTTCACCTTCCTGGTGCTGGCGCTGGTGCTGGGCATCAACACCGGCTTCATCGCCGCCGGCAGCGGCCGGGTGGACCTGAAGCTGGGGTTCGAGCTCTTCGTCGCGCGCCGGCACGTGGCGGTGTTCCGGCCGTCGCTGCTGCTGGGGACGCTGGCGGTGCTGATGCTCGGCATCATCCCCCCGCTGCTCATCTACTTCATCATCCGCTCGGCGGAAGCGGCCGTGGAGCGCACCCGCATCCGCGAGCTGGGTCTGAAGGACCCGTTGGCGGCCGCCTCCGACCTCAACCGCCTCAAGCTTCGGGAGCAGTCGCCCACCATGATGATGACCGCCCTGTCCGTGGGCGGCGTGGGCGTGGGCGTGATGGCGCTCATCATCGTGTTGTCGGTGATGAGCGGCTTCGAGGCCGACCTTCAGCAGAAGATCCTGGGCACCAACGCGCACGCGGTGGTGTCCAAGTACGCGGGCGACCTGCCCGAGTACGCCAAGGTCATGGAGTCCGTCCGCAAGGTGCCCGGCGTCGTGGGACAGACGCCCTTCATCATCAACCAGGTGATGATTGCGTCCGAGGGCAACGTGGACGGCGTCATCATCAAGGGCATCGACCCGGGCACGGTGGGCGAGGTGACGGACCTGCCCAAGAACATCCTCGGTGGCGGCTCGCTCGACATCCTCTATACGCCGGAGAAGATCGTCCACCGTGGACTGCCGGACGAGGAGCCCGCGGAGGAGAGCGGGGTCGAGGAGGACGACATCATCCGCCGCTCCGGGACGCCCAAGAAGGCGCCGGTGCTGCCGGGCATCGTCATTGGCCGTGAGCTGGCGGCGTCGCTGCGCGTGGTGGTGGGAGACCGGGTGAACGTCGTCTCCCCGCTGGGCACCGAGCTGGGGCCGTCCGGCCCAATCCCGAAGAGCCGCGCCTTCCGCGTGGCGGCCATCTTCTACTCGGGCATGTACGAGTACGACTCCAAGTTCGTCTACATCCTCCTCAAGGAGGCCCAGGACTTCTTCGACGTGAAGGGGGCCACGGGCATCGAGCTGAAGGTGGCGGACATCGACGATGCGCGGCGCATCGCCTCGCAGGTGGTGAAGGTGCTGGGCGGCTATCCCTACCGGGCACGCGACTGGGGAGAGATGAACAAGAACCTCTTCTCCGCGCTGCGCCTGGAGAAGCTGGTGATGGGCATCATCCTCTCCATCATCATCATCGTGGCCGCGGGCCTCATCGTCGCCACCGTCATCATGCTGGTGCTGGAGAAGCGGAAGGAGATTTCCGTCCTCAAGGCGCTGGGTGTCCCCGATGGCGGCATCGTGAAGATATTCCTCGCGGAGGGCCTGCAGATTGGCGTCGCGGGCGGCTTCCTCGGTCTGATTTCCGGCCTGTCCTGGTGCGTCTTCATCGAGAAGGTCGGCATCAAGCTGGACCCGGACGTCTATTACATCCCGGCGGTGCCGGTGCGCGTCGAGCCGGTGCAGACCGTGCTGGCCGTCGTCATCGCGGTGCTCGTCACCTACCTCGCCTCCATCTACCCGGCCCTCAAGGCCAGCAGTGTGGAGCCGGTGGAAGGCCTCAAGGCGGAGTAGCCATGGCGCTCTTGTCCATCCGCAACGTCTTCAAGAGCTACTTCCTGCACGGCAAGCGCATCGACATCCTTCGAGGCGTGTCGCTGGACATCCAGCGGGGAGAGCTCGTCTCGCTGGTGGGCGCGTCCGGCGCGGGGAAGAGCACCTTCCTGCACGTCCTGGGCACCCTGGATGCCCCGGCCGCCGGCGAGGTGATGTTCGAGGGCCGCGCGGTGTTCTCCATGAACGATGCGGAGATCGCCGAGTTCCGGAACCAGACCATCGGCTTCGTCTTCCAGAGCCACTTCCTCTTGCCGGAGTTCACCGCCCTGGAGAACGTCGCCATGCCCGCCCTCATCCGGCGACAGGACCGCACCGCCGCCTACGCCTACGCCCGTGAACTGCTGGAGCGGGTGGGACTGGGACACCGCGTGGACCACCGTCCAGGGGAACTGTCGGGTGGTGAGGCCCAGCGCGTGGCCCTGGCGCGCGCCCTGGTGCTCAAGCCCGCGGTGTTGCTGGCGGACGAGCCCACCGGCAACCTCGACCCGGCGACGGGCGAGGGCATCCACCAGCTCCTGCGGGAGGTCAACCGCGAGCAAGGCATCACCGCCGTGGTCGTCACCCACAACGAGACGCTTGCCCGCTCCATGCCCCGCCGCCTCCGGTTGGCCGGGGGCGAGGTGTCGGAGGCGTGATGTCCTGGCAATTTTGCATTGAGGCCCTGCTGGGCCTTCCCGTAGATTGCCCCGCCTTTTCCTGGCCGGTCTCCCCTTGAGGCACCCCGTTCTGTCGCGCAAGTCACTGCTCCCGCTGCTGGCGGTCGCCATGTGGTCCCTCGTGCCCGGCTCCGTGCTGGCACAAGAGGATGAGGGCGCTGCCGTGCCCGAGGTGACCGCTCCCGCTGCTCCTGCCGACGTGGCCTCCGGGCCCGCGCTCCCCGATGACGCCCCGGTGTCGCCGGAGGATGCCCGCCGGGTGGTGGAGGTCCGCGTCGAAGGCAACCGGCGCGTCGAGGCCGAAGCCATCCGCCGCGCCCTCCGCACCCGTGTGGGCGACGAGCTGAGCCCCACGCGCACCGCCCAGGACCTCCGGGCGGTGTGGGCGCTGGGCTACTTCCAGGACGTGGAGCTGCTCGTCCAGCGGCTGGCCCGCGGCGTCGCCTACGTGGTGCGCGTGGAGGAGCGCCCCACCGTCCGGCTCGTCCAACTCGTAGGCAACGAGGAGCTGAGCAAGGACGACCTGAAGGAGGAGATTGACGTCAAGCCCTCCACCATCCTGGACATGGAGCTGGTGCGCTCCAGCGTGCAGAAGATCCAGGCGAAGTACGTGGAGAAGGGCTACTTCCTCGCCGAGGTCAGCCACCAGCTCAAGCCCGTCGAGGGCGGCGCCAACGTGGATGTGGTGTTCAACATCAACGAGCGCGCCAAGGTGATGGTGAAGCAGATCACCATCCTCGGGGCGGAGAAGCTGTCCGCCGCGGAGCTGAAGGAGACGATGATCACCCGCGAGGGCGGGTTCCTCTCCTTCTTCACCGGTGAGGGCACCTACCGCGAGGAGGCCTTCCAGCGTGACCTGGCCGTCATCCAGATCGCCTACTACGACAAGGGCTTCATCAACGTCCGGGTGGACAAGCCCACCGTCCAGCTCTCCGCGGACAAGCGCTTCATCTTCATCACCCTCCGCGTGACGGAGGGCGAGCCGTACGACATCGGGAAGATCGACTTCTCCGGGGACCTGCTCGACGACGTCTCCAAGGAGAAGATGGCGTCGATGATGAAGTCCGCCACCGGCGGGCGCTTCAACCGCTCGCAGCTGTCGCAGGACATCCTCTCCGTCTCGGACGTCTACTACGACCGCGGCTACGCCTACGCGAACATCAACCCCATCACCAGCGTCAACGCGGACAGCCGCACGGTGGACCTGACCTTCGACGTGCAGAAGGGGCCCCAGGTCACCATCGAACGCATCGACGTGGTGGGCAACAGCAAGACGCGTGACAAGGTCATCCGCCGCGAGCTGCGCGTCTACGAAGGGGAGCTCTACAGCGGCACCGGCGTGCGCCGCAGCCGCGAGCGCGTCACCGCGCTGGGCTTCTTTGAGACAGTGGAGATCACCCAGCGCCCCGGCTCGGCGGACGACACCATCGTCCTCCAGGTGGAGGTGAAGGAGAAGGCGACCGGTACGTTCCAGGTCGGCCTGGGCTTCTCCAACGTGGAGAACTTCATCTTCACGGCGCAGATCGCCCAGAACAACTTCCTGGGCTGGGGGCAGAGCGTCTCCGCGTCCGCGCAGATCTCCGGTCTGCGCTCCCTGGTGCAGCTGTCCTTCTACGACCCGTACTTCCTGGACACGCGCTACCTGCTGTCGGCGGAGTTCTTCCGCATCCAGGCGGACTACGAAGGCTTCATCCGCAATTCGACCGGTGGCACGGTGTCCATCGGCTACCAGTTCATCGACGACCTGCTGGGCACCATTGGCTACTCGCGCGAGTGGGTCAACGTGGAGGCCGGGCAGAACCTGGGCGCGGTGCTGCTGGCCAACCAGTTCCTGTCCGGAACGACCAGCGCGGCCCGCCTGTCGCTGTCGTTCGACCGGCGCGACAACCGCCTGTTCCCGTCGCGTGGCTTCATCCACTACGGCTCGGTGGAGCTCGCCCCGGACTTCCTGGGCGGTACGTTCCTCTACAACCGGTACACGGCCTACTCGCGGCTGTACTTCCCCATGCCGCTGGGCTTCGTCTTCAAGACGAACGCCACCATTGGCTACATCCAGCAGCTGGACCAGAACAAGCCGCTGCCCATCTCCGAGCTCTACTACGTGGGCGGCATCAACAGCGTCCGCGGGTACTTCCTGCGCAGCATCAGCCCGTCCGTGAAGGTTCCCCGCTCCGGCAGTCCGGACGCGACCGTCACGGATTTCCGGGTGGGCGGCAACAAGCAGCTCGTCTTCAACTTCGAGCTGGAGTTCCCCATCTTCGAGAAGGCCGGCCTGCGCGGCGTCATCTTCTACGACGCGGGTAACGCCTTCGCGGCGAATGAGCGCTTCTTCGAGGACCGTCAGGACCGGCTGCCGGCCGGTCTCTTCCATGCCGCCGGCTTTGGATTCCGCTGGTTCTCGCCCATTGGCCCCCTGCGCTTCGAGTGGGGCATCCCGCTCACCAAGCGGCCGGAGGACGACAACATCCTGTTCGAGTTCACTATCGGCAACTTCTTCTGATAAGCCCTTGGCCCGTCGTCCGGCGTCCGCGCCCACGGGCGGAGGGAATTGAAGATGCCCGATAGGCGTACGTCGGAGCTTGTACCCTTCCTGAGGAGTTGCTGAACATGTCGCTTCGCACCACCATCGCGGCCACGGCCGCCGCTCTGTCGCTCGCCCTCCCGGTGGCCGCCTCGGCCGCCGACCTGAAGGTCGCCTACGTGGACCTCCAGAAAGTCATGCTGGAGGTGGATGACGGAAAGGCCGCCAAGTCCCGTCTCCAGAAGTGGCTCGACGACCGCCAGAAGGAAATCGACAAGGAGCAGAACGCGCTCCGCGCCGAGAAGGAGACGCTCGACAAGCAGGCCAGCGCCATGAGCGCGGAGATCAAGGCCCAGAAGGAGGCCGAGCTCCAGCGCAAGGTGATGCTGCTCGCCCAGAAGTGGGAGAAGAGCCGCGCCGAGGCCGCCAACAAGGAGCAGCAGGAGATGAAGCCGATCATCGACAAGATCGACTCCATCATCAACACCATCGCCGAGCGCGATGACCTGGGCTTCGTCCTCGAGCGCCGCGACTCCGGCATCGTCTACGCCCGCTCGCAGCACGACATCTCCAACGAAGTCATCCGGGCGTACAACAGCTCGAAGAAGACGGCGGCGAAGGACGCCCCGACGAAGAAGTAGCCGTCACTCCCAACTCGTGCAGACCGCTCCCATGCCCCGCCAGCTCGGGGAACTCGCCGCCCACGTGGGTGGAGAGTTCCTCGGTGACCCCTCACAGCTCATTCACGGACTCAACGGGCTTGAAGAAGCCGGCCCGGGAGACGTGTCTTTCTACGGAAACCCGCGCTACCGGCGCCAGTTCGAGGCCACCCGTGCCTCGGCGGTGCTGGTGGGCGCCGACGTGTCCCCCCGCGAGGGCGTGGCGCTGGTTCGGGTGGCCAACCCACATCTGGCGTACGCGAAGCTGCTGCGCCTGTTCCACGCGCCCGAGCGTCCCGCCGCGGGCGTGAGGCCCGGCGCCTGGGTCCATCCCGAGGCCACCATCCATCCGGAGGCCGTGCTGCTGCCCGGCGCGTCGGTGGACCGGGGTGGGCGGGTG
>NZ_JABFNS010000210.1 GCF_013116825.1 Myxococcus xanthus
GACGGAGGGGCGTCCAGGGCCTCCAGCAGTGGGCAGGCGTGGGCGTGGTGGGGCTCGGCGCAAGAGGACAGCAGCTTGGAAAGGGCGAGTGCCATGGCCTGCAGCTGCCGGATGCGCTCCCGCACGTCGGCGAGCTTCTGGCCCGCGTTGCGCTGGACTTCGGCGCACGCGGCGCCCCGGGTGTCGCGCAGGGCGAGCAGCTCCTTCGCCTCAGCCAGGGTGTAGCCGAGCGCTTGCGCACGCTTGATGAAGCGCACCAGCGACACAGTTTCCGGGGAGTAGGTGCGGTAGCCCGAAGGGCGACGCTCCGGCGGAGGCAGCACGCCCTCGCGCTCATAGAAGCGCAGGGTGCGGATGTTCACCCCTGCCTCGGCGGCCACCTGCCCGATGAGAAGTCCTTGTTCAGTCATGGCGTCCTTGAAGGGGCGCCTTCTCTGCCCCAACGCCATAAGCATGCACCCTCCACCTAGGTGGAGGGTCAAGTCGGCTGGAGTGGTGATCTCCTAGGCTGCCTGCGACCCAAGCAGGGAGGCGCGCCCCCTCCCCCACCTCAGAGGCTACTTGCTGGGGCGCGGCCAAGGGGAGTGACCGGTTAAGGGTTATCTCGTCGACTAGGCTCCGGTGTGGATGGCGCTG
This sequence comes from Myxococcus xanthus, assembly GCF_013116825.1. GTDB lineage: Bacteria > Myxococcota > Myxococcia > Myxococcales > Myxococcaceae > Myxococcus > Myxococcus xanthus_B. Next base: position 637 of record NZ_JABFNS010000210.1, read on the forward strand.
TCTGCGAACGTGTTGACGATGAGCCGGCGACCCTCTTCCTTGTCTCCGCGATGCGGGCGTTGAAGATGTTGCACGAGGCGCGACGAGGCTCCTTCACATTGGCGGTCGTCCTCGGGCTCCTGGTCACCGGATCCGTGGGGCGCTTCATGTCACTGCGCACCATGCGGCTCGTCCTGACGGTGGACTGGGTGCAGGGAATCCCGTATCCCTTCTCGATTGGACCTACTGAGTCGGCTTTCGCTCTGAAGTCGCCCCGTTCTCGGGGAGTCTCACTCGCTTTGGGTGAATGGGACCCCACGATAGGGAAGTTCCTCAACACGAGGTACTTCTTCATTCAGCAGGGGCAGGTTGTCCGCGTGGAGGAGAAGGGGCGGACTGCCCACCTCGGCACGACGGGAGCGCCTCTTCGTGCCAGTGCGAGGTCGGCTGCCGACGCTCTGCCGAGGGGTAGCTCTCCCGGGTCGAACAGTACGGGAAAGCGCTGTGTGGTCTGCGTGGAGGGGTGGCTCTGCGCTGCGCTTTGAAGCCTGCAAAGCATGTAGGAATAGAAACTAGAGAGCGGAGAGAGCCGCCTTTCTAGAAACCACAAAGCCGAGAGAACCGCACTCCGGGAGATTGTTGTTAACCGCCTCCCCAAAAGTTAACAGCACTTGTTAACCACTCTCGGCCTCTCTCTCCCCAGAACGGGTGAAAGAGCGCTCCAGAGAGCCCAATCGGCGGCGGAGGAGAGGGGGCATCTCGCTCTGCGGGGTTGAGAACCGAGAGGGCCCTCCTCAGCACCGCGAGCCAGAATCCCTTGGGATTCAGCGGCTTAAGCACGAAGGCCCCGCGATATGCATCGCGAGGCCCGTGTTAAACAAAAAGGCCCTGCCGGTTGGCAGGGCCTTTCAAGTAGCTCCCCGACGTGGACTCGAACCACGGACCTAGTGATTAACAGTCACCCGCTCTACCGGCTGAGCTATCGGGGAATATGTCCTCACGGCGGAACCGCGTTGCCGTGATGAGGCGCTTTCTAGAGAATGGTGCCCGCTCTGTCAACAGTCCCTTTTGATCCGCTCTCCCGGCTTCACCTCCAGCCTTGGTCCGCACTCGACGGCCTGGGCCCCGTGGCGGCCGATTCCATCGCCCAGGTGCTCGCCGGCTCCTCCGCCGAGCGCGTGCTCGACCGTACTTTGCGTGACCACCGCTCTCTGGCCCGAGAGCAGCGCCAGGCCCTCAAGGAGGCCGTCTTCAACGTCGGGCTCTGGCGGCGCCGCCTTGGCTTCCTCCTGGGCCGCGAGGACGCCGCTCCTCCCTTCCTGCTCCATGCCCTGATGCACGGCCTTTCGGGCGTCCCGGCAGTGGAGTCCGCCGCCCTGGCCGGGCTCGGGGATGGGGCGCCGCCCCCGTTGGTTTCGGCGTCGCCCCCCACGCTCGCGCTCCGCGCCTCCCTGCCAGACTGGCTCGCCGACCATTTCGCCCGGGAGTTCGGTCCCGAGGCCGACGACTTCTGCGCCCACCTGAACGTCCCCGGGCCCATCACCCTCCGGGCCAACGGCCTGCGCACCTCGCGGGAGGCCCTTGCCGAGCGGCTGCGCTCGGAGGGCGTCGAGACGCGCCCCGGCCCCTGGAGCCCGCTGGCGCTCCATATCGAGGGTCCACGGCCCAACCTCTATGGGCTCCGTTCCCTCCAGGAGGGCCTGTTCGAAGTCCAGGACGAGGGCAGCCAACTCCTGGGGCTCCTCGTGGAGGCCCGGCCCGGGGAGACGGTGCTGGACCTCTGTGCCGGCGCGGGCGGCAAGACGCTCCAACTGGGCGCGGACATGAAGGACTCGGGGCGGCTCCTGGCCTATGACCCGGACCCCGAGCGGCTCGACCGGCTCCTCCAGCGCTCCGCCCGGGCTCACCTCACCCGGGTCCAGGTGCTCCGGAGTCTTCCCGAGGGCCTGGAAGCGGACCGGGTGCTCGTGGATGCGCCATGCTCGGAGCTGGGCTCCCTGCGCCGGGGCCCCGACCAGCGCTTCCGCATCCAGCCGGAGGTGCTCACCCGGTTTCCGGCGCTCCAGCAGGACATCCTCCAGCGTGGGGCCCGCCTGGTGCGGCCCGGCGGGCGGCTCGTCTACGCCACTTGCACCGTCAACCGCGCGGAGAACGAGGACGTCGTCGCCACCTTCCTGGCGTCTCGCCCGGACTTCCGCCTCGTGCGGCCCGGGGCGGGGTGGCTCTCCGATGCGTGTCTCCGCGACGGATTCCTCTTCGTCGCGCCCCACCGGCATGGCACGGACGCCTTCTTCGCGGCCGTCCTGGAGCGGTCGGCAGGGTAGGGGCAGGGGCGACAGGCGGTCGCAGTGTCCGTGTCCCGACGGACGGGGGAACTCAACGCTTCTCCCTCCCGGGGCTCGAATCACCGTGCCCCCCGGGCCCCGGGTGCTATGAAGCGCCCCGTGCGCTGGCTCAAGCCCCTTCCGCTCCGTCCTCGCGACGCCGTGCATGTCGTCGCCCCCTCCGGGCCCTTCGACCGCCCGAGCTTCGAGGCCGGCCTGGCCGTCATCGCGGAGCGCTACAGCCCCGTCCACGGCCCCGACATCTTCTCCTCCCACCGCTACCTCGCGGGGGATGACGCGCGCCGGGGCGGGGAGCTGTCGCGCGCCCTGCTGGACCGGGACGCCCGCGCCATCTTCAGCGCCCGCGGTGGCTACGGCAGCGCCCGGCTCCTGCCGGACCTTCCCTTCGCGGACGCCTCGCACGCGGCCTTCGTCGGCTTCTCCGATCTCACCTCCGTGCACGGGGCGCTCCAGGCGCTGGGGCGCGTCTCCTTCCACGGGCCCGTCCTCACGCAGCTCGGCCGGCAGCCTCCCGCGGTGCGCGAGTACCTGTTCCGACTCCTCGAGTCCCCCGAGGCGCCGCCCCCGCTGACGGGCTCGGCGACCTACGTGCCCGGCATGGCGGAGGGGCACCTCGTAGGCGGCAACCTGTCCGTGCTGTCGCGCCTCATCGGCACCTCGTACATGCCGCCGCTCGACGGCGCGGTGCTGCTGCTGGAGGACGTCACCGAGCGCCCGTACCGCATCGACCGCATGTGGACCCACCTGCGCCTGGCGGGCGTCTTCTCCCGCGTGCGAGGCATCGTCCTGGGCGACTTCACCGGGTGCGAGGAGAAGGGCGCGGACTACTCCAGCGCCGACGTGCTCCGTGAGCTCGCGCGCGAGGCGGGCCTTCCCTGCGCGGCGGGCTTCCCCATCGGCCACGGTGACATCAACTACCCCGTGGCGCTCGGCACCCAGGTCCGCCTGGACGCGGACGCCGCGCGCCTCACCTTCCTCGAAGGAGCCGTGCGGGCATGAGTGGCGGTACCCACCCCATCGCGATTCTGCAGAAGGTCCTCGATGACGCCTGTGAATTGGGCGTCTTCCCCTCGGCCCAGGCCGTCGTGCTGCACCGGGGCGTCCAGGTGTTCGGCGGCGTCGCGGGCAAGGTCTCCGGCGACACGCGCTTCGACCTGGCGTCGCTCACCAAAATCATCAGCACCACCTCGCTCTTCCTCCGCCTCTGGACGGAAGGGAAGGTGGGGCCGGAGACGCTGGTGTCCCGCTACTTCCCGGGCACGCCCGTGGGCGACGCGGGCGTCACCGTGGCGGACCTGCTCTACCACCGCTCCGGCCTGCCGCCCTTCGTGCCCTTCTTCGCGCAGGCGCTCACCGCGCACCCCGAGCTGCTGGACGCGGACTGTCCCTCCGCCCTGCGCGCACGCGTCCGCGACGAGGTCATCCAGGCCGCCTCCGCCACGCCGCTCGCCGCCGAGCCCCAGACGCGCGCCGCCTACAGCGACGTGGGCTTCATCCTCCTGGGCGAAATCCTCTCGCGGGCCGCGGGCGCTCCGCTGGACACGCTCTTCTCCCGCCACGTCGCCGAGCCCCTGGGCCTCAGCGCCCGCTTCCACCGCCTCACCGACTTCCCCGCCGACGCCATGCCCGCGCCCACCGGCGCCACCCGTCCGCGCGAGCCCGCTCCAGGGCAGGAGACGCTGTGGAAGGACGTGCCCACCCAGCCCACGCGCCCGGGCGAAGTGGACGACGACAACGCCTGGGTGATGGACGGCGTCGCCGGCCACGCGGGCCTCTTCGGCACCGCCGTGGACGTGGCCCGCTTCGGCCAGGCCGTGCTGGACGGCTGCGCGGGCGGGGCCATCATCGCGCCGGGGCCGCTGTGGCACCGCGCGCTGGCCACGGACCCGAAGGTGGAGGCCAGCACCCGCTCCATGGGCTTCGACTCGCCCTCCGAGGGCGTGTCCAGCGCCGGGCACTACATTGGCGACACCCCGCCGGGCGCGGTGGGGCACCTGGGCTTCACCGGCACCAGCCTCTGGGTGGACCTGCGCCGCTCGCTGGTGGTGGCGCTGGTGACGAACCGCGTGGCCAACGGCCGCCAGGAAACGCGCATCCGGGATTTCCGACCGCTCTTCCATGACTTCGTCGTGGAGGCGCTCGAGCTCACTGAAACGAAGCAGGGACACCATGGCTGACGACAACGGAAACGTCCTCGACACCCTCGAACCCGGCAGCGTGCGCCGCATCCACCTGGTGGGCGTGGCGGGCACGGGCATGGGCTCCTTCGCCGGCATGCTCAAGGCCGCCGGCTACGACGTCACCGGCAGTGACGAGAATGTCTACCCGCCCATGAGCGACATGCTCCGGACGTGGGGCATCCCCGCCGCCACGCCGTACCGTCCGGAGAACCTGGACGCGGCGAAGCCGGACCTCGTCATCATCGGCAATGTCATCCGCCGCGTGAATCCCGAGGCCACCGCCGTGCGCGAGCGCGGCCTCAAGCAGATGAGCTTCCCCGCCGCGTTGGGCTCGCTCTTCCTGGACCGCTCGCACTCCGTCGTCGTCGCCGGCACCCACGGGAAGACGACCACGTCCTCGCTCATTGCCCATGTGCTGGTGGAGGCGGGCAAGGACCCGTCCTTCCTCGTGGGCGGCGTCACGCAGAACTACGCGGGCAACTACCGCGTGGGGAAGGGGCCGCACTTCGTCGTCGAGGGCGACGAGTACGACACCGCGTACTGGGACAAGGGCTCCAAGTTCCTCCACTACCGGCCGCGCACCGCCATCCTCACCAGCGTGGAGTTCGACCACGCGGACATCTTCCGGGACCTGCCGCACTACGAGGCGACCTTCGAGAAGTTCGTCCGGCTCATCCCCCAGGACGGACAGCTCGTCGTCTGCGCCGCCTACCCCAACGCGGTGAAGCTGGCGCGCGAGGGTTGCCCGGGGCGCGTGGTGACGTACGTGGCGCAGGAGGGCGCGGACGCGGACTACACGCCTCGCAACCTGTCCTTCGGCCCGGACGGCGCCCGCTTCGACGTGGTGGCGCGCGGCGAGGTGCAGGGCACGGTGCAGCTCCCCATGGGCGGCGCGCACAACGTGGAGAACGCGCTGGCCGTCATCGCCGCGGCGCGGGGCCTGGGGCTCACCTTCGACGAAATCGCGCAGGGGCTGGCCACCTTCAGCGGCGTGAAGCGCCGGCAGGAGCTTCGCGGCGAGCCAGACGGCGTCATGGTGATTGACGACTTCGCGCACCACCCGACGGCGGTGCGGGAGACCATCGCCGCCATCCACCACCGCTACCCGGAGCGGCGGCTGTGGGCGATTTTCGAGCCGCGCTCCAACACCAGCCGCCGCAACATCCACCAGGAGGACTACGCCCACGCCTTCACCGGCGCGGCCCGCGCCAGCCTCAAGGTGCCCGAGCGCCACGACAAGGTGCCCGTGGGCGAGGAACTGGACGTGCGCAAGCTCGTCACAGACCTCCAGGCCCAGGGGATTCCCGCCGAGGGCGCGACGGACGTGCAGGCCCTGGTGGACCTGGTTGCCCAGGAGGCCCGCCCCGGCGACGTGCTGCTGGTGATGAGCAACGGAGCCTTCGGCGGCTTCATCGACAAGGTGCTGGCGGCCCTCTCCGCCCGCGCGCAGAAGGGAGCCTGACATGCCGCGCCTGCCAATCGCCGTCATCGCTGGAGCGCTCGCGCTGTCTGGCTGTGCGAGCCACCCGCCCATGCCGTCCGCCTCGGCCGATGGGCAGGGGACTTCGCAGCGCAGCGGCCTCAAGGGCTCGCAGCCGCTGGACTTCCAGGTGAAGCGCTATCCCGGCGGCGAGCCATATGACCTCGCCTCGGATCGGGGCAGCGTGGTGGTGCTCGACGTGTGGGCCACCTGGTGCGAGCCCTGCAAGGACGCGCTCCCCTACTACCAGGACCTCGCGAACGAGTACGGGGCCCAGGGCCTGAAGGTGTACGCGCTCAACATCGACGAGGACCCGCGCGCCATCCCCGCCTTCCTGGCGGAGACGAAGGTGACGCTGCCCGTCCTCATCGACGAGAACGCCCAGGTGGCCGAGCGCACCCTCAAGGTGCGGGGCATGCCCACCACGTATTTCATCGACCGCAAGGGCATGGTGCGCCACGTCCATGAAGGCTTCGCCGAGGAGTTCCTCGCGAAGTACCAGACGGAGCTCGAGGCGCTGCTCGCCGAGCCCACCCCGTAGAGGAGAGCGTCATGTCCCAGGACTCGCCCGACAGCCTGCGCCGCACCGCCGAGGAGGGGGCCCGGCTCGCTGGCCGCATCCTCGCGGACCGCTTCCTGGGCGAGCGCACCATCGAGTTCAAGGGTGGCATCGACCTGGTGACGGACGCGGACAAGGCCTCCGAGGAAGCGCTGCTCGCCTTCATCCGCGAGCGCCACCCCGACCACGCCATCCTGGCGGAGGAGAGCGGCGCCACGCAGGGCACCGACAGCCTGCGCTGGCTGGTGGACCCGCTGGACGGCACCACCAACTACTCGCACCGCGTGCCGCACTTCTGCGTCAGCGTGGCGGTGGAGGGCCCCGGCGGCGTGTTGGCTGGCGTCGTCTATGACCCGATGCTGGACGAGCTGTTCTCCGCCGCGCGCGGGCAGGGCGCCACCCTCAATGGCCGTCCGCTGCGCGCCAGCACCGTGTCCTCGTTGGACCGGGCGCTGCTCTGCACGGGCTTCCCCTACGACGTGCGCGAGCGCCCGGAGGGGCCGGTGGGCCTCTTCACCCGCCTCATCCTCCACGCGCAGGGCATGCGCCGCACGGGCAGCGCCGCCATGGACCTGGCCTACGTGGCCGCGGGCCGCTTCGACGGCTTCTTCGAGTTCGGCTTGAAGCCGTGGGACATCGCCGCGGGCTCGCTGCTGGTGGAGGAGGCGGGCGGCGTCATCCGCCACATCTCCGGTGAGCCCTTCGACGTGCTGCGCGGCGACGTGATTGCCTCCGCGCCCGCGCTGGCTCCGGCGCTGCTGTCCGAGGCGAAGCGCTTCGTGGACGGCCTGCGCGAACATCCTCCGCGCGGCTGAGGCTCAGGCGAAGGCTAGAAGAAGCTCTCCGGCACGAAGACGATGTCGCCGGGCTGGAGCATGAAGTTCTTCTCCCGCCCCACGCCGATGTCCTCCACGGGCACGCGAATCTTGCGCTCCTGCCCGTCCACCACGCGCGTCACCAGCGTGTTGTTCTTCGCCGCAAGCTTGGTGAAGCCGCCGGCCAGCGTAATCGCCTGGACGATGGACATCTCGTTGTCCACGGGGAAGGTGCCCGGCTTCTGCACCTCGCCGAAGACGAACACCTTCTGCGAGTTGTACTCGCGGATGAGCACCGACACCTGGGGGCGGCGCACGTAGCGCGCCAGGCAGTCCCGCAGCTGGTCCGCCGCCGAGCTGGGCGTCGTCCCCGACAGCGGCACCTTGCCGCACAGCGGGTAGTCGATGGTGCCCTCGCTGGACAGGCGCCAGGTGCCGGAGTGCTCGGGCTCCTGGAAGACGCGCACCTCCACGACGTCTCCGGGCCCCAGCTTGCCGCCACTGGAGCGCGCGGCTTCCGCCTCCGCGGCGGGCGTGGGCGCGGGCGGCGGCGGGCGCTGCGACGTGCCGAAGCAGGCGGGCAGCGTCATCAGGGACAGCACGGTGAGGGCGGCGCGGAAGCTGGTCATCTCCAGGAGGGACAGACGCTCACTCAGTACGTCACGGAGAGGCGGGCGTACCCCTCGTGCCGCGAATAGTTGAGGCCGCCGCCACCCACCGAGGAGGAGCGGCGACCCAGCATGTAGCCCGCAGCGCCCGTCAGCCACGGGTAGAACTGGTACTCCGGGCCGATATTCACGCCGACGACGGTGTCGTTCCGGCCGCCGTCGAAGCGCAGGAAGTCCACGGCGAGCCCGCCGGACACCGTCAGCTTGCCGCCGAAGAGGGCGCGCACCTCGCCGTAGCCCCGGTTGTCCGTGAAGAAGCCGTAGGCGGCCACGGGCTCCATCGTGCGCAGGTAGCCCGCCTTGAAGCTCAGGGTGGGGCTGTAGAGGTAGGTGCCCTCCAACTGCCCCAGGAAGGTGCCGCCGCCGGTGCTGCCGAGGTTCTGGCCCCAGCCCGCCTTGGCCGTGACGGCCACCTTGGGGGACACGAGGCCCGCCACGCCGCCCATGGCGCGCAGCAGCGTGGCGTCCGGCGTGCTGTCGTTGAAGTAGCTGCGCACGTCCAGGCTGGTGTCCAGCACCACCGCCGTCTTCGGCAGGAAGCGCCAGCGGCCTTCCGCGCCCACGCGCAGGTTGCCGTAGTCGAAGCGCTCCACGGCGGCCGGGTCGCACACGCTTTCGCTGCAGCCGACGGGGCTCACCGAGCTCAGCGGCTGGAAGAACTCCACCGCGTAGGCCACGCTGGGCGTCAGCTCCAGCGCGCCGCCGCCGGGGCGCCACGGGGTCTTCACGCGCGCTTCATTGAAGAGGCTGAGCACGCCCACGCCCACGGCCGCGGTGCGCGTGCGGTCCGAGCGCGCGAACTGGTTCGACACCTCCAGCGTTAGCGGGGCGTCCGGGTTGAAGCGCGCGTTGAGGTCCGCCGCGCCCTCCAGGCGCGAGGCCGCGCTGGAGTTCTTCGTCACCAGGCCCGTGTACATCACGTAGTCCAGGTTGGCGCCCAGGTTGAGCGCCATCGTGGACGACGGAATCTCCAGCCGGAAGCCGGGGCGGAAGCGCAGCGCCACGTCGCCCGACAGGTTGCCCGATACCGGGGCGCTGTTGGGCTCCGAGTTGGAGGTGGGCGAGAAGTAGCCCACGCCGCTGTCCAGCCGCGTCTCCAGGTCGAAGTAGGGGTGCAGCCGCCCGGTGCCTACCTTGAAGCCGTTACCCCCGGTGGGAGGCGCCGCGATGCCCTGGGCGGAGGCCGTGCCGCCCAGCGCGAGCAGCGCCAGTGCACCCAGTCCTGCCCAGAATGTCGCGGGCTGCTTCATGGCTCAGAAGGGCTTCCCAGGTGTGAGGCGCATTTCCTCCCACCTTTCGTGCTTGCGGCCGGCGGCGTCATAACATGCGAGTCAGGCCGGACCGAACGTTTGTTGGAGGGGCTACCGGATGGGGCTGGCGGGAGGTGGGCGCACCAGGAC
>NZ_JABFNS010000211.1 GCF_013116825.1 Myxococcus xanthus
CTCCCGCCTTGCCCCAGTCATGCACCGCGGACAGCGCCAGCGTGTACTGCATGGGGTACGGCTGGCGGCCCACGAGGAGGTGCTGCATGTCCAGGACGACTTCCGCCCCCATCAGCCGCGCGCCCAGCACGTCCGAGGCAAAGGCCTCGACGTAGAGGGGCCTCAGCATCCCCGTCACCACCGCGCCGGCCGGGTGGTAGTCGGGGTTGCCCCGGTTGTTGTAGCGGCGCACCAGGTGCCCGGACAGCAGCGTGTAGGACTCCAGGGCGCCCACCCACACGAAGTTCGGTGCGTCGCCCCCCACCATCAGATTCTGGACCAGCTGGCCCCAGTCGGAGAGCTCGTCCCAGTCCTCCTTGCGCACCAGACTGCCCCCCGCCTCCCCGCCCCACATGCGCAGGCGCACCGGAGCGCCCAGGTCGACTTGGAGGAAGCCTGGCTTGACGACCTCCAGCCGAGGGTGGAGCTGCAGGAAGCCCTCATCCGTCCCCGCACCACGGCGAGGCAGTAGCGCCCATGTCGTGGTCTCCAGGCTCAGCCGGTTCGCCCAGCCAGAGCCAGAGCTGGACGAGGCCGGCTCCTCTTCGACCAGGGCGTCCCCATCATCCATGGCAGGCTCGAGCAGCTCGTCCACCTCTGGCTCAAGGAGGACGGTGTCGTCCTCGACCTTCGCCAAGTCGTCTTCATAGGCAATCTCCTCCGCCCACCCCACTCCGGGTAACACCAACAGCAACACGACGGCCCAGCGCATGAACATCGACGTCTCCTGAGAAGGCCCCGGCAGGGGCAAAGGACAGAGGCTTCCCGTTCAGTCCGGCAGGGCGCCGGGCTGCGGGGTGAATGCGTTGCATCGCGGGAGTCGTCGGCAGGCCGGCCGAGCGAAGCGACAAACAAACGTGTCACGTCACGGAGCCAGGAAGCCCGGCTCCGTCCCAACCGCAGACAGACGTGTCACGCCACGGCGCCAGGCCAAGGCTTGGCTCCGCTCGTGACTCCAAACGCGAATAGGAATGACTAAGGAAGGGCTCTTCAGCGTCCGTCAGGCATGCGGCCCGACGAAGCGCAGACGGCTTCTCGGCGCACGGCTTCCGCCAGCACGCGCCTCACGTGGCGCTTGCGGGAGGTCCTCTGCGCAGCGCGAGAGCCCAACGCCGACTTCGAAGCGGGCTAGGAGGGAGGATCAGTCGCGTCGCCTTCCGGGCGCTCTCCGCAGTCATCAAGGAAGCGCGCAGTCACGCGCGCGCACTCCAGCACAGTGAGGTACACATCGCCTCCAGGGAACGCCAGAATGGACTATACCTATAGGTACAGTCCATTGGACCCTGAATTGGCATTCCGCACAAGCCCCCAAACGCCGGAAACCCACGAAAGGGCTCGGAGGTGGCGCTCACAGGGTCATGGGAAGGTGACGTTGCCTAGCGTGATGGTGCGGCGCATATCTGCATCCCAGAGCTTGAGCGTGAAGCTTCCTTGAGGTGAGTCGGATGCAGTTTCAGCCTCTACCACGACTCGCTGGCTCGGCGAACCAGCGGCCACGGGGCCCGACTGCCACACTCGAAGCACCTTCAGCTCCTCGTTGGCCTTGCCCCGTAGGGTTGCCCCCTTGGCAGTCCACGGTTGGGCGTCTCCTACATATTTGAGGAAGACCTCGACGGCCACCCGGCGGGCTGCGCGGTATGAGACGACACGGTGTCTGCTTACTGCCCCGCCCGGGCCCTGCGTTACATCCTTGGTCACGTCGCGGACCTCAACGCCCCGCCCACTGAGGACTTCCGTCGAGATGAGTCCTGTCAGCCCATCAGGAGCACTTCGCTCCGCGCGCAGGCGCTCATTCTCCTCTCGGCACTGCTCAGCCTCGATGCGCGCTTGGCGGACTTCCTCCTGGTATGTCTCGACGCTTCTCTTGCGCCGATAGACCTCGACGAGCGCTTCTGGCCGTGCAGGGTGCGAGACCAGGACAAACGTCGCGCTCGCCGGGGCCGCGCCATCCTGGAAACGCACCGTCAACTTGAGCCGGTCACCCGGATTGAATCTCTCTGAAGGAACGAGGCGCAACGTGCTGAGGCCGACATCCAGGACCGAGAAGCGCTCGCGCCCCTCGATCACCACCCCTTCTCGACTCACCTCCGAATCGAAGATGAACACCGTCGAAAGTCCTGGGCTCACCGCGACTTCAGGTGCGGGCTGAGCATCATCGGAGACCAGCTCGATTCGACGAACGCTCAGCCCCACGGCAGATGAGGGCGACTGCGCCAGAGCCGCCCCTCCTCCAGAGAGGAGGAGGAAAAGCAGCACGGCCGACACGGAATGATGCACGCAACGTCTCCCCTACCAAGCCAGCGACGACACCGCTGGCGACTCACGGGCACCTGCCCAACAACGACAGCTCATTCAAACTCACTCACTGCCGTGACTAAAACGGCAGAGTACACGCGCGCCTTTCCGGACTCCCCTCCGCCACCCTCTATCTCCAGTCCGCGGTTGCGAATGCCGTCCTGCACCTCCAGGCACACAGGGAAGCTCTCTCCGCGAAATCGCGCTCGCGTCAGTCGGACGTAGACGCGGTCGGCAATAATGAGTCGCCCAGACAGCGTGGCGTAGTCCGAGCCCAGGATGATCTGTGCAGTGCCGTCCTTCACCGTTACGTATTTTTCTTCTCCCCGGACGAAGCTCCCGGCCTGCCTATCCCCAATGTCCATGCCGAGCTTCTTCATGCCCTTGGTGGAGCCTGCTGGGCACGGTTCAGGCTCCGGAGCGGGACGCACCTGTGGGCCCGAGCAGGCCAGCGCGCCGCAGAGGGCCGTTGTCGTCAGGGCTGTGCGGACGCTCCGCGATGCCTTCTTCGCAGGCACTGGTGGGGAGGAAGCGGTGTCATTCTGGGTGGTCGTCACGGTTGCAGTCACCTCGGGAAGCGTCGCGGGGGGAGCGACGGCCGCAGGTGTTGCCTCCGGCCCGATGGGAGCTGCGGCCGGGGCAGCTTGAGGTTTCTTGGCATATGCCGCTACTTCTTGACCGGGGCCAGCCTGCGGCTTTGGTGAGGCCGTCCGCTGAGAGAAGTACGCCCCAGACGCGAGGGCCATAGCCAGCACCCCCGCGCCCAGCACGCGTCCCATCCTGATTCGCGAGAGGAACGAGCGCCGCCCCACCTCGACGAAGGGGGCCTCGGGCGCCGCATGCAGGGGCTCCGCCGCCGGTCCGGCCTCCTCCCCCGCCTCGAGCGCCAAGCCCGGCAACTGCGCCTCCACGGGCAGCGGGGCCTCGGGCACCAGCGGGGCCTCGGGCGCCAAAGCCGCGGGCCCGCCTTCGCCTAGGACTTCCGGCAGCTCCGGCCCCGGCGCCTTGCCACGGCGCATCTGGCGCAGGGGCCGTTTCGCCCACCGAGCCAGCTTGTCCACCCCGCCCTCGGTGGTGGCTGAGTTCGGGCCATACGAGTCAAACAAGGGCGTGTCCCACGCCTCCCCTTCAGCCCCGGCCAGGAGCTCTTCCAGGGCCGCACAGACAGCGCTCGCGTCGGGACGTGCAGCAGGGTCCTTCTCCAGCAGCCGCATGCACAACATGGCCAGCGGCTCCGGGACGAAGCGGTTGACGTGGTGAGGGGGCACAGGCGACCTGCCAATGACACTCCTGATGTAATCCTCCTCCAACCCCACGTCGAAGGGCAGCCTCGCCGTGAGGAGGCGATAGAGGACGATGCCCAGGGCCCACATGTCATCCGAGGGGGCGGACACGTAGCGGAAGCCCTTCTGGCCGAAGTACTTCCGTATGAAGAGCCAAGCCTCGGGGGGGCGGTACTCCATCGTCCCGGGCGGTAAGATGGACTGGGTGACGCCGGGCGCTCCCTTGTAGTCCCCGATGCCGTAGTCCACCAGCACCGCCGGGCCGTCCGCGTCGCGCACCATGACGTTAGCGTCCTTCACATCCCGGTGTACCACTCCTGCCGCGTGCGAGGCCTCCAGCGCCCGCGCCACGTCGAGCGTCACCTTCGCAATCTTCCGAGCCGAGGGGTTCTCCTCCCGCACCCACGCGCTGAGCTTTCGCCCCTCCACGTACTCCATGGCGATGAGGGCAAACTCACGCTCCCATGCCTGCCAGTAGCTGAAGCCGCGAATCCCCACCACGTTGGGGTGCTTCAAGCTCACGAGAATGGCGATTTCTCTCTCGACCCGCCCCTCGACGCGCTGCCGCTCCACAACCTTCAAGGCGCAGGTCTGCCCGTCGTTCGTCGCGAGATACACGGTGCCGAAGCCGCCCTGGTCCAGGTGCCGCACCACCGTGTAGCCCATCACCACGTCCCCGGGGGACAGCACGGCCGGGGGGCCGTTGTCCCTCATGGCGACTTCCTCCTGGCGACGCTGTAGGACAGCAGGACTGCGGCCACGCGCATGCAGCTCCCTCCCCGACGACGCCCCACGGTACCAGAAGCCCGGGGAAATCGCGCGAAGTCTTCTCCCACCTCCAACCACCAATCACAGAGGGCGTCGAGCCATTCATCAAGGTGAACTCAGCTAGACTATCAGGTACAGTTCATTTGGAATGCACATCCCCCCTGATGCCCTCACCTTCGCCCCTCCGAAGAGACGCGCCCGCCCTTTGCCTGCCGTCCTCGGAGAGGCCCTGCGCGCGGCCCGCCTCCGCGCGGGCCTGCAGCAGACAGAGGTGGCGAGGCTCATCGACATCTCCCGCAACGCCTACAGCCGACTCGAGCGGGGCCAGATGCTTCCCAGCGTTCAGACGCTGTTCCGCCTGTGCACCGTCGTCAGCGCCACCCCCAACGAACTGCTGGGCTTCCCCTCCGCGCTGCCGCCGGGCACGAGCGCAACCGCCAAGGACGCCCTGCAACGCCGCGTGCGCCAGTTGAACGGGCGCCAGGCCCTTGCCCTCATCCAGCTCCTGTCAGGCGTCGGCTGATAGAATAGTGCTGCCTTGACAACTGGCAATTCAGGTATACTCCCTTGTACCTATGAACGAACAGCTTGCAGCGCACCTTGGCGCCATCGCCCGTCTTGCTCGGGAACAGATGAGTCTGACGCAGGTCCAAGTCGCGGAGCGCGTGGGGATGGCCTCCGCCGTCTACAGTCGAATCGAACGCGGGCACATGATTCCCAGCGTCGAGACGCTGAAGAAGTTGTGCATCGAGTTGATGGTCTCTCCGGAGGACATGATGGGCCTCACCGAGTCGCCTGACAGAGGGGCACCCACTCGGCCGGAGGATGACGTCACCTTGCGCCGCCTTCTGTTCCTCGCGCGCAAGCTCGACGCGGCGAAGCTGGACGCCCTCGTCCGCATCACCACCGAGCTGGCCCGCTGAAGCAGCGCCCTGAGTGAAGGGGCGCAGCCAAACGGCTCACGCCGCCCCCTCCCCAGCACCAAGAGGCCAGCAAGTCGGCGCCTCCGAGAAGGCAGCAGGCCTGGCGAAAGAGCCCCATGCCTCGGAGCCCTTCACCTGGAGCCCCAGCGGGCCCTGGCGATGACGGAGCGCCTCCCCATCCGAAGGAGGAGGCACCCCGCTACGCTGCGCCGCGCTCTTGCAGTTCCTCATTCACGTCGGCGAGCTGCGCCTCCAGGCTCTGCTTCCTCAGTTGGAGGCGGGCCACATCGTCCAGCCCCGCCTCCTCGTCGAGACGTCGCTCCTTCGGGGGGTCGGCCTCCAAGTCATCACGCACCTCGACTGTGAGGACGTCGCCCGCGCGGATGTTGTTGGCGTAGCACCACTTCAGGTGCTCGCGGTACTCCCTGCCCACGGAGCCCCCCACATGGAGGTCTATCTCCGGATTGTCGCGGGTCTCGTCGTCGGGACGGCGCACCCACGTCAGGATGGTGGAGAGGACACCGAAGTCCGACACCCCCGCGGTGGTGATGTGCCGGCCATTGCGCAGGACACGAAAGCAGAGCATCGGCGGCCTACTCCTTCTTCGGGAGCCCCAGTTCGTGCTTCTCCAGCCCATCCGGGTAGATGCCGGCCTCGCCGAACTCCACCACGTCGCGAAGCACCCCGCCCTCGGACACGACACGGGCTGCCTCCTTGGCGGCGTCCGCGCGCCCATAGGGCTCGCGGAGCTGGGCGTGGGCGACGCCACGCAGCGCATCCCGCATGTCCGCTGCCGTCGCGAAGCGCTCCTCGGGGTTGAGGCGCAGGGCGGTGTGCAGCACCGCCTTGAGGTCCTCATTGAGGTGGGCCACCGCCTTCTCGACGACGTGCGGCCCGAAGGACTCCATGAGGGCCTGCATCTGCTGCAGCGGCAACGAGGGCTGCGACTCCGCGACGAACCGGCTCTCTTTCGCCACCACCGGGACGTCACGCACCTCGAAGAGGTGCTTGCCCGTGAGGCACTCCACCAGCAACACCCCCAGGCTGAAGACGTCGGAGCGCGGCGTCAGCCCCTCCTTGCGCAGGTACTCCGGAGAGGCGTAGGCCACGTCCCCTCGCAGCAGATTCTCGGGCGACTCCTCCCGCCCCACCAGCAGCGAGAATGCCGAGCCGAAGTCCAGCACCTTCACCTCTCCATGGAGGCCCAAGGCGATGTGCCGGGGACTCACGTCACGGTGGACGATGCCCAGAGGCACACCCTTCTCTGACGTTAGCGTGTGCGCGTAGTGCAGCGCGTCCGCCACCTCCGCCCCCACGTACAGGCCAAAGCCCTCCGAGAGAGGCTGCCCTCGCACCAACGCCGCGCACACCAGCGTCTCCAGCGAGGGCCCACCCACGTACTCCATGATGGCGTAGGGGGCGTCCTCCTCCTCATTCACCTGCATATGGAAGACTTGGGCGATGTTGGGGTGGTTGAGGCGAAAGGCCAACTGCACCTCTTCAATCATCCGCGTGCGCATCATGTACGTGGAGGGGCTGGCAATCCGGCGAACCAGACAGAGGCCGGCCAGGACTCCATCCGCCACTCGCCGCTCCACCTTCAGGAGCTTCTCGCCATTCGACCGCACCTCGACCTCCCGCACCGCCTCGTAACGCACGCCCTCCACTTCGAATAGGAAGCGCGGCGCGCTGGGGCTAGGCGGGGTGGGGAGTCGGGACGGTAACTCCTCCGTCGACACTTCATCTTCCGGACGCTTCGTCATGGCTGTGAATCCTCCTGAAAGAGGGCGCGCGGCCCCACGGACACCGAGATTCGCCGTCGCGGCAACTCTCCCGGAACCTGAAAGGTCTAGTTGACTCGACCGTCGAATTAACATGACCTTTTGCACCTGTGAAGCCCTCTGACACCCGCAGCGGACAGGTCGCTGCCCCATGAGCGCCTATCCCTCTCCTGGGTGCAAGAGGCCCCAGCCCTGGCTTCGCATGCAGGTTGGGGCTGCTCGCAAAGGAAAAATGACTCGTGAGTGAAACCGTTGACTGGGGCCCGATTCGCGAACTGGCACGTCGTGTCCTCACCGAAGGAGAGCGCCTGGCCCTCACGCGGAATGAGAAGGCGCTGCTGAAGCGCACGGCCGCCGAGGTGGGCATCAGCGCCAGCGAAGCCAAGAGCGCGCTCGCTACGGAAGAGGGGGCGCTGGGCCTGCTGCAAGAGGAGTCTCGGCGCATCCGCGAGGGCACTCGCCGGCTCATGGACGCGCTACACCGGATGTACCAGCACAAGGACGAGGGAGACTTCGTCAGCGCCCGCCAGGAGATGCGGGACGTGCTCGCTGTGGAAGTCGTGCCCCACTACCGCGCCATCGCCCAGGGGCAGCTCGAAGCCATGGCCGACGAGCCGCAGCAAGGAGAGCGAATACCGGGTGCTTCCCCCCGGGCAGTGTTCGCTAGGCGCATCCCCTTACGACTGCGGGGCCGGTAGTCTTCACATTTGAGGCGGGGCAGATTTGCCCCACAGAAGACTTCCGACTCGGACAACTGTCCCGGCGAGAATCGTTGCTGCGTTTCTGCGGACAGCATTGTGGTGGCGCGGGGGGGCCTCCACCACAATGCTGTCCGTGTAGTCCTGCGGGCACCATTCGTGGGGCTTCTGTCGGCTGAGAACCACGCTCTTCAGCCTACCCCTGCCCCTCATCTCGCGTCAGGCTGGCGTCACCTTGTCGAAGGGGCGCACCACCTTCAGGTTGTCGGAGATACGCGCCAACGTCACCGTCTTCGCCTTCGCGTCGACGGCCGTCACCTTCGCCGAGAAGCTGCCCCGCCCCTGCTTGTAACGCACCTCCTGTCCCACCTCGTATGCGACGGGCGTCGCCGGGCTGGGACTGGAGCTGGGGACGGCGGCCGGTGCTGTGCGTCCCGCCGCACTCGGACGCCCTCGGCGCTTCTGGGGTGCGACCTTCGTCCGAGTGGGCTTGGGCGCGGCCTCCGACCTCACCCACTTCCGCACCGGCACCGAGGACGGGCGCTTCTGCGCGCTGGCGAGCGCGGGAGCCCGCTTCGACGCGGGAGGAGGTACGAGTGTGCGCTTCGGCGCGGACGCCGCGGACGTCGAGCCAGGCTCAATGCCCAGGAATTGAGCAATCCTCCCCAGCAGCTCCAGTTGCCGCTCCAGCAGCTCCACCTGCCGGCCCATCGTCTTCTCGACCGCCTCCGCCACCGCAGTCTGGATGATGCCCTTCATGTCGTTTTGCATGTGCTCTCGCTCACTTTCGTCGCGGGGCGTACAGCCCGCGCACTCTCAACGCGGACAACAATTCAGCCTCTTGCACTCACGCTACACCAAGGAGTCCGGGTATTCGGACGCCCGTCTCAGAATGAAGCCTTCACCTCGCGCCAGCGCTCGCGCTGCACCGCCCACGTTCCCGCGTGTGCAATGGCCCGGAGTCCTCTCTCGCTGAGAGGCTCCTCCCCATCCACGGCCTCAAGGAACAGCACCTCCTCCTGGATGTCGGGCGCCAGCAACTGCAAGTCCAGCAGGTGCGTCACACGCGCGCGGGTAAACCCCAGTTGACCAGCGACGTCCGCCGCGCTCGCCACCAGCCCTCGCGCAATGGCGGATTCCACGTGGTGCGCCAGGGCCAGCATGCGCGCGACGTGCGCTGGCCGGCGCGCCGCCTCTCGCGGCGGGGGGCGCGCCCCCTCCCGGAAGCGCACCTTCGAGCGACGCACGCGGTGGAACTGCGCGCTGACGAGGCCGCCCTCCGCCGGCCGAGACTCGGGACTCGCGCTCACGCCGCCACCTCCTCGCGTCCAGTCGCTGCGGCCTCACCGGCATGGGTAAGGTGCACGTCCACCCTGTCCGTCTCCTCGTCCACCACGACTCGGCCGACGAGGGCCTGCAGCAGGCGCCCCCGGTTGGCGGCCGTGAGGGCGTCCCACACCGCGTCGAAGTCCGCCAAGGCCTGGGCCACCCAGGCCGCCTCCAGCTTCTCCCCCTCCATGGCGTCCAGGGCGCGCTCCACCTCCGCCAGCCGCTTCTTCATGCCGGCGGACTCTTCTTCAGCGGCCGTCAGCTTCTCCTCCAGGAGGCGCCGGGAGGGGCCCTCCAGCTTCGAGAGGGAATCCACCCACTTCGCGGACTCCCCTGCGCGCTTGGCCAGGTCCTTCGGGAGCTGCACGCGCTCGGCGCGCAGGGCCTTGTGCTTCTCCTCCAGCCGCGACGTGAGGCGGGCGTGTACCTGCGTCGCGAAGCCCCCACCTACCGAGACTTCCCGCAGCCGGGCGACGACGAAGTCCTCCAGGGCGGCTGCCGGAAGGGGTGAGGCCCGGCACCCCTCCTTCCCCTGCTTGTCCCGGGTGACGCAGCGGTAGTAGCGGTACTCGCGCGTGCCCTTGCGCGTGGAGCCGGGAGTCATTGCCTCGCCGCACATGCCGCAGCGAAGGAGGCCCCGCAGCACGTAGTCGGGGTTGCGCCCGTGGTACTGGATGCCCGGGCCGCGGCCCTCCAGGATGTCCTGCACCTGATGGAAGGTGGCCCTGTCCACGATGGGCGAGTGCTCGCCCGGGTGCGCCTCGTCGCCATACGGCACGAAGCCCGCGTACAGCGGACTGCGCAAGAGGCGCAGCACGTCCTGCGTCGTCCATTTCCGAGCCGCGCGCGTGGCACCACTCTGCGCCTCGTACCGCTTCGTCTTGCGCCCCGTCTCGTTGAGGAGGCGCGACACCACCGAGGCCTGCTGGTGCTGGAGGTACAACT
>NZ_JABFNS010000212.1 GCF_013116825.1 Myxococcus xanthus
TATAGGAGACAGCCAATTCCCCCGACTCCAGCTCCAGCGCGCCAAAGGACGTGGCCAGCCGGGTCTTCCCCATGCCACCCGGCCCCAGCAGCGTGACGAGCCGCGCGCCATCCGCGAGCCAGCGGCGGAGCTGTCCGAGCTCGAGGCCTCGCCCCACCAGTCCCTCTTGGAGCACGGGCACGTTCCCCTGGCGATCTCTCGGCGCACGAGGGACTCCGAAGCGCCGCTCCGACAGGTGCGAGGGCAGCACCTCCACCAGGGCCACGGCGTCATCGATGCCCTTCAATCGGAACGCCCCCAGGGGACGCACCGCGGGCCGGCCCAGCGGCTCCAACACCTGCGCGGCCTGCGCCCAGGCGCCGCCACTCACCAGGACCTGACCTCCATGGCCCGCCGCCGCCACGCGCGCCGCCACGTTCACCATGCGGCCCAGGTAGTCCGTCCGGCCGGAGCGCGCGTCCACGCGGCACTCCGGCTCGCCCACGTGCACGCCCATGCGGACCCGCAGGCCCCGGAACAACAGTCCTCCGGGCCCCACCTCTTCGGCGGCCTCGGGCTGGGAGAGGATGTCCACCGGCCAGGGCGCGCGCAGCAGCACGTCCTGCGCCTCCAGGCACCACGTCAGCGCCTCCAGCACCGAGGGGAACGCAATCATGAAGGAGTCCCCCTGCGTCTTCACCTCGTAGCCGGTGCTGCCGACCAGCAGGGAGCGCAGGACGCGGTCATGCACCTCCAGCGCGTCACGCATGCCCGCGCCACAACGCTCCCACAGCCGCGTGGAGCCCTGGACGTCGGTGAAGACCAGCGCCACGGAGCCCTCGGGAGGCGTCGCGGCGGCCGGCTGGGACTGCTGGCCGGGCAGTGCCCTCAGCATGCCCGCCGCGGCGCCTGCCAGCCTTCTGGAGGACACATCACCCATCGCGCGCTCCTGCGATGCCCGTTCCCGCTGAAGCGATGACACCACGCGGAACGAACACCGCCCATGCGTGACGGGCGCATGCTCCGGGCCTCAACACAGACAGCATCCGGCACGAGACGCTCGCGCGCGGACGCGTCCACAACGCCACGGCACCCTCGCCCCGGGAGGCACCGCCGGTGTGAACCCCGTGCCCACCTCCAGCACGCCGCGACTGTCCGCGACTGCAAACATTGCCCGTGGGTACGGGTTGCCCGCACGCATCCCTGGTGCAACTTTTCGCGCCGGCCACCTTTCACCCTGCCCGCACTCCTCGGGGTGGCCCCGCCCGGACACTTGCACCGCGAGCCGGCCGGCGACCTGGACCCACTGGGGAGTCGATGAAAAAGACACTGCTTCCGAAGACGTTTCCGATGCTCGCCCTGACGATGCTTGGCATTGCAGGCTGCGAGCCTCCTCCGCCAGACGCCGCGTCCCCGACCAGCGCGCGGACGCAGCCGCAGGAGTCGCTCAACGGGCTGTCTTTCAATGGCCTGTCATTCAATGGACTGTCCTTCAACGGCCTGTCATTCAACGGGCTGTCCTTCAATGGCCTGTCGTCGGAAGCCTTCAACACCTGGTTCCAGGCCAACCCCTCACTGGCCGACATGACGATGCGCTACGTGGTCCGCTGCGCCGTGCCCGCGGGGCAGACTCGAACGTACACAGAGCCCGCGTTGGAGCAGTCGTACTCGTGGGAAGGCGGCCTGGGGTTGGCGCCGGACTGGGCCAGCGGAAGCCCGGCCACGCTGGCCGAGCAGCAGGTCGTCTCCGCGTGCCTGGCGGCCCACGCCAACCGGCTGGGAGAGGAGCTGCTCATCTCCATCCTCGGCCTGGACGGCGCTGGCGCCGTCATCCCCTACACGGCGCAGGAGCTCGCCACACATTCCCGGCAGGAGTCGTGTTTCTTCGGCAACCTCTTCAACTCCGAAGGCGTCCATGTGGGCGCGGAGCGCGCTCCGCTGAGCCCCCAGGAGAGCACCTCGCGCGCCTGCGCGGGCCTGCTCCATGATGGCACGGAGACGCTCGTGCCCTGCGCACCCATGGTGTACGTGGGCGCCTGCACGTCCCACTGCGCGCTGGACTCGAGCGGCCTCTACTACGAGACGTGCACGCTCGGCGGTGTCACCTACCGCCCCGTCACCACGCGGCTGTCCCCCACGAATGTGAATGTGTGTGGAGACAGCGTATGTCAGGCCACGGAGCAGTGTGGCACCTCCAACCGGTACGACAGTTGCGCACAGGATTGCGGCCCCTGCCCGTGAGGTGAGCCGCGCGAGCGTCTGCTGTTGGACGCTTGACGCGTGCGCATGGAGGAATGGATTGGAAGGCGCATGGGCGAGGCTACTTCCCTCTCCCATGCACCTCACCCCATCCCGCCCCATCCCCCTGGGCCTGCCCCGCGCGCTGCTCGTCGCGAGCGTGCTGCTGGCCTCGATGTCCCACGCCCAAACCACGCCGCTGGAGGACAACAACCGCATCACCGCGGGCTACATCGAACTGGCCTATGAAGTCGGCGGGCTGCTGGACCCCACCCTCACCCCGGGTGGCACCAGCGCCGTGCGGCCCAACTGGTTCGTCTTCGCGCCGCATGCCTCTCGCACCGGCGGCGAAGGCCTTCTCGGCGCGTCACTGGCCCGGAGCGTCATCCGCGCCGCCCGCGGCCAGCCGTCCCTGTCGCTTCTGCAGGCGCTGGGGCGCGTGGGCCTCACGGGCACCCTGCACCAGTCCGTCCAGCAACTGGGCCTGCAGCTGGTGCTGTCGGGCCTGCCCTTCGACGTGGCGGCGTCGCTCGCCTCCCTCACCACGGCGCTCAATGGCGCGGCCCTGCTGGACGCGCGCACGTTGCTCACCACCACGGCGCGCTTCGCCGCGCTCTACGCGAGCGCCCCAGGCGTGCTCCCGCTCGACAAGGCGGAGCGCATCGTGGACACGCTGGAGCGCACGCTGAACGAGAGCAACCTCGCCATCTTCACGGACATTGGCGGCTCGGGGCGCCTCTACATGGACTGGCGCGCGGGGGCTGGCGTGGTGACGCCCGAGCGAGTGCTCACGGAGTTCACGCTGGTGGACGCGGTGCCCACCCAGTCCCGTCAGGCCTATGACTACGCGCTCGCGCACGCCTTCGACACGCCGCGCCCGTTCGAGTTCGACACCCTCTTCCCCGGCATGCACTGGAAGAGCCTGCTGGTGGCGGCCTTCGCGCTGTACGAAGAGGCCCGACTGGCGCCCACGCCGGCCGCGCGCGACGCGCTGATCGCCATGGGAAACAACTACATCGCCTGGCGCGAGCAGCACGACATGGCCCAGCCTGTCTTCTCCCCCGCCGTCCAGCGCCCGGATGAAGTCTCTCGCGTCGAACTGCTGCGCGCCATCACCCCGCTGCTGTCCACGGACTTCGGGACGATGACGTGGACGTACGCGGACTTCGCCTACAGCCAGCCGGACCGCGACGGCAACCCGCTCACCTCGCCACCCACTGAGTACAACTGGGCCCTCTTCTGGGACCGCTGGACGGGCATTCTCTTCGCATTCGACGCGGCCTATCTTCAGCCCACGGCGCTCTGGGTCATGCCTGAACCCCTGGTGGACCCCACGGCGGCAGCGAACGGAGGCTGAGCGCGCATGGGCGAGTCGGGGCGGCCTGGGGGGGGCCGGAAACGGGGGCGCAGGGACCGGCGCCGTGAGCCTCCTGACTCACCAGGAGCCCCCGCGAGCGCCACGCCGGCCGGCTTGACGCCTCCGGATGGCCAGGAGACCTTCCCGGCCCCCATGAGACTCGCTCCGTCTTCCGAGCCCGGTCGTCCCTCGGAGCCGCCCCTCGCAGTCACCACCGAGCTGCCTGCTCACGCCGCCGACGAAGTCGGCCTGTCCGCCGAGGCCCGCTTGTGTGTGCTGCAGGAGATGATGGGCGAGGCCTTCTTCGCGCTCGACGCCCACGGCCGCGTCCGCGAGCTGAACACACACGCCGCTGCCCTGCTGGGTGTGTCGGCCGAGCAGGTGCGCGGCCAGGAGCCCTGGCTTGCGCGGCCCGAGCTTTCGGGCACGGCGCTGCACGAACGGCTGATGACGGCGCTGACCACGCGCGAGGGCGGCCGCTTCCTGGCGGAGCTGCCGTCGCGGACCTGGCTGGAGGTGACGGTCCGCGTGGTGGGTGACGAGACGTGGGTGCTGGCCACGGACATCACCCAGCGCCAGCACGCGGAGAACGAAGTGGCGCGCACCGAGGAGCGCTTCCGCCAGTTGGGCGAGCGCTTCCAGGTGGCGCTCGACTCCGCGCAGATGGCCGTCTGGGAGACGAACCTCGTCACCGGCCAGGTGTTCCGCTCCGAAGCGCATGACCGGCTCTACGGCTACGCACAGCCCCAGGCGGAGTGGACGCACGAGAAGTTCCTCGCCTCCATCCACCCGGAGGACCGCGCGGAGGTGGAGGCCCAGGTCGCCGCGCTCTTCACCCGGCAAGTGGACGCCTATACGTCCACCTTCCGCACCTGCTGGCCGGACGGGAGCTGGCACTGGCTCACCAGCCGGGCGACGGTGATTCGCGATGCCATGGGCAACGTCGCGGTGGTGCGCGGGGCCATCCTGGACATCACCGCGCTGAAGGAGACGGAGGCCGCGCTGCAACAGGCGGTGCGCACACGGGACGACTTCCTCTCCATGGCCAGCCACGAGCTGCGCACGCCCCTGACGTCCCTGCGCCTCCAGGTGCAGCTGCTGCGGCGCCTGGGCGCCTCCACACCTGACGCGACGCTCGGCTCGGACAAGGTCGCCGGGAAGCTGGACAACACGGAGCGCCAGTTGCGCAGGCTGGGCGCGCTGGTGGACAACCTGCTGGACGTCAGCCGCATCCAGACGGGGAAGCTGGACTTCCAGTTCGCTGACGGAGACCTGGCAGGTGTGGTGTCGGACGTCGTCTCCCGCTTCACCGAGGAGGCCCGCCTGGCGGGCGTGCGCCTGGACTCGCACGTGGACGCGCCGGCCCCCTGCCGCTTCGACCGGCTGCGCATGGAGCAGGTGGTGAGCAACCTGCTCACCAACGCCTTCCGCTACGGCGCGGGCAAGCCGGTGAAGGTGTCGCTGACGCACACACCCGACAGGAGCCGGCTGGTGGTGCAGGACAGCGGGCCGGGCATCCCCGCCGCGGACCGGGATCGCGTCTTCGAGCGCTTCACCCAGGGCGACAACGCCCAGCGGCGCGGCGGCCTGGGGCTGGGGCTCCACATCGTCCGGCAAATCATCGACGCGCACGGCGGTCGCGTCCACGTGGAGGAAGCGCCCGGAGGCGGCGCCGCCTTCGTGGTGGATTTGCCACGGTAGGGCAGGCGCCACCCCGCTCCGCGGGCCGGGTACGACATCCACTTGTGGACACATGCGGGGCGCAGCCCACGGGGTGACACCCGGCCCTTCCTCCGATTTCTTACACCCTGACGCCTTTCGGGAAGGACTTGGCGTCATCAGTGAATCGGGGTTCGCCGAACACGTGCAATATGCCGTCCCGGTTCGGCGTCCAAGCGGGCGTGGGTGGGTTGCTCGTCATGGCCGCGCGGTCGTTCCGTCAGGAGGCGCTCCGATGTGGATTGAGAGCATCATCATGCCGCGCGAGGACGACTCGGAGCCCTACGTCCCGGCGCCACGGCAGGACCGGCGCAGCGGGCTCGCGGCGGCGTTGGAGGAGAACCGCAAGCTGCGCGACACGGTGCAACGCTTCGTGAGCGCCCACGACTTGTCGGACGGCGTGAGGTGGCTCAGCGAGCCCGGCCTCCTGCCCGTCATCACCATCCACTGCACGGACTTCGCGCTGGCGAAGCTGCGCGAAGCCGCGGACTTCGTGGTGGGCTGCGCGGCGCCCATCGACGTCTACCCCGCGCTGGTCGGCGCGCAGGGCCAGGTGGCGCCCGAGGCCCTGCTCACCTCGGCCGTGCCCCACTTGCAGCGCCGCGTGTAGGGCTGCCCGCTCCCGCCCGCGCCCTGCCTCACTCGCCCATCAGTCGCACCCGACGCGCTGCGTGCTCACCACGACGTTGTCAATCCACGTCTCGGAGCCGGACGCGCCCAGCGGGTGGACGAAGCCGTAGCCCACGGAGAAGTTGTTGAAGGCGCGCATGCCAATGTTGGTGAAGTCGTGCGCCAGCGTGCCGTCCACATAGACGCGGGTGTTGCCGTGCGTGCTCGACGGGCTGTCGCGGCGGACCTCCCACTCCAGGCACACCCAGCGCCCCGCCTCCATGCCCAGCCGGACGGGCTCGGGCTGGCGGTTCCATCCCTGCCCTTCGCGGAAGGACCAGTCATCCAGCGCGAAGCCGCTGTCCTGCATGACCTGGAGTTCGAAGCCACCAAAGTCCGCGCCGAAGTTGGACAGCACGAAGAAGGTGCCCATCTGCCCGAACACTCCCGGCAGCGAGCGCATGTAGACGTGCGCGCGCACGAAGAGCCGGGTCTCGAAAGCCGGGATGCTCTTCTGCCACTGCGCGATGGCCTTGCCAGGACGCTGCCGCTCGTCATGTCCATCCTCGGTGAGGACGTGCAGCGCGCCCGGGCCGTTGCGCGTCCGCGTGCTGTCCACCTGGAGGGAGGCGTTCTCCGCGCTGGCGCTCCAGCCGTTGGGGTCGTTGCCGCTGTCGAACAACTCGCAGAGCAGCGCGTTGGAAGGACAGGTCCCGGGCTCGGTGCTGGGCCCCGGGTTGTCGTCGCCCGCGTCCGTGCCGGAATCCGTTCCCGCGTGGGTGCCCGCATCGGTGCCGGCGTCATTGCCAGGAGGGTTCTCGTCACCCTCATCCGAGCACGTCGGCAGCACGCCCAGGGACAGGACCGCGAGGGGGAGCAGGAAAGACCGCTTGAGACGCATAGGTTCAGGTATCCGGACAGGCCCGCGGGGCCGGGCGCGCGCTGAGGGGACGCGGTCGGCGGGCTCCCCGGACCGGTGCCGACCGTCATGAATCCCTATCACTCGCAGTGCCTGCGGGTCACCTGGGCTGGGCCGACCCAGGGAGCAGCCCGACCTGCATCCGAATTCATGGCGAACGGCGATGGAGTCGTGCAGGAATCCGCGCCATGAAACTCTTCTACTCCCCTGGCGCTTGTTCGCTGTCGCCCCACATCATCCTGCGTGAGGGCGGCTTCTCCTTCACCACCGAGAAGGTGGACATCCGCGCCAAGAAGACGGCGGCGGGCGAGGACTTCCACGCCATCAACCCCAAGGGCTATGTCCCGGCGCTCCAGTTGGATGACGGCAGCCTGCTGACCGAGGGCCCCGCCATCGTCCAGTTCCTCGCCGACCAAGTCCCCGACAAGAAGCTGGCCCCGGCCAACGGCACGCTGGAGCGCTACCGCCTCCAGGAGATGCTCAACTTCATCTCCACCGAGATTCACAAGGGCTTCAGCCCCCTGTTCAACCCGGCGTTCCCGGATGACGTCAAGCGGCTGACGCGTGAGCGGCTCGCGCAGCGCCTGGGCGTGCTGGAGGCGGTGGTGGCGAAGCAGGCGTTCCTGCTGGGCGACCAGTTCACCGTGGCGGACGCGTACCTCTTCACGACGCTCAACTGGGCCGGGCACACCAAGGTGGACCTGGAGCCCTTCCCCGCGCTGCGCGCCTATCACGCCCGCGTGGCGGACCGGCCCTCCGTGCAGGAGGCCCTGAAGGCGGAAGGCCTCGCGAAGTGACGGCGGCCTTCGTCAAGCTGCTCGTCACGGACAGCGCGCGCTCGGTGGCCTTCTATGAGGCGCTGGGCTTCACGCGCGTGAGCGCCGAGCCCCCCTTCGTCCACCTCCGGTGGGCGGAGGCCCTGGACGTGTACCTGGTCACCCCGCCGCCGCAACTGAAGCTGGAAGGCCGGCGCGGCACGGGGGTGCTCGTCGGCCTCCGCGCCGAGGCGCCCCACAGCCTGGACGAGGTGCTCCTGCGAGCCCAGGCCCTGGGCGCCGCCGTGGACGGCCCCACGGTTCAGCCCTGGTACACCCGGGAGCTCATCGTCACCGACCCGGACGGCTACCGGCTGAACTTCATCGAGCCGGCGTAGCCGCGCTTCTCCGCGGGCCAGGGCGCGCGGCCTTCACTGGAGGCCGCCGCCCTGCGCCACCGCGCGTCGAGCCGCTTGCCCTCCAGAGGAGACGTCCGGCAGGCACCTCCCCGAGCGGCTTCTGCGCACAGAGGAGCCGGACAGGTCCGGGGCATGGAAGCGACGGTCCGCGCCGGTTACGGTGCGGGCCTCCGCTCCCGTCTCATGGAATCCCGCGTCGCCGCCCTCTTCGCCCACGTGCGCGAGCACGCCGAGAATCGCCCAGGCATCTACCGGATGCTGGGGCCTTCGGACGAAGTGCTCTACGTGGGCAAGTCCGTGCGGGTGCGCACGCGGCTCTTGTCGTACTTCCGCGCGGAAGCGCACGAGAAGGCGGCGGAAATCATCGCCCACGCGCACCGCATCGTCTGGGAGTACACGCCCAGCGAGTTCGCCGCGCTGTTGCACGAGTTCCGCCTCATCAAGTCACAGCGCCCCCTCTACAACGTGGAGCACAAGCGGGACCGGGGCCACTGCTTCATCCATCTGACGCGCGAGCCCGTCCCCAGGCTGCGCGTGGTGAGTCGCGCCAGCAGCGAGAGCGGCGACTACTACGGGCCCTTCCACGGACGGAGCGCCATGTCCGAAGTGGTGCGCGCGGTGAGTGACTTGCTGGAGCTGCGCGACTGCGCGGCGGACACGCCCATGCGACTGGCGGACCAGGGCCAGCTCTTCCCGCTGAAGCAGGAGCCGTTGTGCATGCGCGGGCAGCTCTCGCGCTGCCTGGCGCCCTGCGCCGGCGGCTGTACTCGTGCGGAGTACGACGCGCGCGTCGCCCAGGCCCGCGCCTTCCTCGAAGGGACGTCCGACACGCCGCTGACGGTGCTGCGTGAGCGCATGGTGCTGGCGGCCCGCAGGCTCCAGTTCGAATACGCCGCGGAGCTGCGGGACAGGGCCGAGCGGCTGGAGCTGATGCGCGGCTGGGTGGTGGAACTGAGCCAGATGCTCAAACACCTCTCTTTCGTCTACACGGTGCCCGGCCATGGCGGTGATGACCGCGTCTACGTGGTGCGCCGGGGCAGCGTGCGCGCGGAGCTGCCCGCGCCCGTCACGCTCGAGCAGCAGCAAGCGCTGGAGGCGAAGGCCCGTGAAATCCTCGAGCGGCCCGAGCCGGAGACGCTGGGCTTCCGTGCACACGAAGCGCAGGAGGTGATGCTCATCGCCCGCTGGTTTCGCATGCACCCCGAGGCGCTGATTGAAAGGCCCTACCAACTGGCAGGGCCTTTTTGTTTTACACGGGCCTCGCGATGAACATCGCGGGGCCTTCGTGCTTAAGCTCCTGAATCACAAGGGATTCTGGCTCGCGGTGCTGAAGAGGGCCCTCTCGGCCCTCTACCCGCAGAGCGAGATGCCCCCGCTTCTCCGCCGCCAACTGGGCTCTCTGGAGCGCTCTTTCGCCCGTATTGGGGAGAGAGAGGCCGAGAGTGGTTAACAGTTTTGTTAACCACCGCAGGCAGCCGATTCTAACAATCCCTGGCTTTCGATGTCGCACCTTCCAGGGTTACGCCATTTCCCTCTTTCAGAATGCCGAAATGGGCAACCTGTTAACCGAGAGAGCGAAAAAGGGCTCGCTGCTACTCGGTATTCTCGATTTCGTCGCGCGGCGCAGACTCTCCGAGACGACTCTCAGAAGCTCTTGGCCGAGTCCTCAGCCCGCCACCCCTGCCCCGCCTCTCTGCTCTTGCC
>NZ_JABFNS010000213.1 GCF_013116825.1 Myxococcus xanthus
TCCGGACCGTGAGCGCGCCGAGGCGCAGCTCATGCTCCAGAAGCAGCAGGAGGCCACCGCCTTCGTGGCCAACCTGATGAAGAAGCTCAACGAGATCGCGATGTCCGTCATCGGCAAGATCTAATCCTGCCGCTGTCACGCGACTCTCGGAGCCGGCTTCCCTCTCGGGATGCCGGCTCCTTGCTTTTGCGGGCTCGAGCGCCTCACCCGAAACGACGAAGCCCGGACTGCGCGACGACTCGCGCGGCCCGGGCCTGGTGCGTGTTGCGATGAAAAGGGGCATTGCCCCCGGGGCCTACCGCGACTTCTTCACCTGGTCGGCCTGCTGCTTGAGGGTGCGCAGCGTCGCGTGGGCGCGCTGCGTGGCACGGCGTTTGAGGCCCGGGTCCAGTTGGATGGCCTTGCTGAGGTCCGCGAGCGCCTCGGGGACATTGCCCCGGCGCAGCTGGATTTCACCCCGGCCGACCAGCGCGTCCACGTGGCCGTCGTTGAACTGGAGCGCCAGCCGGAAGGCGTCGAACGCTTCGTCAAAGCGCTCCAGCGTCATGAGGGTCGCCCCGAGCTGCGCGTGGAAGACGGCGTCGGTGGGCGAGGCGGCAACGAGCCCCTGGAAGATCTGCAGGGCCTGCTGCGAGCTGCCCGCCTGGAGGAGCTGATAGGCCTTGTCCGCCCAGGCGTAGAGCTGCGTGTTGGAGAGGTTGAGGAACTGCCCCAGGGTGATTTCGCCGCGGATCACCGCCTCGGCGAGCGCCTCCGGGACGACGACCTTCTCTTTTTCACCCCGGGGGGCGGAGTCACTCACGACAGCCTCGAGAAGGGCCAGGCAGTCCCCCACCTGGCCCGATGAAGTACGTCCAGCGGCTAGAACGACTGGGGACCGCGGAAGCGGACCATATCATTCAGCTTGGACAGCTTCTCCAGCGTCCCGAACATGTCCCCCAGCGCCTTGAAGGACTGGGTCAGCCCGGACTTGTGCTGGTTCTTGTCGTAGGCGCCGAAGAGGTCATCCGCCTTGCGGAACGGGTTGAAGCCGTTCGCGTTGGTGTTCTTGAGCTGGTCGAACACCTTGCTGATGGAGTCGAACGTCTCGTTCAGCTTGTTCAGCTCGGGCTTGGCACTGCTCATGTCCCAGGGCAGCGGCTTCACCTGGGGCAGGTTGGTGTTCATGTCCCAGTTCTGGGCCACCTCACCCGCCGCGGGGGAGTCCGCCGCCGCCGAGTAGTTGAAGGCCATGGTGCGCCGCTCGGTGATGACGGCCTCGCCCACCTTGTGCACGTCGCCGCCGTTCTCATGGCCGATAATCTCCTTGCCATGGAACGTCCAGTCGGCCGCGTTCTGCCCCATGTGGAAGACGTCCGCGGACTGGTTCGAGTGGAAGCGGACGACCTCGTCCATGCCAGTGTTGGTGACCTTGCCGACCTTGCCCTTGCCCTTGTCGATGTCCGTCACGCGCACGTGGCTGTCGCCGTAGACGACGTCCAGCTGGCCCGTCACCGTCATGCCGTTGCCCCAGGGCTTGCAGGTGCAGTTGATGCGGGTGCCGTCGCCCAGGACGAAGGAGGTGTCGCGCTTGAAGTCGAACTTGCCGCCGTCGCTCTCGTCGACGTGCGGGTCACCCCAGACGCGGGTGTTGTTGCCGTCCGGCCCCGTCACGCGCCACTCGAACTGGCCCAGCTGCTCGATGGTGTAGCCACCCGGGGTGGTGATCTTCCCGGTGCCCTCTTCCACCTTCAGGGAGTGGGCCTCACGCACCGCGTCGAGGGGGTTGGGACGCTCGGCCGGGAAGGCGGCGTTGGCGCCCGTCGCACCCGCCTGCTTCGTGGGGGCCGCGGCCTGGGACATCTGATCCACGGCCTTGCCAGCGACGTTCACCGCCTTGCCCGCGAGGTCAACGGCCTTCTCAACCAGATTCAGCGTCGACTCGATGAGCTGCGCGTTGCGCGCGATCGTCGAGGTGTTGACGTTGCCCACGCCCTGCGTCGTGGTGAGCTGCCGGTTACCGCCAACTCCGCCGATGCCGTTCGACATATTCGGTGCTCCCTGGGGAGGGGGAAATGTTCGATGCTGCTTCACCGTGATTTTCGGCGTTCAGCGCTGGGAGTTTCGCCTCGGTACGTCGCTTTTCTTAAAAGGAGGGACGCGCCGATCACGCGGGGCGGGGGCACCTCTTGCCAGGGCGGGAAAAAGAATCAGAAAATCCCGAGGAAACTTCCGGCCCCCTTTCTCCCATAATCCTTTTGTAAGCAGCGCCGCCGCAAACCACCCGCTTCCCAAACTTTCTGGAGAACGCAAATGACCACCGCCACCACCGCCGCCGCCGCCGCCACGAAGGCCCTCGGAGCCAGCCAGGGTCTCTCCGCCCTCGAGCAGAAGTCCCTCTCCGGCCTGACCGGTCCGGACCGTGAGCGCGCCGAGGCGCAGCTCATGCTCCAGAAGCAGCAGGAGGCCACCGCCTTCGTGGCCAACCTGATGAAGAAGCTCAACGAGATCGCGATGTCCGTCATCGGCAAGATCTAATCCCGCCGCTGTCACGCGACTCTCGGAGCCGGCTTCCCTCTTGGGATGCCGGCTCCTTGCTTTTGCGGGCTCGAGCGCCTCGCCGCGCCGCCCACTCCCCTTCCCCAGCACCCCGCAAAGCAAAACCGCCGCTCCGGTCAGAGACCCGGGCGGCGGCTTCAAGGACAGGCGTGCGGCGGGGCCGCTCGCGGTCGGGCTACTCGCCCCACATGTCCTTGAGGAGCTCCTTGCGACGGCTCATCAGCTTCCCGAAGAAGTTGTCGTCCCGCATCTTCTGGAACATCGCGTTCGTCTCGTGCTTCTTCGTCGTCGACTCGGCGTGCGACTTGACGTCGTCGGCGGAGGCGTTCGGGTTGCTCTTGAGGAAGGTCTCCATCTCGCCCTGGACCTTCTCCTTCACCGTGTTGATCCGGCCTTCGCCCAGGTACTGGAGGCTGCCCTTGATCTCCGGCTCGTTCATCCGGTCCACGGCGGAGTTCAGCACGCCTTCCCACGCCTGCTTCTGGGCCTCGGGGGTCGTCGTCGTCGACTTGCGCGTCGTCGCGGACGCGTTGTTCGCAATCTTGGTGGTCACGGGGAAATCTCCTCGGAAAAAAGGACGTCTCGAGGGAGTTATCGCCGGCGCCAGGCCCCAAGTTGCGTCCCTCGGGCCCAGGCGCCGACGCGGTGCGACTAGCCCTTGAGCTTGCCCAGGCTGGGGTTCTTCATCCAAGCCTTGAAGGACTCCAGGTCCTTCTGCTCGGCCTTGACGTCCGGCGGCGCGGCCGGCGGAGGCGGCACGTCCCCCGTCAACGACGCGTGCTTCTTGCTGCTCGTCTCGAAGGCGTCCTTCGCACCACCCGGCCCGACGGGGGCCTTCGGCGCGGCGGCCGGAGCCGCCGTGGCGGCGGGCGCGGCGGCGACCTCGTCGGTGGAGAAGCCGCGGGCGTTCAGGTACGCCTGCATCCACTCCACGGACTCCACCAGCACGGGCGGCATGGTGGCCAGGGCCGGCGTCTTCGTCGCCTCGTTCAGGTGCCGGGTAAAGGCGTCCTTCACATCCTGGTAGAGCTGGAAGCTCAGCGAAGCACCGGGCTTGGTGTTGCCCAGCAGCGCGGACATCTTCCGCATCACCTGCTGCAGCGTCCCCGTCGCGGACTTCGCCTGGTTCTCCAGCTCGGTGACGAGACGCTCGCGCTTGGCGACCAGTTCGGGCGGGGCCTCCGGAGGCATCTGGGCGGGAACGCGCGGATCAGGATTCGGGTTCGACATGTCAACGACCTCCCTGACGACGAAGAATTGAGCGTCGGGCAGCCTACCAGACTCCCCGGAAGAACAGTCGATTCCGGATGTGAAATGCGGCCGTCAGCGGCGGCTCAGGGCGGAGATCATGGCCGCCGCCTTGCGCACCACGGGGTCATCCCCCGGCTGCATCGCCGCCGCCCGGCGCAGGTCCTCCAGCGCCTGGGGCTTCTGGCCCATGGCCAGCTTCACTTCCGCGCGCCCCACATAGACAGACGGATCATGCGGCGTCAGCTTGGCGGCCACGTCGAAGGCCGCCAGCGCCCCCTGCCCGTTCCCAGCCGCCATCTCCACCACGCCCAGGGCCTTGGCGAAGTAGGCGTCCGTCGGGTTGACGGCATACAGGCCCTGGAAGAGCGTGCGCGCCTCGCTCACCCGGCCTTGATAGAAGAAGTAGTAGGCCGTCTTGGCGATGGCGTAGAGCTCTTCATCCGAGTAGCCACGCACGTCCCGCAGCGTGGCCTTGCCATCCGCCCAGCGCTGCAGGAGCGCGTCCAGCTTCGCCTCGTCCTTCGGATCATCCGGGTCCAGGGCGGCCATGACGCTAGTAGCCCTCGTCCTTCTGCGCGTCCCACATGCGGCGGATGATCTCCTTCGTCTCCTCGTTCACCTGATCCACCAGGGAGAGCATGGCGGACTCGCGGTGCAGCAGCGCCTTGAGCCGCTCCAGACGGTCGGGCGCCGCCTTCACCTTGCCCAGGCCCCGCTCCAGCATCCGGCGCTGGTCCTCGTGCCCCCGGCCCGCAACGCTGGACAGGTGGGGCCGGTCGCTGAACCGCTCCAGGTCCGCCTCGTGCCCGCCGGGGTGCGGCGGCAGCGGCAGGCGGAGCTCCTCCGAAGAGTGCGCCGGACCGATGAAGTCCAGCAGCGCCGCGGACGCGAGCGCCGGGTTCTTCGGGTTGCCCGTCTTGCGGAGCTTCTTCCGGTCGACCTGCGCCGGGTCGACGAGCCGCTCGCGGACGCTGCGGGGACCGCCCCAGGGCCACAGGGACGTATTCGGAGGCGGATTGTTGATTCTGGCCATCGTGATACCGAACCTCACTCCAGATGGGTGGGGGACGTCCAGCCCCCCTAGCGCCTGGCAGCCGCGGCCGCCTGCTCACGTTGCAGTTCGTAGACGAAGTTCAGGACCTCGGCCACGGCGTCATACAGCTCCTCGGGGACCTCCTGGCCCACCTCCACGCGGTAGAGCGCATTGGCCAGGTTCACGTTCCGCATGAGGGGGATGTTGTGCTCGCGGGCAATCTCGCGAATCTTCTCCGCCTTGAGCCGCATGCCCTTGGCCACCACGCGCGGCGCGCCGTCCTTCTCCTTGTCGTACTTCAACGCGATGGCGATTTCGGCGTCGTCACTCATGGGAGGCCCCGCTGTCCCTGCATGATAGCCACACCCGGCCGCCTCACGCGCGGCCCTCGGGGGCCGGCTGGCCGGACTTCAAGCCGTAGACGAAGTTGAGGACCTCGGCGACCGCGTCGTACAGCTCCTCCGGGACTTCGTGCCCCACCTCCACCCGCAGCAGGGCGTGGGCCAGGGGGACGTTGCGCAGCGTGGGCACGTCCTGCTCGCGGGCAATGGCCTTGATGCGCTCGGCCTTGAAGTCGATGCCCCGGGCCAGCACGCGCGGCGCGCCATCCTTCTCCCGGTCGTACTTGAGGGCCACCGCGACGTGGTCCGGGTTGGTGACGATGACGTCGGCCTCGCGCACGGCCTCCATCTGCGCACCCTCCATGATCTCCTGGTGCATCTCCTTGCGCTTGGCCTTGTGGTGCGGGTCGCCCTCGCTCTGCTTGTACTCCTTCTTCACCTCCTCCTTCGTCATCATCATGTCCTTCATGAAGGACTTGCGCTGCCACCAGACGTCGAAGACGCCGAAGAGGACGAAGAGGAGCGCCACCCGCGTGGCCACGCGCGTCACCAGCTCTCCCATGATGGCCATGATGCCGCGCGTGTCCTGCCGCAGCGTTTCGGCCACCATGGGCATGGAGTCGCGCACCACGCCGTAGACGACGTAGGCGGTGACGGAGATTTTGATGAGGTTCTTCAGCAGTTCAACAATCGCCTTCTTGTTGAACAGGTTCTTCATTCCTTGGATGGGATTGAGCTTCTCCATCTTCGGAATCAGCGGATCCATGGTGAAGAGCGTCCCCACCTGGAGGTACTCCATCAGCCCGCCGACAATGGCTCCGCCCGCCAGCACCGGCAGCGACACCAGCACCACCGCGCGCACGCCCAGGTAGAGCAGCTGCCCGGTGGCCACCGACAGGTCCACCGGGTTCGTCAGGTGGTCGAAGGAGAACAGGAAGAGCGACGTCAGCTCCGTCTCCAGCATGTCCCAGCTGCCTTTGACGGCGGCCAGCCCCACCAGGAGCACGCCCACGCCGCTGAGGTCCTTGCTCTTCCAGACCTGCCCCTTCTTGCGTGAGTCATCCAGCTTCTTCTGGGATGGCTCTTCTGTTTTTTCGCCGCTCTCGTCCGACATGGCGCGTCCCGGATGAAGAGGCTCAGGACAAGAGCCGCAGGGCTTGGTTGAGGGTCCGCAGCATGACGACCATCTCCCCCTGCATGCGGTCCATCAGGGCGCCGAGCACCAGGAAGACGAGGAGCACGCTCACCAGGGGCTTGACGGACATGGAGATGAAGAACACCTGGATTTGCGGCGCCACGCGGTTGATGGCGCCCAGCGCCACGTCGGTGAGGAAGGTCGCCAGCATCGCCGGAGCGGCCAGCGCCAGGCTCACCCGGAGCAGGTCCGCGAACACGCGAATCATCAGGTCGAAGAAGGGCCACGGCCCGTCGTGGAAGCGCGGGAAGCCGTCCAGCGGCACCGCCACCAGGCTGTCCGCCAGCGCATCGATGACCAGGTGGTGCCCGTTCAGCGTGAGGAACAGCACCACCGCCAGCTGCACCTTGAAGCTGGAGAACAGCGTCACCTGCTGCCCGAGCTGCGGCACGTACAGCTGCGCGTTGTTGCTGCCGGACATGGTGTCCACCAGGTTGCCGGCCACGCGCGCGGCTTCGAACAGCGTGTTGACGACGAAGGCAATGGTGAAGCCGACGAACACCTCCTTCGCCATCAGCGCGATGTACGGCAAGGCGCTCAGGGGGATGGACGTCACCGAGCCCGCGATGAGGGGGTAGAGGACGATGGAGAGCGTCAGCCCGATGCCCATCTTCAGCTCGGTGGGGACCACCTCACCGCCCAGGAAGGGGCTGAAGATGAGCACGGGCATCACCCGGCACATCACCAGCGCCACCGTGAAGATGACGGCCGAGACGTTGGCCCGGGTGCCCAGCTCTGCGACGAGGTCCGCGACGTTCATTTGATGAGCGCGGGGAACCTGTCGAAGACGTGGAACGTGAAGCGCACCAGCTGGCTTCCAATCCAGGGGCCGGCCAACGCGAGGACGCCGAACACGGCGACGACCTTCGGCGCGAAGGTGAGCGTCTGCTCCTGGATCTGCGTGGTGGCCTGGAACAGGGAGATGATGAACCCCACCAACAGGCTCATCAGCACCGGCGGCGCCGACGCGACGAGCACCAGGAACAGGGCCTCCTGGGTGATGAACGTGAGCTGATTCATGGAGCCCTCTCCCTACAGGTAGCCGACGACCAGGCCCTTGGCGATGAGATACCAGCCGTCCACGAGCACGAACAGCAGCAGCTTGAACGGCATGGAGATGGTGGTCGGCGACAACATGTGCATGCCGAGCGCCAGCAGGATGTTGGCCACCACCATGTCGATGACGATGAACGGCACGAACAGGAGGAAGCCTATCTGGAAGGCTTCCTTGAGTTCGGACACCACGAAGGCCGGGATGATGACCATGAAGTCATTGCTCTCCACGGCGTCGCGGTCCTCGCCCTTGCGCATCTTCTTGGCGAGGTTGAAGAAGAGCGCCCGGTCCTTGGTGGTGACCTTCTTGATGAGCCACTCGCGCAGCGGCTCCTTGGACTTGTTGGCGGCGCCCAGCATCGAGCCCACCGTCTCCGAGGAGAACACGCCGGGGCCCTTGGCCCAGATGTCCAGGCCGGCCGCGCGGTACATCTGCTGGCCCACTGGGGCCATGATGTAGACGGTGAGGATGATGGCCAGGCCGGTGATGACCTGGGTGGGCGGAATCTGCTGCGTGCCCAGCGCCGAGCGGACGATGGAGAGCACCACCGAAATCTTCACGAAGCTGGTCGCCATCATCAGCGCGAAGGGCACCAGGCCCATGGCCGCGAGCGCCAGGATGAGGATGAGCGGGCGCGACGCGAACGAGTCGCTGTTGACGGCCTCGTTGACCACCGAGTCGGGGATGGCCGCGCCGCCGCGCTTCTGGGCGAGCGCGGCGAAGGGATGAACGGCGACCACGGCCGCGAACAGCCAGGGCGGGACGCGCGGGAGACGGGAACGGGCGGAGGAAGGGAGGTTCACGGGCACGGTCGTCAGGAGCCGGGGGGCTGGGAAGGCGGGCCACCACTGCGGCGGGAGAGGAGCTTCTGGAGGAATGGGCTCAGTGGAACTGCGTTCGTCTGCGGGCGCTGCGCGCGGATGCGCTCCACCGCCTCCACATCCAGCTTCGACAACAGTTGCAAGCCGCCCTCGCCGCCGCCCAACAGCAGGTATTCGTCCGCGGCCTTCACCACGAAGAGGCTGCGGCGCTGGTCCAGGGGCAGACGCTCCACCACTGAGACGAGGGGCTGGCGGCCCGCGGCCGCCCCCTGGAGCCCCATCAGCTTCCGCAGCCCCACGTTCAGCGTGAGGTAGATGGACGCAACCACCACGCCCAGCACGAGCAGCGTGCGCACCAGCGTCCAGCCCAGGCTGTCCGTTTCCTCGGACTCCGCCAGGGTGTCCCCACCCGCGCCGCTCCGGGCCGCCTTCGCGGACTCGCGAGCAGACAGCTCCGCGTCCAGGGCCCGGTCCGCTTCCAGCAACTCGACGTCGGCCTTGGGGTCCGCCTTCTCAGTGGCCGGTGCTGGCGTCGCAGGCGAAGCAACCGCGGGTGCCGGAGGCTGGGCAGGCTCCGCGGGGGGCACCACCGGCTTCACGGTGGGTGCGGACGTGGACGGAGCCTGGGCCATGGCGGCGGGCGGCGCGAACACCAGCGCGGCACCAAGCAACAGGCGCATGAGGGGGGGACGGAGGACTGCCATGGCTGGGCGCGAGGCTAGTGCATCGGCCGGAGGACCGCCACGGGCCCACGCCCGGCCAGCCGCTCCTGCTCGCCTGCCCTGCCCCGACTGGGACTCAGCTCGCCAGGGTGATGATGCGCACGCCGAGCTGGCCTTCCAACTCCACCAGCTCACCCCGGGCCACCACCTTGCCATTGACGGACAGCTCCACCGGCTCTCCCGGCCCCCGGTTCAGCTCGAGGACCTGACCGGTGCGCAGCCCCACCACCTGCTGCGCGGTGACGGGCACGCGCGCCAGCTCCACCGCAATCTGCAGGGGCACGTCTCCGAGCAGGTCGCTTCCGTCCGGCTTGCTCACATCGTCCAAGGCCGCCCCTTCCAGTTCCGGAGGCACGTCCAGCTCCGGGTTCGTGAAGTCCTCTTCTTCATCCCCAGGCTCCGCGCTCGCCTCGTCCGCGGAGCCCGGGTGGCCCGGCGCTCCTTGAACGAAATCGGTGATGCGCGCCTGATAGCGCCCGTCCTCGCCGACGAACACCTCCGCCTCGGCCCACCCC
>NZ_JABFNS010000214.1 GCF_013116825.1 Myxococcus xanthus
GACCGCCCCGCATCTGTTCGATCGTTGCCGCCACGCCCATCCCCCTTCGCCAGTCCGTAGCCAAGGCTCTTCAAGAGCCTTGCCAAGGCCCGCGGGGCCCGGTGAAGGGCAGGCGAGGAAGCGGGCGACATCCGGGGACGATTCGGCTATGGGACGGGCGTGGCGGGAAGTTGACTCCCCTGGGGTCGTGGCAGACTATCCGCGCCCTTTCCGCCGCCGGCCCGTGAGCGTTCCTTGCACCAATTCCCCAAAGATATCGGGTGGATAGAGGTCATCTGCGGTTCGATGTTCTCCGGCAAGACGGAGGAGCTGATCCGCCGCGTCCAACGCGCCGTCTACGGCAAGCAGAAGGTGCAGGTCTTCAAGCCGCGCATCGACAACCGCTACGACGAATCCGCGGTGGTGAGCCACTCGCAGCACAAGGTGCTGTCCACGGCCATCGAGCGGGCTGAAGAGATTTTTTACAGGCTCGCGCCGGACACCCAGGTGGTGGGCATCGACGAGGTGCAGTTCTTCGGTTCAGAAGTGGTCGCCGTGGTGGAGGCGCTGGCCAACAAGGGCCTGCGCGTCATCTGCGCGGGGCTGGACCAGGACTACCAGGGGCGCCCCTTCGAACCGATGCCCCAGTTGATGGCGGTGTCGGAGTACGTGACGAAGGAGCTGGCCATCTGCGTGGTGTGCGGGAACCCGGCCAACCGCTCCCAGCGCATCGTGTCCAGTGGTGAGCGGGTGGTGGTGGGCGCGGCGGGCGCGTACGAGCCGCGCTGCCGCAAGTGTCACGTAGCGGAACCGGCGGAGGGCACACCGCCGCAGACGTTGGAACTGTTCGACTGAGCGGGAGCTGAACGGATGCGCGACACCCTGTACTCCAACGTTCCCTTCAAGCTGAACGAGATGCCCCACCACTATGGGCCTCACGTCCACCTGGTGGGAAATCCCTTTCTCCTGACCCAGTTGGCCACGCTGTGTTCGAAGGGCGTCATCCAGCCGCAGATCAACCGCCTGGTGGAGACGCTGTACGTCGACCTGGTGAAGACGGTGCTCAACGCGGAGTTCCCGCGGAAGAACGTCAGCCTGCCCACGCGGATGATCGACTCCACTCCGCAGGGGCTCTACCAGGGCGAGGTCATCGACCCGCAGGTGCGGGTGGTGACGGTGAACATCGCCCGGGCGGGCACGCTGCCGTCGCAGGTGACGTACGACCTGATGAACGCCACGCTGGACCCGACGGTGGTGCGCCAGGACCACATCATCATGAGCCGCATGATTGACGCCGCGGAGGCGGTGGTGGGCTCGGAGATTGGCGGCGCGAAGATTGGCGGCGACGTGGACGACGCCTTCGTCCTCTTCCCGGACCCCATGGGGGCCACGGGGGGCAGCCTGTCCACGGCGATTTCGCTCTACAAGAACAAGGTGCCCGGGACGCCCCGGCGCATCATCACCCTGAACCTCATCGTCACGCCGGAGTACCTGCGGAAGATGACCACGGACCATCCGGACGTCATCATCTACGCGCTCCGGTTGGACCGGGGCCTGTCCCCGCCGGAGGTGTTCGGCACCGAGCCGGGCGCGCTCTGGGAGAAGGAGCGGGGCCTGGATGACCGGCAGTACATCGTCCCCGGAGGCGGCGGCTTCGGGGAGATCATGAACAACGCGTACGTGTAGCGGAGGAATCCTTGGCGTTCTACGAGCAGGAAGTCGGTGTCCTGATTTCCGAGGACAAGTTGCAGGCGCGCGTGCGCGAGCTCGCGGCGGAGATTACGCGCGACTACGCGGGCAAGGACCTGACGCTCATCTGCGTGCTGAAGGGCTCGGCGTTCTTCGCCATCGACCTGGCGAAGTACATCGACCTGCCGGTGAAGTTGGAGTTCCTGGGCGTGTCCAGCTACCAGGGCGGCACGGAGTCCACGGGCGAGGTGCGCATCACCACCGACGTCAGCAAGCCGATGGCCGGCAAGCACCTGCTCATCATCGAGGACATCATCGACACCGGGCTCACCATGCAGTTCCTGCTGGAGAACCTGCGCGCTCGGCACCCCGCGTCGCTGAAGGTGTGCACGCTGCTGGAGAAGCCCTCGCGCGCCCGGACGAAGGTGGACATCGACTACAAGGGCTTCGTCATCGATGACCTCTTCGTCGTGGGCTACGGGC
Source organism: Myxococcus xanthus (assembly GCF_013116825.1). Taxonomy (GTDB): domain Bacteria; phylum Myxococcota; class Myxococcia; order Myxococcales; family Myxococcaceae; genus Myxococcus; species Myxococcus xanthus_B. The sequence goes on from NZ_JABFNS010000214.1 coordinate 2,152, forward strand.
TCGACTTCGGCGAGGTGTACCGGAACATCCCCTTCATCGGGGTGATGAAGAACAAGTAGTGCCTTGCTGGTGCGGGCGCCGCCCACTGCGCGCGGCGCCGCACCCAGGTCACGACGTCTGGCTAGAGCGGGCAGACCGTTCCGCCGGGCGTCGGGCAGCGGCGCTCCACGCCGTCGCACCGGATGGAGCAGCTCGTCCACTCCATGCAGACCTGCGTCTGCGTCGGGCACCGGAGGATGGTGCTGCTTCCCGGGCAGCGGAGCGTGAAGTCGGCGCACGGACCGGGCGGCGGAGGCTGCTGGCAGTAGGTGTACTGGCCATCACAGACGACGTAGTTGCTCGCGGACGAGCAGGAGTTGCCCGTACAGCTGATGGACGGGCCTCCCGTGGCTGAACAGCTGTTGGTGCAGGTGTGGAGCTCCGCGGTGCTCTGGCCCAGCTCCTCGGCGGCCACGCCGGGCGCCGGCGCGTCCACGGGGCCACACGCGGCCATCAGCAGCATCGTCGTCACGGCGAGCAGCAGGCTTCCAGTCTTCATGGTGGCGTCTTCTTCGTGGTGTCTATTGCGGGAGACAGCGACGTCACATGAGCGGGCAGAGGTCGGCGAAGTCGCAGCGCACCTCGAGGCCGTCGCATTCGAGCGAGCACGTCGTGTACATCCCGCACGTCTGCGTGCCCGAGGGGCACCGGATGAAGGTGCCGTTGGGGCACATGTACTTGAGCGTGCCGCAGTTGTTCAGCGCGGCCTCGTCCTGGCCCAGGTCCACTTCGGTTTCCGGCGCATCCACCGGTCCACAGCCAACCGCGGACAGCAGCGTCGACACCGCGAGCAGCAGCGTTGCAGCCTTCATGACAAGTCCTTTCAGGTGGGGACGGCCTATCCAGGCTGTCTGCCATAAACCTGAAAGTCAAAGAGGGTCTGGCTTTGCGCATCAAGGGAGGCGGAGGGCCTTGGGCCGCGCACTGGGGCCGCTCAGCGGCCATGACGCGGTGCTTCGCGTTGTCGTCTCCCGGTCCATGCACAGCGTGCCTGGAAGAATTCGCTGAAGCGCGGCGTCTGACCGCGCGAATCGAGGCTGACCATGGATGCATCCAGGGACAGGGCCGCGCTGGCTCGGGCGGGCAACACCCGCAACAACGAGGCCGTCCGGAAGTACGTTGCGGAGTTCATCGGGACGTTCGTCCTGGTGTTGGGAGGCGTCGGGGCGGCCGTGCTGGCGGGCGACCACATCGGCTTCCAAGGTGTCGCGCTCGCCTTTGGCCTGTCCCTGCTGGCCATGGTGTACGTGATTGGCCCCATCTCCGGCTGCCATGTGAATCCAGCGGTGACGCTGGGCCTGCTGCTGACGGGGAAGATGGAGGGCAAGGACGCGGTCGGCTACGTGGTGGCGCAGTGCGTGGGGGCCATCCTCGGCGCGGGCGTGGTGCTGCTGATTGCCAAGGGCATGCCCGGAGGTTACTCGGCGGTGACCGAGGGACTCGCGACCAACGGGTACGGCGCCGCTTCGCCTGACGGCTTCAACATGGGAGCGGCCTTCCTCACGGAGGTGGCGCTCACCTTTCTGCTCGTGCTCACGGTGCTGGGCGCGACGGATGCGCGCGCCCCGGTAGGCTTCGCGGGGCTGGCCATTGGCCTGGTGCTGACGCTCATCCACCTGGTGGGGATTCCGGTGACGAACACGTCGGTGAATCCGGCGCGCAGCCTGGGGCCGGCGGTGTTCGCGGGGAGCGTGCCCATGGGGCAGCTGTGGCTGTTCATCGTGGCGCCGCTCCTGGGAGGCGCCACCGCGGCGGCGGTGTATCGCACGGTGTTCCGTCCTGCCGTGCCCATCAGCGCGGAGGAGGCCGAGCGGGCCCTGCGGCGCGAGCGTGAGGCGCGAATCGCGGACGAGCGGGCCGGTACGCGCGCGCCTGTCTGATGCTGCGGGTCGCTTTGCTCGGCGGGCTCCGGCGGGTACGGTGACTGGCAATCGGGGCCAGTCGTGCCCCCACTGGAGCCGCCATGTTCTTCGACCCGACGCGCCTCACGGCCTACTTCCTGGCGGTGCTCGCGCTCATCCTGACGCCCGGGCCGGACACGATGTTCGTTCTGGCCCGGAGCATGGGGCAGGGGCGCAAGGCGGGCATCGTCTCCGCGCTGGGCATCTTCGTTGGGTGCCTGTTCCACATCGCGGCGGCGGCGTTCGGGCTGTCGACGTTGCTCGCGACGTCGGCGCTGGCCTTCTCCGTGGTGAAGTGGGGTGGGGCGGCCTACCTCGTGTGGATGGGCGTGCAGATGCTGCGCAGCAAGGACACCGCGGCCGAGGCGGTGCAGGCGCTGCCACCCGCTGGCCTGTGGCGCATCTTCCGCGACGGCGTCGTCACCAACGTGCTGAACCCGAAGGTGGCCGTGTTCTTCCTCGCCTTCCTGCCGCAGTTCGTGGACGCGTCCGCGGGCTCGACGGGGCTCCAGTTCCTGGGGCTCGGGTTGATGTTCTCCGTCACGGGGACGTCGTGGCTGGTGCTGCTGGCTGCGTTCGCGGGTGCCTTTGGGGGCTGGATGCGGCGCAATCCGCGCGTGGCCGCGTGGCAGAAGCGCGTCACCGGTGGCGTGTTCGTCGCGCTGGGGGCCCGGCTGGCGTTGCAGCGCCAGGAGTAGGCGTCAGACGAGCGCCTTGATGACCACGTAGAGCACGTAGAGCACCCACGGCACGGCGGCCAGGAGTCCGAGGATTCCGAGCAGGCCGGCCCAGACGGGGTATCCCTTTCGCCACGGTAGGAGCAGGAAGGTGCCTCCGGCGAGCGCGGGCAGGGGCAGCAGGTTGAGGGCGGCCAGCTTCGCGCTCATCAGGCCCCAGGCGCGCAGCAGGTCGCCGTCCCGGAGGAGCGCGAGGAAGCGCTCCACGCGGCCGGGGAGCAGGGAGGGCTCGAAGGGCACGGCGAAGCCGCTCACGAACTGGCGTAGGGCCTCTGTGGGCCCCAGGCAGGCCATGGCGATGGCGACCTGCACGGCCCAGGGCAGGAGGATGACGGCGGCGTGGAGGGGCGGGGAAAGCTGGAGGAGGCGGCTCTTGGCGGGGGCGCCCTCGACGGGCTCGTCGAAGCTCACCGCGCTGCCGAGCGCCAGGGGGCGGAAGGCCCACAGGATGCTCCCCAGGCGGGCGGAGAGCAGGGTGGGGCCGTAGCCGAGGACGACGGACACGGGCCGTGCCCCCAGCGTGCTGGCCACGGCGGTCTGCGCCAGCGCCCAGAGGGCGTTGACGGCGAAGAAGAGCATCCAGAGCCAGAGGAGTTGGGACAGGCGGTCCATGCGGTGCGTCCCTGTCTACCATGACCCGGGGTGGTATCCGTGAAGGGGCGGGGCGCCAATCATCCTGGAGCGTGGCGCCGCGTCTCTGGTAGGCATCCGGGTTGAGGAGCTCATGGCTTACGGCATCGCGAATCACCTCTGGATTCATGGGAGCCCGGACCGGTCCAGGGTCCGTCAGTGGATGGACGCCGCACTGGGGACGTCGTTCGGGGAGCAGCCCCAGAGCGACATCGTCGTCGCGGACGTCTTCCAGTTCGGGCCGTCGCTGACGCTCATCGACGTGCAGGTGCTCGGTGCGCCGCGCGTCGAAGGCGAGGCGGAGGCGGCAGAGCAGGACGGCTTCCTGACGCGCGTGGCCAGCCTGGCGAAGGAAGCGGGCTTCAAGAGCACGCGGGTGTGGATGGGCGACGTGGGCACCATGGCGTGGGAGCTGGAGTCCCAGGGCGAAGAGGGCGCGCCCGTGGGGGCGAAGCGGGAGGATGAGGCGCTGCGCACGTTGGGGCCGGACGGGTGGACCGTGGACCCGCTGGCGCCCGTGGTGGCGCGCGAGGTCATCCGGAGCATCGTCAAGCTGCCGCTGGAGGAGGTCCACCACTACATCGACTGGGCGGTGAGCTGCCGCAGCGCGATGGCGGCGGGGACGCCGGTGGAGGGCTTCAACCTGACGCGCGCCTCGCGGCTGATGGCTACGCACTACCTGGTGTGGAAGGGGAAGGTGCTGCCCAAGCCGACGCCGGTGAGCGAGATGGCGCCGAAGCTAGGGAGGGCCCGGAGGATGCGCAGGGCGGCGACATTGGTGCCTGCCGCGCGCGTCTGGGGGTTGGTGCTGTTGGTGGCCTTCGTGGTGCCCGCCGTGCTGTATCATTTCATCTTCGCCCCGCCTGTGGAGAGCCCCGTGAAGGGCTTCGTGCTTAGTGGCGTGATGACGCTGGTCTGGGCCCTGTTCGCCCTGGTGCGGTTTGATGACTTCCAGGGGCGGCCGGTGCGCCTACCGTGGCGGCTGGCACTGTTTGTCGGTGGCCAACTCGCGGTGGGAGGGTTGATGTGGTGGGTTTACGGGATGCCGCGTTGATACAGGGCAAGTATTTATTCGAGTTCGCTTAATGATGCCTCCCGGGACTGCGCACGCACCAAGTACGGATCGAAGTTCCGCATCTTAATCATACAGTTGTAGTTTGAGTCTCGCGCCACGTGCGCGGTAGTGACAGCGCATGGCGACGGCTTGATGGTGGCGTCGCCAACGACTCCAGTGAAGGACATCGGTGACTGGCGGGAGTGTGCGCCGCCTAATCCTACAGTTGCAGTTCGGAAGAAGCCGCAACCTCCTCTCTGTTGAAAGAACAGGAGGGGGAGGAGCGAGGCTTCCCATGTCGAGGGCAATCGACGCAGCGATGCGAGCGCACGAGGTGCGCCTGGTCGGCCAACTCGGCGCGGAAATGGAGGAGGTAGGGGCTTTGCTGCAGCCCCACTTCCGCAGGCGCGAAGCACATGCCGCTGCAGTGGAGTACGTGAGGGCGTTGCTGGGGCGCGCGCAGCGGAAGACATTGCGACGCTTCCTGGAGGGATTGCGCCAGCCCTATGTGCTGACGGTGGCGGCCAATACGTATCCGTCCGGCCAACGACGTGCTGAGGGGCATTGAGTGAAGAGTTGGCGCCGTGGACCCTGGCGTGCATGTCGAAGCCGGTGGAGAAACAGGAGTGGTTTCGGTTCGCCGAAGCCTTCGAGGCGAGCGGACTGACGCAGAAGGAGTTCGCCTCGCAGCGAGGGTTGCGATTGAGTACGTTGCAGTCGTGGGGGTACCGGCGCCGCCGTTTGCACGGCAGTCAGGCAGAGGCAGTGCGCCTGCTGCCGGTGGAGGTCGCGACGGGGCCCGCGGCGACGGAGTCGATGCTGGAGGTGGTAACGGCGAGCGGAGCGCGGGTGCGCTTCGAGGAGGGCACCGACGTCGACTACGTGGCCCGGCTCGTCGCCGCGCTGGGGCGGTGAGGCAGTGTTTTCCCTTCCAGCCTCAGTGCGCGTGGTGCTGGTCACCGAGCCGGTGGACATGCGCAAGTCGATTGACGGCCTCATGGCGCTGGTGCGCACGGCCTGGGGCGAGGACGTCTACTCGGGGCACATCTTCGCCTTCGTTTCCAGGCGAGGAGACCGCATCAAGGTACTGACGTGGAGCCGGGGCGGCTTCGTGCTGCTGTACAAACGGCTGGAGCCGGGGAGGTTCCGCCTGCCGCCGGTGGACGAGGGCGCCCAGGTGGTGCACCTGGACGCCACGCAATTGGCGATGCTGCTGGACGGCATCGACGTGGCCCAGGTGAGGCGCCAGCCCGCCTGGACGCCTCCCGGGCGTACCGGCACGTGACGCTGCTGGCCGGGGAGGCAGCACGGCGGCGGCGTGTTGAGGCCTGGTGCCCCGAGAGCTTCCGCAAGACCACTTCTGCCCCTGGCGCGAGGAGGCGGAGGAGCTCAAAGCCGAGGTGAGCCGCATCGGCGGGGAGGTGGACGCGCTCAAGGGGCAGTTGGCGGCCCTGCAGCGTCACGTCTTCGGCAGGCGGGCGGAGAAGCTGCCGACGGTGGCCGCCGAGCTGCGAGGGGACGCGGATTCGACGGCGGCTCGGGCTGAGGCCGCGAAGCAGAAGCGCCGAGAGAGGGCCACTCGGAAAGCCGAGGAGGCGCCCGCGCGGGAGATTCGCCACGCGGTACCCTCCGAGGAGCGCCAGTGCCCGTCGTGCGGCGGCGAGGACTTGAATCCGCTGGGCCAGGGGCGCACCTCGGTGGTGTACGAGTACGTGCCGGCGCGCTTCGAGAGGCAGGTGCACGTGCAGGAAGTGCTGGCGTGCGCGTGCGGCCGGGGTGTCGTCACGGCTCCGCCTTCGGCGAGGGTGGTGGACAGAGGCGAGTACGGCCCGGGCTTCATTGCCCACGTGGTGACGTCGAAGTGCGCCGATGCCATGCCCTTGCACCGGCTCGCTCAACGAGTCGAACGCGGTGGCATCCCCATGAGTCGCAGTACGCTGACGGACCTCTTCCATCAGGCCGCCTCGGTGCTGATGCCTCTCTCCCGCCACCTGCTGCAATGCATTGGGTCCGCGGACGTGGTGTGGGCGGACGAGACGCCGCTGCGGGTGCTGGACGTGAAAAAGACCCGCCTGGGCTACCTCTGGACTTTCCTCACCCAGAACGACGAAGACCAGTGGCTCATCGGCTACCGCTTCAGCATGGGCCGGGCTAGCAAGACGCCCAAGGAAGTCCTAGGCGGTACCACAGGCGCACTCGTGGTGGACGCGTACACCGGCTACAACGCGGTGACGCTGCCAAAGGGCCAGGTACGTGTCGGCTGCTGGGCCCATTGCCGCCGCCGATTCTTCGATGCGCTGGCAACCGCCCCCGAGGCGCGAGAGGCACTGGACTTCATCCTCGAGCTCTACCGCGTGGAAGTCCAGGCGCGAGAGGCGGACGTGGTGCGCACGCCGGCCCACCGCGAGCTGCGCCAGCAGCACAGCGCACCCGTCCTCACGCGACTGCACGCCTGGCTTGAAACGCAGGCGCCGCGTCATCCGCCCAAGAGTCCGCTGGGCCAGGCCATTTCCTACGCCCTCAAGCAGTGGGAGGCCCTCACGCGCTTCGTGGAGAATGAGCGCCTTCCTCTCGACAACAACCGCTCGGAATCGGCGCTGAGGAAGGCTGCCCTGGGCCGCAAAAACTCTCTCTTCGTTGGCCACGAGGCCGCGGGTGAAAACCTCGTGGGCCTCTACGCGCTGGTGGCCACCTGCGAGGCCAACCAAATCAACCCCGAGGCGTACCTCGCCGACGTCTTGCTGCGAGTGCAGACGCACCCCAACTCGCGCATCGGTGAGCTGCTACCCCACGAGTGGAATCGGCGACGCGCTGCCGACTCATAGCGGGGTGCGGATGAAGGGAGCAGGCGGAGGGTGTTGACGGAGTGAGGAGGTATCGCCTGCTATGTCCGGTACGCATTCGCTCGACCTGCGCGAGCGTGTCATCGCAGCTTGGCAAGGGGGCGA
>NZ_JABFNS010000215.1 GCF_013116825.1 Myxococcus xanthus
CCCCTCCCCCCGGGGCGCCAGAGGCCGAGCCCCAGTCCCGTCCCGTGTCCATCATCGTGGGCGGCGACGTGACGCTGGGCCACAACTACCAGACACACTACGACGCGGAGACCGCCAAGGGCCGCCCCCGGGACGCCCTGCTGGCCTACGGGTTCCAGGAGGTGAAGCCCCTGACGGACGCCGCCGACCTGTTCGTCGTCAACCTGGAGTGCCCCTTCACCGAGCGCGGCGAGAAGCTGCCCAAGAACTTCAACTTCCGCGCGAAGCCGGAGCTGGTGGGCATCCTCACCGCCGGCGGCGTGGACGTGGTGAGCCTGGCCAACAACCACCTCATGGACTACGGCGCCCAGGGCCTGCTCGACACGCTGGACACCCTGGACGCGGCGCACATCCCCTACTTCGGCGCGGGCCGGAACCTGGCGGAGGCCCGGCGCCCGGCCATCGTCACCGTGGGCGGCCAGCGGGTGGCGCTGCTGGGCTACTTCTTCCTGGGCACGCGCAACATCGAACCGCCCGGGGTCTACGCCACGGAGACGACCCCTGGGGTCGCCGGCCACTTCTCCGACGAGGCCGTCATGGAGCAGATGCTCCGGGAGGACATCGCCGCGGCCCGGGCGCAGGCGGACATCGTCCTGCCCTACTTCCACTGGGGGCGCGAAGGCACCTACACCCCGGAGCCCTACCAGGTCCGGCTGGCCCACGCCGCCATCGACGCGGGCGCCGCGGGTGTGCTGGGCGCCCACCCGCACGTCCTCCAGGCCATGGAGCTGTACCAGGGCAGGCCCGTCGTCTACTCGCTGGGGAACTTCGTCTTCGGGGGGAACTGGAACCCTCGCGACAAGCGCGGCGCCCTGTGGAAGGGCCACTTCGGGCCCGACGGCGGCTACCTGTCCAGCGAGATTCTGCCCTTGAGGACCGACCGCTTCCCGGAGCTGCCCTTCCAGCCGGTGCCCGTCACGGGCGAGGCGGCGGAGGCGGTGCTGCGGCTCCTGGCGGAGTCTTCAGAAGGCGTGGAGCGGATGCTGCCCGAACTGGAACCGTGGGCCCGTCCGCCTCCCTCCCCCGAAGTCCGAGGGAGGGAGTAGCCAACACACTAGACCTTGTTGTTGGACTGGCCCTTCTTGGCGCGGTTGCGGCGGCGCTTCAGCTGGGCCTTCCGGCCCTTGGCGCGGTTGGCGACCTTCTTCTTGGAACGATTTCCCTTCTGGGCGGGCATGTGGAAGGACTCCGTGTAGGTGATGTGAAACCGACCGCTGAGCGCGGTGAGGGCGGCCCTTTTTTCATGCTCCCGCCCAAGCGTCCAAGGAATTTCTTGACTCCGCCCGCCCTTGCCAGAGGCCGTGCAAAGGGGCAATACCCCCCGGAACGACGATGATTGACAAACTCGAAGACGTCGAACGCCGGTTCGAACGCCTGACCGCCGACCTGTCGAACCCCGACGTGCTCGCCGACTCGGCCAGGCTCCAGAAGGTGTCCAAGGAGCGCGCGGGCCTGGAGAAGCTGGTCGAGGCCTTCCGGGCCTACCGCAAGGTGCTCGCCGACCTCAGCGAGGTCGAAGCCTGGCTCGGCAGCAGCGACGCCGACGAGAAGGCCTTCGCACGCGAGTCCCTGCCCGGACTGAAGGAACAGCGCGACGAGATGGAGGCCAGCCTCAAGATTCTCCTCCTGCCCAAGGACCCGAATGACGAGAAGAACGTCATCCTGGAGATCCGCGCGGGCGCGGGCGGTGATGAAGCCGCCCTCTTCGCCGAGGAGGTCATGCAGATGTACCTCCGCTACGCGGACCGCCGGGGCTGGAAGGCGGACATCCTGGACATGAGCCCGGGCAACGCCGGCGGCGTGAAGGACGCCACGGTGACGCTGTCCGGTGACGCCGTGTTCAGCAGCATGAAGTACGAGTCCGGCGTGCACCGCGTGCAGCGCGTGCCGGCCACGGAGACGCAGGGCCGCATCCACACGTCCACCATCACGGTGTCGGTGATGCCGGAGGCGGAGGACGTGGACATCCAGGTGAACCCGGCGGACATCGAGATGCAGGTGATGCGCTCTACGGGCTCGGGCGGCCAGAGCGTCAACACCACGGACTCCGCGGTGCGCCTCATCCACCACCCGACGGGCATCGTGGTGAAGTGCCAGCAGGAGAAGAGCCAGCTGAAGAACCGCACCATGGCCATGCGCATGCTGCGGGCGAAGCTCTACGACATCGAGCAGGAGCGCATCCGCAACGAGCGCGACTCCGCGCGCCGCGCCCAGGTGGGCACCGGCGACCGCAGCGAGAAGATTCGCACCTACAACTTCCCGCAGGACCGGCTGACCGACCACCGCATCGGCCTCACGGTGCACAACCTGCCGGGCGTCATGGCGGGTGACGTGGAAGAGGTCATCACCGCCTGCCGGACCTACTACCAGGCCGAAGCGCTCAAGGCGCAGACGGCCGGCGGCCCGAAGCCCTCCGCATGAGCAGCGAGCCCTGGACCATCCGCAGGGTCCTCACCTGGACGACGCAGCACTTCGAGAAGCGACAGGTGGATGCGCCGCGGCTCACCGCGGAAATCCTCCTGTCGCACGTGCTCGAGCTCAGCCGCGTCCGGCTGTATGTGGACCTGGACCGCCCGCTCTCCAAGGACGAGTTGGGCGCCTACCGTGCCCTCATCGAGCGGCGCATGGCCGGCGAGCCCACGCAGTACCTGACGGGGGTGCGTGAGTTCTACAACCGCCCCTTCAAGGTGGACGCCCGGGTGCTGATTCCGCGCCCGGAGACGGAGCTGTTGGTGGAGGCGGCGCTGCGCATGCTTCCCAAGGACGCGCCCGGCCGCGCGCTGGACGTGTGCACCGGCTCCGGCTGCATCGCCATCAGCCTCGCGGCCGAGCGGCCACAGGCCACCGTCATCGCCACCGACCTGTCTCCGGACGCCTGCGCGCTGGCGCGGGAGAACGCCCAGGCGCTGGGCGTGGCGGACCGGGTGACGGTGCTGCAAGGCGACCTCTTCACCCCGGTGCCCGCGGGCGAGCGCTTCCAGGTGGTGGTCTCCAACCCGCCGTACATCGCCTCCGGGGAGATTCCCGGCCTGTCCGCCGAGGTGCGACGCGAGCCGAAGCTGGCGCTCGACGGCGGGCCGGACGGGCTGGTGGCGGTGCGCCGGGTGGTGACGGGTGCGCGCCAGTGGTTGGAGCCTGGCGGCCTCCTTGCATTGGAGATTGGCGAGGACCAGGGCCCCGCCGTCCTGGAGCTCCTGCGTGCCGCGGGTTACGCGGACGCGCGGGTGGAGAAGGACCTGGAGCGGCGGGAGCGGATGGCATTTGGGACACAGCCCGTGGCCAGCGAGCCACAGGGCTGAAGACGCAGGGAACCATGGACAAGATCGTCATCAAGGGCGGCCAGGCGCTGCACGGCGAAGTGCTGGCCTCGGGCGCGAAGAACGCGGCGCTGCCCATCCTCGCCTCGGCGCTGCTGGCCGACGGCACCTCCACCTACCGCAACGTTCCGGACCTGGCGGACGTCGCCACCATGCTCAAGGTGCTGCGCACCATGGGCTGCGACGCGGAGCGCGACAAGGAGACGACGGATGTCTGCCGGGTGGGCGTCAACGGCCACATCACCCCGGAGGCGCCGTACGACCTGGTCAAGACGATGCGCGCCAGCGTGCTGGTGCTCGGGCCGCTCGTCGCCCGCTTCGGCCGGGCGCGGGTGTCCATGCCGGGCGGGTGCGCCATTGGCGCGCGGCCCATCGACCAGCACCTCAAGGGGCTGAAGGCGCTGGGCGCGGACATCCACCTCACGGAAGGCTACGTGGAGGCCACGGCGAAGCAGCTCAAGGGCGGCACCGTCAACTTCGACGTCATCACCGTCACCGGCACGGAGAACGTGATGATGGCGGCGGTGCTGGCCAAGGGCCGCACCCTCATGGAGAACTGCGCCCGCGAGCCCGAGGTCGAGGAGCTGGCCAAGGTGCTCAACAAGATGGGGGCGCGCATCGAAGGCGCGGGCACGTCCAGCATCACCATCGAGGGCGTGGACGGCCTGAAGCCGGTGGAGCACGCCATCCTCCCCGACCGCATCGAGGCCGGCACCCTGCTGGTGGCGGCGGCCATCTCCGGCGGCGACGTGCTGGTGAAGCGCGTGGTGCCCGAGCACATGGACGCGCTGGTGGAGAAGCTGCGCGAGGCCGGGTGCACGATGACCACCGAGGGCAGCGGCCTGCGCTGCAAGGCGCCCCAGCGGCTGGACGCGGTGAACATCACCACCACGGAGCATCCGGGGTTCCCCACGGACATGCAGGCCCAGCTGATGGCCCTCATGTCTGTCAGCCACGGGACGTCCGTCATCAGCGAGAACATCTTCGAGAACCGCTTCATGCACGTGCCGGAGCTGCACCGGCTGGGCGCCGACATCACCATCCAGGGGCCCACCGCCGTGGTGAAGGGTGTGAAGGGCCTGAGCGGCGCGCCCGTCATGGCAACGGACCTGAGGGCGAGTGCGTCACTCATCCTGGCCGGGCTGCGAGCGGAGGGCCGCACCGACGTCAGCCGCGTCTACCACCTGGACCGGGGCTATGAGCGCCTGGAGCGCAAGTTGAGCGCCCTGGGCGCGGACATCCGCCGCGAGAAGGCGTAGGGCCGAGGGGCTGGGGGGCGACGGGACGGCGCGTTGCCAACAGAAGGCACAAGGCGGGTTGCATCCGAAATTTCGCGCGACCTATCATTCTCCCATCGACTGGGGAGAACACCACTCCCCCCCAACAGGAGAATGGAACCGCCCCATGGATTGCCCCAGCTGCAACGTCGAGATGTCCGATCTCGAGGGGGATGATCAGACGTTGCGAAAGTGTGGAGATTGCGGCGGCCTCTGGATTGACGTCGCGGACCTCAACCGGGTCCTGCTCCACAACAACCTCCCCGGGCTGGAGAGCCAGGGCGGCAAGGTGGATACGGAGGCACTGACCGGCCAGTGCCCCGAGTGCCAGGTCGATCTCGTCCGCGTGGACGGTGGCGACCGCCAGCATCCGCTGCATTACGACACCTGCGAGTCCTGCGGCGGCATCTTCCTGGAATCCGAATTCCAGGACGCCACCGACGTGAAGGTCGCGGTCGAGGAGATCATCGCGTTCTTCCGCCACTTCGGCGCGAAGCGGAAGATGGCCGCTCTATAGGCGGAGTGCGGCGCCCCCCGGGAGACCGGGCGGGCGGCCGCCAGCCCGTCCGCTCACCGCTGGCTGCGGAACTCCTCGCCCCAGGCCTCGGCGACGGGCCCGTCGAACGCCAGTGACACATCCGGCGGGCGCGTCCCCTCGGAGTCCCCTCGCGGGAAGCGCACCGTCACCCGCCCGTGCGGGGGGACATCCAGGGTCAGCTTCTCTCCGGACAGCGTATAGGCGCCGTTGACTGTCGTGGACACCTCGCCCTCCAGGGGCTCCTCGGTGAGGCTGTAGGTTCCGTCCAGGTAGAAGGACAGGAAGCGGTGCGGTGCGCCCTTCAGGCCACCGAACCAGGTGCCGAGCAGCGGTGCCAGCCGGCCGTTGTAGCGCAGCTTGGGCGCGAGCCAGGTGCCATTGAGGGCCTTCCCGCCGGAGTAGAAGACGATGTCGGTGACGCACACGGGCGCGTCGTCCTTGGCCCCCGGGAAGCGCTCCGACACCTCCAGCGTGAAGCGGGCGCCCCGAAGTCCGGGCTTGAGGGGCACCACCTGGAGCCCGCGCTTGTCCTCCACGCTGACGCTGCGTGCGTCCTTGATGCCGGTCAGGGTGAGCTTCCGCGCCCGGGCACGGGCCTTGAAAGCGGCCCGGTCCGAGCCGTCGCCCGTGTACACGCGGACCTCGTCCACGGTGACGATGTCCTTGAAACCGAAGGTGAAGGACGCGGGCGCGTCACCGCTGGCGCACCACGCGGTGGAGTCGCGGCCGTCGAGCACGTTGAGGGGCCCGTAGCGCTCCGGCTGACGGGTGCGGTCGAGCCAGTCGGAGGCCTGGACGTAGCCTGGCGGGACATTGGGTGCGGCGGAGGCCGCCGTGGCGGACAGGAGGGAGGCGAGGAGCAGGCGTCGCATGTCCCCGCATCTTTGATCGCCTCGCGAGCGCGGCTCCAGTCCGAGCACGCACGGAGCGGCCGGGTGGATGCGGATGAAAGCGCCCGCGCGGATGTTGGGGTGCTTGACACTCCGTCCCCGACGGGAAGGATGGCGGCCTGTGCTGGAGGAGACCGTGATGAGACGCTGGGGGTGGGCCTGTGTGCTGGGGCTGATGCTGGCCGGCTGCAAGGAAGACAAGGCGCCGGAAGCGCCGGACGCGGGTCCGGTGGAGACGGGACCGGCCGCTCTCACGGAGAAGGAGCCCAACGACCGGCCCGACCAGGCCCTGGACATCACCCGCAACAGCACGGTGAGCGCGGAGCTCACCGCGCAGCCGAACAAGGCGGACGAGGACTGGTACCGGCTGGTGCCCGGCGCGCCGCGCATCGCGGACGTCACCGTGTCCGGCCTGCCCGGCGGGGACATCACCCTGGAGGTGTATGACCGCGACCGCAACCGCCTGGTGGGCATCAACAGCGAGGGCGAAGGCAAGCCGGAGCGGTTCCCCAACCTCTACGTGGAGAACGAGCGCTTCATCCGTGTAGTGCCGACCCGCAAGGGCGTGGGCGGCGCGTACACGCTCGAGGTCCGCACGCGCGCGCCCGAGGACGGCGAGGAGCGCGAGCCCAACGACCGCGCCGTGGACGCGGTGAGCCTGACCTTGGGCCAGACGGTGACGGCCTTCCTGGGCCATTCCGGCGACGAGGACTGGTACCGCATCGAGCTCCCGGACCCGACGCAGCCCTCGGCTCCGGAAGGCGCGGGCCCGGGCGGGCCTGCGGAGGACCCCGCGACCGCGCCTTTCGGCGATTCGCCGTCGCAGGGCACGCCGCCCCCGGGAGATGGCACCGCGCCGCGGGGGATGGGCGGCACGCTGCCCGGAGCTGGAGGCACAGGCGCCCCCCTGGGACATGACGACGCGATGGGCGGCGGTCTCGCCGGTCAACAGGGCTCGACCGGCGCTGGCGCCCAGTACGGACAGGGCACCCCTGGCGCGAGCGGCGCTGGGGCGAGGCAGGACCTGACCGGCGACGGTTTCGAGACCGAGGAAGGCGCGGCCCCCAGGGGCACCGAAGCAGATGGAACGCCCGGCCTCACGGCCCCGGAGGGCATGCGGGGCGCGTCGCCCGACCCGGGCGGAGTGGATGGCTTCGCGCGTGACGAGGCGCCGCCCTCCCCCGCCGTGGAGGGCACCTTCGCGGGCAGCGAGCCGCCGCCCGTGGTCAACCAGGCGGTGGGCGAGGCCATCGCCCGCGCGCTGGACGCAGGCACGGCGGTGCCTCCCGAACCGCCCTCGGTGGCGCTGAAAATCGAGCTGACCGGCGTGGACGGTGTGCGACCGGAGCTGTCCGTGCTGTCCGCGGCGGAGGCGCCGCTCTTCACCCTGCGCGGCAAGGAGGGCGAGACGCTGTCGCTGCGGAACATCGGCGTGCGCGCCATGGACCGGGTCGTCTACGTGGTGGTGAAGACGAGCTGGGTGGGCACCGGCAAGGAGGCCCGCAGGCCGTTCAACGCCACCATGCCGTACACGCTCACCGTGTCGCAGGAGGAGGCCGGCGCCAGCGCGGAGCTGGAGCCGAACGACGAGCTCCACAAGGCCACCCCGGTGACGGCCGGCGGCTACCGTCAGGGCTTCCTGGCGCCCAAGGGCGACGTGGACCACTTCGTCCTGAAGACGTCCGAGCCGGTGCTGGCGAAGGTGGAGTTGACCGGCGTCGAGCGGCTGGACCTGGTGCTCTCCATGGTGGAGCCCCCGGAGGGGGAATCCGGAAAGGAGACGGTGCTGCTGCGCGCCAACGACGGCGCCATCAAGGAGCCCGAGCGCCTCAACAACGTCGCCTGCAACGGCGCCTGCTACTTCCGAGTGGAGGGCGCGTCGCGCAAGGTGGACGGCAAGTGGGTGAAGGACTTCGAGAACGCCGAGCAGCCCTACCGCATCACCGTCACCACGGTGCCAGACAACGGCGGCGAGGAGCGCGAGCCCAACAACACCGCGGAGCGGGCGCAGGACCTGATGCTGGGGCAACCGGTGCGGGGCACGGTGTATCCGGTGAAGGACACGGACTTCTTCCGGTTGGACCTGTCGGACCGGCCGGTGCGCACGCCCATCCGGGCCACGCTGCTGGGCATCCTGAAGGTCGACGTGGGGCTGTACCTGCACCGCGTGCAGCCGGACGGGAAGCTGTCGCTCGTGCAGACGGCTGACCGGGCCAAGGGCGACCAGCCGGAGAGCATCCGCTACAGCGCCGAGCCGGGCGTCTACCTCTTCGAGGTCCGGGACGCGCGCAACCGCGAGTCCAACTTCCAGGACTCGTACCAGCTCACCGTCGAGGAGTCGGAGTAGCCCCTCACTTCCCGTTGACAAGCCACGGGGCGGCCCGTACTTTGCGCCCTGCTTCGCCTGCGGTGGTAGCTCAGTTGGTAGAGCACGAGCTTCCCAAGCTCGGGGTCGAGGGTTCGAATCCCTTCCGCCGCTCACTCATGAAGGCCGGTAGTCCTTGAGGAAACTCGGGACTGCCGGCCTTCGTGTTTTGGGGCCTCGGGACGTCTTGCAGCAAGGACGCAGCAAACGGCGCGAAGCCGCTGCCTCCGCTCCCCGCCCCGGCTCGGGCCTGGGCCTGCCGCACCTCCGGCGGATGCTGGGGGACAGGCGCGACGGGCAGATGCGCTTCCAGCCACTGACGATGCCGCCCTCCGCTGAGAATGCCCTCCTACATTGCCCTCAGTGGAGTTCCCCTCCGCGGGGCCCCTGCATCGCACCATCATTTCCGCCAAGACAGATGGGGAACTCGATGGCCTCATCCTCCACGCAGTCACGTACGAGCCGCTGTCCCAGGTCTCGGTGACCGTGATTCGGATGGGCTCGGGCGACTCGTGATCGAGCGAGACGAACACGGAGGGGCAATACCACTTCTTCTGCCTCCCGCCCGGCATCTACTTCGTGCACTTCAGCAAACCGACCTTCGCCGTCATGGCTCGCGACCTCATCATGAGCCGCCCGAAACGCGTCCTTGCGCTCAACGTGGAGCTGTATCCCGCGAGCTACGAGACGCACATCCCTAGAACCGTGGCTGCGCGGCTTCACGTCCCTCGCGGAGCTGGCGCCTATCCCATGGGTGGACTCGGTCGGAATCGCCACGAGGTATCCATCCTCGACGCGGCCCATTCACTGAAAGCCTGTCCGCGCCCTCGGGGACGTCTGATAGCGCAGTTCATCTGGGCTGAGCGACGGAGTAACCGCAGTAGGCGAACCAGCCTGCTGCGTCGCTTGGGGAGATGGCCGCCAGAGCGAGCTTTATGCCCTGGTGCAAGGCGGAGCGGGTCCGCAG
>NZ_JABFNS010000216.1 GCF_013116825.1 Myxococcus xanthus
GGGCTCCGTCAGCGGGAGTCGCCTTCGTCCATGGTCGCCGCCAGGGCGGCCCTGGCGGGCGCCGCGCAGGAGACGGGCGACCTCTCGGCGCTGCGCGAGGAGCTGGAAGCGCAAGTCCGGCTCCGCGAGGAAGCGGAGACGCTCACCGCCGAGGTCGAGGCCCAGGTCCGCCGGTTCGAGGAGGCCTGCGCGGAGGCGGAGCTGCGGGCCATCGACGCGGAGGCCCGCGCGGAGGCCGAGACGCAGGCCCGTGAGGCAGCGGAGCTTCGCGCCGCGGCGAGCACGCAGGCATTGCAGGCGCTCGAAGCGCGCCTGGAGTCGGAGGCCGCGGGGCGAGTCGTTTCGGAGGCCCGCGCCGAGTCGGAGTCCAAGGCGCGTCAGGCCGCGGAGCGCCGGGTCGAGTCCGCCGAGGACCTGACCGCGGTGTCGGAAGCGCGCATCGACGCGGAGGCCCGAGCCCGCGAGGCCGCGGAGGCCCGCGCCGAGGTGGAAGCCCAGGCGCGACTCGAAGCGGACACGCGTGCGCAGAGCCTGTCGCGAGCCCTTGAGGAAGTAGAGGCCCGCGCGGAACTGGCGACGCGTGCACAGGCGGAGGCAGAGGCTCGCGCGGAGCTGGCGGCGCGTGCGTTGGCGGAGGCAGAGGCTCGCGCGGAGCTGGCGGCGCGTGCGTTGGCGGAGGCGGAAGCGCAATCGGAACTGATTGCTCGGGCCCTGGCAGACGCCGAGGCGCGAGTGCAGGCGGAGCTCGGTGCGGGCGCCCGTGTGGAGTCCGTGGCCACGGCGCTGGCCGAGGCCGAGGCCCGAGCCGAGATTGAATCCGCGGCCCGCGTGGATGCCGAAGCGCGTCTGGAGTCCATCGCCACGGCGCGTGCCGAGGCCGAGGCCCGGGCCGAGATTGAAGCCGCGGCGCGCGCCGAGGCCGAGGCCCGCGCCGAGGCTGAGGCAACGGCGCGCGTGGATGCTGAAGCGCGTGCTGAAGCCGAGGCGTTGGCTCGCCAGGCGGCGGAAGCCCGCGTCACCTCCGAGTCTGATGCGCGCGCCGGACAGGAAGCGGAGGCCCGTGCGAACGCAGAGGCCCGCGCGGAGAAGGCGGAAGCCAGGGCTCAGCAAGAAGCGGAGGCCCGTGCGAACGCGGAGACCCAGGCTGACATCGAGGCCGCGGCCCGGGTGGAGGCCGAAGCCCGAGCGGTGCAAGACGCCGCTGCACGACTTGAGGCCGAAGCCCGCGCTGAGCGCGCGACCGCTGCGCTGAAGGAAGCCGAGGCCCGAGTCGAGAGTGATGCCGCCGTACGGCAAGCCGCGGAGGCCCGAGCCGAGAGCGAGGCCGTCGCGCGACGCGAAGCTGAAGCCCGCGCGCAGATCGAGGCCGAGGCGCGAGCCGCAGCCGAGGCCCGCGCTGAGCACGAGGCCACGTTGCGCGCCGAAGCAGAGGTGCTCGCGAAGGCGGAGACCCAGGCTCGCGAGAAGGCGGAAGCACAGGCCACCGCGGAGGCGGAGCGCCGCGCGGAAGCCGAAGCCCGAGCCGAACGTGAAGCGCGGGCCCGCGCCGAAGCCGAAGCCCGCGCCGAGCGCGAAGCGCAGGTCCGTGCCGAGGCGGAAGCTCGCGCCGAGCAGGAGGCCCAGCAGCGCGCCGAAGCAGAAGCACAGGCCCGGCGAGAAGGAGCGTCCCTCGCCGCCGAGAAGGCACGCGCCCGAACGGAAGAAGAACACCGCGTCACCGCCGCCGCCGAGGCTGAAGCCGAGTCCCAGGCCCGGCGCGAAGCGGAAGCCCGCGCCGAAGCCGCCCTGAGGTCCGCCGAGGCGGCGGAAGCCCGCGCCGAAGCCGAGGCGAAGCGCCGTGCCGAGGCCGAAGCTCGCGTCCAGCAATCCGCCCAGGCCGAAGCCGAAGCGATCGCCCGCGCGAAGGCTGAAGGCCGCCACCGAACGGCCCTCGAAGTCCGCCTGGACGCGGAGGCAACGCAGCGCACGACGCTGGAGTCCCGGCTCGAAGAAGAGTCCCGCGCCCGCAGCGAGTCCGAGTCCCGGCTCCTCGCGGAGAACACCCGAATCTCCGAGGAACTCGCCGCGCTCCGCCTGGAGCACCAGCAGGCCCGAGAGAACCTGGCGAAAGAGCGTGAAGCACGCGAGTCCCTCGAGCAGTCCCTGGAGGCACTGCGCACCGAGTCCGCCGAACAGCGGGCTCGCTCCGAGCGCGAGCGCCTGGAGCTGGAGGAGCGCGCGCTCCGAGACGCGGAGGAAGCCGCCGCCCAGGCCCGGGCATCCATGCTGCCCCTGGAAGCACCTCCCGGCAGACCCGAGCTGGCCGTGGCCCGCAGTGGCAGCGTCACCCAGGATGGCCTGACGAAGCTGGTGCTCCGGCTCTGCGAAGCCCGCATGGAGATGCGGTTGGAGCTGAAGGTGATGAACGCCCTGCGCGTCCTCTGGCTGCGGGACGGGGCACTTGTGGGGGCCGTCTCCTCCGCGCAGGGGGAGTCGTTGGTCGACCGGGCCCGCGCGGACGGGCTCATCGACGCGCGGCAGGAAGGCGAGCTGCGGCTGGTGCGCAGCGCCACCACGGCCGCGCTGCTGGATGCACTGCGGGGCCGGGGCTACCTGCGGGAGTCCGAAGCCGTGCCCCTGGTCCAGCGCTACACCGAGCAGGTCTTCCTGGACGCGCTGGCGGAGCCCTCGACGCTCTACCGCCTGGTGCCGGAGCCCGCGCCGCATGAGGTGGCGCTCGCCGCCGCCACGCGTCCGCCGCTGCACCTGTTGGCCGAGGCCCTGCGCAACACCCTCACCTCCGAATCCCTGCTGGAGGCCGCCGGGAGCCTGCGCGCGCGCGTCACCCGCGGCGACATCCACCTGGCCCCGGATGACTTCGGCCTGCCTTCACGGGACCTCCAGCTCCTGTCCCAGGTGGACGGAGAGCACACGCTGGAGGCGCTGCTCCTGGGCGCGGGGCTGCCGCAGGACTCGGCCTTGAAGTCGCTCGCGGTGGCGCGGACGCTGGGGCTCGTCTCGCTGGAACCCGCCACGGATGAAGACGCGGGCGACCTGCCTCCGGAGCTGGATGTGCGGCGCCTGGATGCCAAGTTCGAGGAGATTCAGGACGCGGACTACTTCGCGGTGCTGGGGCTGGCCCGCTCGGCGGGGGGCGAGGAGGTCAAACGCGCCTACGAGCTGCTGGCCGCCGAGTTCCACCCGCTGCGCTTCGCGGGGCACCCCGACCCGGCGCTCCAGCACCGTGCGCAGCAGATTCGCACCGTGCTCGCCGAGGCCGCCCAGGCCCTGGGGGACGACCGGCTGCGCGCGGAGTACGCCCGGAGCCTGCTCGACTGACGCCCGTCGGACGGACGGCCTCCCGGGAGTGCAGGGCGGCCCACCCGGAGCGGTTGCCCGTCCGCTCCGGTGAGATTAAGACGGCGTCCATGGTCCGTGAGATCCTCATCTGGCCCGACCCTGTCCTGAAACAGAAGGCCAAGCCGGTGGCGAAGGTGGATGACTCCACCCGCACGCTGGTGAAGGACATGTTCGAAACGATGTACTCCGCTGAAGGCGTGGGCCTGGCCGCCCCGCAAATCGGCGTGCTCCAGCGCGTCATCGTGCTGGACACCACGCACAGCCAGCCGGAGCTGAAGCCCATTGCGATGATCAACCCGGAGATCATCGCCATGGAAGGCGACACGACCTACAACGAGGGTTGCCTGTCCATCCCTGGCGAGGCCGCGGATGTCGACCGGGCCGCCGTGGTCACCGTGAAGTTCCTGGATCCGGACGGTCAGGAGCAGACGCTGCGCTGTGACGGGCTTCTGTCCATCGCGGTGCAGCACGAGACGGACCACCTCAACGGCACCGTCTTCGTGGACCACATCTCGTCCCTGAAGCGCGAGTTCATCCGCAAGCGGATGAAGCGCCTCAAGACTTCGCGCGAGCGCGAGGTGAGCGCGCCGGCGTCTCCGTAGCGCCGGCGTCCTTCTGGACCTTCACGCCCTTCTTCGGGCACAGGTCCGCGACGACGCAGCGCTCACACGCGGGCGAGCGGGCAAAGCAGGTCCGCCGCCCGTGCCACACCAGGAGCTGGTGGCCCAGGGTCCACCGCTCGGGCGGCAGCACCGCCTGCATGTCGGCTTCCACCTTGTCCGGGTCCGCCTTCGTGGTGAACCCGAGCCGGTAGGCGAGCCGCTTCACATGCGTGTCCACGGGGAAGGCCACGTCGCCGCCCAGGTGGATGCACACCACGCCCGCCGTCTTGCGGCCCACGCCTGGCAGCTTCTCCAGCGCGTCCCGCTTCAAGGGAACCTGCCCGGCGTGCTCCTGCACCAGCGACCGGGCGGCCGCGACGATGTTCTTCGCCTTGGCGCGGTACAAGCCGCAGGTGCGGATGAAGGGCTCCACGTCCGACGGTTCTGCTTCCGCATAGGCCTGGGCGTCGGGGAAGCGCTGGAAGAGGGCCGGCGTCACCATGTTGACGCGCTTGTCCGTGCACTGCGCGGAGAGGATGACGGCCACCAGCAACTCCAGGGGCGTCCGATAGTCCAGCTCGATGCGGGCATCCGGCATGTCCGCGGCCAGGCGGTCCATCACCAGCAACGCGCGCTTTCGCTTCTCGGCGACTGTCTCACGTCCAGGCACGGCGCCGTTGTATGTCACACCGGCTGCGAGCCCAAGCACCGGTTGGACGCACCCATTCGGGGAGATTCATGAAGCGCATCGACTTCCGTTCCGACACCGTCACCCAGCCCACGGCCGCCATGCGGCGCGCCATCGCCGAAGCCGAAGTGGGGGATGACGTTTATGGCGAAGACCCCACCGTGCTCCGTCTGGAGGCACGGGTGGCCGAGCGGCTCGGCTTGGAGGCCGCCGTCTTCGTGCCCTCGGGGACGCAGGCGAACCAATTGGCCATCGGCGCGCATTGCCGGGCGGGCGACGAGGTGCTCACCGAAGCAGGCAGCCACATCCTCCACTACGAAGGGGGCGCGGTGCCCGCCTTGTGGGGCGTGCAGCCGCAGCCGCTGCCAGGACAGCGCGGTCTGCTGTCGCCGGAGGACGTGAGCGCGGCCGTGCGCGAGGACAACATCCACAACCCGCGTACGCGCCTGCTGTCGCTGGAGAACACGCACAACCGGGGTGGGGGTTCGGTATGGCCGGTGGAGCGCTTCCGAGCCGTCGTGGAAGCGGCGCGCAAGGCGGGGCTGGCCGTCCACCTGGATGGAGCCAGGCTCTTCAACGCCGGTGTCGCCCTGAGCGTGCCGGTGTCCGCCTGGGCCGCGCTGACGGACACGACGTCCGTGTGTTTCTCGAAGGGCCTGGGCGCTCCGGTGGGCTCGGCCCTGGCGGGGCGCGCGGACGTCATTCGTGAGGCGCGCCGGCTGCGCAAGCGGCTGGGCGGTGGCATGCGGCAGGCAGGCATCCTGGCGGCGGCCGCGCTGCATGCACTGGAGCACCATGTCGAGCGGCTGGCGGATGACCATGCGAACGCCCGCAGGCTGGCCGCGGGGCTGGCGGAGCTGCCCGGCGTGAAGGTGGACGCCTCGCGGGTGGAGACCAACATGGTCTTCGCGGAGTTCTCCCGGTCCGCTCTGGAGATCGTGGCGCGACTGGAGCAGCACGGGGTCCTGACGAACCCCGCGGGTGCTCCTCGGACGCTGCGCCTCGTCACCCACCTGGATGTGTCCGCTGCCGACATCGATGAAGCCCTGCAGCGCATCCGCCGCGCCGTGGGTTGAGCACAGCCTTGGGTGAAACGCGCGTCCGTGGACATCCCTGGGCGCGCACACGGGGTGGGGAAGGAGCGCTCCGGGCGGGCCATGGTAGGCTCGCACCGCCGTGCGCCGCCTCAGCCTCCTCGCCTTCGCCACAGCTTGTGCCTGCGCTACCCGTGGCGCGGAGCCGAAGATGAGTTTCGAGGAGCTCTACGCCACCTCGGCTTCGCAATCACGCGCGCCCGATGCAGCGCCCGCGCCCCTTCGAGTGCGACCGCCCGCGCCGGAGACGGCTCCGGAGCTGCATGCCGTGCTCGCCGCCTTCGCGTCGCGAGCACAGGACCTTCGTCAGCAGGTGGCGCGAGGCGGGACGATGCCCGCCGCCCAGGTGGAGAATTGGGAGCAGGTGACCTTCGCATTGGACGGCTTCCTGTCGCGTCCCGCGGCGCCGCGCGTCGGCTCGGGTGATTTGCTGCAGGCCCAGAGCGTCCTGGAGGCCGAACTGGAGCGGGACGGCTTCACCTATGGCGACATGCCGGCCCCGCTGGCCGAGGCGGTGGTGCTGCGCGTGGGCCGACTGGCGGTGCGCACCGCCGAGCTGCGCCGCCTGGAGCAGCCGCCCGAGCCGGCCGAGGAGGCGCTTCCGCGCTTCTCCTGGCCGGTGGATCCGGTGTCCGTCACCAGCCTCTTCGGTTACCGCTGGCACCCCGTGACAGGCGTGCACCGGCGCCACCTGGGCGTCGACCTGGCCGCGACGCAGGGCCAGCCCATCTACACGGCGGACAAGGGCGTGGTGCTGCGCGCGGGCCACAATGGCGACCATGGCCTCCAGGTGGAGGTCCAGCATGAGGGACGCTGGGTGACGCGCTACAGCCACCTGTCTCGCGTGCTGGTGGACCCTGGCGAGGTACTGGAGCGAGGCAACGCCGTGGGGCTGGCCGGGGAGACAGGGCTGGCCACCGGCGTCCACCTCCACTTCGAGCTGTGGCGTGACGGCCAGCCCATGGACCCGCTGGATGCGCTGGGGGACGCGGAGCCGCCTCCGGAGCCCGTGCCGTCGGTGGCACGGGGGCCCGTCAGCCGCTAGCCCGCAATGCAACAGGGGCGCCCCCTTTCGGGTGAGCGCCCCTGCGCGAAGTCCCTCGGCGATGGCCTAGAGGGAGTTCTTCAACTCCTTGGCGGGCCGGAAGCCGATCGTCTTCGACGCCTTGAGCTTCATCATCTCGTTGGTCTGGGGGTTGCGAATCTTGCGAGCCTTGCGCGACCGAACCGACCAGGTTCCAAAGCCGGGATAGCTGAAGCGGGCGTCCTTCTTCACCGCCTTACCGATATTGGTGAAGACGATGTCGAGGATCTGCGCCGCCGACTTCTTGGTGAGACGTGTCTGCGCCGCCACCACCTCGACGAGTTCTGCCTTGGTCATTACGCCCCTCCGTCCGTTGTCTGGCCTTGAAGTGCTTTAACCCGGCTGGTGGTAACAAATCGCTCTTTTCCCTGTCAATGCCGGCCGCGGTTTGGAGCCGGAAAATCGGCCTCCAGACGAAAAGTTGGCCCTCTGAAACACCGGGCGTAGGAAGAGCGTGGAGAGTCGCTTCCGATACATCATCGCGACCCATCCACGGTGAATTGGAAAAAAAGCTGTGTGTGATCGTGTTTTGAAGAAAGTCTTTGGAATATTGATCGCTTGCGAAGGGGCTCTGATCGCGCTCGCATGAGCTCTGGTGGGAAGGCGCTAGGATGCTCGCTTGCGTGCGCTTTCGAACCTTCCTGATCTTGATCCTGCTGCTCGCCAGTGCCTGTCGGAGCCCTCCGCATCGCGAGGCGCAACCAGCCGCGTCGTCCCTGGCCCCCGGCACCCTCTGGGTGGACGCGGCTGGCGCGGAGCCTGGTGACGGCTCGCGTGAGCGCCCGCTGCGCCGGCTCGGCGAGGCACTGGCGCGGCCCGGAGTCCTGACCGTGCGGGTAGCCCCTGGGCGCTACACAGGCCCGTTCCTGATCCCACCCGGAGTTCGGGTGGAGGGGCAGGGACCGGGGGTGGTGCTGCAAGCGGAGGGAGCTGCTCGCACGGTCATTCAGGTGGGTGGAGGTGTTGAATTGTCAGACTTGGTCGTCCAGGGTGGGCTCTGGGGGGTGGAGGTCACGGACGGCGGCCATGTCCGGCTGGCGCGAGTGGGCTTCCGCGGGCAGGTGACGGGAGCGGTGCGTGTGGAGGCCGGGCGGCTGGAAGTGGAGGACAGCCGGTTCGAGGCGGCGCCAGCGGCCAGGGTGGGGGTGTTGCTGGAAAGCGGACGGGCCCCGCCTCCGGAGGGCGGCGCGCAATCGGCGCCGCGCGGCGCCTCGTCCAAGCCCGAGGTGCTGTCGAACACGGACGGCTCCATGCACCTCCCTCAGGACCGCGAGGCCGACGCGGGGGCTGGAGCGCAGCAGGAAGGCCCGAGCCGTGCCGGAGCCATCGTGGAGGCGCACATCCGAGGGAGCACCTTCACCGGCCCCTACCGTCGAGCCGTGCGGCTGCGCGGCGGGGACGTGCGGGCCACGCTGGAGGACCTCCAGTTCACGGGGGCCGCGACAGCGGTCGGCGTGGACGGTGCGTACGCCGAGGTGCGGCGCTCCACCGCGGAAGGTGGGCAGGCGGCGGCTTTCTCGGTGATGGACGGCACCCTCATCCTGGATGAGGTCTCCGTGACGGGGCACGAGTACGGCGTGTCCGCCATGCAGGCACGCAGGCTCGACGTGCACCGCTTCACGTCGGTGCGGGCCATTCGGGCCGGCATGGGACTGCTGATGTCACGCGTCCGGCTCCGGGACATCGTGGTGCGGGACAGCGGCGCCTATGGCGGGCTTCAGTTCTCGGGCGGGGACCTGGACGTCCAGGGCGTTCGGGTGGACGGCGCCGCCGAATACGGGGTGATGGCGCTGCGTGGGAAGCTGCGGCTCCGTGACGCGGACATCCGCCGGGTGCACACGGCGGACGGTGTCACCGGGGATGGCCTGCACCTGCGTCAGGTCGAAGCGGATGTGGAGGGCGTCGTGGTGCGCGATGCACAGGGGGCGTGTGTCCTCGCGGCGCAGAATGCCCGCGTGTCACTGCGGGGCGCGAAGCTGGAGACCTGTGGGTACGTGGGCCTGCTGACGGACACCCTGGCGCGCATGAACGCCGCCAACGTGGACATTCAAGGGGCGGGGACGGCGCTGGGCGCTCTGGGAAACGGCGAGCTGCGTGTGGAATCCCTCTCCGCGAGTGGCCTGGAGACGGGGTTCGTCCATGCGGAGTGCGAGGGCGCCACGCAGGTGCACTTGAAGAAATTCCGCTCCGAGGACACGCGAGGCCTGTCGGCGCGCTGTGTCCACGCCAGCCCGAAGTGAACCGGCACGACAGCAAGGGTTGCTTCAT
Organism: Myxococcus xanthus; assembly: GCF_013116825.1. Lineage (GTDB taxonomy): Bacteria > Myxococcota > Myxococcia > Myxococcales > Myxococcaceae > Myxococcus > Myxococcus xanthus_B. The sequence continues at coordinate 9,076 of NZ_JABFNS010000216.1, forward strand.
CCCGCGGGATGCTCAGGGGACGGAGCGCTCCGGCTCGCGAGGCTCCTCTTCCACCGGGGCGGGAGG
>NZ_JABFNS010000217.1 GCF_013116825.1 Myxococcus xanthus
CGGGCGCCCTGGGCGGTTCAGGCCTTCACGCCCGACACCCCTCGTGGCAACGCCCTGGCCCCTGTCGCGGAAGCCCTGGAATCCGCCGTGTCCGCCAGACTGCCGGCAGAGCGCCGCATCGAGGACGCCCAGCGGGCGCGCGAGGCGGGGGCGCTGCTGGTGTCCCTGTGTGTGGCGCCGGATGAGGTGACGGTGGTGGGCGCGGTGCACGCGCGCGAGGCCGTGTCCCTGGCGGCGGGCGGACGCAGGCGCATGCGGCGGGCTGGAGACGCGCCGTCGCGCGCGGCCATGAAGCTGGAAGAGGCCCTGGACGGACTGGCCTTCGAGCCTGGGCGCGGCGATGTGTGCGTGGATCTGGGCGCGGCGCCGGGCGGCTGGACGCAGCGGTTGGTGAGCCGCGGCGCGAAGGTGGTGGCGGTGGACCCGGCCCGGCTGATGCCGGAGCTGACGGGGAACCCGCGCGTGAAGCACGTCCAGGAGAGCGCCTTCGCCTATGCGCCCGACGAACCGGCGGACTGGCTCTTCTGCGACATGGCGTGGCGCCCCCTGGAAGTGGCGCAGCTGCTGGCCAAATGGGGGCGCCGCGGTTGGGCGCAGCACCTGGTGGCCAACATCAAGCTGCCCATGAAGGACAAGAACCCCCTCCTGCTGCGGGTGCGCCACACGCTCGTCCAGGAGGGCGGCTGGGAGGGGCTCACCGTCCGCCAGCTCTACCATGACCGGGATGAGGTCACCGTCACCGCGCACAAGATGAAGTGAGCCCCTGCGCCTTCGCGATGGACGCGCTAGACAAGGAGCGCAATGCCCTACCCACTCGACGACGCCACGGCCACCGCCCTCATCGCCCTCCATCCCTGGGTGCTCACCCGCAGCCCCCAGGCCCCGGTGCAGGCCGCCGTGGAGGTGCTCGTCCAGGCGGAGCAGGCCCGGCGTGGCCAGCCGGATGCGAAGACGGGCGCGCTCCAGGTACCGGCGCTCACCCAGGGCCACCTCCTCAAGGAGGAGTACGACTTGTCCACCCACGGCCATCATGACGGGTGGCGCGTGGGCGCCGTCATCGCGGACGTGCAGGGGATGATCAACGTCAACGCCCGCTTCGGCTTCCCCACCGGGGACGCGGTGCTGCGCGCCACCGTGGAGTCCCTCTCCGCTCAGTACCCCGGCGCGAAGGTGGTGCGCATCCACGCGGACGCGTTCGCTGCCCTGCTCGTGCCGACGTCGCAGCTCACGGTGGAGGAGCACCTCGCCGCGCCGACGCGCGAACGGCTGGCGCAGGGCGTGCGCACGGTGCTGCCCCCGGGAACGCCCGACGCGGACGTCCCCTCATGGACGGTGAGCCTGCTGGAGTTGACGGTGGACGCGCCCTCGCACTGGCAGGTGCTGGGCCCCCTGCTGTGGGCGGAGCTGGAGCGAACCCACGTCATGGAGCGCACCGGCCGCGCGCAGGGGCTTCAGCGCAGGCGCATCCGGCTGGATGGCTCCATTCCCGGCCCCGCGACGCTCTGAGACCGCGCGGTCGCGCCTGAGCGCCAGGCCATGCTGGCCATCCCTCGTTGGGGACTGCCACTGAACGCGCTCCCGGAGCCCTTCGGGCTTCCACGGGAGCGCGCGCCTTCCGTCCGCAGCGAGGCGCCTCGACGAACCACCGAGGCGTCATCCCTCCGCGCCAGCTACTCCTCGAGGATGAACTTGCGGGGATTCTGCCCGATGCCGTTGACGCGGACTTCGTAGTGGAGGTGCGGGCCCGTGGAGCGGCCGGTGTTGCCGACGGCGGCGATGTGCATGCCGCGCTTCACCTTGTCGCCGGCCTTCACCAGCATCTTCGACAGGTGGCCGTAGCGCGTCTTGATGCCGTAGCCATGGTCGATGACGAGCACGTTGCCGTAGCCGCCCTCCAGGCCCGCGAACACCACCGTGCCGTCCGACGGCGCGAAGACTTCCTTGCCGTGCGGCGCCGCGATGTCCATGCCGCCGTGCATGACGCGGTCCGCGGTGTACGGATCCAGACGCGAGCCGAAATCACTCGTCACCCAGCCGCGCGCGGGCCAGATGGACGGAGTGGAGGCCAGCAGCGACTTCTGGTCCTGGAAGTAGGCCTGCAGCTCCTGGAGGCTCTGCTCCTGGCGGGTGGCCTCCGCGCTCAGCCGGTCCAACCGGCCCATCAGCGCCTTCGGCGTCTCCGTGGAGGTCAGCTGCGTGAATTGCGTGTCCGTGGCTGGCGCGGACGTGCCCGCCTCGGGCTCCGTCGGGCCCATGGCCAGGTTGCGCTGAGGATCGGACAGCAGCGTCACCGCGCGCAGCTTCTGGTCGAAGCGCTCCACCCGGTCCAGCGTGGAACCGATGTGCTCGATGCGCTCACGCACCGACTTGAGCTGCGAGCGCAGCGTCAGGTTCTCTTCGCGAAGGATGCGGTTCTCGGAGGCGTCCGCGGCCACCTGGAAGTAGTGCACGCTCGCACCCACGCCCAGTCCCACCACGAGCATCAGTCCCATCCCCACCTGGGTGAGAAAGGACCGCTGGATGGTGTACCGCTTGACCGGAGCGTCATGGTCCGGAATCACCATCAGTGTGAAGGACTTTTTCGCCACGGGACAGCTCCCCTGCTTGCGTGGGACTACTGGCGCAGCAAGCTAAGTCGCCTGCTCTCGCGCAACACCTCCCCCCGCCGCCTACCCCTCCCGCTTCGTCGCCCACCGGCATTTCGACTCGGCTGGAAACGTTGGGGCAGCTACCACTCACATTCGAAGAGTGTCAAGGTCAACAGACCCGCAGGGAGGTCTGCAAGCCACGTGCAGACTCTGGGTGTGTCAGGCTTCCACTCGCACGACGATGACGGTGATGTTATCGTCACCGCCACGCTCGTTGGCGAAGTCGATGAGACGCTTGGGAACCTCTTCAAAGGTCCGCGCCTTCACCACGGTCTCGTGGATCTCCCTGTCCTCCATCATGTTCGCGAGACCGTCCGAACAGAGGAGGAAGACGTCGCCGGGCTCTGACACCAGCCCCATGACGTCCACCTGCACCTCCTCCTCGAAGCCGACGGAGCGGGTGATGATGTTCTTGTAGCGGGAGTGCTTCGCCTCTTCCGGGGTAATCATCCCCGCCTTGATCTGCTCGTTGACCAGCGAGTGGTCCTCGGAGATCTGCTGGATGAGGTCGCCGCGGATGAGGTACGCGCGGCTGTCCCCCACATGGGCGAAGAAGGCGTGCTCGTCGCGCACCACCAGGGAGATGACGGTGGTGCCCATGCCGGACAGCCGCGCATCTTCCTGCGCGGCCGTGAAGATGGCCAGACAGGCCCGCTCCACGGCGGTGCGCAGCGCCTCCGGAATCGGAGAGTCCTGGAGATTCGGGACGGAGAGGAAGGGGTTGTCCTTGCCTTCCCGCGCCCGGCGCATCTCTTTGTCGATGGTCTCCACCGCGATGCGGGACGCAGTGCCCCCACCCGCGTGGCCGCCCATTCCGTCGGCCACGACGTAGAGCTGGAGCTCATCATCAATGAGGAAGCTGTCCTCGTTGTGATTACGTTTGCGCCCGACATCCGTCAGGCCGGCGGAAATTATCTTCAAGCGGGAGGCCGCGGTCTGCCCTGCGGTGCTGGACACACCCGGGATGCTATGTGAGGCCCAAGGATGGGGCAAGGACACGGATAAAACTGACGCATTTCACGCGGTGCGTCGGAGCCGTCCCCGGGGGGCCCCCTCCGGTCCAGACTCCCTGCGGGCCCGGGTCCCTAGCGCCCTGTTGGCGGAACGAACCAGGGCCTCCGCCGCTCCCAGGGCCTCACGCGTCACCTCGACACCCGACATCATCCGCGCCAGCTCCCGGGTCCGTTCTGCCCCAGCCTCCAGCACCACCACCTCCGAGACAGTGCGCTCGCCCTTGAGGCCCTTGCGGATGAGCAGATGGGCATCCGCATAGGCGGCCACCTGCGGCAGGTGGGTGATGCAGAGCACCTGACGGTGACTGCTCACGTCCTTGATCATCCGCCCCACCACGTCCGCGATGGCGCCGCTGACGCCCGCGTCCGCTTCATCCAGGATGTAGCACCCGCCCCCGTCACTGTCAGCCAGGGCCTTCTTGAGTGCCAGCAGCAGCCGGCTCGCCTCACCGCCAGAGGCCACCTTCGCCAGCGCTCGCGGCGGCTCGCCGGGGTTCGCGCTGAAGAAGAACTCCACGTCATCCATGCCGTCCGGGCGCAGCGCCTCCGATGGCGTCACCCGCACCTCGAAGGCCGCCTTGCCCATGGCCAACTGCCCCAGGCCCTCGCGCACCTGCGCGGCGAACGCCACCGCACTGGCCGCACGCGCCCGCGTCAGCGCCGCGGCGGCCTTCCGGGCCCGCTCCTCCACCTTGCGGCGGTCCGCGGCCAGCTCTTCCAGGATTTCCTTCCGGTTCTCCAGTGTGCCCAGCTCCACCTCGATTTCGCCCCGCTTCGTCAGCAGGCCATCCAGGTGCGTGCCGTGCTTGCGGCACAGACGCTTGAGCGCGTCCAGCCGCTCCTCCACGTCCGCCAGTCGCGAAGGGTCCGACTCCAGTCCCTCCACGTACCGGTTGAGCCGCCGCTGCGCCTCCTCCAGCTCCGACAGCGCGGTGCTCAGCGCCTGCGCCACCGGCGCCAGCGTGGCGTCACACTTCACCGATTCATGCACCAGCCCCAGCGCGCGGCCCACCGTCTCCACGGCGGACTGCTCCTCGCCGGACACCAGCAGCTCCGCTTCCGAGGCGTGGCGCTTGAGCTTCTCCGCGCCGCCCAGCCGCTTGCGCTCCGCGTCCAGCCGCGCGTCCTCGCCGGCCTCCGGGTCCAGGCGCGTGATTTCATCGAGTTGGAAGCGCAGGAACTCGGCGCGCTCGCGCACCTTCGCCTCGTCTCCGCCCAGCGACTCCATGCGCGCGTCCACCTCGCGCAGGCCGGTGTACTCCCGGAAGAAGGCCGCGAGCACATCCTCCAGGTTGCCGTACCTGTCCAACAGCACCCGGTGCAGGCCGGAATCAAAGAGGCTGACGTGCTCGTGCTGGCCGGCGATGTCCACCGCCCCCCGCGTGAGCTTGCCCAGCACGCCCACTGTCACCAGCGAGCCGTTGACGTAGGCCTTGCCGCGCCCGGTGCGTCCCAGCACCCGGCGCACCAGAACCTCTTCTCCCAGGTCCGGCAGACCCAGCTCCTCCAGCCGGGTCTCCAACGCGGGAGTCCGCGCGAAGACGCCCTCCACGGACGCCTCCTCACAACCGGCGCGAATGACATCCGCGTCGGCGCGCCCCCCGAGCAAAAGGCCCAGTGCATCCACGAGGATGGACTTGCCCGCACCTGTCTCACCCGTGAGGACGGTGAGGCCGGCTCCGAACGCCACCTCCACCTCCTCGATCACCGCCACGTTCGAAATCCGCAGACCCAGCAGCACGCGCGCCCTCCAATGTCCGTACGACGGCTCTGGTACCTGAACACCCTAGCAGGTCTGACTGACACTGCACAGGCGTTCGGGTTGAGCGCACGGATGGCGGGCGGGAGGGGAAGGGGCCTCGTTGGGGCCCCAACCTCGCAAGTCCTCAGATTTCCGTGAAGAGCTCCTGGATGTCCTGCTCGGTGAGCGTCCGGCCCAGCTCGTCACCCTCCCCGCCGAGCACGCCAGCGGCCAGCTCCCGCTTGCGGCGCTGGAGGGCGAGGATCTTCTCCTCCACGGTGCCCCGGGTGATGAGCTTGTAGCTGATGACGGCGCGCGTCTGCCCGATGCGGTGCGTACGGTCCGTGGCCTGGTCCTCGACGGCGGGGTTCCACCACGGGTCGAAGTGGATGACGTAGTCGGCCGCGGTGAGGTTCAAGCCGGTGCCGCCCGCCTTGAGGGAGATGAAGAAGAGCGGCGGACCGTCCGGGTTGTTGTACTCGTCCACCTTGCCCATGCGGTCCTTGGTGCGACCGTCCAGGTAGAGGTAGCGCAGGCCCTTCTTGTCCGCCTCCTGCTTCAGCAGCTCCAGCATCTCCGTGAACTGGCTGAAGACGAGCGCGCGGTGGCCTTCCGCCACCAAGTCCTCCACCAGTTGGAGGAAGCGCTCCACCTTCGCGCTGGGCGGCATCAGGGTGCCGGGCGGCATCTTGAGCAGGCGCGGATCGCAGCACACCTGACGCAGGCGCATCAGCGCGGCCAGAATCGACACGCGGCTGCGCTTGAAGCCCACCTTCTCGATGCTCTCGTGCACCTTGCGGCGGCTCTCCTCCAGCACCTCGCGATAGAGCGCGGCCTGACCGGGCTCCATCTCGCACCAGGCGACGCTCTCCGTCTTCGGCGGCAGGTCCTTGGCCACCTCCGTCTTCAGGCGACGCAGGATGAAGGGCTGGATGCGGCGGCGCAGCCGGTCCTTCGCGGTGCTGTCGTTGGCCACCTGGATGGGCTGCTCGTAGCGGTCCCCGAAGCCATCCGAGCTGCCGAGGAAGCCCGGCATCAGGAAGTCGAAGATGCTCCAGAGCTCCGACAGGCGGTTCTCCAGCGGCGTACCGGTGAGCGCCAGACGCGTCTCGCTGGGGAGCGCCTTGCACGCCTGCGCGGTGGCGCTGCCCGCGTTCTTGATGTTCTGCGCCTCGTCCAGAATGATGTAGCGGAAGCCCACCTGGGACAGCTGGTCCAAGTCACGGCGGACCAGCGCGTAGGACGTGAGGACCAGGTCCATGCCCTTCAGGTCCTCTGCCCGCTCCTTGCGGTCCTGACCGTGCCACACCATCGTCTTGAGGCCCGGCGTGAAGCGCTCGGCCTCGCGCTCCCAGTTGGCCAGCACGCTGGTGGGCGCCACCACGAGCGACGGCTTGCGCCCCTCTTCGTTGGCCACCTTCTGCATCAGGCTGAGCGACTGGATGGTCTTCCCCAGACCCATGTCGTCCGCGAGGATGCCGGACAGGCCGTGGCGGCGCAGGAACCAGAGCCAGGACAGGCCCGCCTCCTGGTAGTGGCGCAGCGTGGCCTGGAGTCCCTCGGGGACGCCCACCTTCGGCACGCCCGCCGACTCGCGCAGCTCCATCATGGCCTGCCGCGCCTTGGCCTCCACCTCCGTGAACTCCCCCAGGTCCGCCAACAGGTCCAACGCGACGGCCTGGTGCAGCGGCAGCCGCGTGCGCGAGCGGCCCGGCAGCGCGCCGGCTTCCTCGAGCAGGTCCGCCACGCGCTTGATTTCGACGGGGTCCGCCTCCGCGAAGGTGCCGTCCTTCAGGGGAACGAAGCGACGGCCGGAGTCCAGCCACATGCGCACCGCGCCCAGGTCCACGGCCTGGTCGTCGGTGACGAACTCCGCATCCAGGTCGAACCACTGCACGCCGCTCATGCCCACGCGGATGCGCGGCTTGAGCTTGGGACGCAGGCGCACCTTGGGGGCATGCACGCCGAAGCGCTCCCATTCCTCGGGGAGCGAGGCCAGGCCCCGGGCCCAGAACTCGAGCGCGGTGTCGGCCGTGGCGTCGAAGACCTGCGCCTGCGGCTCGAAGCGCAGGCCCAGGTCCAGCAGCCGCTTCCCCGCGCCGCGCTCCAGTTCCTCGCGACGCCGGTACAGCTTGCGGCTGTCCCCGCCCACGCCGCTGGCGTAGCCCAGGTGCGTGGCAGTGGGGGACACCGGCACCGTCGTCTGGCCGTACTTCGCGGCCAGCTGCACCTTCACGCGCTCGGGGTTGCCTTCCAGGGTGAGCATGAAGCGAGGCTCCACGGCCTCGTCCACGTCGATGTCGTCCGCCTTCAACGCCATGCGGAAGCGCGGCAGGTGCGCGGCGAAGAAGGTCAGCACCCGGTCCAACTGCCCCGTGGGGAAGGACATGCTGGGCTCGAGCAGCCACTTGCGAAGCAGCCGCGGCGGGAAGTCCGGCTCCACCGGGTGCAGGTTCTGGCCCTGGATGACCCAGGTGCGCCGGCCCGACAGGAGGATGACGTCCTTGAGCGCGTAGCTTGCGTTGTCCGGGAAGAGCAGCTCGATGCGCGCGGTGGCGCCGTCCGGGCGGGACTCCAGATGAATCTGGGGCCGCACCGGCACCTCGGTGTCGATGAGCGCCGTGCCACGGTAGATGACGCGGCGGTGGCGCAAGAGCTCCAGCGCCTCGCTCAGCTCCTCGTCGGACAGGACCAGGCGCGAGTCATAGCGGTGCTCGTGGCGAGACAGCTGCATGAAGACGCGCTCGTCCGCGGGGGAGATGCGGCCCCCCGTCTGCAGCAGCCGCTTGACGTGGATGGGCCCCTTCGTCTGCGCGTCCTGCCGGCGCACGTCGATGATCCACTGCCGGATGCTGCCGTTCCCCGTGCTGGCGGCCGTGAGGCGGTAGAAGAATTCGTAGTCGGGCTGAGAAGACAGACCGAGCCAGCTCTCCACCTTGGCCAGGGCCGGGAGGCTGACCGGGTCGCCGCTCGACGGCACCGGCTCCACATGGGGCTCGTCGTCAACGACAGCTTCCTTCGGCTCGGGAGCGGCGGCGACGGGCTCGGCCGGGCGAGGCGCGGGGGGGCCGGGCGGACGGAAGCGCGCGGCGTAGATGAGCGCCGCGGCCACCACGTGCTTGCAGTGGGGGCCTTCGACGTTCCACGACGGGCAGGTACAGGTCGACGTGGCTCGGCCATTCCCCAGATGCAGGGCCGTCTGATACCGCTCACCGGACGAACCGGCGACCTGGGCGCTGATGCGGTCCCCTTCACGATTGAGGCCGAAGACGCGGCGCGACTCCGCCACCTCTCGCCCCTGCTTGAAGGTCGTGGGTTGAACTTCGGCCTTCAGGGCACGGAGCCACTGGGTGTCCTGAGGCGGGAGGATCTCTCGGATATCGGCGGTGGATTGCACGGCTGGCACAGGCCCCAGGCTCCAAATCGCCAGGGAACCCGTTGAACTACCACAGCAACGAGGCTCCCGGTCGCGGGAAAAATCAATGCGTCCGCCAGCAGAATCCGCCGCTGGCCTCAAGCTGTGAGAGCATCAACCCCCGCCATGGCCCGGACCGTCCGCTGTCGCGCCTCCGATACCCGTCTGCTCTTCTGGAAGGCGTCCGGCGCGCCGAGCCGACGCGCCGCCCCTCCCCCCGGAGGCGGGGCGTCCCCCGTGAGGCCATTCCGCTGGGCGAATGCCCCCTGCGGGCAGGGGGCCGTCGCCATGGCGGCAGGGCAGGCGGC
>NZ_JABFNS010000218.1 GCF_013116825.1 Myxococcus xanthus
CTGCGGACCCGCTCCGCCTTGCACCAGGGCATAAAGCTCGCTCTGGCGGCCATCTCCCCAAGCGACGCAGCAGGCTGGTTCGCCTACTGCGGTTACTCCGTCGCTCAGCCCAGATGAACTGCGCTATCAGTCCATGCGCTGGAGCTCCTTCGGCAGCGACTGCTCCAGCTCGCGAATGCTGCGATAGACGATGCAGCACCACGGCTGACATTCGCCGAACCTGGAAGCCACCATCCGGAAGCGGCTCCACGCCAGGCGTTGCGCTCAAGCCGCGTGTGGTTGCCTTGACCAATCCTTGCGCCCGGCGAGCATCCCGTTGACCCGTCGCGCCATGGAGACTCTGTACGTATTTGAACAGCACCGCGTCCGCGGTGAACTCAGCCGGGACTCCTACCTTCAACGCCACGTCGAGGAACCAGGCCATTGCGCCCCACTGTAAAGCCTTGCGCCTGCTGTTCCCAACCCGACGTCCACGTCTGCCCATCAGTGCATGACGCAATGCGCCTCTCTTTTTCTCGGCTATCAAGTACGTCCTGTCTGAAGATCTCCGTTTGTGTTGTGTTAAGGAACGCCCCCAGCCCTTGGGGGGTCCATCCCGACACAGCCATGACGGCACGGGGCACGGAGGAGAGTCATATGGAGCGCATTGCAATTGTTGGCGCCGGCACCGCAGGACTTCACCTGGGTCTGAAGCTGCTGTCCCACGGTGTACCCGTGACGATCTACACGGAGCAGGAGCCGAGCAAGCTACGGGATTCCCGTCTGCTCAACACGGTGGCGCACCATGCCCCCACGCGCATGCGCGAGCGCATCCTGGGCGTGGACCACTGGAGCGGCCCCAACGCAGACATGTTCTATATCGGCATCCATGTGAACGGCGGCCCTCACCCGTTCAGCCTCCGGGGCCGCCTGGATTCCCCCACCATCTTCGTGGACTACCGGCAATACCAACCGCGCCTCGCGGAGGACTTCATCGCGCGCGGCGGCAAGCTGGAGGTCCTTCCCGTGGACCTCGACGTGCTGGAGCGCCTGGCCCAGCAGCACGCGCTGATGGTGGTCGCCACCGGCCGCAATGGCCTGACACGCCTGTTCCCTCGCGTGCCCGCTCTATCGCCGCACACGCAGCCGCCGCGCATGCTCTTCGCCGCGCTGCTCAAGGGCGTGCGCATGCAAGAGCCCATCGGGATGAATGCCAACCTGATTCCAGGCCAGGGTGAAATCTTCGAGTCCCAGGTCGTCACGGCGAACGGCCGTGTCCCCAGCGTGCTCATCGAAGGCATTCCCGGCAGTGAGCTGTCGCGGCTCAGCACGCAGCGCTACGACGAAGACCCACGCGCCTTCGAGGCGATGCTGATGAACTTCCTGCGGCGCTTCGCGCCCACCACCTACGAGCGCGTGGATCCGGCGAGCTTCGGCGTGCGAGGCCCCATGGACTACCTCCAGGGTTCCTTCACGCCAACGGTGCGCCAGGGCTGGGCGCCCCTCTCCAACGGCCGCTTCGCGCTGGCAGTGGGCGACACGCACGTGACGAACGACCCCGTCGCGGGCCAGGGGGCCAACGCGGGGTCCGCCTCCGCCTTCGCGTTGGCGGAGCACATCGTCACCGCGCTGGCGGACAACCGTCCCTTCGACGAGGTCTTCTGTCGGGAGGCCGAAGCGGGCTCGTGGGCCGCCACCGCGCCGGCGACGCACTGGACCAACGCCCTGCTCCAACCGCCGCCTCCGCACGTGATTGACTTGCTGGCCGCTGGCAGCAAGGACGCGCGGGTCGCGGATGCCGTTGCCAACGCCTTCGTGACACCCGAGCTCATCCTCTCCGCATGTGCCAGCCCGGAGAGCTCCGCGGCGTTCATCGCGCGGCACCGCCCCATGGTCCGCGAGGTCGCGCCGCCTCCCAGCCCCCTGACGTGGCACCTTCCTCCGGAGGAGCCCAAGCGCGCTGTGTCGTTGACCCGCTGAGGCCCCTTGACGTCGTCGCGACGAGGCGGCGCAGCCTGGCCGCCCCGTGCGACTGTGCTCCCACACAGCGGCCTCGCTCGCGGATGCGCGGAGTGCGAGCGCGTGATTCCCCCCTGCCCCGCTGGGGACGCGCGGTTATCGTCCGCGCCATGCGATTCGCCATCTTGGGCTCTGGAGGCGTCGGTGGTTTCTTCGGCGCGAAGCTGGTCCGCGCCGGGCATGACGTGACGTTCCTCGCGCGCGGAGCGCACCTGCGCGCCATGCGGGAGCACGGGCTCACCATCCGCGGCGCCGAAGGAGACTTCACCGTCGCGGTCAAGGTCGACGATGACGTCCAGCGCTTCGGCCCCGTGGACGTCGTGGTCCTCGCGGTGAAGAACTACGACGTCGCTTCCGTGCTCCCCGCGGTGAAGACGTTGCTCTCCGCGCGAGGCGCACCGGCGCCGGGCGAAACGCCGCCCTTCGTGCTCACCTTGCAGAACGGCGTGGACATCCCCTCCGAAGTGGCCGCCGCCGTGGGCGAGGCCGCGGTCCTGGGCGGCACCACGTACATCTCCACCGCCATCAGCGAGCCCGGCGTCATCACCCAGACCGGAACGAACCACCGCATCGTGCTCGGAGAAGTGTTTGGTGACACCTCGCGCATCTCCGACCGGGCGCAGTCCCTGCGGGACGCGCTGGCCGGCGCGGGCGTCACCGTGGAGGCCGTGGCGGATGCGCGCGGAGCGCTCTGGGACAAGCTGTCCTTCCTCGCCTGCATCTCCGCGTTCAGCACCGCGTCCCGGCTTCCCGTGGGCGCCCTCCGGGACAACCCGGCCTTCCGCGAGGTGTTCCGGCAGGCCGCCGCCGAGGTGCTCAGCGTCGCCGCCGCGGAGGGCATCACCACCACGCGCACGCCGGACACCCTGGTGCAGTACATGGACGGGCTGCCCGCCCACATGCGCCCATCCATGCTGGGCGACCTGGAGAAGGGCAAGCCGCTGGAGGTTGAATACCTCCAGGGCGCGGTGGTGCGCCGGGGCCGCGCGCGGGGCATCCCCACGCCGGTGATGAGCACCCTCTATGTCCTGCTGCTGCCCCACGCCCAGGGGGAACGAAAGGCCTGAGCCACGACGCCCGGCTGGAGGCCAGCCAACACCCTCCCCGCCTTCAGGGCCCGCGCAATCGCCGGGCCCGATGGGCATATGAACGTCATATGACCGAGCCGAAGCCCCGTCCTTCCGAGAACGAGCTGCCCCCCGTATTGGGCCGCGTGGCCTTTCTCGCCGTCGTGTCCGGCCTGACGCCGCTCATCCCCGTCCCCTTCCTGGACGACTACGCGCTCCGGCAGGCCCGCGAGAGCATGGTCCTCACCATCCTCTCCGAACACAGCCTTCCCAGGCCGGCCCCGGCGGTGGAGGTCCTCGCCGGCTCACACGTTGGCCGGACGGCGGGCGGCCGGCTGATGAGCTACATGAAGGGACTGGCGCTCTTCCCGGTGCGCAAGCTGTTCCGCAAGCTCTTCTTCGTCTTGTGGGTGAAGGACTGCGTGGACGTGGCGTCATCAGCGCTGCATCACGGCTACCTGCTCAACCATGCCCTGGACCGTGGCGACCTGAGGCCCGAGGACATGGAGGGCCCGCTGCCCGGGAGGATTCACGACGCCATCGTCGCCGCCTGCGCGGAGCTGGACCCGCGCCCCGTCAATCAGGCCCTGCGTCGGCTCTTCGCCGGCAGCCGCCTGCTCATGGCCGAGGCCACTCGCGCCTTCTTCACCCCCGACGCCCTCCGCCCCCGTACGCCCGAGCCGGGCGAGAGCGCCGAAGTGAAGACCTTGACGGAGCGCCTCATCGCCGCGCTCTGGGAGGAGCGCGGTTACTTCGCCGCGTTGCAACAGCACTACGACATGCACCTGAAAGCGCGCCACGCCCCGTAAGGCGCCTGGCGGGTCACTGCGCGGCGGCGGCGGCCAACGGCTCGCGGATGCGCCGTGAGAAGTCCGGGCGCCCATCCGCCGCCTGCGCGCGCGCGTTGATGTGGTAGCGCTGGCGCACCTGCTCCAGCGGCGCGTCCCGGTCGATGAGCTCCAGCTCATACGCCAGGGCGTCCGAGAACGCCGGCAGCAAGGTGCGGTGATCGTAGGGCACCCGGCTCTGGCTCACCTTCTCCAGGTGCCGCACCAGGTTGGTAGTGCAGTTGTTGGTGAGCGTGTCGTAGAACTCCGGCTTCTCGTGCAGCGCGTTCATCCGCGCCACCATGTCGAGGAAGAAGCTGGCGATGCGCTCCTTCGACGCATCCACCGGGTAGAGGTAGACGTCATCCTTGCGGTGGTTGGAGCGCAGCTGCACCAGGTCCCGTTCGTCCCCCACCACGTAGGTGAGCTCGAACTGGCGGAACAGGCCGCCGAGCGCGGAGAAGGTCTCCCCCTTCTCTCGGCGGACCTCCACGGAGAAGACGAGGTAGCGCCCATCCGCGAAGCCGAAGCTCACCATGGTGTGGGCCGCGCCCCAGACGCCGGAGAAGGGCTCCACGATGAACCACGCGCCCGTGAGCTCACGCGTGTCGTACGTGGCCGAGTACCACGACGCATCCCAGTCCGACGTGGTGCGGTAGCGGAAGTCACGCACGTCATGCAACGTCACACGGGAGCCCTCCACCACCGCACGGGCGGAGCGCGCCAGGTCCGGCGCCCAGTCCGCCTGCGTCGCGGGCCGTACCGTCTGGGTCCACCCCCAGACGGCCACACACCCTACGCCAATGACGGACAGGGCCGCCCTTTGTGAGTGACGCCGCCAGGCAACCACCGCGCCCACCGCGAGCAGCCCGGCCCCCAACGCCCGCGGTCCGTGCGCGCCCTCGGGGCCCGCCCCCGTCAACGCCAGGGCCAGCGCGGCCCAGGTGACGCCCAGCGCGAGGAGCAGGGCGGTGATGACACGGAAGACACTTTGCATGGCCGGCGAGTATATGCGGGCTTCAGACGCCGACCGCACCCACGCCTTCCGTGTCTTGACCCCTTTTCCTGGATTGTGGCCAGAATACGCCCCGTTCCAGGAGAGACATCAATGGCGGATGAGCGAGAGGACACGACCGTCTACAAGGTCGTGGTGAACCACGAGGAGCAGTACTCCATCTGGCCGGCCGACCGCGAGAACGCGCTCGGCTGGAAGGATGCCGGCAAGCAGGGCCTCAAGGCCGAGTGCCTGGAGTACATCAAGGAGGTCTGGACGGACATGCGTCCGCTGAGCCTCCGCAAGAAGATGGAAGAGCTGAAGTCGTAGTCACGGCACCCTCCGTGCGCACGCCCCTCGCGTCCCCTGGCAACGGCGCCAGGGTCCGGGGGGCGTGCTGCATGAGCGGAACGACAGCGACGCCTAGAGGTCCGGCGGCGGCCGGACGCCCAGGTGGCACGCCCTCAGCGCCAGCTGCGTGCGGTTCTCCGCGCCCAGCTTCCGGTAGAGTTGCGTGACGTGGGACTTCACGGTGCGCTCGGCGATTTGCAGGTGCGCGGCAATCTTCAGGTTGTCCGCGCCGCCCGCGACATACGCCAGCACCTCGCGCTCGCGCTGCGTGAGCGCCAGCAACACGCTCGCGGTGGGTGACGTCACCGGTGGATGTTCGAAGTCGTTCCTCAGGAGTTGCACCGGGAACAGCCGCTCGCCTCGGACCAGGGAGTTGATGGCGGACGCCACCGCCGTCGTGCCCAACCCCGCGCGGAACAGGTAGCCGGAGGCACCCTCGTCGAAGCACTGCGAGATGACTTCCGGTGTGCTCACCGCGGAGAGCAGCAGCATCCGCACCTCCAGCCGGCGCTTGCGCGCCTCCCGCAGGAGATTGATGCCCTCCGTGACGGAGCAGCCCACGGCGGCCTCGCTGTCGCCCTCCACGTCCATCACCGCGACCTGCGGCGGGTCTGTCCCCAGGCTGTCGAGGAACAGGCGCACGTCCCTCGTCACCGAGGAGACCTGCACGCCTTCACCACGGAGCCCGTCGGCCAGGCCCTGCCAGGCCGCCCACGGTCCTTCGAGAATCGATACACGAATCGCTGCTTGATTGGTTGCCATGCGAAGGCCCCCCAGCCGTCATGGCGAAAACTGCATGAACAGACAACTGACCACAGCCGGCTCCGGTACCACCTGGGCCAGTGGGTTGCATGACAGGGAAGAACGAGCGCGTCCGCTGAGCCACTCCGGAGTCGGCCTACCGATGTACGACTCGACTCCTGACTGTTTTCGACTTTCAGCTACTCCTGACGTCCCTGCGGGCCGCACCTCCTTCGGCCCAGGTTCATGGTCCAACGCAGAAACCCTATCACCGGGAAAGCGCAGACGCGAACCAGCCCCAATGGGAGTGTCCAGTGTGCATGAATCAGAGCCCGTTACAGGGGTTTCATCCGTTGGTTCGTCATCGCTGTCCGGAGCCGGACACGCCCGGGCGTCCACAAGTCGATGAAAGCCCCCTCCCGCACGGCGCTGACTGTCAACCGTGACACATGCGTCTGGGCCCTGAAAATCCCGCAAGTCCAAGCAGAAAAGGGGGTGCGACATCAGGCGTGGGAGGAAGGCAGACGTGTATGCTGCCGACCCCGCATGCGCTCCGCTCCAACTCCCCATCTCGACGTCGCCACCCCCGAACGCGTGGCGCTCACGCTTCCCATCGCGGGCATCGGCTACCGGTGCCTCGCGTGGCTGGTGGACGCGAGCCTGCTGTTCTTCTTCTGGCTGGTGGCCTACTTCGTCTTCACCTTGCTGGTGTCGGACGTGCTCGGCGTCTTCCAGGCGCTGTCGGGCGTGGGGCAGACGCTGCTGGTGGTGGGCGTCTTCGCCACGCAGTGGCTGTACTGGACGGTGAGCGAGGTCTTCTTCCACGGCCAGACGGTGGGCAAGCGCGTGCTGGGCATCCGGGTGGTGCGCACGGACGGCTCGCCCGTGGGTGTCTACGAGAGCGCGGTGCGCAACCTCTGCCGCGCGGTGGACTTCCTGCCCATGCTGTATGCCGCCGCCTGTGTCAGCATGCTGCTCACCCGCCAGCACCGGCGCCTGGGGGACCTGCTCGCCGGCACGCTGCTGGTGCGCGAGGAGCGCATCGACCTGGACAAGTACACCGCCGCGCCGTCCACGTCCGAGCCCTTGCCACAGGACACGGGTGCGCGGCCCCTGTCTCCGGAGGACGTGGAGCTGGTGCTGTCCTTCCTCTCGCGCGCGCCGGGGCTGGCGCCGGAGGTGCGGCAGCGGCTGGGCGCGCGGCTGGTGGAGCGCGTGGGGCCTGACGACGCGGAGGCACGCGCGGCGGTGCTGGTGTCCGCGGAGAGCACCGAGGCCTTCCTGCGCGCCCGCGTCCAGGGAGCGCGCTGAGATGGCCACGCCCCTGCCCGCCTACGTGGCCCAACGCCGCACGGACTGGGATGCGCTCCAGGCCCTGCTGGCGAAGCAGCGCTCCGGCACGCTGAAGCTGGGCGAGCTGCGCACACTGGACACGCTGTACCGCCGCGCGTCCGCGGACCTGGCGCACGCGCAGACCTTCTACGCCGGCACGGATGTCCACCGCTTCCTCAACCAGCTCTGTGGCCAGGCCTACGCGTCCATCTACCAGCCGCCGCGCGAGCGCTGGCCCGCGATGCGGGACTTCTTCCGCCGCGAGTTCCCCGCCACCCTGCGCCGCGAGCGTGGCTTCGTGGGCGCCAGCGCCGTGCTGTTCATCCTGGGCATCCTGCTGGGCGCCCTGGTGGTGCTGTGGGAGCCACGGGGCGCCGAGCTGCTGGTGCCCGCCGGCGTGCGCCACTACGTGGCGCAGGGCCGCATGTGGACGGATGACATCCTGTCGGTGGCGCCGCCCAACTCGGTGGCGTCCGGCATCGCCACCAACAATCTCACCGTCACCATCGTCACCTTCGCCCTGGGCCTCACCGGCGGCCTGGGCACGCTGTTCCTGCTGGTGAACAACGGGGTGCATATCGGCGCCATCAGCGCGCTGTGCGCCCGCGAGGGCATGCTGGGGGGATTGCTGGACTTCATCGCCGCGCACGGCCCGGTGGAGCTGTCCATCCTGGTCATCGCCGGCGGGGCGGGACTCATGGTGGGCCAGGCGCTCATCGACCCGGGGGAGCTGCCCCGGGGACAGGCGCTGGCGGTGCGCGGACGGGAGGCGGTGAAGCTGGTGCTGGGCTGCGCGCCCTTCCTCGCCCTCATCGGCGTGGTGGAGGGCTATGTCTCCCCAGGGGACATGTTCCCCACCTGGCTGAAGGCGGGGCTGGGCCTGGTCCTGGGGGCGCTCTTCTGGGCCTACCTGCTGCGCGCGGGAAGGACGGAGGCCGAGGCCACGGGCGCCCCTGCCGACAGCGCCTCCTGACGCTTGCGCTGGCGGTGACGGAGGATGCGCTCATAGGCCGCGTTCAGCTCGCGCATCTTCTCCGCCGAGCCGCCGCGGTCCGGGTGCTGCTCCATGGCCAGCGCGTGGTAGCGCGCGCGAACGGTGTCGGCCGAGTCCAGCGGCGAGACACCCAGCAGCCGGTAGGGGTCCTGCTCTTCCAGCGCGGACAGCCACCGGTCCAGCCGGTCCTTGACCTCGATGAACTGCTCGTCCTGGGCGCCGGTGTCCTTCACCGGGTGCGTGCGCACCTTCGCGTCCGCCCGGAAGACGTCGGAGTACACGCTGGACACCCAGCGGTGGCACCCGGAGCACCGGAAGTAGCGAACCCGGGTCCCCGGTTGCTGGGTCATCCGGATGCCGCAGTGGGTGCACTCCACATCGACGTTTTCCAGTGTCTGCCAGTTCGCTGCCGCCGCGTTCATCGAACCTTGCTCCCGTTTGCAACACGCATGTAGCGCGGGGAAGGTCCCACGATGGGAGATCGCGTCAAGAAAATCTCTCTGCCCCGGGTTAGAAGGGCCTCCATGCGTCCCCTGCTTCTCGCTGGCCTGCTCCTTGCCACCGCCCCCCGCGCCCTGTCTCTTATAGACATCTGAC
>NZ_JABFNS010000219.1 GCF_013116825.1 Myxococcus xanthus
CCTCCCACCCGCGAGTCTCGGGCCACGCCGCGCCAGCGAGCCTGGACACGGTAATGGCGCCAGCCTCGCTGGTGGACTCGCCGCTGACCCATTCGGGCGCGCTGCTGGGCACGCCCGCGTACATGGCGCCCGAGCAGCTTCAAGGCCACGGCGTGGACGCGCGCTCGGACCAGTTCAGCTTCTGCGTGGCGCTGTACGAAGCGCTCCACGGCGTGCGCCCCTTCGAGGGCCGGACGCTGGAGGCGTTGGGCAAGGCCGCGCGGGAGGGACGCATGCGCGCGCCTGAGCGCGAATCGAAAATCCCGGCCCGTGTGCGGCGCGCGGTGCTGCGGGGTTTGCGAGCCCAGCCGGAAGAGCGCTTCCCATCGATGGAGGCGCTGCTGACCGAGCTGGCCCCCTGCGCTGGAAGGCGCCTTGCCTGGGTGGGCGCCTCCGCCGCCGTGGCATGTCTCGTAGGGCTCACCGTGGGCTACGTGGCGGCGCACCGGAGGCAGGCCCGCTGCGACCTGGAGGCGGAGCGGCTCACCACCATCTGGGGACCGGAGCGTCGCGCGCGAACCCATGCGGCCTTCCTGGCCACGGGAAAGCCCTTCGCCGCCGCCGCGTGGGAAGCCGTCGCCAGCACGCTCGACGGACACGCGGACACATGGCGCGAGCTGCGCACCGACGCGTGCACGGCCTCGCGCGATGCCTCCCATTCCTCCTGGCAGACGGCCGCGTGCCTGGACACACGGCTGTGGCACCTGGCCGCCGTCGTCGACGTGCTGGAGAAGGCGGACGCGCGAACGGTGCAGCACGCGCCGCAGATGGTGGCGTCCCTGGAGGGCGTCTCCGGCTGCCGGGATGCTCCGGAGCTGGCGAACCGGCCACAGCCTCCGGATGCCCTGCGGCCTCGCGTGGACGCGGCGCGACGCAAGCTGGCCGAGGCGCGGGCCCACATGGACGCGGGCAACCACCCCGGCGCGTTGGAGGAGACGACGGCCTTGCTCCAGGACATCCAGGGGCTGGACTACCGGCCGCTGGAGGCAGAGGTCCTCACGCTGCACGGCTATGCCCATGGGCTCGCGGGCAAGCCCATGGAAGCCGAGGAGCACCTCTACAAGGCGCTCTGGGCCGCCGAGGCGGGCCGCGACGACGAAACCGTGGCCCGTGTCTGGAACCTCCTCCTGTGGGTGGTGGGCGACCAGATGGCGCGCATGGACGAGGCGAACCGGCTGGTGCACCACGCCCGCGCCGCGGTGGAGCGGCTGGGCCGAGAGCGCTTCCCGCACATCGCCACCGACCTGCACCTGCGAATGGGCGGCTTGCTCCTGGTGCAGGGCAGGCTGGACGAAGCGGACAGGGAGTTCACCCAGGGGCTGGAGCTGGCGCGGAGGACCGCGGGCCCCTCACGGCCTCGCGTGACGTACTTCCTCACCGGACTGGGGCGCGTCCGCTCGCGGCAGCTCCGCGCGGAGGAGGCCCTGGCGCTCTACCAGGAGGCGCAGGCCTACGCATTCCAGGAGCGACAGTGGAGCCCCGAGCACCCGGTGCTCGCGCTCAACCTCAACAACATCGCCACCGAGCTGCTCGCCCTGGGCCGCACGCAAGAGGCGCTCGACACGTTCCAACGCTCGCTGGCGCTGCTGGAGGCCGCGCGCGCCAAGGACCACGCGAGCCTGGCCGCCCCCCTCAACAACCTGGCCGGCCTGCTGCGCCGCGAGGGGCGCCTGGAGGAAGCCCGGAGCCACTATGAGCGAGCCCTGGCCATCTTCGAGCGCAGCAAGGGAACGGACCACCCCAGCACCGTCACCGCGCTCGGCGGGCTGGGCATGGTGGCCTATGACTCCGACCGGCTCGACGAGGCGCTCGCCCACAACCAGCAGGCGCTGGAGCGCATCCAACGCAGCGTGGGCCAGGGCTCGCCGCGCCTGGAGATGTCGCTGCGCAACCTGGGCCTCATCCACCTGCGCGCGGGCCGGCCTGCGGTGGCGCGGCGCAACCTGACGCAGGCGCTTGGCCTCCTCCAGAAGGCGAACGGCACCGACAGCGTGGTGACTTGTGGCGTGGTCCGGGACCTGGCCCGGGTGGACCTGGAGACGGGCGCATTCCGGGCGGCACTGACCCGCTGCCAGCGTGCCCTGGCCCTGGATGAAGCCGCGCAGGGAGACGACAGTCCGGACGTCGCGCTCGACCTCGCCTGCCTCGGAGAGGCCCACCTGAGCCTGCGCGCGCCGGAGCAAGCCGTCCCGCTGCTCGAGCGCGCACGGCGCATCCATGCGCGCGTGTGGCTGGACCGGAAGGAAGCCGCGCGAGTGTCCTTCCTCCTCGCACGGGCCCTGTGGGAACGGCCCGCCCCGGAGGGACGCGAGCAGGCCACGGCCCTCATCCGCGAGGCGAAGGCGTGGCTGGAAGCCCAGGGGCTGCGCGCCCGGCGAGAGCACGACGAACTCGTGGCATGGCAGGAGCGGCACCTGCCCCATGTGAGCGAGGTCACCCGATGAGCCCGGCTCCGGAATCGCTGACGCCGCTGCTGCTCGCGGGGGCCCCGGAGTCACTGCACGACACGCTGCGCTCCGCGCCCACACTGGAGACACTGCTCACGGAGCTGCTCGACCAAGGCCGTGCGGCGTGGCCCACCGTGGCGCTGGCGCCCGCGGCCCTGTTGCACCACGTGGGCCGGCACCTGCGCGCGGAAGGCACACCCCTGGATGCGCTCAAGCAGCTCCACGCCGCGGACGTCTACCTGGCGTGCGCCTGTGCCCAGGGAGAGCCCCAGGCGTTGCGGCTCTTCGAGAGGCACGTCCTCCAGAAAGCCGCCGCACGACTGTCCCGGCACCTCGCGGCGATGGTGGACGAGGTGCTCCAGGTGACGCGCCAGCGGCTCCTGCTGGGCGTTCACGGCGGCGCGCCGAAAATCGCGGAGTACTCGGGCCGGGGCTCGCTGGGCGGCTGGGTGCGAATCGTCGCCTCGCGCATCGGCGGCGAGTTGCTGGAGCAGGCCGGCCGCCACGAGCAGACCGCCACGCCTCCGGAGGCCTTGGAGCAACTGTTGTCACGCGACGACCCCGAGCGAGACGTGCTCCAGGCCCACTCCCGGCAAGCCCTGTCCGAATCCCTCCAGGCCGCGCTGGCGACGCTGTCCGAACGGGAGCGCGCGCTCTTGCGCCTGCACCACCTCCACGGCCTCACCATGGACCGCATCGCCACGCTGTACGCGGAGCCCCGCTCCAGTGTGGCACGCCACGTGGCCCAGGCCCGTGAGCGGCTCCTGAAGCAGACCCACCGAGAGCTGGCCGCCCGGCTGAAACTGGACGGGCGCGAGGTGGAGAGCCTCCTGGGCCTGGTCCAGAGCCGCCTGGACCTCAGCCTCCACCGGCTGATGGGTTGACGCGTGCCTCGACTGCCGCGCTGATTCGAGCTGCGCATCCATCGCGGGCGATGCCATCATCCGGGGAAACCCTGGACGAAAGAGCCCTCAACGATGGCGCAGAAGAAGGCGAAGCGAGCGAACCGAGACCTGGAGAAGACGTACCCGCGCAAGGACTTCGTCGCGAAGCTGCGGCGGCTGGCGGACGCCATCGAGGCGGGCAAGGCCTTCAACATCCAGGTCGCTGGCGAGCGCCTGCGCATCCCCGCCGACGCGCTCTTCAACATCGAGCATGAGCGCGGGGACGGCGTGGACGAGGTCGAGTTCCAGCTGCGCTGGCAGCGGGAGTGAGCCTCAGCTCCGCGTCGTCTTGAAGCGGCTGGTGACGGCGGTGAGCCCCTCGGCCACCGCCTGCAGGTCCTGGGCGATGCGCGTGGTGCGTCCCGTCGCGTCCACGCCCTGCTTCACCAGTTCCGCGACGTTGCGGGCGCCCTGCACGGCCTGCTCGCTGGACTGGCGCTGCTGACGGGTGGCGATGGTGATCTGCCGCGCCGCCTCGCTGGTGCCACGCGCCAGCTCGACGATTCGCTGGAACACGGAGGAGGCCTGCTCGGCCACCTCCACGCCCCGGTCGCTGGTGGCCATGCCCACGCGGGCCTTGGCCGCCGCTTCCTCACCGGAGTCCTGCACCTTCTCCACGATGCGGGCGATGTCACGCGCGGACGCGGACACGTTCTCCGCCAGCTTGCGCATCTCCGCAGCCACCAGCGAGAAGCCCCGCCCCACCTCGCCCGCCTTGGTGCCCTCCAGCGCCGCGTTCAGCGCCAGCAAGTCGGAGCGCTCCGCCACCTGGTTGATGACCTGGGCAATCTTCGACACCTGCTGCAGGTCCTGGTTGAGGCCGACAATCGCGTCCGCCACGCCCTTGGACTCGGTGCGGATGTCGTTGATGCCCGCCACCACCTGCGCAACCACCGCCATGGCCTCCGCCACGGCCTCGTGGGTGCGCCGCGCGCTCGACTCCACCACCTCCGTGGAGCTGGAGATCTGCTCGGCCGTGCGGCTCAGCTCCTCGAACGTGGCGGCAATCTGCTGCGCGTACGCCGCCTGCTGGCTGATGACGTGCTCCTGGTCCGCGGACGCCCCCAACAGGCCCCGCGACGCGCCGGACAACTGCTCCGTGCGCGACACCATCTCCATCACCGAGGTGCGCAGCGTGCCCAGCATCTTGTTGAAGGACTGCGCCATGAGGCGCACCTCACCCGTGGCCGGCACGTCCAGCTCCCCGCGCGACATGTCGCCCCGGGCCACGTCCCGCACCACCTCTGTCACCCGGGCCACCGGTTCGGCGATGGCGCGGCTGATGAACAACGACAGCGCCAGCCCCAGCACCAGCGCGCCCGCCAGGCCGGCCAGCACCGCGCCCCGCATGTCATTCACCGAGCTGAGCGCTTCCTGGACGCCGAAGCCCGCCACGTAGATGCGCTCACCACTGGCGCAGCGGACCGACACCTCGTCGTGTTGGGTGGACGTGGCGCAGCCCTCCAGCCCCTCCACGCCGAGCGAGCGGATGGCCGTGGGAATGGAGCCACGCCCATGGAGCACGGTGCCTTCCGCCGACACCAGCCCCTGGTAGCGCAAGGTGAAGCCACTGCGCTCGTTCAGCGCCTCCGGGGCCTCCAGCATCGACAATACGTCCCGGACGCGGGCCGTGGATTCCGGCGTGCTGTCCGCGGACAGGAGCGCGGGGTGCTGCGATATCAGCCGCGCCACCACCCGCACCCGCTTCTGGAGCAACTCCAGCGTGACTTCCCGCTGGTGCATGGGGAAGTACACGACGCAGAAGCTCACCACCGCCAGGCACGGCACCAACACCGCGATGGCCACCTGCGTCCGCAAGCCGAGCCGGCCCCACATGCTTGCCATCTCCCCGGTGAGAAAGTTCCACGCCGGATGGATGCCGACGGTCCTCGGACGGTAGGCGTCCCTTCGCGGAGCGTCAAACCGGCCGGCCAAGACCAGAGCCGTGGGGGCGGCTGATCCACGCCAGGCGCGCCCCGAGTGGCCATGAACACTGCTTTTCGCCGTCATCTCAAGGGGTTGGCGCGCCGCTCCCTGGACTTTCCCTTTGACATTGCGAGCACGGTGTCATTAGGTTCCGCGCGCGATGACTCCGACTCCCCTCACGCCATACCTGCCGCTGGCCGTCGTCCTGCTGCTGGCGGGTGGCATGGCGATGCTCATTCCCCAGATCACCACGCGGCTGGGTCCTCGCCGTCCGAGCGCCATCAAGGCGACCAGCTTCGAGGCCGGCTCCGAGTCGAGCGGCCCGGCGCGGCAGCGCTTCGCGGTGAAGTTCTACGTCGTGGCCCTGCTGTTCATCGTGTTCGACGTGGAAGCGGTGTTCCTGTACCCCTGGGCGGTGAACTTCCAGGCGCTCGGCTGGTTCGGGTACGTGGAGATGCTGGTCTTCGCCGTGACGCTGGTGGTCGGCCTTATCTATATCTGGAAGAAGGGCGCCCTGGACTGGGAGAGCTGAGACATCATGGCTGACGCTGACCTCGCAAACATCGTGACGACCCGCCGTGACGAGTCCATGGGCTGGCTCCAGTCCATCGTCTCCAAGGGCCTGGGTTGGGCGCGCAAGTACTCGCTCTTCACCTATCCGTACGCCACGGCCTGCTGCGGCATGGAGTACATGTCCGTGGCCGCCAGCCGGCACGACATCTCCCGCTTCGGCGCGGAGTTCCCCCGCTTCTCGCCGCGCCAGGCGGACCTGCTGATGGTGGTGGGCACCATCAACCTGAAGCAGGCCCCCATCCTCAAGCGCGTCTATGAGCAGATGGCCGAGCCCAAGTGGGTCGTGGCCTTCGGCGTCTGCGCGTCCTCGGGTGGCTTCTACGACAACTACGCGGTGCTCCAGGGCATCGACCGCATCATCCCGGTGGACGTCTACATCCCCGGCTGCCCGCCGCGCCCGGAGCAGGTGCTCGACGGCCTGATGCTGCTGCAGGACAAGATTGGCAACCAGGTCCACCGCATCGCGGAGCGCGAGGAGGCCAACCCCACGGCCGCTCGGCACAACCTGCTGCTGTCCATGAACAAGTAACGCGCCCCACGCGCGGTACCGCCAGGGCCCCGCCCGCTTCCCGCCTCAGTCGGTGGAAGCGCCGGGGCCTTGGTATTTCTGGCGCCACTACCAGCGGTGGTACGCGGGGTGGCCCGGCTTCACGGCGACGAAGGTGCCCCGGCAGGTGGCCGTCACCTTCCCACCCGCGGTGAGCGTGCCTTCGATGACGGCGCGGTCCCCCTGGATTTCCACCGGCTTCGCCTCCAGGCGCAGCGGCCCGGCCATGGGCGTGGGCCGTTTGAGGGTGATGGCGTACTCGGCGGTGACGGTGCACGGCGGCGCGTCCCCGCCCTGCGCGCGCATCAGGTGGTACGCCGCCGTCCAGTTGCAGTGACAGTCCAGCAGCGTGCCGACGATGCCGCCGCTGAGCACGCCCTCGAAGGCGTGGTGGTGCTCTTGCGGCGTCCACTCCGCGATGACGGCATCACCCTCCACGTGGCTGCGGATGCGAAGGCCCTGGGCGTTGGCCGGGCCACATCCGAAGCAGCTGTTTTGGGGCGCGTAGCGTTCCTGAAGGCTCTGGGTGTCCGGAGTCGTCGACATGGCCGGCCACCTTACGCCAGCCTCCCGCCGCCGTCCGGCCCTGCACGCGGTCGAACCACGCCTCCAGCGCGAGGGCGTCCGGCCCTTCACAGTCGCCCTGGCAGGCGCGCAGCACCGTGCCGTTGGCCTGGGGCCTGTCCACCCACCAGCGCTGGCCGTCGAAGGCGCCCACGTCCTTCTCCTGAAGGATGCGGGCGTGGGCCGCGGGCCCCATCTCCACCACGCCATCCGGACGGATGCGGTACGCGTCGAAGGAGCGAGGCGCCCCCGGCCAGTGCCCCGGGTCGAACACCTCCGGCAGCACATGGGTGAAGCCCGTCTCCGCGTACAGCGACAGCGGACCCAGGTCCTCGCCACGCAGCAGCGGCGCCAGCGACACGCCGTCCACATCCGACAGGCTCGGCAGCCCGGACAGCTCCAGCAGCGTGGGCCCCACGTCCACCAACCGCACCAGCGAGTCCACCAGCGCTGGCGCCGTCCCCCGTCCCTTGGGCGGCTTCACCGCCAGGAGGATGCGGTTCTCCTCCTCCGACAGCCGCGCGCCATGCACCGGCGTGGCGCCCGCGAGGTCCGCGCGGTCCGCGTGGAAGCTCTCGCCATGGTCCGACAGCAGGAGGATGAGCGCATCGTCATAGCGGCCTGAGCGGCGCAGCGCGTCCAGCAGCGTCCCCACCTGCGCGTCCGCCTGTGCAATCAGCTCGTCGTAGAGCGCCTCCGCGCCCGCGCGGTTCCAGCCGCCCTTCGCGCCTGGAGCCACCGGAGCGAAGTGCATGCGCAGCCGGCGCTCCAGCGGCTCCGAGGCGGGCACGAAGCGGCGGTAGAACGGATGCACCGGATCGCCCGGAAAATGCGCCGCCGTCGCGTGGAAGGCGAACAACGTGGGGCCCTGGCTCGCCTCGTCCACCAGCCGCGAGGCCAGCCGCTCCGCGTAGCCCATGGGGTCATGGATGCCAGCCAGCGCGCGGTTGTCGATGAACTCGGGCAACCAGGCGGCGCCCAACGCATGGTCGGCGAACATGCCCAGCGCGCGGTAACGCAGCTTCTCCAGGAGGAAGTTCACCGCCCCGCGCGGCGGCTGCAGGCGCGTCTCGAAGCCGGACGCGGGGCCCTCCGCGTGGAAGCGCGAGCAGTCGGTGGCGAACACCGTGCGCCACCCCGCCTGGGAGAAGGACTCCGCGAAGGTTCGCTGGAGCTGCATCCGCGAGTCGGACGTCAGCGAGTAGCGCACGCCCGTCTCGTGCGGCCACCGCGCGGTGAGCAGCGAACGCCACGCGGGCTCCGTCTGGGCAATGGGCGTGTACGCGCGGGTGAAGAGCGTGGCCTCCTCCAGCAGGCGCTCCACGTGGGGCGCCACCTCGCCCGAGCCTCCCTGCGACTTCAGCCGGTCCGGCCGGAACGCGTCGATGCCGATGACGACCACCAGCGGATGCTCGGGCGCGCCGCGTCCAGCCATCCCCTTCCCCACCACCAGCAGCCCCGCCACGCCCGCCAGCGCCGCGCCTGCCCAGCCCGCGCGCCGCCACTGCCGCGTGCGCGCCACCCACACCGCCGCGTGCGCCACCAGCCAGGCCGTCAGCACCGCGCGGGGATGCCAGGGCTCGCCATGATCCACCAGCCAGGCCAGCAGCGACCGGAGCGCGGGCAGGTCATCAAAGAGGGCCGGACGCGCGATGGCCCGGTCCCACGCCAGCAGCACGAACAACAGCAGCCCCTGCCCCAGCG
>NZ_JABFNS010000021.1 GCF_013116825.1 Myxococcus xanthus
CCTCGCGGCTATAGCAGCCCGCATGCCCTCCTCTCCGGAGCCCTCCTCCCCCCAGCGGCCGTCCCTGGTCCGCTCCGCGGCGACGGGCCTGCTGGGCGGCTTCCTCCTGGGCGGCCTGGGCCTGCTCGCCGTGGGCCTGAGCAACAGCTTCGCAGCCCCGAGCTGCGATGGCCTCACCGGCCCCGAATGCCAGCTGTTGACAGATGCCACGCGGGAGGTCGGTCGCACCCAACTGCTCGCCGGGGGCGCCCTCACCGCGCTCGCCGCCTCCCTCTTCGTCCTGCTCCGCCCGCGTCCGCCGCCCCCACCCGAGGGGCCCGAGCAGCCCTGAGCCCCATCCGCCATCCTCCTGTCGTCCGATGAGTGGCCGGAGGCCACCCTGCCGGGTTAGGTAGTTTGGCGGCCAAGTAAAGGCATTCTAATTATCTCTGGCCTAATCATTGGATTTGAGGTTAGGAGATGACCTTATGCAGCTCGAATCCTTGAAGATGTTCTGCGACGTGGTCGAGACGGGCTCATTCTCCCGCGCCGCGCAGCTCAACCACGTCACGCAATCCGCGGTGAGCCAGCAGATTCGCGCGCTGGAGAACCGGTACGAGCAGAAGCTGCTGTCGCGCAGCGCGCGCCAGGTGACGCCGACGCCGGCCGGGGAGCGGCTGTTCCGCGGGTGCAAGGAAATCCTCGCCCGCTTCGCCGAGGTGGAGCAGGAGATTCGCGAGCAGGCCGCCGAGGTGGCGGGCACCACCACGGTCTCCACCATCTACTCGGTGGGGCTGCACGAGCTGAACTCGGTGCAGAAGCAGCTGCTCAAGTCGCACCCCAAGGTGAACATGCGCCTGAACTACCGGCGCAACGACCAAGTGTATGACGACGTGATTCTGGGCGCGGCGGAGATTGGCATCGTCGCCTATCCGCAGCCCCGCGCGGGCGTGGACATCCTCCCCTTCCGCGACGACAAGCTGTCGGTCGTCTGTGCCCCCGACCACCCCTTCGCCACGAAGCAGAAGGTGAGCCTCACCGCGCTGTCTGGCGTGCCCTTCATCGCGTTCGACCGCGAGGCGCCCACGCGCAAGGCGCTGGACCGGCTCTTCCGCGAGAAGAGCATCGACATCAACCCGGTGATGGAGATGGACAACGTGGAGACCATCAAGCGGGCGGTGGAGATGGGCCTGGGCGTGGCCATCCTCCCCATGTCCACGGCTCAGGGCGAGGTGAAGGGCGGCACCCTCGTCGCCAAGCCCTTCGCGGAGGGGCCGGTGTCGCGCCCCATTGGCCTGCTCATCCGCAAGGGCAAGTACCTGGACCGCGCGTCCGCCGCGGTGCTGGAGGCGTTCAAGGCCGCCTCCAACGTGCCGCCGCCCACCGAGAACGCCTGAGCGTCAGTAGAGCTTCCGGAGGCGCGCGGCGAAGAACCCGTCGAAGCCCTCCGGTCCCGGCAGCGTGCGCAGGTACGCCTGGGACATCGGTAGCTTGAGGCCGGGCAGCACGGGTGGCTCGGCCGTCCACTCCGGGTGGCTGCGCAGGAACATCTCCACCTGGTCCTGCCCCTCCTGCGGCTCCATGGTGCACACCGCGTACACGAGCAGCCCCCCGGGCGGCACCGCCTCCTGGCAGTTCTCCAGGATGCGCCGCTGGAGCGTGGCCAGCCGGGAGATGTCCTCCTCCTTGCGGCGGTAGCGCAGCTCCGGGTGGCGGCGCAGCGTGCCCAGCCCCGAACACGGCGCATCCACCAGGAACGCGTGGAACTCGCCCCACGCTTCCGGGAAGGGCTCCGCGGCGTCGTGCGCGTAGGCCTTCAATCGCGGCTGCAGGCCCAGGCGCCGGGCCTCCGCTTCAATCTTCCGCAGCTTGTGCGCGTGGAGGTCCACCGCCACCACGTCATGGGACTGCGCCTGGTGACAGGACTTGCCGCCCGGCGCGGCGCACGCGTCCAGCACGCGCGCCGTCTCCGGAATCGCCCCGTAGACGCCCACCAGCTGCGCGGCCTCGTCCTGCACCTGCCACAGGCCCTCCGCGTAGCCGTACACGTCCTCCACGCGGCCCACGGACGGCAGCGTGATGCCCACCGGCGACACGGTGGTCGCCTTCGCGTCCACGCCCATCTCCTGGAGCTGGGCGAGCAGCGCGTCGCGCGTCACCTTCGCGGTGTTGGCGCGCACCACCACCGCGGGCGCCTGGTTGTCGGCCACCAGCATCGCTTCGGCGCGCTCGCGGCCGAACTGGCGCAGCCAACGCTCCACCAGCCACTGGGGATGGCTCTCCCGCACCGACAGGTGCAGCGCCACGTCGGACGCGGGCGGCAGCGGCGGCGCGGGCAGGGCCGCCAGCTTGCGGAGGATGGCGTTGGTGAAGCCCGCGGCGCGCGTCAGCCCCACTTCCTTCAGGGCCTGCACCGTCTCCGCCACCGCGGCGCGGGCCGGCACGCGGGTGTGGAATATCTGGTAGGCGCCGATGCGGAGGGCCGCCAGCACCTTGTCCTCCAGCGCGTCCAGCTTGCGGTCGGCGAAGCGGGTAATCGCGTAGTCCAGCGCGAGCTGCCGCCGGGTGGCGCCGTAGGCCAGCTCGGTGACGAGCGCCGCGTCGCGCGGGTCCTTCGGCGGCGACTCGGACAGCTGCGTGTCCAATACGACGTTGAGGTAGGCATCCGTCGCGCGGACACGCGCGAGGACCTGGATGGCGAGTGCGCGGGCGTTCATCCTTCGTCGAGCCGGGTCAAGAGGTCCACGAGTTGCTCATCCGAGAGCCGCGTCGCGGGCAGGTTGGAGAGAGTGAGGCGCTGGAGGCTCTCCTCCAGCAGCTCGCGGTGGCCATTCTCCGCCGGAGCGCCACGCTGCACCGCCTGATACTGGGAACGCGCCCAGGCCGCCAGCTCGGCGGCGGAGAGCCGTCCCGAAAGCCGGTCTGAAATCTTCTGGCGCACCAGCGCGCGCGTGAGCAGGTCCGCCGCGGGGGTGAGCCCCTTGCCGCCGCCGCGCCCCAGCGTCTTCGCCTGACGGGCCGCGCGCAGGTCCTCCACGGGCGCCAGCTTGCGGCCCAGCGTCTTCGTGGGCCCCGCCGTCTTCACCGCGCGGCTCAGGGACCTGGCCGTCTCCGACGAGCCCTCCTTGCGCACGGCGCGCTCGAGCACGGTGATGGGGGTGACCTTCGCCGCCCCCTTGGGGCTGCTCCCCTTCTTCTTCCCCAGGGCCTTCTTCGACTCCGGCTTCTCCGTCGTGAAGACGCCGCTGCCGAAGGTCTCCAGGGCCTGCAGGTAGGGCTCGAAGCCGGGCCCGCCGTGAATCTGGAGCACGCAGGCCTCCCCCACCACGGACTCTCGGGCCGGGGGCCTGAGCAGCACCTCGATGGCGGGCAGCCCGGCGGCCTCCAGCCCCTCCTTGAGGCAATAGGAGCCGAACAGCCCGGCCGGGTTGATGATGATGCCGTCCAGCTCCTCCAGCTCCGCGCCGAGCGTGTCCAGCAGGTCACCTTCGTGGTTGGACTGCACCACCGTCAGCGCCTGCCCCAGCTCCTCCGCCCGCGCGTGCAGCGCCGCGTCCAGGTCCTCCAGCCGCCCGCCGGACGAGCCATCCCGCACGCCCAGCAGGTTCAGGTTGGGTCCGTGCAGTACCAGCAATCTCATATGGCCATCACCCGTTCTCCCATCAGCCCGCGACGAAGGGCTGGCTGCCCGGCGCCAGCTTGTGCCCCTGCAGGAAGTCCGCGGCGCGCATCACCCGCTTGCCCTCAGGCTGGAGGTCCAGCAGCACCAGCGAGCCTTCGCCGCATGCCACCTCGATGCCGTCCGGGCCGGCCGCCAGCACCGTGCCGGGAGCCCCACTACCACCCCTGGCCTGCGCGCGGTGGACCTTCAGCAGCTTTCCGCCCAGCGTGGTGAAGGCCCCGGGCCACGGCGTGAAGGCCCGCAGGCGCCGCTCCAGCTCCACCGCGGGCTTCGTGAAATCCAACCGGCCCTGGTCCTTCTCGATGATGGGGGCCAGCACCATGCCCTCGGAAGGCTGCGGCACCGGCTTCAGCTCCCCGCTCAGGTAGGCCGGCAGGAACTCGCGCAGCACCTCGCCGCCCAGCGCGGCCAGCTTCGGGTACAGCGAGGCGCTCGTCTCGTCCGGGGCAATGGCCATGCGCTTCATCGCCAACACCGGACCGGTGTCCAATCCTTCATCCATCACCATCAGCGACACCCCCGTCTCCGTGTCGCCATGCGCGATGGCCCACTGGATGGGCGCGGCGCCCCGGAAGCGCGGCAGCAGCGAGCCGTGCACGTTGACGCAGCCGTGGGTGGGCAGCTCCAGCAAATCCTTGGGGAGGATGCGGCCATAGGCCGTCACCACGCAGACGTCGGGCGCGTACTGGCGCAGCTCCTCCGCGAAGGGCGGCGTGCGCAGCTTGGTGGGCTGGAGCACGGGCACGCCGCGCGACAGGGCCAGCTCCTTCACCGGCGGCGCCGTCACCGTGTTGCCGCGGCCCTTCGGCTTGTCGGGTTGGGTGACGACGGCCACCACGTCTCCCAGCTCGAAGCAGGCGGCCAGTGAGGACACCGCGAACTCGGGGGTGCCCATGAAAACGATGCGGGGTCTGCTCATGGTGTTGCGCTTCTCCTGCGCCGGGCGACTCAGGCCACGGACTTGAAGGTGCTCCCGGTGGGAGTGTCCACCGCCTGACGTTTACGCGTGTGCAGGGCGCTCAGGGTGCCCAGCGCCTCCAGGGCCTCGGGCGTGGTGGCCACAGGTCGCAGGGCCTCCAGCACGGTCTCCAGCGCGTAGGCCTCATCCGCCTCACGCTCCCGGATGCGCGTCACTGCTTCGGTGAAGCGGTCGAAGAACTGCTTGAGCTCGTCCCCGCGCCGCAGCGGTCGCATCCGGGGATAGCGGCCGGCCGCCAGCGCCGCCACATACAGGCTCATGACATGGACGGGGCCCGCCACCCGGTGGGTGAAGACGAGGCCGAAGAGGCCCATCGCCACCGCCGTGCCCAGCGCGCCCACCGCCGTCAGCCACAGCAGCGTCTGCCCGCCGTCCAGCCCCAGGGCCGTGGACGACACGTGGACGCGGTGCGCCAACAGCCCGAACACGAGGATGCCGCCGGCACCAATCCCCGCCAGCAGCAGGATGTATTTGAGCTGGAAAGGCCGGTCCAGGATGTACGTCCGGCGGACGTGGCTCGGGCGCACCGTCTTTTGATTGCCATCGGACATGTCGTTGACCAGCGTACCCCAGGTGCCTGGGGCGGTTTGCTTCCTTCCTCGCGCGAGGTTTACACGGAAGACAGGACAACCTCGCAGACGCAATGGAGACCGCATGGCCCGCTCTCTGACCGCGTTGTGTATTGCGCTCTCGTTCCTGATGTTGGCTGGGTGCAAGGGGGACCCAGCGACCCCGGAGTACTGGGAGTCAGGCATTCAGCAGAGCCGCAGAGCGGAGGACCGCATCCGCATGGTGGAGGCCATGCGTGCGTCCGGGAAGATGGACGAGCGCTTCCTGCCCATGCTCCACGGGCAGCTCGACACCGAGCGCAAGCCGGAGGTGCGCGCCGCGCTGGCCCGCGCGTTGGGAGACTTGAAGCATGCCTCTTCGGTGGAACCGCTGACGAAGGCCCTGGACCCGGCGGCGGGCGACATGCCCGCGCAGTTGGCGAACAAGGCCATCGTCGCGACGCTGGGGGCCATTGGTGACCGCCGCGCCATCCCCGCGCTGGTGCCGCTGCTGCGCGCGAAGGACAACTACACGCGCATCGAGGCGGTGCAGGTGCTGGGCGACATGAAGGCGAAGGAAGCGGTGGAGCCGCTCATCACCCTGGCCACGGACGACACCGTGGAGCCCTTCCTCAACAAGAAGGCCATCGAGGCCCTGGGGGACATCGGTGATGGCCGCGCGGCGCCCGCGCTGGTGCGGATGCTGACCAAGGAGCGCAAGGGCAAGTCCTTCTACGTGGAGAGTTCCTTCGCGCTGTACCAACTGGGCGCGCCCGCGGCGGACGCGCTGCTGCAGGCGTTGGAGGGCCAGGACGCGGACCTGCTGAAGTGGGCGCGGTCGAACGGCGTCAACCCCGCCAGCTACGCGATGAAGGCGGCGACGGTGCTGGGCGACCTGCGGGAGAAGCGGGCGGTGGCCACGCTGTTGAAGCAGCTGGCCTTCACCAACACGGACCCGCAGATTCAGGCGCTGGTGCGGATGCAGGCCGCGGACGCGCTGGCGCGCATGCGCACACAGGAGGCGGTGAAGCCGCTGGCCGGGCTCGTGTCGGAGACGGACGCCACCGTGAGGGATTCCTACGTGAGCGCCCTGGTGCGCCTGGGCGGACGCGACGCGCTGCCCGCGCTGGAGAAGGCCGCGGGCACCGGAGACTGGTACGCGCGCGAGTTGGCGGTGAAGGGCATCGCCATGCTGGGCGACGCGCGCGAGCTGCCCTTGCTGCAGAGGCTCGCCGCGGCCGAGCCGGCGCGGACGGCGGCGGACTGCAAGCAGGCGGAGGACGAAGGCTGCGATGACGCGGCCGCGCTGGGCAAGCAGCGCGCGGACCAGATTACGGGCCAGTCCAAGCTGCTGGAGGCCGCGCAGGCGTGCGCGGGCAACGCGGGCTGCTGGGTGCAGCGCATGGAGAAGGCGGAGCCGCGGATGCTGGAGCGCGCGGCGCTGGAGGTCGGCCGTTCGGGCTCGGCCGAGCACGCGGGCGCGCTGGCCTCGCGGCTGGGAGAGCGCGACACCGAGGCCCGTCTCGCGCTCGTCCTCGCGGTGGGCTGGCTGGTGGAAGGCTCGCAAGACGCCGCGAAGAAGCTGCGCGAAGCGTCCCTGCCCACGATGCGAAAGCAGCTCGCGGACGAGCAGGGCAACACCCGGTTCGTCAGCGTCAACGAGGACCTGCGGCGCCTGGTGACGACGCTCGACCGGCCCTGAGGCCCTCCCTGCCCCGCAGCGGCGGGACGCGCTCCGCCGCGTGGTGCAGCACGGTGAGCTGTCGCACGAGCCGCTCCACGTGCGCGCGCGACAGCGCATCCGCCCCACCCGTTGGAACCGAGGCGGGCAGGGGCGCGGGCCGGCGTTGCTGCTCCATGGCCGCCGCCAGCTCGTCCAACACGCCCCCGGCGAAGCGCACCACCTCGGAGAGCTCCCGGGGGGACTCCGGGTCCGCGCGGCTGGCGGCCAGCGTCGTCACCGCCGACGTGAAGCGCCGCGCGTAGACGAGCAGCGCCATCACCGGCTCCAGGTCCTTGGCGGGTCCGCTCCACTCGCTCAGCAGCCGCTGGAAGGACGCCTCCGCCGCCAGCAGCGCCAGACCTATCTTCCGCCGGGCCTCGCGCACCGCGGGCTCCGCGTCCGAGTGCGCGGCGGCCACCGCCATCAGGTATTCGCGGTCCGCGCGCAACGCGAAGGCCACCTGCTCCGGCAGGCGCAGGTGCTCCGGGCTGGGCCACAAGAGCCGCGTCACCGTCAGCACAATCAGCCCTCCCAGCAGCGTGTTGACGATGCGCACCCCGGCCAGCTCCCAGTTCCCGGACTGGAGCTCCGCCAGCAGCACCAGGGCCGGAGTCAGCAGCACCTGGAACGCGGACAGGCTGAGCGGCTGGATGCTCATCGCCACCGCGAACAGCACCCCGATGGCCAGCAGGATGATGGCCGGCTCCCGCACCACCGCCACCAGCCCCGCGGCCAGCGCCGCGCCCAGCAGCGTGCCCGCGATGCGCTGCAGGCTCCGCTGGAACGTGAGGCCCGCGTAGGGCTGCAGGACGACGGTGACGGTGATGATGACCCAGTAGCCGTGATTCAGTCCCAGCGCCCCAACGAGCGCGGTGGCCAGCGCGGCCGCGACGCCCAGCCGCAGCGCGTGACGGAAGATGACGGAGCGGACGTTGAGATTCTCCCGCAGCGGCTCCAGGAGGGCCTGCCGCGGCGCCGCCTCCACCCGCCGCGCGGGCAGCGCCAGGGCGTCCGGCACGGGCGCGCGGCCCTCCAGCCGCGCCGCCACCTCCACCGTCGCGTGGGAATAGTCTCGCAGGCGGTCCAGCAGCGTGTGCACGTATTGATAGCCGGCGCGCACCGGCTCCGGCACGTCGCCCGTCGTGTCCAGCGCCGCCAGGGCCCGCTTCACCCGCTCGGCGTTCCACACCGGCTGGGCGCTCACCTCCGTCCCCTTCTCCAGGGCAAACCGGACGCGGCGCAGGTCCGCTGCCAGTTCCGCCAGCGCGCGCTGCACCTCCGCTCGGAGCGCGTGATAACGGGGCACGGCGGGCGCCACCTCCAGCATCTCCGTCAGCGCGATGAGCGTCACCATCATCGAATCCGCGCCTTCGGCCAACACCAGCAGCTGTTCGCCCCGGCCGCTCTCCCCCGCCCGGCCCATGCGCGTGGAGGCCAGCACGGTGTGCGCCTGTTCGATGAGCTGACGCATGCGGGCCTGCCAGGGCGCCTCCGGCAGGACACCCGCGGCGGCGGACGCCGCCCCTTCGAGCGGCCAGCGCCCCACCTCTTCCGCGTGGTCCGCCAGCGCGTCGTAGCACCGCGCGATGGTCAGGCGCGCGGGCCGGTAGGGCACCAGCGGCCACAGCATCAGCGCGAGGAACATGGCCCACGCGCCGCCCACCAGGAACAAGCCGGAGCGCAGCAGTGCGTCAGCCACGTCCTTGGCGGGGAGCGCGAGCGACACCACGAAGTAGTTGGCGAGCACCACGCCCATCAGCCCGGGCGTGTCCCCATACGAGCGGGCGAAGCCACACGCCGTCACCCAGAACAGCGTGGCGATGACGGCGGCCCACGCGGGCAGATGCAGCGCCGCGGCCAGGCCCACCCCGGAGCCCAGGAGCGTCATGGCGCCCAGGGCGAGCGCGCGGTCCCTGTAGGGCCCGCCCCGGTCCACCAGGGCAACGAAGAGCGCGGCCATACCGACCCACGTAGCCGCGGGGAGGTGCAGCAGGGCCGCGACGGCCATGGGGCCCCCCACCGCGAGCGCGGCGCGCAACCCCGCGCCATACGCGGGACGGCCCGGCTCCACGCGGAGGAAGGCCTGGAGGTGATGACGGAGCGGACTCATCGCGCGAGCAATCCCAAACCACTCCGTCCTATGTCACAGGTCCGCGCGCGCATCGACGCTTCCGTGGAGCCACCCCACGAAGGTGGTGTCCAGGCGTGAACGCGGCCGGCCCCGTTCCACCGGATGGATGGAGGGCGAGCGGCCGTCAGCCAGCCTCTCGCTCCGGGCCCACGCCCTCGAGGTCGTCCTCGACGGGCGCGGCCTCCTGGAAGGCGCTGGGCAGCAGGCTGAAAGGCAGCACCTTCCCCAACGCCGCGAGCAGCAGGATGCCGCCGGGCGCCGCGAAGATGGCCAGCGCGGGAATCGCCTTGGCCACGTCGACGAGCTGCGCGCGCATGCGCCGGCGCTCGTCGCCCGTGAGCGCCTGACGCCGGGCCGCCTTCGTCAGCAGCACCGCCAGGTCGCCCGTCTCGCGGACCTCCTGCATCAGCCGGTAGAAGTTCTTCTCCAGCGCCTCCTGGATGCCGGCCACCAGGTCCTCGCCCATGGCGCCCGCGGCGTCCGACACCGTGAAGACGTCCACGATGGCGCGGTGGCGGGCGTAGAACTCCGCCATCTCCAGCTCCAGCCGGTGCAGCTCCGCGTCCGGGACCTGGAGCGCCTGCGCCAGCTCGCGGATGAAGACGCGCTCGCGCCGCGTCTTGCGGCCATCCACCAGCGCCGCCAGCAACGTCTGCTCCAGCAGGAAGTGGCGCACGTCCACGCTGCGCACCTGGCGCACCACGTCCCGCACTGGGCGGCGGCGCGCGAAGGACTGCTTCACCGCGGCCTTGAGCTCGGACGTCATCGCCGCCGGCAGTCGCAGGGACTCCACCTGCCGCAGGATGGCGCGGCGCGCGGGCAGGCCCGGCACCCGGTCCACGCACGCAAGCCCCGTCAACACGTCCACCAGCAGCGCCTTCTGCCGCGCCGCGAAGTCCAGCCGCCGCTGCGCCCGCTCGCGGTGCAGCGTGCCGCGCGAGAAGTAGTCAATGGCCTGCCGGCAGAACAGCTGCGCATCCGCGTATTGCGCGCCGTTGTGCAGCACCAGCCCGTACACCGGGTCCCCCGCCAGCACGGGCGAGCGCTTCACCAGCGACGCTTCCACCTTCGCCGTCAGCCGCCGGGAGACCGGACGCCCCGAGGCAATCGCCGCGTCCACCGCCTCCGCCAGCTCCAACTCGCCCGTGAGCACCGCGAAGAGCACCAGGAGATGCTCGGTGCGAACGGCCGCTGGAGCCCCCACGAGCCGGCCCAGCTCCAGCGCCATCAGCGCCAGCGTCCGCACCACGGCGTGGAAGAGCTGGTCCTCCAGCACGCGCGCCTGGAGCTCGGTGGGCTGCGCCACGTCCGCCGCGGAGGGTGCGTCCGCGGGCGTGCCGTACAGCAGGCCACTGGCGCGCAGCGTCCGCCGCAGGTACGCGCGGGCCCGGGCCCGCCCGGAGCCCAGCGGCGGCGCGGACGGAGCCGGCGCGCCCGCCTCGAAGGCGACCGTCTCCGTCAGGAGCGGCAAGAGCCACCCCGCCTTGGTGAAGTCCAACACCGGAACACCCCTGGAGCGCCAGGCAAGGCCCGTGCGCGGCGCGAGGAGCGGGATGTAACCCAGGGGCATTCTGGTTTCCACTCGGCCACGGGACAGGGTCAAGGCCCGGAAGTCAGCGGGCGCAGAATCGCCGCTTCTACCGGACCCAGCCCTCCGCGCCCGGTGCCTACAGCGCGGTCGTCGCGCCGGGCTCCGGGACCACCACCTTGGCCGTGTTGCGCAGCTTCTTCAGCTCGCCGGTCAGCGCGTCCGGTGTGCCCTGGAGCAGCGGGAAGGTGCCGTAGTGCATGGGAATCACGCTCTTGACCTTCAGGAGCCGCACCGCCTGGGCCGCCTCCGCGGGGCCCATGGTGAAGTGGCCGCCAATGGGGAGCAGGGCCACGGTGGGCTTGAACTGGGTGGCGATGAGCGACATACCCTCGAAGGGTCCGGTGTCACCCGCGTGGTACAGCGTGGGGCCCTTGTCGATTTCCAGCACGTAGCCCAGGGGCGCGCCCGCGTACTGCGCCGGCGACTTCGGGTCCGCGGCGTAGCTGCTGGAGTGGACCGCCTCCACCAGGTGGAACGTGACATCCTTCACCTGGAAGGTGCCGCCCGCGTTGGCGCCCACGGCCTGGGCCTCCGGAAGCCCCAGCAGGTTGATGAGCTCGAAGGAGCCATAGACCCTGGCGCCCGTCTTCTCGGCCAGCGCCTTGGCCTCGCCCACGTGGTCGAAGTGGCCGTGGGTGAGGAGGATGGCGTCCAGCGCCTCCGGCTGCGCGGCGCCCTTCGGGGCCTTGGGGTTGGAGAGCCAGGGGTCGATGGCAATCACCGCGCCGCCCGGGCTGCGAATCACGAAGGCCGCGTGCCCCCACCACGTCACCTCCGTCTTGCCGCGGGAGGCCGCCGCCGGGGCCTTGGTGGCCGCGGCCTTGCCGGGCGCCGAGGTGCCCTGCGCCGCTGCCGTTCCGCCGAAGGCCATTGCCGCGCCCGCAACCACTGCCATGAGCTTCGTCCGCATATCCATTCACTCCTGCTTTCGAGGTGAAGACCTGCCGCCACCGGGGTGACACGCCCCCCACGGCCGGATTGCCACCTGACACTGACCGGGCGGCCATTCAAGGGCCTGCCATGGATGCCCAAGCGCGCGCCGCGTCTCAAGCTCGATTCGGCTGTCGATACGACGGGGGGCGTGCGCTAACGTCGGCGGCACGTGGACCACCGATTTCAAGTCAGCCTCCGCGGGGTCATCGACCTCCTGTCTCACCACCTGTACAGCTCCCCGGGCGTCTACGTACGCGAGCTGCTCCAGAACGCGACCGATGCCATCCGCGCCCGCCAGCTCCTGGAGCCCGGCCACGCGGGCACCGTCCGGCTGGAGCTGATGGAGAAGCAGGACGGCAGCCCGCCCACCCTGCTCTTCACCGACGACGGCGTGGGGCTGACCGAGGACGAAATCCACCGTTTCCTGGCCACCATCGGTGAGTCCTCCAAGCGCGAGGCCCTGGAGGCCCGCCGCAACGACTTCATCGGCCAGTTCGGCATCGGCCTGCTGTCCTGCTTCATGGTGTGTGACGAGCTGCTGGTGGTGACGCGCTCGGCGCGCGGCGATGGGCGCACGTTGGAGTGGCGGGGCCGGCATGACGGCACGTACGCCGTGCGGGCCTCCGAGCACCCGCTCGCCCAGCCCGGCACCCAGGTGTTCCTGGTGGCCCGCCCGGACATGGCGCACTGGTTCACCGCCACGCGGCTGCGAAACCTCGCCAGCCACTACGGCGGCCTGCTGCCCTTCCCCATCCACCTCACCACCGGCCAGGGCACCGAGCGGCTGGACACCTCCGGCGCCCCCTGGCGCCGCGAGTACGACAGCGCCTCCGAGCGGCGCAAGGCGCTGCTCGCCTACGGGCGCGAGCTGTTCGACACGGACTTCGTCGACTGCATCCCCCTGCGCTCCACCGCGGGAGACGTGGACGGGGTGGCCTACGTGCTGCCCGCGTCGCCGCACTTCAACTCACGGCAGAAGCACCGCGTGTACCTCAAGCACATGCTGCTGTCGGAGAGCGCGGAGAACCTGCTGCCGGACTGGGCCTTCTTCGTGAAGTGCGTGGTGAACGCCAACGCGCTGCGGCCCACCGCCAGCCGGGAGTCCTTCTACGAGGACGACGCGCTGGCCGCGGCGCGCGAGTCCCTGGGGCAGTCCCTGCGCGGCTACCTGATGGAGCTGGCGCGTGAGGACCCGCGCGCGCTCCAGCGGCTGATTGCCCTGCACGGGCTGAGCGTGAAGGCGCTGGCGCTGGATGACGACGACTTCTACCGCCTCATCATCCACTGGCTGCCCTTCGAGACGTCGATGGGGATGATGACGCTGGCGGACTACCGGCGCGCGCACCCCGTGGTGCGCTACACGTCCACGCTGGACGGCTTCCGGCAGATTGCCCAGGTGGCCGGAGCCCAGGGCCTGTGCATCATCAACGCGGCATACACGCACGACACGTCCCTGCTGGAGAAGCTGCCGCACGCGGTGCCGGACGTGCAGGTGGAGCCCTTCTCCTCCGCGGACCTGCCGCAGAGCTTCGACGAGCTCACCCTGGACGAGCGCGAGGCCACCTTCCCGCTGCTGCGCATGGCGGAGAGCGTGCTGGCGCCGTTCCGCTGCGGCGCGGTGGTGAAGAAGTTCTACCCGGCGGAGGTGCCCACGCTCTACAGCTCGGACGCGGAGGGCGCGTTCCGGCGCGACGCCGAGCGGGCCCGCGAGGAGTCGGATGACCTGTACGCCGGTGTGCTCGACAGCGTCATGGCGGCCTCGGGCAGCGAGCCGGCGCAGCTGTGCTTCAACCTCCACAACCCGGTGGTGCGGCGGCTGGCGGCCGTGGCGGACCGGGACATGCTGAAGCTGTCGGTGGAGATGCTCTACGTGCAAGCGCTGCTCCTGGGACACCATCCGTTGAACGCACAGGAGATGGTGCTGCTGAACCAGGGCCTGTTGGGCCTCATCTCCGCGCAACTGGGCGGGGATGGCGGGCGCGGCGGCGAAGGCAGCGGCGGCGCGGGTCCCCGGGGGCTGCACTGATGAGCGGTGACTGGCGCGAGCAGGTGGAGTCGCTCTTCGCCCAGGCGGACGGCCTGGCGGACGGCGAGAGCAAGGTGCGGCTCCTGGAAGAGGCCGTGCGCCTGGCGGACACGCACAAGGACGTGGGCATGGGCTACCGCATGCGGGATGCCCTCATCGACGCGGCGACCTTCGGCGGCTTCCCGGACAAGGCGCTGGTGGCCTTCGCGTGGTGCCGCGGACAGCAGAAGAAGGACCCGAAGCGCTTCGACCCGGAGGAGATGTTCTGGAAGCAGAAGTGGGTGGTGGGGCGCATCAAGGAGTTCCCTCACATCACCCGTAAGCAGATTCAGGACGCGCTGGACGACGTGGAGCAGTGCTTCAAGGCCACGGACTCCGGAGTGCGCGCGGTGCTGAAGATGCGCTACCAGGCCGCGCGGGAGATGGGTGACGCCGCCGAGGAGGTGGAGCGACTGTGGAACGCGTGGCTGGAGACGCGCCGCGACCACCTCACCGACTGCCGCGTGTGTGAGCTGGACGACGAACTGGACCACCACGCCGACAAGGGCGAATGGCAGCAGGTGCTGCGCAAGGCGAAGCCCATCCTGGACGGCCGCAAGTCCTGCGCGGAGATTCCGCACCTGACGCTGGGCACGGTGCTCTACCCGCTGTTCAAGCTGGGGGAGCTGGAGCACGCGCGCGAAATCCACCGCCGCGGCTACGCCATGGTGACGAAGAACCGCGAGTTCCTCTCCACCGTGGGCGAGCACATGGAG
The DNA here is from genome assembly GCF_013116825.1 of Myxococcus xanthus. GTDB lineage: Bacteria > Myxococcota > Myxococcia > Myxococcales > Myxococcaceae > Myxococcus > Myxococcus xanthus_B. Next base: position 14,348 of record NZ_JABFNS010000021.1, read on the forward strand.
TTCCTCGCCCTGACGGACAACCTGTCACGCGGGCTGACGCTGCTGGAGAAGCACCTGGGCTGGGCGCTGGACCACCCCAGCTACCGGGACCGCTTCACCTTCTACGCCGCCGCCGCCTTCCTGCTGGAGCGGGTGCTGGCCGCTGGAGACAGGGACGTGGTGAGCCTGCGGCTGCCCAAGACGTTCCCCAACCACCAGGCGGATGGCGGCTACGACGTCCGGGCCCTGCACGCCTGGACGCTGGGGCAGGCCCGGGACATCGCGAACCGCTTCGACACGCGCAACGGGACGGACCGGTTCGCGAAGCTGCTGGCGCGCAACCAGGTGCTCGCGGGGGAAGTCCGTCCCTTCCCCATTGAGAAACGCGACCAATAGCCACGTCAAGCAAAAACTCAGGCATCAATAAAAATACAGCGACAATGCTCGCATGGAAGCCGATGCGCCCCACCACTGCATAGACATCATAGAATAGGCATACGCAACTGGCGTTCCAGACCAACCCACCACAGTTTTGATGGGGTTGACATCAGAGCTTTAGGCCGACAGCCCATCCTAATGGAAGCATCCGCGCACCGCTTTGCGTGCGACGGAACTACCCATCTGAGCGCGGGGCGACGACTACAGGCGGCTGAAGCCCAGAAAGACGATGCCGCTAGCCGCACTTTTGTGCAAACGCGCCCGGGACGATGCCCACGCCGCATTCGCCCACCAATGACAGCAGCATTAGGGGCTGCTCCTAATTAGCGCAGCCAAAGAAGCATGGATGCGACGTGCAGGACGGCGAGGTAGCTGGTCGCCGTCTTGTCAGAGCGAGTGGCAGCAGCCCGAAAGCGCTCGAGGTCGTGGAAAGCACTTCACCCGGTAGCGCAGCCGGTACAGGCGACGGTCTAAAGGCAGCGCTCTCTTGCGGCTCGGGTTTGAATGGATGACAGGTTTCCTCCCGAGTTTCCGGACGTTGGCGCGAATGCGGTCGGCGTCATTGCCCGTATCCGCGATGAAGGCGTCGCCTTCGGCGTGTACCAGAAGTTCTTCGGCCATCGTGGACTCGTGCTGCTGCCGGGCGTCAGCGCAACGTGGAGCGGCTTACCTCCGTCGTTGTGACGGCGTGAACTTTCGTTGAAAGCCTCCTTGAGAACGCCCCAAAGCATTGCTTCGGATCCCCCTTCTCCTCCCGCGTCGTCCTGATGCGCCCGGACGACCAATGCGTCAGCGAGGGAGCCAAGCTCATCCAACTCGAGCCGCAGCGCCTTGAAGATGGCTTCCCAGCGCCCGATCTTCACCCAGCGGTGGAACCGATTGTAGACCGTCTTCCAATGGCCGAACCGCTCCGAACGACCGAGAAGTTGCCGCCGTCACGATACCTGGACGCCACGCGCTCCGTCTCTCAGATCAGGCGACAACTCCGACCGACGCGTCCTATTCAACCAGCAATAATTTGCTGGCACAACATGCTCCAACGGAAGGCTGGGACAATCACCTGCCGCAACGTCCCCGGGGTGGGGGGTCAATCACGCCTCCACGAAAACACCCCTTCCCTCCGCACACATACTCCTCCGCAACCAAGAGCGGACCGCCCTGATTCCAGCCACTGACAGACACAGCATTGCCTCAGGCACGAACCAAGCATTAGAGTACATGCCCCAGACAAAAAAATATTCCCCATCACCCCCACAGACGCATCTTCCCATGCAAATAAAACCCGACACCTCATCCAGCTGGAGCCTCTGCTTCTTCAATAACAAGGGCGGAGTTGGGAAAACCACTCTCGCCTGCAACATAGCATCGCAGCTCGCACGAAAGAACAACCTTCGAGTCCTCCTTGTTGACGCAGATCCTCAGTGCAACGCAACCCAACTCATTCTTTCCGACAGCCAAACAGAAACACTATACGAAAGCGGAAAAATAGAGGCGAACGAATTCAAATACGAAGTCGACACACTCAAAGATGTTCTGTCCCCAATCGTCGCAGGCGAAGCCACGCTCAAGACAAGATTCTCGATGGTCGACGCAAAAACAAATCGATTTGGCATCGACTTACTGCCCGGACACCCAGAAATCGCCCTTCTTGAGGACAAGCTCAGTCAGAACTGGAGCTCTCTCATTAGCGGCGACCTTGGAGGAGCCCGCGTCACAAACTGGAACACACAACTTCTTCGACATCTTCAGGGCAAATACGACCTTATCGTATACGACGTCGGCCCAAGCCTTGGAGCCCTCAATCGCGCGGTCTTAGTCGGAGTTGATTTTTTCCTCGCCCCTATGGGTTGCGACATTTTCAGCCTCATTGGCATCAACAACATCGCAGCATGGCTGCGTGACTGGCAGGACGTCTACACACAAGGACTAAGTCAATGCAACAAGCGACACAGAGAGGCAATGATGCACTATGAAATAAAAAAGAGCGAAGCAAGCATGTGTAGATTCATTGGATACACCGTTCAGCAATACATAACAAAGACCATTCGAAAAGAGCGACGGGCAACAGGAGCATACGAAGAGATACTCAAGTCAATTCCAGGCAGAATAACCGAACGACTCGGCCCTCTCACTGCATTGGGGCTCTCCAACAAAGACCTTCGACTTGGCGATGTTCCACACATGTTCAGCTTGGTGCCACTTGCCCAAACCGCACATGCACCGATAGATGGTCTGACTGGAAAGGATGGCCTGTCAGGTGGACAATTCGGCCAACAGACAGACTACCAAACCTTCATCTCCGAACTATCCGACTCAATGCTCCGCAACCTTAGAAAAGTCCAATCAAACCAGGTGAAGAATCAATGATTTCTTGGCCCGAAGACTTGGTTAGTGACATAGCTCGACGACGTTCCGTGCTGTTCTTAGGGGCGGGCGTCTCCAAGAACGCAAGCAACGACCGAGGGGAACGCCCGATGAACTGGGATGAATTCCTACAGAGCTTGGCAGGAAGCCTACCCACGGGAGATAAGCGGACAGCAGTAGAACAGTGCATTGGCGAAGGGGACCTACTGACTGCATGCGAGATCGCCCGTAAAGCACTTCGCCCAGACGTCTTCAAAGGCGAACTACTTCGTCACTTTGCAGAGAAGCGATTCAAACCCGCTCCGATACACAAGGACATTGTCGGAATTGACTCAAGAATAGTAATCACGACAAATTTCGACAAGATATACGAAATGGAGGCCAATACAATGTTGCATGGAGACATTCTCGTCAAAAATTACTATGACTCTGACTTAGCAGACACGCTTCGTCGCCAGCAACGATGTGTCCTAAAAATCCATGGGACCATCGACACCCCAGACAAAACCATCTTCACCCGAACTGATTACGCCAGCGCAAGAATTACTCATCGACACTTCTATCGCGCCCTGGAAGCCCTCTTCATGACACACACGTTTGTGTTCTTGGGGGCATCAATGAGAGATCCGGACCTCCGACTTATCTTAGAGGATTACGCATACCGCTATGGAGGGACGCGCCCCCACTTCATGGTAATGCCATCTGGTTCACCCGTCCCACCAGTTTTGGAGGTGCTTGAAGAAAGCATGAACCTACGAACCATATGTTACGATCCTGCACTCAACCATGCCGAACTAGCAACGGGCATTTCAGAACTCAAGAATCTCGTGGAAACTGAGCGCGCGACACTTAGAAACACGCTTAACTGGTAATATGAATCCGGCACCCTCAGAAACTCCTGTTCGCGCGATGTTCAAGAAAGCTCCTTCCGCCTGGGCTAAGCGCTCTACAAACCAAGACTCTTCACTCCATCAACTCTCGCCATACATCGGAAAGCTCAAGCCACGCATCGCTAGAGACCTCATTCTCAAATACTCTAATCCTGGTGAGCTAGTAGTCGACCCATTCTGCGGCTCCGGAACAGTTCCTCTGGAGGCTATGCTGCAGGGCCGAGCAGCCCTTGCCACAGACGAGAGCCTCTATGCCTATGTGCTCACAAAGGCAAAACTAGCTCCGCCTTCAACCGAAGCTCTAGCTCTGAAGGCGCTCGATCGAACATTAACGCTCGCATTATCGCGGCCTCCTCCAGACTTGCGGCAGGTTCCTGCTTGGGTCAGGCAGTTTTTCCATCCACAAACCCTGCGCGACGCAATTCGTTTTGCAAACGAGTGCATTGCAAAAAAAGAGACATTTCTACTGGCTTGCTTTCTTGGGATATTGCACCACCAGCGCCCCGGTTTTCTATCCTATCCAAGCAGTCACCTTGTCCCCTATCTTCGAAACAAAAACTTTCCACCAGATGAATTCCCGGAGATGTACAAGCCACGGCAACTACATCCAAGACTAAAAGCAAAAATCCAACGCGCATTTGCAAGAATGATGTCTCCTGGTGAGCCCACCACCACACTCGTCCGGCGAAGCCGGATTGAAAACTTATCTATCCCCACCAATACAGACGTAATCATAACCAGCCCGCCCTACATGAATGCGCTCGACTACAAGAGGGACAATCGGCTGCGCCTTTGGTTTCTCGACAACAGCGTCGACAGTTACTTCCCAGAGCCAACTGATAGGCGTGCCTCATTTCAGCGCATGATGAAGTGCCTACTGGACCGCGCGGCAGAATCCCTCAAGACACGAGGGCACCTGATTCTAATCATTGGCGAAACGATCACGCGAAAACGCATCACAAGCCACCCCTCGTCTCTCTTTCTCGAGATGGTAAACAATCAAAAAGCATTTTCACTCATCGAAGCAGTCCGCGACACTATTCCCGACATAAGGCGCTCTCGCAGAGACTATCGCGGGACGAAAACAGAACATGTACTTGTCTTCCAAAGAATGCCATCCAAATAAATCCAGACAAGCGTGGTGTCGCTGGGCGACCGTAACCCGTCGAAATTCCCGGCGACACTTCACCAAGCCGCGTAGTTCTTCCCTGCATTGCGCCTGGATGACATAAACATCAATCTCTGAAGTCACAACCATCTAGAGAATCAGTTCCGAGCACACTTGCGGCAAGCAAAGGTTGCTCGACAGTGTTCTTGCTTCCGAATCGGAGCGCTGAGACTACAAGTGGTCTCAGAATTGGGCGAGCAGGCAAGGGGGCGGTGAACAGGCCGCTGATCGACATGGAGGGGATGGCCATGTTCGAAGCTGACCGGTGGACCTGACTGATGAACAGTGGAGCCTGATTGAGCCGCTACTCCCCGCGAGGAAGCTGAAGCGAGAGGACCGGCCTGGGCGAACGCCCACGCCCTCACGGGCGCTGTGGGACGGCATCCTGTGGATTCTGCGCACCGGGGCCCAATGGAGCGAGCTGCCGCGGGAGAAGTATCCGCCCTACAAAACGGTCCACCGCTGGTTTCAGGGCTGGGTAAGGGACGGTACCTTCCGCGCCGTCCTGCGAGCCTTGGCCCTGGACCTCAAAGAGCGCGGAGGATCCGACCTGGAGGAAGGCTTCGTCGACGCGTACTTCGCCTCGGCGAAAAAAGGGGGCCCTGCGTCGGGAAAACGAAGCGGGGCAAAGGGACGAAGGTCATGGCAACTGCAGACGGCGCTGGTCTTCCTCTCGCCATTTGCGCGGCAAGCGCTTCTCCCCACGAAACCAAGCTCCTCGAAGCTACGCTCGACGAGAGCCTCATCGACGAGCTTCCCGAGCGGCTCATCGGCGACAAGGCCTATGACGCTGACAAACTCGACGAGCGACTGTGGCACCAGCGGGGAGTGAAGCTGATTGCCCCGCACCGTCGAGGGCGCAAGACGAAGACTCAGGATGAACGTGAGTTGCGTCGATATCGCCGCCGCTGGAAGGTGGAGCGGCTTATCGCTTGGCTTCAGAACTTCCGTCGTCTCGTCACCCGCTACGAGGTGAAGGTGGAGAACTTCCTCGGCTTCCGCCACCTCGGCTGCATCCTCATCCTCTTGAGGCAATTCTGAGATCACCTCTAGACAAAGGCGCTCAGTCGAATAGCCGAGACCACCACCTATTCCGACTTGTTCTAAGAAATGAGGCGCTTACCACATCGACTCCACGCCAAGCGTGGTCGACATCAACTTCGTCAAACGCGCAACGGGACGGACCGGTTCGCGAAGCTGCTGGCGCGCAACCAGGTGCTCGCGGGGGAAGTCCGTCCCTTCCCCATCGACGCGAAGTGAGGCGACGCCCGTCAGCGCTTGAGCTTGCTGAACGGGTTGTTGAAGGGCTCCGGGCCCTTCTTCTCACCGGGCCCTGAAGGCGGCTTCGGCCCCGGGCCGGAGGCAGGCCGGGCGCCCTGACGAGGCCCGCCGCTTCCGCCACCGCGCTCCGTCATGCGGCCCGGCCCCGTGGCCCCGCCGACCTGGGGGCGGCCCGACGGCTGCGGCGCTCCCCCCTCCTGCACCGCGCGTACGGAGAGCGCCAGCCGCTTGCGCGCCAGGTCCACGGTGAGCACGCGCACCGTCAGCCGGTCGCCCACCTTCACCACTTCGGAGGGGTCCTTCACGAAGCGCGTGGAGATTTGCGACACGTGGACGAGGCCGTCCTGGTGCACGCCCACGTCCACGAAGGCGCCGAACGCGGTGACGTTCGTCACCACGCCCTGGAGCACCATGCCCTCCTTCACGTCCTCCAGCGAGCGCAGGTCCTCGCGGTGCTGGGGCGCGGTGAAGTCGCCGCGCGGGTCGCGGCTGGGCTTCTCCAGCTCCGTCAGGATGTCCTTGAGCGTCATCTCGCCCAGGTCCGGGCCCAGGTAGCGCTTCGGGTCAATCTTGCGGACCAGCTCGGCGTTGCCCACCAGCGCGCTCACGGCCACGCCCAAATCCTTGGCCATGCGCTCCACGACGCCATAGCGCTCCGGATGGACGGCGCTGGCATCCAGCGGCTCCGTCCCGCGCACGCGCAGGAAGCCCGCCGCCTGTTCGAACGTCTTGGGCCCCAGGCCGCTCACCTTCAGCAGCTCGCGCCGCGTGGTGAAGCGGCCCTTCGACGCGCGGTGCGCCACCAGCTTCTTCGCCAGGGACGGCCCCACGCCGGACACGTGCTCCAACAACTGCGGAGACGCGGTGTTGACGTCCACGCCCACCGCGTTGACACACGAATCCACCACCTCGCCCAGCTTCTTCTTGAGCAGCCCCTGGTCCACGTCGTGCTGGTACTGCCCCACTCCGATGCTCTTGGGGTCGATCTTCACCAGCTCCGCCAGCGGGTCCTGAAGGCGCCGGCCAATGGACACCGCGCCGCGCAGGCTGACGTCCAGGTCCGGGAACTCGTCGCGGGCCACCTCGGAGGCGGAGTAGATGGACGCGCCCTGCTCGCTCACCGACACCACGGGGATTTGCGAGCCCATCCCCTTCAGCGTGTCACGCACGAAGACTTCCGCCTCGCGGCTGCCCGTGCCGTTGCCCACGGCGACGAGCTCCGGCTGGTGCTTCTGCACCACCGCGGCCAGCAGCTTCGCCGCGCGGGCGCGCTCGTCCGCGCCGCGCTCCGAATAGAGCGTCAGCGTCTCCACCACCTTGCCGGTGACGTCCATCATCGCCAGCTTGGTGCCCGTACGCAGGCCGGGGTCCAGGGCCAGCACCGCGCGGGCGCCCGCGGGCGGCGTGAGCAGCAGGTGGCGCAGGTTCTCCCCGAAGACGCCAATGGCCTGCCGGTCCGCGCGCTCCTTCAGCTCCGCGCGCAGCTCCGCCTCCAGCGACGGCCCCATCAGCCGGTCCCAGCTGTCCTCCACGGCGGCGCGCAGCTCCTGTGCGAAGAGGGACTGCGGCTTCGTCACCACGCGCCCGGCCAGCAGGCCCTTCACCTCGTCGTCGGGCAGGGAGAGCTTCACCTTCAGCACGCCCTCTTCCTCGCCGCGCAGCAGCGCCAGCACGCGGTGCGAGGGGGCCTGGGACAGGGGCTCCTCGTGGCCGTAGTAGTTCTCGAACTTGGTCGTCTCGCCCTTCTTCGCGGGCACCACGTTCGAGCACAGCGTGCCCCGGCGCGCGCTCACCTCGCGGGCCTCGCGGCGCAGGCCGGCGTCCTCGGCCACGCGCTCGGCGCAGATGTCGCGCGCGCCCGCGAGCGCCGCGGCCTGGTCCGGCACGTCCTTCTCCGGATTGACGAAGGGGCGCACACGCGCGGCCACGTCCTCGCCGCGGCGGCCGTCCTGCTTCCACACCAGGTCCGCCAGCGGCTCCAGCCCGCGCTCCCGGGCAATGGCGGCGCGCGTGCGGCGCTTGGGCTTGTAAGGAAGGTAGAGGTCCTCCAGCTCCGTGCGCGTCCTGGCGGCCTTGAGCGCCTTCGCCAGCTCCGGCGTCAACTTCCCCTGCTCCTCAATGGAGCGGAGGATGGTGTCGCGCCGGGAGTCCAGCTCGGCGCGCTCGGTGGCCCGGTCGAAGAGGGTTTGAATCTGGACCTCGTCCAGGCCGCCCGTGACCTCCTTGCGGTAGCGCGCGATGAAGGGGACCGTGGCTCCGTCCTCTTGCAGCGCGAGGGTCCGGTCCACCTGCTCGGGCCTGAGGCCCAGCTCCTGGGAAAGCTCAGCGGCGTAGGGATGCATGACGCCGCTTCTATAACCCGGGCCCCACACTGCTCCCAGAGACCGGTCGTCCGAAGCGCTCAGCCCGCGACGAACGCCGCGCGCCGGGCGTCCCACTCCGGGCGCAGCAGGCCCCAGAGTTGCTGGTCCCGGCGTTGCCCCTGGAACAGACAGTGCCCGCGCAGGGTGCCTTCCATCGTGAAGCCCAGCTTGCGCGCCACGCCCTGAGAGCCCGTGTTCTCCGCCAGCGTCGTCAGCCACACCCGCTGGAGGTAGGGCAGCGTGAACAACTGCTCCAGCATCAACCCCACCGCGCGGGAGCCCAGGCCCCGGCCGTGGTGCGCGTCCGCCATCATGTAGCCCAGCTCGATGCGGCCATGCACGCGCGACAAATCCCGCGCGGACACCGTCCCCACGAGCTGCCCGTCCGCCTCCACGAACCACCGGAAGCTCCGCGCGCGGGGCTCACCCAACGCGCCCGCTTCCAGGATGCGCCGCAGGAGCAGCTCCCGCGTGTCGTCCTCCGTGTCCACGAAGCGCCGCGCGCCGGGGGCCGCCCGCATGGCCAGCCAGAAGTCCACGTGCTCCGGCCGGGCGGGAACGAGTCGGACGTCGGAAACGGGAGCACCGGGCAACATGCCTCGCTTCTAGCGCGCCCCACGCCGCGGCGCAGCAATCAAGGAGGTCCGCGCGAACCAGGAGCAGCACCGCCTGCGCCATGCACCTTGCCGACATTCCACCGGGCGCGGCCCACCCTGAAACGGCTGAGGGCCGCGGCCTGGAGCACGTGGCTCCCGGCGCGGCCCTCGCTCCTCACCGAACAGGTGAGGCCTTCTCTGCTCAGGCGGAGGTGATGGCTCCGTCCTTGATGACGAAGTCGCGGCGGGTGAACTTCGCCGTCAGCTCGGAGGGCTGGAGCAGCGAGTAGTCCCTGGCGACCTCCGTGCCCGGGATGAGGTGGAAAGCCGCCTTCGCCTCGGTGCCACCGACCTCCAGCACCACGAAGCCGTGGGCATCACCGTCCACGAACGCCATGCCGGGGTTCGCTTCCTTCAGCGACTTGTCCAGCTCCGTCACGATGTACTGGTACACCGTGCTGCCGGTGGAGAAGCCCGCGCCGATGACGGCCAGGCCCGCCAGCTCCTTGATGGAGCCGGAGGAGATGGCCGGCGTCGTCAGCGCGGGGATGCCGGACTCCACGGACGCGAAGGACGCGTGGATGTCGCCGGAGATGAACAGCGCGTTCTTCACCTGGCTGTCCCGCAGGAACTTCAAGAACTCCTGCTTCTTCGTGGGGAAGCCGTCCCACTGGTCCACGTTGAAGTAGAAGTCCTGGCGCAGCGTGGGGTCCGGGACGTCCGCCTTGTCGCTCAGCTTGAACACCATGGAGGTGAGCGAAATCGAGGAGACGATGATCTTCCACGCGTTCTCCGCCTGCACCGACTCCTGGAGCCACGCCTGCTGCTCGTTGCCGAAGATGCCCTCCGAGGCTCCCGCGGAGCCCATGTACTTGATGGCCGCGTACAGGTCGAAGATGGGCTTCACCACGACGTAGCGCGAGCCCTGGATGCCGAAGAGGCCCGTCTTGCCCATGTGCGCATAGGCCAGACCGCGCGGCGCGCCCGCCGCGGGGATGAGCGGAACAGCCGACTCGCCCGCCGCCACGCGCGCCTGGTTGACGGCGTTCAGCACCTGGTTGACGTAGAGCAGCGCCAGTCCACCGGAGACCCAGGTGCCCGCCTTCACGGACGCCTCTTCCGGCGTGAGCCCGGCGGCGACGGCCTGCCGCACGTACACGCCCGTGAGGATCTGCTTGTAGGGCGCCAGCTCCTCGGCGTCGATGTTCACGTACGCGAACATGTCGGACTGCAGCTGCGCCTGGACGGCCTCCGGCAGCGTCGGCAGCACCATGTCCAGCTGCTCGGCCGGCACCGCCACCTTGCCCGGGTACGCGTCCTCGGGGATGAGGTGGTCCGGGCGGTACGTGCGCGTGTCCGTCACCAGCAGCTTCAGGTTCCGGCCGAACTCGAAGTCGCGGTAGATGCGCGTCGGCTGGGCCACCACGGCGTTGATGTCGATGGCGCCCGCGTCGCTCGCGCCGTGGTCCATGGGGATGTACTCGAAGAAGGCCTGCTCCGCGTTGCGGCGGCGCTCGGTCTGCTTCTCGTTGGTGCGCTCGTCCGTGTACGTGGCGACGTCGCCCCAGCAGTCGTCGGAGAACTCGTGGTCATCCCACGTGATGATGAACGGGTAGCGCTCGTGCACCTGCTGGATGATTTTGTCCGTGCGCAGGGTCTTGTAGAGGTCGCGGTAGTTGGACAGCGAGTTGGCCGCGTAGAACGCCGTCAGCCCCGTGCCCTGGCGGAGCGCCTTCTCCGGCTCGCTGAAGACGATGCCGCGCCCGTCCACGGACTGGAACGACGCGTCGCCCGTCGTCTCGTAGACGTAGTCACCCAGGAACACGACGAAGTCGAGGTCCTCGTTGAGCTGCAGCAGGTGCTGCCACGCGTTGTAGTAACGGCCGATGTAGTCCTGGCAGCTGGCGAAGACGAACTTCACCGGCACGTCGTCGCCCGCGGCCGGCGCGGTGCGGGTGCGGCCCGTCACCGTGGAGTACTTCTGACCGTTCGCGTCGATGGTGAAGCGGTAGTAGTACGTCGTGCGCGCCGACAGGTTGGTGACCTTCACCTTCAGCGCATGGTCGAACTGCGCCTGCGCGGTGAACTGCTGGTCCAGCACCACGCTGCTGAACGACTCGCTGGTGGACACCTCCAGCCGCACCTGCGTGTTCGCCCCCGCGTTGTCCGGGTCCACCGCCCGCACCCACAACACCACGCTGTCCGGACGCGGGTCACCCGAGCACACGGACTGCGGGAAGTACTTCTCGCCAGCATCCGACGACGTCTCGTCGTCGGAACATCCGAACGCAGTGGTCGCGGCAACGGCGACGACGGCCTGGAGGAAACTGCGGCGTTTGAATCGATCGAACAAGGCGGGACTCCGGGTTGCGCGGGTTGGGAGACAGGGCCGCGAGTCTAGAGCGCTCTTCCACTCAGCAGGAAACATCCCCACGGAATGAAACGACAACGCATCGTGTCACCCACGCCCGGTGCGAACCCACGCGAAGGACGCCAGACACCAAGCAAAAGGGCCGCCCACCTCGCGGCGGACGGCCCTCTGGCTTTCATGGCGAATCGCCACCATCCGGGGAAAACGCCCCGGAGGCCGGACTACTTCGCGGCCTTCACGCGGCCGCGCTTCTCGCTGCCACCTTCGGCCGGCGCGGACTCGTCCGGCGCCGCGGCGACGGGCGCACCCGACTTGCCGATGCCGTACTTCTCCAGCACGCGGCCTTCGATGTCCTTGGCAATCTCCGGGTGCTCGCGCAGGTAGTCCTTCACGTTCTCCCGGCCCTGGCCGATGCGCTCACCATTGAAGGAGAACCAGCTGCCGCTCTTCTCCACGATGTTCTCGTTGGAGGCGAGGTCGATGAGGTCGCCCTCACGGGAGATGCCCGTGCCGTACATGATGTCGAACTCGACTTCCTTGAACGGCGGCGCGACCTTGTTCTTCACCACCTTCACGCGGGTGCGGCTGCCCACCACGTTGTCGCCATTCTTGATGGCGCCGATGCGGCGGATGTCCAGGCGCTGCGACGCGTAGAACTTCAGCGCGTTACCACCCGTCGTCGTCTCCGGGTTGCCGAACATCACGCCAATCTTCATGCGGATCTGGTTGATGAAGATGACGCACGTCTGGCTCTTGGAGATGGTGCCCGTCAGCTTGCGGAGCGCCTGGCTCATGAGGCGGGCCTGCACACCCATGTGCGCGTCGCCCATCTCACCCTCGAGCTCCGCCTTCGGCACGAGCGCGGCCACCGAGTCCACCACCAGCACGTCGATGGCGCCCGAGCGCACCAGCATCTCCGCGATTTCCAGCGCCTGCTCACCGGTGTCCGGCTGGCTCAGCAGCAGGTCATCCGTGCGCACGCCCAGCTTGCGCGCGTAGCCCACGTCCAGCGCGTGCTCCGCGTCCACGTAGCCGCAGATGCCGCCGCGCTTCTGCGCTTCGGCGACGATGTGGAGACACAGCGTCGTCTTACCGGACGACTCCGGCCCGAAGATTTCGATGATGCGGCCCTTGGGCACGCCACCCACGCCCAGGGCGATGTCCAGCGAGATGGAGCCCGTCGGGATGGCCTGAACGTCTCGCATCAGCGGCTCGTCGTTGCCGAGCCGCATGATGGACCCCTTGCCGAACTGGCGCTCCACCGCGGACATCGCCAGTTCGATCGCCTTTTCCTTCTCCTGATTCACGGCCATTGCTCGTAGCTCCTTGTATTGGCGAGCCACCCCGGCTCACCTGAACGCGCTTTTAGTACGCGATGGGTAGACCCTAGTCCACCCCTCTGACATCCGTGCTGCATCCTGCCGGTCAGCCCTCGCGGAGGGCAGCCAGGAAGGCGGCCACCAGCCCCGCCAATCCCACCCACAGCCCCATGTCGGCCACGCCCAGGACCGTAGACACCGCCCCGGCCAGGGACACCAGGGTCAGCATCAGCAACCCCACGCGGTACACGGGCGTCCGGGGCGGAGCAAGCCACAAGGCGGCCATCGCCAGCAGGGACAGCCCCACCTGGGAGGTGAGCAGGCTGGCGTCCCCTTGGCGGAACAGCGCTTCATGGACGACTTGCGCCCCGATGCCTCCCACCAACACCGCCACGCACGCACCTGGCTTCAGGCGGTGCGTCTTCCGCTGCAGGGTGTTGGCGCGCAGGTGCGCCAGGTCCTCGGGCTGGACTTCCAGGGCGTAGGGGAAGCCCAGGGACAGCAGGGCCTCCACCGCGGCCGCGCGGCAGGTGCGTCCCTTCGCATCCACCAGCCCGGAGAGCCGCCCGCTCTCCAGCAGCCGCAGGAAGGTGTCCGCCACCAGCCGGTCTCCGCCCGTCCTGGCCATCCGGGACAGCTGGAGGTTCAGCCGCGCCGCCACCAGGGGACGCTCCGCCTCCGGCACCCGCCGGGCCTGCTCGGTCAACACCAGCACCGGCAGGGGGAGGTCCAACGGCGGCGTGGGCGTCCCCCGGAGCAGAGGAACCGGAGTGGCGTCCTCCGGTACGGGCGCGGGCGGCGCCTCCCACGGCGCGACGTCCCCCGACGGCGCCTCGTCCTCCACCTCCATGGACCGCTGCGTGAGCGGATGTATGCGAGGCGCGTCGGGCACGGAGGAAACTGTAGCCACGGCCCCCGGGGCGCTTCAAAGCCACGGGCCCCCGCAACATTCACCGGGCAACGGGGTTGATGTCGGAGTGGACGACGCGGATTCGGACGCACAGGCAATGCGGAGGGTGGCGGCGGGAGACCGGCGGGCCTTGGCCGGACTGCTCGACCGCCACCACGCACGAACGACGAAGCCCGAGCCCCCTTCGCGGGAGCCCGGGCTTCTGGCGCTTCAGGTCCGAAGGCGCGCGGCGGCTACTCCACCGTCACGCTCTTGGCCAGGTTGCGCGGCTGGTCCACGTCGTTCCCGCGCAGGTCCGCCACGTGGTAGGCGAGCAGCTGCAGGGGGATGGTGGCCACCACCGGCGCCAGCAGCGCGCTGGCCGCCGGAATCCGGATGACCTGGTCGGCCAGCGAGGCCACGTGCTCGTCGTCCTCGTCGATGATGGCAATCACCTTGCCACCGCGCGCGCGGACCTCCTCGATGTTGCCGATGATTTTTTCGTACGCGACGTGCGGCTGCTTCGGCGCGATGACCACCACCGGCATCTTCTCGTCGATGAGCGCGATGGGGCCGTGCTTCATCTCACCGCCCGCGTAGCCCTCCGCGTGGATGTACGAGATTTCCTTCAGCTTGAGCGCGCCCTCCAGCGCCACCGGGTGCATGGGGCCGCGGCCGAGGAAGAGGAAGTCCTGCGCGTTCATGTACTCACGCGACACGCGCGTCACGGCCGGCTCGCACTTGAGGACGTCCTCAATCATCTTCGGCACCTTCGTCAGCTGCGTCAGGTGCTCCTGCGCCGCCGGCACGGACAGGGTGCCACGCATGCGGCCCAGCTTGACGGCCAGCAGGTACAAGGCCACCAGCTGCGTGGTGAACGCCTTGGTGGACGCCACGCCAATCTCCGGGCCCGCGTTGGTGAGCACGGAGAAGTCGGCCTCGCGCGTCATCGCGCTGCCAATGACGTTGCAGATGGCCATGGCCGTGGCGCCGCGGGCCTTGGCCTCCTTGAAGGCCGCCAGCGTGTCCGCCGTCTCGCCCGACTGGCTGATGGCGATGGCCAGGTGCGTGCCGTCGACGATGGGGTCGCGGTAGCGGAACTCGCTCGCCAGCTCCACCTCGACCGGCAGGCGCGCCAGCGACTCAATCATGTGCTTGCCCGCGACACCGGAGTGCCACGACGTGCCGCACGCGAGGATGGTGACCTTGGTCAGCGAGCGGACCTTCTCCGCCGACAGGTTCCAGCCCTCGAAGTGGACGTCGCCTTCCGACAGGAGCATCCGGCCGCGCAGCGTGTCCGCGACGGCGCGGGGCTGCTCCCAGATTTCCTTGTGCATGAAGTGCTTGTGGCCGCCCTTCTCCGCCATCATCGGCGTCCAGTCGATGCGGCGGGTGGGCCGGTTCACCTTCTGGCCCTGGCGGTTGAAGATGTCCACGGCCGCCGCGGTGATGACGGCCAGGTCACCCTCTTCCATGTAGACGAAGTCGCGCGTGTGCTCGAGCAGCGCCGGCACGTCGCTGGCCAGGAAGTTCTGCCCCTGGCCCAGGCCCAACACCATGGGCGAGGCGTCCTTGGTGCAGACGATACGGCTGGGGTCGCTGGCCGTCAGCACGGCCAGCGCGTAGGTGCCCTTCACCTGGGCAATGGCCGCGCGCACCGCGTCCGGCAGCTCCAGGCCGCGCTCCAGCTCTTCGGAGATGAGGTGCGCGAACACCTCCGAGTCCGTCTCCGAGGAGAAGACGTGCCCACGCGAGCGCAGCTGCTCCTTGAGCGACAGGTGGTTCTCGATGATGCCGTTGTGCACCACCGCCACGTCCTTGTACGTGTGCGGGTGCGCGTTCTCGTCGGAGGGACGCCCGTGGGTCGCCCAGCGGGTGTGCCCGATGCCGATGTTGCCTGGTGGCTGGTCCGCCACCACCCGGTTCTCCAGGTTGCGGAGCTTGCCCGTGGCCCGCACGACGTTGAGCTTGCGCTGATTCAGCACCGCCACGCCCGCCGAGTCATAGCCGCGGTATTCGAGCCGCTTCAGACCCGACACCAGGATGGGGGCTGATTCCTTGTCACCGACGTATCCAACAATCCCGCACATAGTTGCACCTCTCTCTCACGCCCACGCCCGCCGGAGCAATCCGCGGGATTCCCCTACATCCCTGCCGGGCAGCGCTCTGCCTGGTACCCAAGCAAGAGCCGCGCCGACTACCCGGCCCGCGCCTTCGCCTGCCGCGCCTTCTTGGTGGCCACCCAACCCTCCTTGGTCACCTGTGGCGTCCGGGACACAGCGAGGCTCCCTGGAGGCACATTTTTCGTCACCGTGGTGCCCGCGCCGACATACGAGCCGTCGCCGACCTTCACGGGCGCGACGAGCTGGGTGTCAGAGCCGATGAACACACCATCCCCCAGCTCAGTCAGGTGCTTGTTCACCCCGTCATAGTTACAGGTGATGGTGCCCGCCCCCACGTTGCACCCTGAACCAATGACAGCGTCTCCCAGGTACGTGAGATGGTTGGCCTTCGAACCTTTTCCGATGCGGGCCTTCTTCGTCTCCACGAAGTTGCCCAGATGCACGTCCTCGGCCAGCTCCGTCCCGGGGCGCAGCCGCGAGAAGGGGCCAATGACGTTGCGCTCCCCCACCCGGGCCTCTTCCAGCACGGAGTAGGGCTTGATGAGGGTGCCGTCCGCCACGGTGGAGGCATGCAGCACGCTGCCCTGGCCAATGGTGCAGCCCTTGCCCACCACGGTGCCGGCGGCCAGCGTGACGGAGGGACCGATTTCGGTGTCGGGCCCCACGGTGACGCCTTCCTCGATGTAGGCGGTGGCGGGGTCCTGTAGCGAGACGCCGGCGCGCATGTGCGCCTCGTTGATGCGCTGTTGCAGCACGCGCGCGCGGGCGGCCAGCTCCACCCGGTCATTCACGCCGGCCGTCTCCGTGGCGTCCGCCTCCACCGAGCCCACCGGGCCCCGCTTCGCGGCCATCTCCACCAGGTCGGTGAGGTAGTACTCGCCCTGGGCGTTCTGCGGCTTGATTTCCGCCAGCGCCTTCCAGAGGAAGTCCGCGTCCACGGAGTAGATGCCGGCGTTGCACTCGCGCACCGCGCGCTGCTCCGGGGTGCAGTCCTTGTGCTCCACGATGCGCGTCACCTTGCCACCGTCGCGGATGACCCGGCCGTAGCCCGTGGGGTCCTCCAGGGTGGTGGTCACCATGGCCAGCTTTCCGCCCGCCTGGTCATGGGCGGCCAGCAGCGCCTCCAGCGTCTCGCGGCGCAGCAACGGCACATCGCCGTAAAGAATGAGGACCCGTCCGGAGTACCCCTTCAGGGCCTCCTCCGCGGAGCGCACCGCGTCCGCCGTTCCGCGTTGCTCACGCTGGAGCGCGAAGCGCAGGGGGGCATCCGGGAAGAGGCCTCGGACGGCCTTCTCCACCGCTTCCGCCTGGTGGCCCACCACGGGGACCACCGACGTGGCGCCCAGTTCAAGGGCCCGCTTGAGGGGATACGCGCAAAGAGGCCGACCGAGGATGGGGTGAAGGACCTTCGCCTTCTCCGACTTCATCCGCGTGCCCTTGCCCGCGCACAGCACCACCGCCGCCAGAACGCTCATGCGGCGGAGAATTAGGGACAGCCAATCGAGTCGTCAACCGCGCGCGGATCAGAAGGCGTGACGGTGTCCACCGGCCGTGCCTTCGCACTGACCGAGACGCACAGGGTGTTGCGCTGAATCGTGATGCCGAAGCTGGGCTTCAAGAAGACCGTCACCTCGGCCGCGGTGGGCGCGGCGCCAGGTAGGGCCTTTTTCTCGGGTATGGCTTGCGTGCTCATACGCTCCCCCGGACGCGATTCATGATGGGACCAGGATGCACGCCGCCGGAGAACAATCCAAGAGGAAAAATGCTGTCAGGCTGAAATCCTGGTCCTGACCATACGGTTCGTGCATACCGGGACACATGTAGTCCGTCTGGTCCCCTGGCGTCGCCGGACTGGAGGGTAGGCTTTTGTCGCCCGGGTAACACATCACCCAGGACGAAAGCCAGCGATGGACTGTTCAGACAGCGCGAGGAGGGCTGAACCCGTGAAGGACACGAGCTTCCGCGGTGCGGTGCTGAAGCGAGGGCTGCTGGCCGCGGTGATGATGGTGGCGTGTGTGGCGCAGGCGGCGCGGCCCTACCGGGGCGGCGCGGTGGCCACGGCCTACCCGCAGGCGAGCGCGGCGGCGTTGGAGATGCTGGAGAAGGGCGGCAACGCCACGGACGCGGCGGTGGCGGCGGCCTTCGTGGCGGCGGTGGTGGGGCCCTACCACTCCGGCGTTGGCGGCGGCGGCTTCGCGCTGGTGCACGACGCCAGGAGCGGCGACACGAAGGTGCTGGATTTCCGCGAGGTGGCCCCCAAAGCGGCCACGCGCGACATGTACGTGAAGGACGGCAAGGTGGTGCCGGGTCTGTCCACGGACGGCGCGCTGAGCGTGGCGGTGCCGGGCGCCGTCGCGGGCTACCTGGAGCTGCTCAAGGCGCACGGGAAGCTGAAGCCGGCGGTGGTGCTGGCGCCGGCCATCGCGGCGGCGCGCAAGGGCATGTGGGTGACGCCGCGCTACCGCACCATGGCGGAGGGCCGGCTGGCCTGCCTGAGCCGGGACGCGGAGGCCTCGCGCGTGTTCCTGGTGAAGAACGCCCAGGGGCAGTGGGAAGCCCCGCCCGTGGGGCACGTCATCCGCCAGCCCGACCTGGCGCGCACGCTGTCCTCCATCGCGAAGGGGGGCGCCAAGGCCTTCTATGCGGGGCCGGTGGCGAAGGCCATCGCCACGTCGGTCCAGGCGGGCGGTGGCATCCTCACCCAGGAGGACCTCGCGGCCTACAAGACGCGGAGCGCCACGCCCCTGGAGGGCACGTACCGCGGCCACCGCATCCTCACCATGCCGCCGCCGAGCGCGGGGGGCGTGGCCGTCATCCAGGTGCTGACCGCGATGGAGCAGCTGCGTCCCCAGGGCGTGACGTTCCGCGACGCGGAGGCGCTGCACCTCTACGCGGAAGCCGTGCGGCGGGCCTACGTGGACCGCGCGAAGTACCTGGGGGATCCGGCCTTCGTGGACGTGCCCCTGGCGCGGCTGGTGTCGCCCGGCCACGTCGCGGACCTGGCGGGCTCCATCGACCCGAAGAAGGCCACGCCCAGCGCGTCGCTGCTGGCGCCGAAGGAAGGCGTGCGGGGCTCCACGCTGACGGACGAGCCCACCACCCTGACGCCCGAACCGGAGAAGAAGAACACCACGCACATCTCCGTCATCGACAAGGACGGCAACGCGGTGGCGATGACGACCACGGTGAACTACGGCTTCGGCTCGTGCGTGGTGGCCAAGGGCACCGGCGTGCTGCTCAACGATGAGATGGATGACTTCGCCGCGCAGCCGGGCGTGCCCAACGCGTACGGCCTGGTGACGGGCGAGCCCAACGCCATCGCACCGGGCAAGGTGCCGCTGTCCTCCATGGCCCCCACCCTGGTGTTCTCCAAGGAAGACCCCCGGCGCGTCATGCTCGCGGTGGGCAGCCCTGGCGGCTCCACCATCCCCACCACCGTCATCCAGGTCATCAGCAACGTGGTGGACCACGGCATGGACGTGGCGCGCGCGGTGAATGAAGGCCGCGTGCATCACCAGTACCTGCCCGACGAGCTGTGGGTGGACAAGTGGGGCCTGGAGCCGGCGACGCTGTCCGTGCTGGAGGCCAAGGGCCACAAGGTGCGCCGCGTCGAACAGTGGGGCGACGCGGAGGCCGTCTACAGCGACCCCAAGACGGGGCTGCGCTTCTCCGCGAGCGACCCGCGCAACGAGGGCGCCGCCCTGGGACAGGATTGAGCAGTGCCCACCCCACCGCCCATCTTCGACGCCCACCTCCACCCGGAGAGCCTGAGCGACCAGGATTTGGAGTCCATGCGCTTCTTCGGCGTGGAGCAGGCGCTGGTGGTGGCGCACCACTTCCCGGAGCCCACGTCCAAGGCGCTGCTGCGGCACTTCGACGACCTGGTGGAACGCCAGCTCCCCCGGTTGGAGCGCCTGGGCATCCGCGCCTACGCGGCCCTGGGCGTCCACCCGCGCTGCATCCCCCGGCGCGGCTTGAGCGAGGTGCTGTCCGCGCTGCCTGACTACTTCCAGGGCGGGCGCGTGGTGGCCCTGGGCGAGACGGGCCTGCACATGGGCGGCGAGGTGGAAGAAGAGGCCTTCCTGGAGCAGCTCGCGCTGGCCCGCAGCCTCAAGCTGCGCGTGGTGGTGCACACCCCCACCACGGACAAGGAGCGCCACACGCGGCGCATCCTCACGCTCCTGCGGCAGTCGGGCCTGGTGCCCTCGCGCGCGCTGGTGGACCACGCCAACGCCCGGACGGTGCGCACCATCCTGGAGGTAGGCCACTGGGCCGGGCTGACGCTGCACCCCGAGGCGCTCGAGGCCGAGCGCGCGGTGGCGCTGGTGCGGCGGCTGGGCAGTGAGCGGCTGATGCTCAACTCCGACGCGGGCGACGGCGCCGGGGACATCCTCGGCCTGGCGCGCGCCGCCAACCTGCTGACCAAGGCCAACCTGTCCGCGCGCATCGTCCGCCGCATCACCCACGAGAACGCCGCTCGCTTCTTCCAGGTGGGCGGCTGACGCTCGCGCGGCGCCGTACCGCCGCCGTGGCCGGCCCCCGTTGCCCCGGGTCCGCCATCCTCCGTGGCGGAATCTTGCGATGAAACGGCGCGCTCTTCGTCATTCCCATCAGGAGCACGCAGCGGAAATAGGCCGGTCCCCCGCACGTTGCCCCCTCACCCGCGCTGGGAGTGGCATTTGCACCGCTTGGTCGTCTTCGTCGTCAGCCTCGCGCTCGCAGGCTGCGCTGGCTCGTCCTCCGCCCAGCGCCCTGCGTCATCCACCGAACCTCCGGTGCCCTCCGCGCCGGCCCCCCTGGAGCCTGACGCAGGACGCCAACTGACCGCCGCACCCGGGCGCTTCCTGGCGACCTGCCTGTGCGACGTGCGACGGGCCTCGGCGCACATCAACGCCCTGCTGTCACTGCCCGAGCCCCGGAACGTGGAGGCGGCCCTCACCGCCTATGACGACGCCATCGCACTGCTGGATGACGCCAACGGCCGCGCGGGCATCGGCGCCAACACCCACCCGGACGCCGCGTTCCGCGCGGCGGCGGCGCGCTGCGCCCAGGCCGCGGATGGCATGCGCACGGACGTGTCGCTCAACCCCCACGTCTACGCGGCCCTGGCCGCGCTGGACCTGAGCGGGCAGGACGCCGCCACCCAGCGCTGGGTGGACCTGGTGCTGCGGAACTTCCGGCGCGCGGGGGTGAACCGGGACGAGGCCACCCGCGCGCGGCTGCGCGAGCTGAACGACGCCCTCACCCGGCTGGGGCAGGCGTTCAGCCAGCACATCCGCGAGGATGTCCGGCACGTGGACGTGGCCCCCGAAGCGCTGGAGGGCCTCCCCGACGATTACATCCGGGACCACCCACCCGGGCCCGACGGCCGGGTGCGCGTCACCACCGACGCCTCCGACGCCCTGCCCATCCTGACGTACGCGCGCGACAGCAGCGCCCGCGAGGCGCTCTGGCGCGCGGGACAGCAGCGCGGCCATCCCCGCAACCTGGAGACGCTGACACGCCTGCTCCAGACGCGTCACGACCTGGCCACGCTCCTGGGCTATCCGAGCTGGGCCGCCTACGCGTCCGAGGACAAGATGGTCCGGCACCAGCACGTGGCCGAGGACTTCATCGAACAGCTCGCCACCGCCACCACCACGCGCGTGCAGGACGACTATGCCGCGCTGCTGGAGCGCAAGCGGCGCGACGTGCCCGGCGCGTCCCGCGTGGAGCCGTGGGAGCAGACGTACCTCAAGGAACAGGTGCGCGCGGAGCGCTACCACTTCGACTCGCGCGAGCTGCGGCCCTACTTCGAATACACGCGGGTGAAGCAGGGCGTGCTGGACATCACCTCGCGGCTCTTCGGGCTCACCTACCGCCGCGTCCGGGATGCGCAGGTGTGGCACCCGGACATCGAGGCCTGGGACATCTACGAGGGCCCCACGCGCCTGGGGCGCTTCTACCTGGACATGCACCCGCGCCCGAACAAGTACGCCCATCCGGCGCAGTGGGACCTGGCCACCGGCCGCGCGGGAAGGACGCTTCCCGAGGGCGTGCTGACGGGCAACTTCCCGCGTCCCGGCGCCCACCCCGCGCTGCTCCAGCACTCCCAGGTGCAGACGTTCTTCCACGAGTTCGGCCACCTGCTGCACCACGTCCTCGGCGGCCGGACGCGCTGGGCCGGCCTGTCCGGCTCGCGCACGGAGCGCGACTTCGTGGAGGCGCCCGCCCAGGTGCTGGAGGAGTGGGCCTGGCGCCCGGAGTCACTCCAGACGTTCGCCCGGCACATCGTCACCGGCGAGCCGCTGCCCACGGAGACCATCCTCCGGATGCGGCGCGCGGACGCCTTCGGCAAGGGACTGTGGCTGCGCCAACAGCTCTTCTACGCGGCCGTCAGCCTCCAGCTCCACGCGAGCGACCCCGCCGGCGTGGACACCACCGCGCGGGTGAACGCGCTCCAGGAGCGCTACATGCCCTTCCCCGCAGTGGACGACACCTACGCCCATCTCTCCTTCGTCCAGCTCGACGGCTACTACTCCTCCGCGTACTACGCCTACCTCTGGTCGCTCGTCATCGCCCGGGACCTGCTCACACCCTTCCTGGAGCATGGGCTGATGGACACCTCCACCGCCCAGCGCTACCGGGACACCGTGCTGGGTCCGGGCGGCTCCCGTGACGCGGCGGACCTCGTCCGGTCATTCCTGGGCAGGGACTACGGCTTCGAGGCGTATACCCGTTGGCTGGACGACGCCTGACGCTGCTCGTCAGGGCCTGTAAATACCAAGGGCCCCGCGATGTGAATCGCGAGGCCCCTTGGGTTGTGAATCCGTCAACCCGTTGACACTCCGCTCACGCGGCGTCGGCGCTCAGTGCACGGCGGGTGCGGACACCGTCTGCTCGGGCTGCAGGGTGATGCCCTGGGAACCCGCATCGAAACGGACCTGCACCGGGACGCCCTGGTAGCGGTACTGAGCAAGGGAGTCAGCCGCCTCGTCGAGCTGGCGCTGATAGCGCTCTTCGAGCTCCACGGCGATCAGCAGCATCGTCTCGCCCGCGTCCTCGACGCCCGGGCGGTACACCTGGCACCGCTGGAACCGCGCCCAGCGACCGTTCTCCATCTTCACCAGCTCGCCGTCGTAAGCCATGCGCAGCTCCTCTGCCGTAAATCCAACGGAGTCCAATCTAGGGCCGGATTAACTCCGTGTCATCCCCCCACTTGAAAATTCGTCAAAAGCCTGAAAGACCAAGGGGTTACAAGCACAATTGGCAGGCATCCAGGCGAGGAGCCAGGGCAACTGCTCAAAAATGTAAATTGAGTGGGCCGTCAACGTGGTTAAGGCCGGCCTCGCGGGGCGGTGGCACGGGAGCAGTGCGTCACCTATGCTTTGGGGGAGATGAAGCTGCCCGGACTGTTCCGCAAAGAGCGCACCACCATCCAGGCTGCCGACGCGCAGGACCACGCAGAGCGGCTCCTCGCCGAGTCGCTGCGCATGCTGGGCCAGGTCTGCGCCAAGGTCGCGGACGCCATCGAGGCGCAGCGGCTGTCCCGCCAGGGGTACACGCACAACACCTACCTGCGACGGACCGATGGCGACGAGGACGACACCGCCAAGAAGGCGTAGACGGGTGGCTCGCCATGGCCCCCGACTCCGACGCTGACGTGCCCGTCCCCTGCCTGGCCTCCGCGCCCACGTGGCGGGACGCCGGCATCCGCATGCCCATGCCCGCCCTCCAGGACACGGAGGGTCCCCGCCTGCCCGAAGGGCTGCCTCCCGTGGTGGACGCACACGTCCACCTCTTCCCGGACCGGGTGTTTGACGCGGTGTGGCGCTGGTTCGACCAGTACGGCTGGCCCATCCGCTACAAGCTGCACACGCGGCAGGTCGTGTCCTTCCTCCTGTCGCGAGGTGTCCACCGGGTGGTGGCGCTGCATTACGCCCACCGGCCAGGCATGGCCCGCGCGCTCAACGCCTACGTGGCGGAGGTGGCCCGGGAAGAGCCGCGTGTGCTGGGGCTCGCCACCGTGCTCCCGGGCGAACCCGATGCCACGGCCGTGCTGGAAGAGGCGTTCGACGCGGGCCTGCGTGGGGTGAAGATTCACTGCCACGTTCAATGTTTCTCACCGGACGCGCCGCACCTCCACGAGGTGTATGCCGCGTGCGCGAGGGCGGGCCGCCCGCTCGTCATGCACGCGGGGCGGGAGCCCTCCAGTCCCCACTACCATTGCGACACCTACGCGCTCTGCGCCGCGGAGCGGGTGGAGCGCGTGCTGAAGGACCACCCCACGCTGAAGCTGTGCGTGCCCCACCTGGGCGCGGACGAGTTCGACGCCTACGCGCGGCTGCTCGAGCGGCACGACAACCTCTGGCTGGACACCACCATGGCCCTGGCCGGGTACTTCCCCGTCCCCATCCCCCGCCGCGCGCTGGAGGTCCGGCCCGAGCGCATCCTCTACGGCACGGACTTCCCCAACATCCCCTACGCCTGGGACCGCGAGCTGCGGACGATGCTGGGGATGAAGTGGGATGACGCGGTACTCGCGGGCCTCCTGGGGCAGAATGCACTCCAGCTGTACGGAGCGTGAGCCCCGTGGCCCCCCGGCCCCGGATGCAAGCCTCGTCCTCACGGGCCGTTCGCTGTTGAAAAGCATCGGGGCCCCTTCCGGAATGGAAGAGGAGTTCCCATCATCCTGCCCATAGAATTTCGCGGCGCCACACCCAGCCGCAGCTTCCGAGGCCCTGCCATGTCCCACATCCTGGTCGTCGACGACGACGCGAGCCACCGCACGCTCATCTGCGATGCACTCGAGGAAATGGGCTATCCCACGGTTCAAGCGGCCAACGGTCGCGAGGCGCTGGACCTGCTGGAGGGAGACATGCCCTCCGCCGTGCTGCTCGACTTGCGGATGCCAGTCATGAGCGGCTGGGGATTGCTCGACGCGCTCAAGAAGATGCCCCGTGCGCGGGGGCTGCCCATCATCATCATCTCCGGCTACGGCTTCGAATGGGAGGCCGAGCTCGTGGGGGCCGCGGGCTACATCTCCAAGCCCGTGGACCTGGACAAGGTGCGGATGACGGTGCAGCAGATTGCCGGTCCGCCGGAGATGTCGCTCGTCCACTGAGACGGCACCGTAGGAGCCGGCGGGCATCCCCCTGTTGACGGGTGGGGATTGTCCCCCGGTGCCGGGCTCGGGTGAGATGGAGGACATTCCATGATGCCCTCTCCCACTGATGACCTGGCGGTCGACGCACGCGGACTGCAGAAGCGCTTTGGCGGCTTCAGCGCGCTCAACGGCCTGGACCTGCAGATTCCCCGCGGCGCCTTCTACGCGTACCTGGGCCCCAACGGGGCCGGGAAGTCCACCAGCATCGCCTTGCTGACAGGGGTGTACGGTCCGGACGCGGGCTCCATCCGCATGCTCGGGGTGGACGCGGTGGCCAGGCCCATGGAAGTGAAGCGCCGCGTCGGCGTGGTGCCGGAGGAGCTGAGCCTCTTCGAGCGGCTCACCGGCCGGCAGTACCTCACCTTCTGCGCGCGCATGTACGGGCTGGACGGCGACGAGGCCGCCGCGCGCGCCACCGAGCTGCTGGAGCTGACGGAGCTCACCTACAAGGCGGGCGCGTTGGTGGCGGAGTACTCCAAGGGCATGCGCCGGAGGCTCGCCATCGCCGCGGCGCTGATCCACGCGCCGGAGCTGGTGCTGCTGGACGAGCCCTTCGAGGGCATCGACGTGCTGGCCGCCGGCGTCATCCGCGAGCTCCTGCGTGAGCTGAGCCGCCGAGGCGTGACGCTGCTGCTCACCACGCACGTGCTGGAGATCGCCGAGCGGCTGGCCACGCACGCGGGCATCATCCGCGGCGGCCGGATGCTGGACCAGGGTCCGGTGGGCTCGCTGCTGTCGCGTTACGAGTGCCCGTCGCTGGAGGCGGTGTTCGAGAAGCTCATCTCCGTGCCGGCCTCGCGCAACGCGCGCCTGTCCTTCTACGGCGAGGCGCCCGCGTCCGTGACGCCGCTGCGCCAGGAGACCGCATGAGCCGCCCCGCCGTGCCCGGCTTCTTCCGGCACCTGTGGCTGCTGTGGGGGCTGCGCTTCGACATCGGGTTGAATCAGGGCCCCGGACGCAGCCGGCTGCTCGCCGTGGCCGCCTTCGCCGCGTCGAGCGCGCCGGGCCTCTTCCTTGGCCTGACGTTCTTCGCGCTGATGCGGCTGCGGCCCATCGCGGAGAGCGACGTGTGGCCCTACTTCATCCTCAACCTGCTGTGCTTCGTCACCTTCTCGGTGTGGGTGACGTGGCCGCTGCTGTCCGCGGGCGTGGATGACCACTCCGAGCTGAGCCGCTACGCCGCCTTCCCCATCTCCCCCTTCCGGCTGCTCATCGCGTCGACGGTGGCCAGCCTCTTCGAGCCGCGCGCGCTCGTCTTCTACGCGCCGCTCACCGGGGCCGCGCTGGGCTTCGCGTCCGTCTACGAGCTGTACATGCCGTGGCTCGCGGTGGTCCTCTACGTCCTCTTCGCGCTCCTGTGCGCAGCCTGGAGCCGGGTGGCGCTGTACGCCGTCATCAACGTGCTGAGGGAGAAGCACAGCGCGGAAATCATGGGCGGAGGACTGGCGCTCTTCCTCCTGGGCGCGTCGTTCATTCCGCCCATCGACACCTCGTGGCTGACGGCGGTGGGCGAGGCGGGCGTGGACGCGCTGGACATGTCCCTCATCATCAACGCGGCGGTGGCGCTGGGCCGCGTGCCCCCGGGGCTCTTCGGAGACGCGCTGGCGCAGCTCGCCTGGCACCGGCCCCGGGTGGCCATGCTCGAGGCGGCGGCGCTGCTCTTCTTCGCGGGCGTGGGCATGGCGGTGGCCTACGCGCTGCTGATGCGCTTCCACCGGCAGGCGGGCCGCGCGGGGGGCTCGCGCAAGGACTCGGGGGACAGCAACCCGTTCGCCACCACGCGGACGCGCTACACCACGCTGGTGACGCGCGAGGCCCTGGACCTGTGGCGCAACCCACGCGCGCGGCTGCTGGCGTCAGTGCCCTTCATCCTGGCCATCCTGCTGAAGCTGCTGTCCGGAAGGGACTTGTTCGTGTTCCTCCTGGGCGGCTCGGCGGATGCGTGGCTGATGGGGGGCCTGTGCATCTACGGCGCGGTGGTGATTGCGTCCACGTTCTCCCAGAACACCTTCGCGTACGACGGGCAGGGCTTCGCGGCCTTCCTGGCGGCGCCCCTGGACCTGGCGGACGTGCTGCGCGCGAAGAATCAAGTGCAGGGCGCGGCGGCGCTCGGGATGGCGGCGATGGTGGCGCTCTTCTACCGGGTGTACTTCGGCTTCGGCACCGGGCTGGACATGCTGTGCGCCATGGCGGCCGTGGGAGCCGTGGTGCCCATGCTGCTGGCCGCGGGCAACTTCCTGTCGCTGTACTTCCCGGTGAAGTTCCACGCGAGCCTCAAGCGGCGGGACAAGGTTCCGCTGACGGCCTCCATGCTGGGCATCCTCGCGGCCAGCGCGGGCTGCATGCCCTTTGGCTGGGCGCTCAAGCTGGCGGGCAAGGAGGGGCCCACGTGGCACACCGCGGCGATGATTCTCCTGGCCGCCGCGTTGAACGTGGCGCTGTATCGCGGGGTGCTTCCCCTGGCGCTGCGGCTGCTGGAGCGGCGGCGGGAAGTGGTGCTCCAGGCGGTGACGCGGGAGTAGCGCGCGCGGCCTTCCCGGGGGTGATAGACGGAGGGGCCATGCCCATCGCCGAGCTGAATGGACAGGGAATCTACTTCGAGGACTCCGGCGGGAACGGCCGGCCCCTCATCCTGGGCCATGGTTTCCTCATGGACCACCGGATGTTCGACGCGCAGGTGGCGGCGCTGGCCCCCGAGTTCCGCGTCATCCGCTGGGATGCCCGCGGCTTCGGGCAGACACGCTGGGACGGCAAGCCCTTCACGCCGTGGGACTCGGCCGCGGACTGCGTGGCGCTGCTGGACCACCTGGGCGTCGAGCGGGCCGTCGTGGGCGGCATGTCCCAGGGAGGCTACAGCGCGCTGCGCGTGGCGCTGAAGCACCCCGAGCGCGTCCGGGCGCTGGTGCTGATGAGCACCCGGGGCACCAACGACGACGCGCCCACCTGCGCCGCCTATCAGCAGTCCGCCGACATCTGGGAGACGCAGGGCCCCATCGACCCGCTGGTGCAGGGGCTGGCGCAGGCCATCATCGGGGACACGCGCTACTTCGACGCCTGGCTGCCGCGCTGGCGGCAAATCCCCGGCGGACACTTCGCCAACGCCATCCGCTCGCTCATCGACCGGGACGACATCTCCGGGCGGCTGACGGAGATTCGCTGCCCCGCCATCGTCTTCCACGGGCTGGAGGACCTCGGCATGCCTCCAGCCCACGGCGAGCACCTGCACCAGACGCTGCCCGGCAGCGTGCGCTTCGTCCCGGTTCCCGGCGCCGCGCACGCGGCGAACATGACGCACCCGGAAGCCGTCAATCCGGCGCTGCTGGAGTTCCTGCGCGCCCACGCCTGACACGCGAAAGCCGCGGACGCCTCCCAGCGCGCCCGCGGCTTCCTGTCCCCCGCTTCGCTGACGCTCAGTAGGCGATGTTGTAGCGGGCGGCCTGCGCCTTCACGCCCTTCATCACGTTGGCGTCGAAGGCGTCCTCCTTCTCGGGCGCGTTCTTCGTCAGCCACGCCTCACGCTCCGCGGCCAGCGTCTCCGCCTTCTTCTCCAGCGCCTTCTTCTCCTCGGAGAGCGCCTTCACCTTCGCGACCTGCGCCTCCTTGGACATGCCCTTGAGTTCGGCGGGGAGCTCGTCCGCTTTCACGCCATCCAGCGCGGACGGCGCCTCCACCAGGTCCACCGCGCCGCCCACCGCCTTGGGCGCGCTGCTCGCGGGGGCTCCCGCGGCCCCACCGCCGCGCGTCTTCTTCATGTAGCTGATGCGCTCGGCCGCGGCCTCCGGCGCCAGCGCCCCCATGGAAGCGGCGCGCGCCATGTTCTCCGCCTGGACCTCCCTGCGGCCCGTGTAGAGCGTCTTGGTGGCCAGCTCCGCGTTCACCTTCGCCAGCTCCGCGTCATACGGCGTGGCGACGGCGACCATGCCACCGCCCTGGTCAATGGTGTCGAAGGTGCCGTCCGTCAGCTTCGCCACGAACCGCCACGACACCTCCGTCTCGGCGTCCCCGCCGCACCGCACGGTGTTCACGACGATGTGCTTCTCCCGGGCCTTCTTCGCCCAGTGCTTGAAATCCCAGTCGTCGTTGCGCTGCGCCGGGGGCGCGTCCCCCACCAGGAAGATGGCCTTCATCACCTCCCGGTTCTTGCTCCAGGACAGCTTGGACACGGCCTCGCCCAGCCCGCGCCCCACGTGCTCGGGCGTATCCCCGCCGCCCCCCGCCTCGAACTTGCGCAGGTTGGCGAACACCGTGTCCAGGTCGTCGCTCAGGTCGAAGCGCTTCGTGACGTAGTCGTCGCCCACGTCGCGGTACGCCACCAGCCCCACCTTCAGGTGCGGCGTCGGACGGCCCTGCGCGATGCGCGAGGCGATGGAGTAGATCTTCCGCTTCGCCCCCTCCAGCAGCCCGCTCATCGAGCCCGTCGTATCCAGCACGAACACCACTTCAATCTCCGGCCGGGCGGCGGGCACCTGCTGCTGGGACGCCGCCGGCTGCGCGGGCTGCTGGTTCGGAGCGGGCTTCGCCTGAGCGGCCGGCGTCGCCGTCCTGGCGGGCGCGGGCTTCTCCACGGGCTTGAGAGTCGGGCTCTCCTCGGCCAGGGACAGGGCAGCGGACAGAGCGGTGACGAGCGCGGCCGACAGCGCGGCGCGCGACAGGGACTTGCGGTCCATGGCGTTCTCCAAGGGGAAGGACGACGGCGAGGTTCGAAACGAATGACTTCGCCCCCGGGTCTACGCCCCCGGTCGATTTCTCACGCGCGCCGCCGGTTGCACCCGCCCGGCCCTGGCGTTAGGGCTCCCTCCCCGTGCGCGTCTTCCATTCGGACAGCTACGAAGTCCCGTTGCCTCCCGGCCACCGCTTCCCCATGGAGAAGTACCGGCTGCTGCGCGAGGCGCTCCTGGAGCGGGGCGTGCTCTCCCCGGAATCCCTCACCGAATCCACGCCCTGCCCACGCCAGGACCTCGCGCGCGTCCACACGCCCCGCTACCTCGACGCGCTGTCCCAGGGCACCCTCACCGACGCCGAGCAACGGCGCCTCGGCTTCCCCTGGTCCCCCGCGCTGGTGCGGCGCTTCTCCGCCGCGGTGGCGGGCACCCTCGACGCCGCCCGCGCGGCGCTCCAGGACGGCATCGGCGGCAACCTCTCCGGCGGCACGCACCACGGCTTTCCGGACCACGGCGAGGGCTTCTGCGTCTTCAATGACATCGCGGTGGCCATCCGCGCGCTCCAGGCCTCGCGCGACATCCGCCGGGCCGTGGTGGTGGACCTGGACGTCCACCAGGGCAACGGCACCGCCGCCGTCTTCACCGGCGACGACTCCGTCTTCACCTTCTCCATGCACGGAGAGAACAACTTCCCCTTCCGCAAGCAGCCCTCCCACCTCGACGTGGGCCTGCCGGACGGAACGGGAGACGCGGCATACCTGGACGCGCTCGCCCTGCACCTGCCCGAGGTGCTCGACAGCGCGGGCGCCTGCATCCTCTTCTTCCAGGCGGGCGTGGACCCGCTCACGGAAGACGCGCTGGGACGGCTGTCCCTCACTCACGCCGGACTGAGAGCGCGCGACAGGCTGGTGCTGGAGGCGGCACGCCAGCGAGGCCTCCCCGCGGTGCTCACCCTGGGCGGCGGCTACGCGAAGCCCCTGTCCGCCACGATTGATGCGCACGTGGGCACCTATGAAGTGGCCCGTGCGCTGTTCCGCTGAGCCCGCCTGCTCTGGAGCGGCTTGCCCGGGTGCCACGGTGGACGGATGCTGGCACGCACCAGGAGATTCAAGAACATGACCCCATCCCTCCGCCGCTCCCTCATCGGGGGCCTGTTCCTCGTCAGCAGCGCGCTCACATTGTCCTGCGGCAGCGACGGGCCCTTCTTCCGCATCGCCTTCGACCTCCCCGACACCCTCACCGCCATTCCCGGTGAGAGCCTTCCGGTGGACATCACCGTGCGGCGCGAGGGCGACGACCAGAGCGCGTTCCGCATCAACCTCCAGAATGCGCCCGAGGGCGTGACGCTCACGCCGGAAATCGTCCTGCCCGAAGGCGAGCCCAGCGTCACCGCGACGGCCACCTACTCGGTGGCGCAGGACACGCAGGCCCGCGGCATGATGCGCACCCTGCTGATGGCCACCAACGCCACGGAGACGTTCGCGGCCAGCGCCAACATCTTCCTCGTCATCCTTCCGCCGCCCGTGGCCCAGCCGGACTTCTCCGTCACCATCGAGCCGCGCCAGTTGGACCTGTTCGCCGGTCAGAACGAGAAGGTGCGCATCACCGTGACGCGGGCGGAGGGCTTCACCGGCCCCGTCACCGTCGCCCTGGAGTCGCCCACCCGCCGCATCAGCATGCCCACGGTCACCATCCCCGCGGACCAGACCTTCGTGGAGCCCTCCATCAACACCGACCGCGGCATGACCCGCGTGCCCGTCGCCGCCTCCATCACCGCCACCAGCGAGGACGGACGGCAGGCCAGCACGGGCACCACCATCAACGTGCGCTAGCACCGCCACGCGAGGCGCACGCCGCGGCCCTCCAGCGCGGCCCTCGGCCCCGGGGCACCCCCACTGGCATCAGGGGAGCTTCGTCCCGGAGCCGCCTCATGCCCGAATCAAATCGAGAGCCCACTCCTGTGAACCTGAAATCCCCCGTCAGGCGGACGACGGGGCCCCGTCCAGCGCCGGGGCCTGCACGCACGACAGCGGTGCACGAAGGGGCCAGGGAGGGATACCTTGAAGACAGCCATGAGCATTTCACCCACCCGCCGGCAGGCCGCGCTGGACGCCCTCAAGCTGGACGACGAGTCCCTCCTGAAGGCGTGTGAGGTGGACTATTTCATCGCCTCGGGCCCCGGGGGCCAGCACCGCAACACCACCGCCAGCGGCGTGCGCCTCACACACGCCCCCACCGAGCTGTCCGTCAGCGCCACCGAGCGCCGCAGCCAGGTGCAGAACAAAGGCGTGGCGCTGGAGCGCCTGCGCGAGGGACTCAAGGTCCTCACCTTCGTGCCCAAGGTGCGGCGGGCCACCAAGCCCACCGCCGGCTCCAAGCGGCGGCGCCTGGAAGGCAAGAAGCGCACCTCCGAAAAGAAGGCGCTGAGAAACAGCAAGTCTGGCTGGTAACCCAGGGTCCATTCGGACTCCAGTGCCCCTGTCACTGGACAGTCAGAGTGCGCCTAAAGTTTGCGGGCTCGCAGACGTTGCGAGGTCATCTGCTGCTCGCAGGGACCTCCTCCTGGGAATTTGCCATGGAGTGTCGGGGACTTGGCTCACCAGACGGGGAGGCACGAGGTGTGCAAAGACACCCGCGTGTCTCCATTGCCCCAGCCCCCAGGGGTCATTGTGCCCGCAGGACATCCCCCCATGCCCTTGCTCACAGTTTTTCCGACGCCTCCCCAGCAGAACCGTTCCCGCGCGCCTCGCTGGAAGCTGTGGGCGCCCCTGACGCTGACGCTGGCCGCCTCCGCCGCGTGGGCCCAGGACGCCGCCACCGCCCCTTCCGCCGCCGCGCCCGAGCCGGACTACGCCGTCGAGGCGAGGAACGCGCAGCCCTCCGGCCTGGTGGTGCGGGTGGAGCCCCTTCATCAGACGCAGTTCATCGTGAAGAACGCCGAGCGCGTGAGGGTCCAGGCCTCCGCGGTGGTCGAGGCGTCGCTCGGTGAGCCGAATCAAATCATGGTCCAGGGGCTGAGCCTGGGCGTGTCCGAGGTGCTCGTGTGGCGCCAGGGCAGCAGGCAGCCTTTGAGCGTGCGCGTGGAGGTCGCCAAATGAGCCGGCGCGACGCACGCGGAATGACGCTGCTGGAGGTCAGCATCGTCCTCGCCATCATCGCGGTGCTGGCCGCGCTGGCCTACGCGGGCTACGCGCGGCTCAGCGCGAGGGCAGGTCCGCAGAACGCGGCCTCCGACCTGTCCGGCGCGCTCGCCGAGGCCCGCGCCCGCGCCGTGGACCGTCAGGCCGACGTGTGGCTCATCATCTACCCGGACATCAATCCGGAGGGTCAGGCTGGCGCGGGCCATGGCGCCTGGTTCCTGCTGGAGGACCGCCTGCGCGACTTCGGAGACGTTGCGGGCCCCGGCGGGCAGTTGAGCTTCGGCACCTTCTCGCCCCCGCTGAACATCCAGCCTTCCGCGGACCAGGGCCGGTTGATGGACTCCATGTACCTGGACCGCTACTCGCAGCGCACCGTGCGCTTCGGCGCCAGCGGCAAGCTGGCGTGGACCGGCATCTTCGAGGGACTGGCCGCCACGGACTGCAGCTTCTGCAGCGGCGCGCCGCGGCGGGGCGCCATCGTCTTCCGCAGTGACGGCTCCGCGCGCTTCGTGGACGGCGCGGGCCAGCCCGTCCTCCCCGCCGGCAACGGCGCCGTGAATCGGGCCGCGTCGCTGGCGCTTCTCTCCACCGACGGGCAGCGCGAATACCTCTTCGCCGTGTCCGCGCCCGTTGGCTTCGTCGACATGAGGGTCAACCGATGAAGCGACTGAATCCCGCATCCCGCCGCGCCCACATGCGCGGCGCCACGCTCATTGAAGGCATGGCGGCCGCCGCCATCCTCGCCATGGGCATCAGCGGCGTCTTCGGCGGGCTCATCTTCGCCAGCCAGCAGAACGCCGCCGCCAACCGCCTGTCACAGGCCAGCGCCATCGCCTCGCAGGTGCGCTCCGGCATCCAGCTCCAGGGGCGCGCCCGCCTCTTCGCGGACACCGGGCCGCTGTCTGCCGCGCGCTGTGCTGGCGCCGCGGAGACGCTCGAGCTGGCCGGCGGCCTCGCCACCCTGCCCGACACCTGCGTCGTGGACCTGGACGCCTTCGAGACCGCGGCCGGAGACCCGCTGCTCCGCGTGGTTCCCGGCTACTCGCCGGAGGAGAGCGAGCACTACCGCCGCGTCCTCGTCTGGACGCCGGCGCAGGCCATCGACTCGGTCGCGGTGGTGGTGTCCTTCCGCAGCGCCGGCCAGCGCCGCTACGTCAAGCAGTTCGTCGCGCTCTACAACCCGGCGGAGAACGGCGCGGGGGTGGAGCTGTGAACACCCCCAGGACACACGCGCGCCGCGGCTTCACGCTCATCGAGTTGCTGGTCGGCATCACCGTCTCCTCGGTGGTGCTGCTGGCGGTGGCGGGGACCATCATCGCCGTCAACAACATCTTCCAGAACAACACCGTCTCCAAGACGGCCGTCGAAGGCAGCCGCGTCGGCACCGACTTCCTCAACCGCACGCTGCGCTACGCGGGCTACGGGCTGGACCCCGCCATCGCCTTCAACTTCGACACGGTGGGCCTGCCGGGGGACCGAAAGGACAACTACACGGAGGAAGTGGAGGACTGGGGCCACTTCGTCACCGACGACCTGGCCTTCCGCTACCGCGACCCCATGTTCCTGCGCCGCGGCGAGCTCGACGGCACCGGGGCGCCGCCCTTCCAGTTGACGCTGGAACCCGCCACGACCTTCGGCCAGCCGCTGCGCCAGGGGCAGGCCATGCTCATCGCCTGTCCAGGCGGTCAGGACTACTTCCTCGGGCGGCTTTCGGCGGACGTTGCCGCGGATGGCACCAGCGCCACGCTGGACACCGCGCTCGCCGCGGGCCTCCCGGGCGATGTGCCCAGGTCCTGCATGGCGGACACCGGCCGCAGGCCCTTCGTCATGCTGGTGCATGAGAAGCGGCTGCGCGTGGAGGCGTTCGGTGGGCGCCCGTACCTGGTGATGAGGCACGGCTGGGCGGCCAACGCCGACTTCGACCCCATCGCCGTGGACGTGGAGTCCTTCCAGGTCAGCTACCAGATGAACCGGCCGCCCGCGAACTCCGCGTGCTGCGCCGGCCTGCCCGCGCCCGACGGCGCCGTGGGCAGCGGCATGGCCTGGGTGCTGGGTGACGAGGACTCCGTCGTGCTGCCCAAGTACGACGACCACGTTCCCGCGCCCACGTACAGCACGCCGTACGACGCGCCCCTCCGCTACAACATGAACCCGGCCAACATCCGCTCGGTGGGCGTGGGCCTCACGGTGCGCTCGGCGCGCCCGCTGCCCTCCGGCACGAAGAACCAGGGCCGCAGGCTCTTCAACGCGGACCCCGTGAATCCCGAGGACATGTTCTTCCGCACCACCGTGGAGACGTCCGTCCGCATTCCCAACATGACGTCCCGCGCCTTCTTCATCCCCGAGCTGCGCGCCGACGGCGTCGCCGGTGACATCAAGAACGTCTGGGGAGGCTAGCCATCATGACCCACTTCGCCTCACGCCGGGGCAGCGCCCTGGCCATCACCTTGATTGCCCTGACGGTGCTGCTGCTGCTCGTGGTGGGC
Organism: Myxococcus xanthus; assembly: GCF_013116825.1. Lineage (GTDB taxonomy): Bacteria > Myxococcota > Myxococcia > Myxococcales > Myxococcaceae > Myxococcus > Myxococcus xanthus_B. The sequence continues at coordinate 49,561 of NZ_JABFNS010000021.1, forward strand.
GCCATCACCTTCACCGGCCGCAACCAGTCCGCCGCCGTGGCCAAGACGCGCAGCGACCGCGTGGAGGCCTGCGCGGAGACGGCGCGGCGCTACCTGCTGTCGCGGCTGAAGGTGTTCGGCACCGGCGCGGTGCCCGTCACCAGCATCAGCCTGGAGCAGGTGTTGCAAGACGACCAGGTCGTCGCCGACAGCAGCGTCATGCGCACCGCCCACCTGGGTGACACCGCGTCGGCGCCCACGGCGGCGGTGCTCGCCTCGTCCTCGTTCAGCAGCGGCAAGGACCAGGTGAGCGACGCGGCCAACACCCTCCGAGAAGGCACGGCCGGCGGCAGCTACTACCGCGTGGTCGTCATGTGTGACGAGCCCGGAGGCCGCCAGGCCGAGACCGAGTTCGTCTTCCGCTTCGGCATCTGACCCCTTCCGCCCCGCCCTTCCCCGAGCCCCCCATGAAGGCACTCTTCTCCACACTGACGGCCCTGTCCGTGCTGCTGGCCGCCCCTGGCGCGCTCGCGCAGGACCCGGCGTCTTGCAGCCTGCAGTCCACCTCCCGCCTGGACGCGCTGCTCAACCCGGCGCGCGGCAGCGACGAGCGCTTCTTCACCAGCCCCAGCGGCCCGCCCAACATCCTGCTCATCCTGGATACGTCGGGCTCCATGGCGTGGTGGCCCATCGCCTGGAGCAACAGCGACTACCACAGCTACGACAAGGACAGCGGCGGACAGTTCCCCGGCTGCCGTCAGGCCAATATCAACGAGCTGAACTACGACGCCAACGTCGCATACCCGCGGATGTGGCTGTCGCTGACCAACCAGGACTCGCCCTGGTTCGTGCCGGCCAACTACTACCGCTTCGACGGCGAAGGCAGCGGCTCGCATACCAGCTTCGGGATGAACAGAAATCCCGTGCGCTTCGACCAGCCCCCCCCCAACACCGTCATCAGCGACAACGCGGCGGCGGCATGCGCCAATCTGGTGGGCACCAGCAACACCGGCAACGGGCCCGCCGCGCGGGCCGCGTGCGCGCAGTGCCTGACGACGAAAGGGTACTTCCAGTACACCGACGAGAAGCGGGTCGCGTCGGGCAACTTCCTCAACTTCTACTCGCCGCGCGGCCACTCCGCCGTCAACGTCATCAGCCAGGTGCTCAAGGACTCGGAGCGCACGCGCTTCGGCGTGGTGACGTTCTCCGCGAGCAGCGAAGCCACCGGCACGGTGAAGTGGAGCGGTCAGGACGTGGTGCGCTTCGAGCGCTTCGGTCCCCGCTGCGAGGAGTCGCTCAGCGGCGCGAAGCGTGAAGAGCACCGCGACAGCCTGCTCAGCAAGATGCGGAACGGGCTGCGCTTCAACACGGGCACGCCCCTGACACAGGCCATGTGGGGCGCCAGCACCTACTTCCGCTCCGCCGGGAGCGACCCGTTCCCCGGCTGGTTCGGCAGTGAATACCTGCGCGACTCGGGCTTCAACGACGAGGCCGCGCCCGGACAAGCCGCCATCTGCTTCACCTGCGGCTTCAACGCCATGATTCTGCTCACGGACGGAGAGCCCAACGAGCCCGACAGCGACTCCGCCCAGGTCCCTGTCCAGGTGCGCAACCTGGAAGTGCCCTGCTCCAACTGCGCCGCGGCGGGCCAGGGCGCCAAAAGCGGCGACTCCAACAGCCACATCCACCGCATCGCCAAGTGGATGTGGACAAACGACCTGCGGCCAGAGCTCGCCGGGTCGCAGGCGGTGGCCACCTATACCGTGGGATTCGCGCTGACGAACACGCGCGCCATCAACCTGCTGCGCGTCACCGCGGACGCGGGCGGCGGGCGCTTCTACGCGGCCACCAACTCCAGCCAGCTGAAGTCGGCGCTCCAGGCCATCGTCGACGACGTGCAGAACCGGAACATCGCGTTCGCCGCCGCGGCCATCTCTTCGTTCCAGACGGGCAGCTCCACGCTCAGCGCGCTGATGCCGCGCATGTCGCCCGCCTCCGGTGACAGCGCCTGGCGCGGCGACTTGTGGCGCTTCAACCAGTTCAACGAGTTCGTGGAAGGTGTCGACAAGAACGGCGACGGCGACATGGACGACATCTTCGTCGTGGACCGGGACGGGGACATCGTCGTCGAGGACACATCCGGCAACTTCATCAAGGACGGAGGCAGCACCCCGGCCACCCAGTTCTGGGAGGCGCGCCGCGCGCTGATGGCCCGGGCGCTGAACAGCCGGAAGATCTACACGGTGACGGACAGCAACCAGGACGGGCGCCTCACCGCCGCGGACAACGCGGCGACGCCCATCGAGTTCACCGTGGAGAACCGCGAGGTGCTGAAGAGCTACTTCGGCATCCTCGGCACCCCCGTCTGCCCGAAGGTGCAGTCGCTCAGCCCCCTGGACATCGACCCGGGCACGTTGATGACGGGCCTCCGGCTGACGCCCCAGCAGGCCGCCGCGGCCATGAGCGTCGCGGTGCCCGGCTTCGGCAGCCTGGAGCAGGCGCAGACCTGGGTGAACGACATCTGCGTGCGCACGCTCATCCAATACGTGCGCGGCCAGGACCTGGCGGACGAGGACGGCAACGGCAACCGCACCGAGGTGCGCCGCTCCGTGCTGGGCGACATCTTCCACTCCGCGCCGGTGCTGGTGGACCCGCCCATGGACAAGTTCCTGTGCAACCTGGGCATGAGCAACCAGTGCACGCGCACGCTCTACAGCCAGCAACTGGGCGTGTCGCCCACGCCGCTCGCCACGGAGAGCATCAGCCGCTGCGGCAACACCGTGGAGGTGGACGCGTATGACGCGTACCTGCACCGCTACCGCCGCCGCGACAAGCTGGTGCTGGTGGGCGCCAACGACGGCATGCTGCACGCCTTCCGCGACAGCACCGCGAGCAGCGACAACTGCGAGGGCGGCCTGCCCATGATTGAGTACTCGCCCAGCAACGGCGAGGAGGAGTGGGCCTTCATCCCGCCCGACCTGCTGTCGCGCCTGCACGAGATGGCGGCCGGCCACCAGTACTACGTGGACGGCGACATCATGGTGCGCGACGTGTGGGCGGACGGCTCGGACGGCTCGCAGCCGGACGGCATCAAGCAGTCCACCGAGTACCACACGATGGCGGTGATTTCGGAGGGACGCGGCGGCGTGCATTACCTGGCGCTGGAGCTGCGCGCGGACTCGAGCACCGGCCGCTTCGGCGCGCCCCGGATGCAGTGGATGTACCCGCAGCCGGACTCCCCGGAGGCCGCCCTCTTCGGCAAGACGCTCTTCTCCCTCAGCCCCAAGCCGCCGCCCATTGGCCCCGTGCTGGTGGAGGCGGGCACCTCGGCGGGTCCCGTGTCCCGCTACAACGTGGAGACCCAGGAGCGGTGGATGGTGGCCCTGTCGGGCGGCTGGTCCCCCGGCCAGGAGAAGGGCCGCGGCATCTACCTGGTGGACGCGTGGTCCCCCGAGGTGAATGGCCGCACCGACAACCTGTGGTGGAAGTTCGAATTCGACCCGAACGCCACCGGCGAGCAGCACGGGCCCGCGCGGCACCTCACGCACAGCGTGGCGGCACCCGTGGCGCTGGTGGACTACGGCGTGGCGGGCAACGTGCAGCAGGACGGCTTCTTCGACACGGCCGTCTTCGGTGACATGCGCGGCCAGCTGTGGGTGGCGCGCATGTCCGTGCCCGGCGCGCTGGACCCGAGCACCCGGCTCATCGGCAACTGGAGCGCCGCGCGCGCCTTCCAGATGGACCGGGACGCCGTGGGTCCGTCGGGCAGCCAGGGCGACAGCCTCACGCGCACGTGGCCCTTCTATTACGTGCCCTCCATTGGCATCCAGCCGGGCACGGGCGCCATGCGCGCGCTCGTCGGCACGGGTGACCGCTACGCGCTGCTGGATGACCAGGCCGGCATCTGCCGCTTCGACAACCCGCAGGCCTGCGCGCGCTACGGGTGCGGCAACGTGGAGGTGGACTACCGCGTGGACCGCATCGGCGAGAACATCACCCAGTCGCGGCACCAGTGGACGCAGCGGGGCCTGGCACAGTCCACGCTGACGCGTGGGACGGCCTCGCAGCCCGCCTGTGGCGAACCGGGCCAGACGGTGGTGTCGGCCCGGTTCACCCGGCACGAGGCCCGCTCCTGCCCGGGGGCCCCCCAGGACTACACCTCCATGAGCCCCGCGCGCGTGGAGTGCGGCAAGGACGCCGAGGGCCACTTCCGCTGCCTCGACGTGAGCAACGTGGCGCCCAACTTCGCGGACCTGGAGCTGACCCGCACCGTCAACGCCATTGGGAAGAATCGCTTCTACGGCGTGCGCGTGTACGGCGTGGCCGGGCAGACGTTCGCCGAGGATGCCACCGCTGTTTCCGCGGAGGGCCCCATGACGGCGAGCCAGTTCGACGCGAAGCGCCTGAGCGACCGCACCAACGACAACGACACCAGCGGTGACCTGGTGGACGTGACGAACATCACCTGCGACGCGTCCGGAGCCTGCTCCGCGACGGGCGCCACGCCCGAAGGCGAGGGATGGATGCTGGAGTACACCGACAACCACACCCACAAGACGGCGGGCGGCGCGGCCACGGTGGCCAGCTGCACGCTGTGGAACGTCATCTACCCGTCGCAGGACGGAGAGGTGTGCAGCAGCACCGCCGCCCGGGCCCGCTTCTACCAGGCGGACTTCCTCAGCGGCCTGCCCAACTGCGCCGCGTCCTTCGACAACGCGCGCTACCAGGAGCGCGCGGTGCTGTCACCGCCGCCCGAGCCCGCCACCGCGGTGATGATTTCGCCCACCGGCAGCGTGAAATACAGCGCCGTCATGCAGGAGCCCGGACAGCGCCAGGCCACCTCGGTGGACGTGTCGGAGAACAGCGAGGTGCTCCAGAACGTGTACGAGCTGCCCCTCACCCAGGAGCAGCACACCTGCCGCCACGAGAACGCGGCCAGCTGCCTGTGACGTGAAGGCCCGCCCTCCCCGCTCGCCTGGGGAGGGCGTCTGGCGTTAGAAGACGGGCATGCCCGCACTCGAAGACGCCATCGCGCTCGCGGTGGCCGCGCATCACGGCCAGCGAGACAAGGCCGGCCAGACGTACATCCTCCACCCGCTGCGGGTGATGATGCGGCTGGACACGGACGAAGAGCGCACCGTGGCCATCCTCCACGACGTGGTGGAGGACACGCCCTACACGCTCGAGCGCCTGCGCGAGCTGGGCTACCCGGAAAACGTCCTGGGCGCGCTGGACGCGCTCACCCGCCGCCAGGACGAGACGTACGAGGCCTTCATCGAACGGCTGCGCCCGCTGGCGCTCGCCCGCCGCGTGAAGCTGGCGGACCTGGAGGACAACATGGACGTGCGGCGGCTGGCCGCGGTGACGCCCAAGGACGCCGAGCGCCTGGCCCGCTACCGCGCCGCCTGGGCCCGCCTGCGCGAGCCCTAGAAGACACGACGGCCCGGAGCGCCACGGGGGCGACTCCGGGCCGCAGTGCTACCAGCGCCCGCCGAGGAAAGCAGGGCGCCGGTTCCTTCGTCTCCGTGCTAGCCCTTGGCCAGCTGGCGGAGCACGTACTGCAAGATGCCGCCGTGGCGGTAGTAGTCGAGCTCGTTCGGCGTGTCGATGCGGCACACCACCGTGAACTCCTTGGTGCCACCCTCACCCGTGGCCTTCACGGTGAGCTTCTTCTGCGGCGCCAGGTCCTGCGCCACGCCGGTGATGTCGAACTTCTCGTGGCCGGTGAGGCCCAGCGACTGCGCGTCCTGGCCCGCCTCGAACTGGAGCGGCAGCACGCCCATGCCCACCAGGTTGGAGCGGTGGATGCGCTCGAAGCTCTTGGCGATGACGGCCTTCACGCCCAGCAGCATGGTGCCCTTGGCCGCCCAGTCACGGCTGGAGCCGGTGCCGTACTCCGCGCCCGCCAGCACCACCAGCGGCGTGCCCTCCGCCTGGTACTTCATGGACGCGTCGTAGATGCTCATCCGCTCGCGCGTGGGGATGTGGACGGTGACGCCGCCCTCCACGCCCGGGACCAGCAGGTTCTTCAGGCGGATGTTGGCGAAGGTGCCGCGCACCATCACCTCGTGGTTGCCGCGGCGCGCGCCGTAGGAGTTGAAGTCCTTGGGCTCCACGCCGTTGGCCATGAGGTACTTGGCCGCCGGGCTCGTCTTGGCGATGTTGCCCGCGGGGGAGATGTGGTCCGTGGTGACGGAGTCACCCAGCAGCGCCATCACGTGCGCGCCATGGATGTCCTGCGTCGCCTTGGGCTCCTTCGGCAGGTTGTCGAAGAAGGGCGGCTTGCGCACGTAGGTGGACGTGTCGTCCCACTGGAACGTGGAGCCCTTGCCCACCGGCAGCTGCTGCCAGAGCGCGTCGCCCTCCATGGCGTTGGCGTACTGGCTGCGGAACTGCTCCGGCTTCACGGAGGTGCGGATGACCTCCTGAATCTCCTCGTTGGTGGGCCAGATGTCCTTGAGGAACACGGGACGCCCGTTGGGGTCGGTGCCCAGCGGCTCGTTGTCCAGGTCCATGCCCACTTCGCCAGCCAGCGCGTAGGCCACCACCAGCGGCGGGCTGGCCAGGTAGTTCATGCGCACGTGCGGGTTGATGCGGCCTTCGAAGTTGCGGTTGCCGGACAGCACCGCGGCCACCACGAGGTCACCCTCGGTGACGGCGTTGGCCACGGGCTCCGTCAGCGGACCGGAGTTGCCGATGCACGTCGTGCAGCCGTAGCCCACGATGTGGAAGCCCACGGCCTCCAGGTACGGCAGCAGGCCGGCGTCGCGCAGGTACTCGCTGACGACGCGGCTGCCCGGGGCCAGGGACGTCTTCACCCACGGCTTCGGGTTGAGGCCGCGCTCCACGGCCTTCTTGGCCAGGATGCCCGCGCCCACCAGCACCGCCGGGTTGGAGGTGTTGGTGCAGGACGTAATCGACGCAATCACCACCGCGCCGTGGCCCAGCTGGTAGCTCTGGCGGCCGTTCTTCACCGTGACGGTCTGCGCCAGACGCTCGGGGGGCACCGCGGCGGCGGCGGTGGCCTTGCCCTTGCCACCCTCCTCGTCCTCGCCCTTGCTCTTGCCGGCCGACAGCATCTCCACCAGCGACTTCTCGTAGCCGGACTTCATGTCCTTGAGGGGCACGCGGTCCTGCGGGCGCTTGGGGCCGGCGAGGCTGGGCACCACGGTGGACAGGTCCAGCTCCAGCGTGTCGCTGAAGATGGGGTCCTCGGCGTCGTCACGCCGCCACAGGCCCTGCTCCTTGGCGTAGGCCTCGGTGAGGGCCACGAGGTCGTCCGGACGGCCGGTGAAGCGCAGGTAGTTGAGGCTCTCCTCGTCCACCGGGAAGAAGCCGATGGTGGCGCCGTACTCGGGCGCCATGTTCGCGATGGTGGCGCGGTCCGGCAGGGACAGGTTCTTCAGGCCGCTGCCGTAGAACTCCACGAACTTGCCCACCACGCCCTTCTTGCGAAGCATCTGCGTGACGGTGAGCACCAGGTCCGTGGCGGTGGCGCCCGCGGGCAGCTTGCCGTTGAGCTTGAAGCCCACCACCTGCGGAATCAGCATCGTGATCGGCTGGCCCAGCAGCGCGGCCTCGGCCTCGATGCCGCCCACGCCCCAGCCCACCACGCCCAGGCCGTTGATCATCGTGGTGTGGCTGTCGGTGCCCACCAGCGTGTCCGGGTAGACAGTGCTGCCCTGGCGGAACGTCACGTGCGCCAGGAACTCCAGGTTGACCTGGTGGCAGATGCCGATGTCCGGCGGAACCACGCCAAAGCCCTTGAACGCGCTCTGGCCCCAGCGGAGGAACGCGTACCGCTCACGGTTGCGCTCGAACTCCAGCTCGGCGTTCTCCTTGAACGCGGCGGACGTCGCGAAGGAGTCAATCTGCACCGAGTGGTCGATGACCAGGTCGGCCGGGTTGCGCGGGTTGATCTTGTCCGGGTTGCCGCCCATGGAGGCCAGCGCCTCACGCATGGCCGCCAGGTCCACCACCGCGGGCACGCCCGTGAAGTCCTGGAGCAGCACGCGGGCGGGGTGGAAGGAGATTTCCACGTCCGGGGTGGCCTTGGGGTCCCACGCCAGCATCTTCTCCACGTGCTCGCGCTTCACCACACGACCGTCCTCGTGGCGCAGCAGGTTCTCCAGCAGGACCTTCAGCGAGAACGGCAGGCGGTTCACCGCCGGGTGGGATTTCGCCAGCTTGCCCAGGCTGAAGAGGTCATAGGTGGCAGAGCCCACCTTGAGCTGGGACTTCGTGCCGAAACTGTCGGTCATGTGTGTTGCCATCCTTCCTTGCGCGGGATGCGGCAACTTCTAGGCCCCCCGTTGACGCGTTGCAAAGGGTTCCTGCGAGCGCATTGAGGGCCCGACGCTTCCAGCCGCGGGTGTGCAGCCCCGCTCATCGGAACCATGCGGCCCGCTGAGAGGCGAACAGGGGTGGCTCAAATGATTCTGCGAAGCAGAGACAGTGCCCGCTCCAGCAGCTTCTGCCACAGGGGCCGGCGGCGGAACTCCGCCAGCGTCACCTCGCGGCAGTCCCCGCAGTCGCCGCGGAAGGAGTCTTCCAGTTGCTGTCCCAAGCGAGGGTCGGCGAAGACAGCGTTCACCTCGTGATTGAAGGCCAGGCTGAGGCGCTCCAGGTTGAAGGAACCGATGGTGCCCCACACCCCGTCCACCACGGCCGTCTTGGCGTGCAGCACGCCGCGCTGCCACTCGAAGATGCGGACGCCCGCGCTCAGCAGCCGTTCGTAGAAGGCCCGGGCCATGAACTCCAGGATGGGGTGGTCACTGCGAGCGTTGAGCAGCAGATGGACCTCCACCCCGCGCCGGGCCGCCTCGCGCAGGGCCATCACCATGCGCCGGTCCGGAATGAAATAGGCGGCGGCCACCAGCACGCTGCGCCGGGCCCTGCGGATGGCGTGCAGGTAGGCCCGGTGGATGCTTCGCCGACTGGACAACACCGCCAGCCCCACCGCGCCGCGCGGGGGGGGCGGGTTGCGCAGGCGCTCCAGCCGCCGGGTCAGCCGGTGGAAGCGGCCCTGGAACATCATCCGCCACGTGGCGGAGAAACACCGCTCCAGTTCATGGACCGCCGGCCCTTCGATGCGCAGCACGTCATCCCGCCACGCCGCGCCCATCTCCGCGGGCGCCCAGTGGGCGGAGATGTTCACCCCACCGGTGAAGGCCACCTCTCCGTCCACCACCAGGATTTTGCGGTGGTCCCTCCGCAGCAGGTGCCGCAGCCCGCGTGACAGGCTGAAGGGCTTGAAGGCGCGGATGTCCACACCGCGCGCGCGCAGCCCGGCGAAGAAGCTCCGGCGGCTCGTCCAGGAGCCCACCGCGTCGTACAGCACCTTCACGTGCACGCCGCGCCCGGCCGCCTCCGCCAGCGCCTCGCCGAACAGCTCGCCGACGGAGTCGGAGACGAACATGTACGTCTCCATGCGGACATAACGGCGCGCCCCGCGGATGGCCTCCAGCATGGCCGGGTAGGCCTCCACGCCGTCGCGCAGCAGCTGGCATGCGTTGCCCTGCACCACCCCGTGGCGGCGCGGCAGGTAGTAGCGCGCCAGGGACAGCCCGGAGACGTTGGGGCTCCACACCGGCCCATGCTCCGGCACGGGCCCTGGGGGCGTGGGCGCACGCCGCGGCGCGCCCGTGTCCACCTCCCCCGACTGCTCGGTCAACGCCTCCGGGTCACGCATGGCCTCCCAACGGTGCGGATGCCCGCGCGACCCGGCAACCCGAGCCGCATCGCAGCCTGTCTTCCAGTGCCAGCCGGTGTCCGGAAGCCGACGGGACAACCCCGCGACGTCACGGGCACCGGAAAGCCGTGGCGCGGCCTAGAGGCCGTACTCCGCGCGCTTGGCGTCCGCGCGGGTGGCGCACGGCTGGTCGAACTCCGGGAAGTACTCCTTCACGTGGTCCAGGGTGGCGGAGGCGCTCTTGTAGTTGCCCTGGTTGTAGTAGCCCTCCACCTCCAGCAGCAGCTTGGAGCAGGTGCGGTCCAGCTCCTGCTGCGCCGCCTTCATGCGCTCCTGGGCGTCGTAGTAGAGGTCCGGCTTCGGCTCCGGGTGGGCCTCCAGCATCAGCCACGACACGCGGAAGGACTTCCAGGCCTCGTAGCGGTTGCGAGCGCCGATGTCCGGCGTCTGGAAGTGCTTCAAGCCACGCTTGTGGTACTCGGTGGCCTCGCGCACCAGCTCCTCCGGCAGCAGGTCCGGCAGCAGCGCACGCTCCACCCAGATGTTCCAGATGACCCACGGGTCTTCGCCCGGCGGATTCTTCACGTTGTCGAAGATGATGCGGTTGGGCTCGCCCTTCTTCAGGTGCTGGGCCGGAATCATCAGTTCGATGGAGCGGTCCTGGCTGGCCAGCGTGTCGGGCGGCACCTTGCCCACGTCCACGCCATTGACGCTCACCACGACCTCGTCCTTGGAGATGCCCTGGGCCTGGTAGTGGAGGATGACCACCGCGCGCGTGGCGGCGGTGTACTCCCACTCGAAGACCTTCATGTCCGGGCGATCCCAGGTCACGCCCGGCCCCAGGCCGAACGAGTCGCGGATGGGCTGGCCGGTCAACATCGAGGGCTCCTCGCCCACCGGCTGACCGTCCTCGCCGCTCAGCACCAGCCAGTAGAGGACGCCGAACAGCGCGAGCACCATGGCCACGCCGCCACCGATGATGCCGGTGCGCACGCCCTGGCTGGCGTCCGCCCAGAAGAGCTTCGCGCTGGACACCACGCCGGGGGACTCACGCCGGATGCGCGCGCGCTCCGCCGCGGACAGGCCACCACCGCCCGACGCGGACGGCGCCGGACGGGCCCGGGCCGGCGGGGGCGAACTGGACGGCCGCTTCGCGGGCGGTGCCGCTGGCGCCGAGCGCTCCATGGCCGCCGGCCGTGAGCCGCTCTGCCCCTGGGACACGGGGCGCAGGGCCTGCAGGTTGGACCGGGTGGCGCCCTCGCGGATTTCGTTCAGCGCCTCCTGGTCGGCACCTTCCGGGGCCAACGCGACGCCCTTGTTGCGCTGCCGCTTCAGGGAATCCAGGGAAACGATGCGCGTGCTGCCATCGCCGTCCTGAGCGCCGGCGGGGAGCTCTTCTTCGCCCGTGGCCGGCTCGTCCGTCAGCATGGCGAAGATGAACGTCACCGGCCCCAGGGTCAGCTTGTCGCCGTCCTCAAGCACCTGCGTCTTCACCGGACTGCCGTTGACGAGCGACCCGTTGGCGCTGCCCTGGTCCTCGACGGCGTAGGCATCACCGTCGAGGAAGATGCGGCAGTGGCGCCGGGACACACCCGGGTCGAACAGCGCGACGTCACAATCCGTCGAACGGCCGATGAGAACGGAGTCCTGGTCGAAGACGAACTCCTTACCGGCTTCTCTACCCTCGGAGATCGTCAGCTGGAAAGGCATGGGGGGTTACAATCCTACAGAGGCCCGCGCCGCTCGGGCAACGGCCGCGCGCGCGGAGGCCGGTTCCATGACCTGCGCCTCGCCACCGAAGGACAGGACCCACTGGGTGAGCCAGCGTTCGCTGTCCCCCGCCACCAGCACCTCCACGCCCCCGTCGGAAAGCGGGCGAGCGTCCTGGCCGAAGCGCTCCTTCACATAGGGTGCGGCCACGGGAGAGAAGCGCACGCGCACCGAGGAATCCGTCAGGCCCCGCGCCGGGTTGGGCACGTCCGCCCGGGCGTCCGTGGGCGGCTGGAAGGACACGTCCGTGACGAGGATGTCCTCCATCCGGTCCAGGCGGAACAGGCGCGCGTCCTGCCGGGTGTGGCAGTAGCCCTGCAGATACCACTGCCCCCGGTGGCTGAGCAGCTCGTAGGGGCGCACGGTGCGCGGCTCCGGCGACCGGCCGGGGCTGGCATAGCCGAACGTCACCTCCAGGCGCTCGATGATGGCCCGGGTGAGCGGCCCCAGGGCCTGGGGCGCCTCGGTGGACGCATCAATCTTCCGGTACATCTCCCGGTAGCGCTCGCGGGTGGCGGGCGGCAGCACGCGCTCCAGCTTCTGGAGGGCGCTCTGCAACGCGTCCCCCGTGGCCGGCCGCAGCAGCTCCGCCGACGCGGCCAGCGCCGCGGCCTCACCCGGCGTCAACCGGGGCGGCGCGAACAGGCGCTGGTCCAGGTCCACGTAGACGCGGTCGTTGTCCACGTAGATGTCGATGTAGTCGTCCGGGTTGAAGGGCGGCCGGCCCACGCAGGTGAGCAGGTCCAGCTCCTCCAGCAGGTCCTCGCGGCTGATGTTGAGCGCGCGCGCGAGCGCGTCCACCGTGACGCCGGGGTGCTTGGAGACGTAGGGAACCAGGAACAGCAGGCGGCGGAGCCGCTCGTGGACGTTGCTCATGCGCTCACCTTGTCCAGCGAATCGTCGTGGCACGACACGATGCGCGAGGCCATCTCCCGCAGACGCGCCTGCGCCCGCTCCGGGCCCTCCACGCGGCAATCCGGCCCCAGCGCCAGGCAGAAGCGCATCAGGCCGTCCACGAACGTGACCGGCAGCCGCGCCCGCACCGCCCCCTCCTCCGCCGGCTCCAGCGTGGCGCCGGGCAACAGGCCCGCGGCCCGCGAGGCGAGCGTGCCCGACAGGTGGAGCGCCACCTCCACCTGCTCATGGAACCGGTGCTGCCACGGGAAGTACGCCACGTGGGCCTCCAGCGAGAAGTCCGCCGGCACCTGGAAGTCCGGTGTGCGCGGGCGCGCCGTGTTCACCTTGAGTTCGCGAATCCGGTGGACGTGGAAGGTCCGCAAGTCCTTGCGCAGGTGGCAGTACCCCACCAGCGTCCAGGCGCCTCGGCGCAGCGCCAAGCCATACGGGTCCACCCGCCGCTGCGTGGTGCCGGCCTGCTTGGGGCTGGCATACGTCAGGTCCACCCACTTGCGGGCCGCGCACGCATCCCAGAGCTGCTCCAGGCGCGCGGAGATCTCCTTCTCCTGGCCCTCGTGCACGGAGCCCAGCTCCATGCGCACCCGGGGTGTGGGTAGGGATTGACCGGCGAAGAAGCCGATCTTCCGCAGCGCGTGCGCCAGGTCATCCCGGCCCGGAAAGGCCCCCGACGCCAGCGCTGCGGAGCCGGCGGCGTAGAGCACGGCCAGCTCCTCCTTGGAGAGGTCCGCCTCCGGGAGGTAGTAGGCGTCCCGGTCGACGATGTAGCCGTCCCGGCGCTCGTCGTCTCCCTGCACGTACGTCAGCGGAAAGCCCAGCTCCACCAGCTCCGCCTTGTCGCGCTCGAACTTGCGCTCCGCGGCATCATCGGAGCCGCCGTAGTCACCAGGGAAGTGCTCGCGCAGCTCGGCCCAGGAGATGGGCTCGCGTGCGTCGAGCAGAAGGGCCACGAGGTCGAGGATGCGTTCAGTGCGGTCCATTGGAGAGGTCGGCGACGATGCCGGGCGGACCCGAGAGGGTCAAGAAGTGGACGTGTGGGTGGGAAACAGGTGAGAGGGCCGCTCGCGTCCGGCGAGATAGCCGGACGCGCCTGAACAAACAAGCAGGTAATCGCCTGTGCGCACGGCTGCACTCGTTGCGGCTGGCAAGGACTTGGGCGGGGGGCTCGCACTGAGGGCATGATCTGGGTTATTGCTGCTCCATTCCGTGGAAGTGGAAGCGACGTGGACAGGCCTGCCTGTCCGGATGCCGCACGGCCGAAGCGGCGAGCGGAGCCTCCGAAGGGACTCACGATGAGCGGCATCACCCTCGTCCGTAATGTGGTGGCCGGGTTGGCGATGTTCGTGGGCTTCACGAGCATGGCCGCGCCTGCGCCCGTGCGCGCGGAGCCCCTCTACTTCGCCGTCGAGGTCCGCCGTGACGGGCGGCTGGTGGCCCAGCCCAAGCTGCTGGGCGAGACGGGCCGCACCCTTCGCGCCGAGCGCCGCCGGCCAGGAGCGCCCCTGCCCGACTACCGGCTGGTCCTCACGCCCAAGGCCGAAGGCCAGTCCTTCCTCCTCCAGCTCGACCTGCTCCTGCCCGAGGCGAAGGGCCACTCCGAGCTGGCGCTGCTCCACGGCCAGGAGCGCAAGCTCCAGCTTGGCCGCGTCCCCGGAGAGCTCGAGGTCTCCCTGCTGCTGATGAAGGTGGACTCGCCGGAGTTCCGCGCGCTCATGCAGTTGGGCGAAAGCGGCGGCAAGTCGCTGTCCACCTCGTCCATCTGAACTGCGCCCTGCCCGGCTACAGCACGGCCAGGTCGTCGCGGTGCACGGCCTCGTCGAGGTAGCGGTAGCCCAGCACCGCTTCGATGTCCGCCGTGCGATGTCCGGCGATGCGTCGCAGCTCGTTGGCGTCGTAGGCCGCCAGCCCCCGCGCGAACACGGCCCCCTCCGCGTCCACCAGGTCCACCGGGTCCCCGCGCCCGAAGTCTCCCTCCACGCCGCGCACGCCGCTGGGCAGCAGGCTGCGCTTGCCGGTGACAATGGCCTCGCGCGCGCCAGCATCCACCGTGAGCGTCCCGCGTGCGCGCAGGGCATGGGCAATCCAGGCGGCGCGCGCACTGCGACGGCTGCCGGTGGGCTCGAAGACGGTCCCCACGTCGGCCCCTTCCAGGACGGCGCGCAGGCGGCCGGGCACGGCGCCGGACGTAATCACGCAGTGGATGCCCGACTCGGACGCGCGCGCGGCCGCCCGAACCTTGGTGCTCATGCCGCCCGTCCCCACCCCGCTGCTCGTGCCGGTGGCGAGCGCCAGGACCTCGGGCGTCACCTGCATCACCGTGGCCAGGAGTTCCGCGCCCGCGTCGCGCCGGGGGTCTCCGGTGTAGAGGCCCTCCACATCCGACAGCAGGACGAGCGCGTCGGCATCCACCACGCCGGCCACCAGCCCCGCCAGCGTGTCGTTGTCACCGAACTTCAGTTCGTCCACGGAGACGGTGTCGTTCTCGTTGATGACGGGGACGACGCCCGCCGTCAGCAGCCGCTCCAGGGTGTGCTTCACGTTGAGGTAGCGGCGGCGCTCCTGCACGTCCTCGTGGGTGAGCAGCACCTGGGCCACCGCCTTCCCATGCGCGGCGAAGGCCTCTTCGTAGGCCTGCATCAGCCGGCTCTGCCCCACCGCCGCGCACGCCTGCTTGCCTGGGATGTCGCGAGGGCGCGAAGGCAGGCCGAGCCGTTCGACCCCCAGGGCAATGGCCCCGCTGGACACCACCAGCAGCTCGCGGCCCTGCGCGGCCCACAACAAATCCTGGCCCAGCGCATCGAAGTGCTGACGGTTGAAACGTCCGGTGGCGTTCGTCAGTGCGTTGGTGCCGATTTTCACCACCACCCGCCGGGCGGAGCGGAGGGCGGCGCGTCCCGTGGAAATCGAACTCACGGGGCGTCAGCGTAGGTCAGAAATGGAAGACGCGCGCGTCCGGCGTGTTTTCCCCACAGCGGCAGTCATAAAGTCGTACGAAAAGGTGGG
The DNA here is from genome assembly GCF_013116825.1 of Myxococcus xanthus. Lineage (GTDB taxonomy): Bacteria > Myxococcota > Myxococcia > Myxococcales > Myxococcaceae > Myxococcus > Myxococcus xanthus_B. The sequence continues at coordinate 64,919 of NZ_JABFNS010000021.1, forward strand.
GGCACCAACGCCTCCGCCAGGAGAGCACGGTTTGAAGGAAATCTACGGCAACACCCTGGGCCTCAAGTCGAGCGAACAGCACCGGTTGCGCAACACCTTCCGCCGGCGCGTTCCACCGCACGAAATCGTGTCGCCCGAGCTTGCCCGGCATCTCACCGAGCTGTCGCGTGAGCTGAACCGGCAGGTGGGTGTGCTCGTCAACCGGAAGGGCGAAATCGAGCACGTCATCGTGGGCAACGCCCACAAGCTCGAGCTGCCGGACATCGGCCGCGCCCGCGCGGGCCAGGTGCGTCTGCGTGGCCTCCGCCTGGTCCACACCCACTTGAAGAGCGAGCCGCTCACCAAGGACGACCTCACGGACCTCGCGCTGCTGCGCCTGGACTGCGTGGCGGCCGTTGGCGTGGGCCCCGAGGGCCTGCCCGGCGTCCTGCACTACGCCTACCTCATCCCGGAGAATGGCTCCGGCGACTTCTGGCACGTCGAGACGCTGCCCTCCGTCCACGTGGCGCAGCCCGACCTCATGGACACGCTGGGCGCGTTGGAGGAGGAGTTCAACCGCAAGGCGGCGTCGCGCAAGGTGGGCGGCCGGGAGAAGGCCATCCTCGTGGCGGTGTGCCTGGACGGCAACCGCGCCCTGGCCGAGTCCAGCCTGGCGGAGCTGAAGGAGCTGGCGCGCACCGCGGGCGTGGAGGTCATCGACTCCGTGCTCCAGGTGAAGCGCGAGGCGGACCCGCGCTACCTCATCGGCCGCGGCAAGCTGGAGGAGCTCAACCTGCGCTCCATGCAGTCCATGGTGGACCTGCTCATCTTCGACAAGGACCTCACCCCGTCCCAGGGCCGCCACATCGGCGAGGCCACCAGCCTCAAAATCCTGGACCGCTCGCAGCTCATCCTCGACATCTTCGCGCAGCGCGCGCAGAGCGCCGAGGGCAAGCTCCAGGTGGAGCTGGCACAGCTGAAGTACCGGCTGCCGCGGCTGGTGCAGAGCGACGATTCGCTCAGCCGGCTCATGGGCGGCATTGGCGGACGTGGCCCAGGCGAGACGAAGCTGGAGATCGACCGCCGCCGCGTGCGCGAGCGAATCACCCACCTGGAGAAGCGCATCGACGCGATTGGCCGGGAGCGCAGCGTGCGCCGGGCCCAGCGCAACCGGCGCGAGCTGCCCGTCATCTCCATTGTCGGCTACACCAACGCCGGCAAGTCCACGCTCCTCAACGCGATTACAAACGCCGAGGTGCTGGCGGAGAACAAGCTGTTCGCCACGCTGGACCCCACCAGCCGGCGGCTGCGCTTCCCGCAGGAGCGGGAGGTCATCATCACCGACACGGTGGGCTTCATCCGGGACCTGCCCAAGGACCTGGTCGCCGCCTTCCGCGCCACGCTGGAGGAGCTGTACGACGCCAGCCTGCTGCTCCACGTCGTGGACGCGGCGGACCCCGCCCGCGACGAGCAGGTGGAGGCGGTGGAGAACATCCTCGAGTCGCTCGACTTGATGGAGAAGCCGCGCCTCATGGTGTGGAACAAGGCGGACCTGCTTCCGCCGGACGAAGTGGCGGCGCTGCTGCGCACCCGGGGCGGCGTGGCCATCAGCGCCGCGACGCGCGAGGGCCTGGCGACGCTGCTGGCCAAGGCGGACACCACGCTGTTCGCCGAAGGCGCCACCGAGGCCATCGGCGCCGTCTGAGCCCGCGGTTGCCGCGCAGGCACGGCTCCCCGTAGAGTCGGGGGGCCGTGTCGACTCCATCGCTCCCCCCCCTGCTGCTGGCCCAGGCTGACTACACGAAGCCTGTGTCCTCTCTGTCTCCCAAGTACTTCGAGCTGCTGGAGCAGAACAGCCACATCATCTACCCCGTCCTGGCGATCCTGACGTTGGTCATCATCGCCGCGGGCGTCCTCCAGGCGTGGCGCACGCAGGACCTGGACGGACTCCAGAAGAACGAGTTCAAGCGCGCCATCGTCAACGAGCTGCGCCGCAACATCAGCGGCATGCCCGGTGACTTGCTGGCGAAGTCCGTGGGGCTGGACCGGCTCAAGACGAACCGCCTGCTGGAGCAGATGCAGCAGGAGGGCCTGGTGGTGAGCCACACCAACTCCCAGCGGCTCACCGTGTGGCGCGTCCGCGGCGCCACGCCGGACGCCGCGCCGCGCCGCTACTGAAGGCCGCTCAGACGCCCGCCAGCTCCGACTTCGGCTGGCGCGTCATCAGGTCCACCACCGCCGTGCGCGCGCTCTTGCCCTCGTGGGCAATCAAGTACACCTGGTGGCAGATGGGCAGCTCCACGCCCGTCTTGAGCTCCAGTTCGTGCGCGCTGCGGGCCGTCTTCACACCTTCGGCCACTTCCTTCATATCCGCGAGGATGTCCGGCAGCTTGCGGCCCTTGCCCAGCTCCATCCCCACGTGCCGGTTGCGGCTCAGCTCGCCGGTGCACGTCAGCACCAGGTCGCCCATGCCGGACAGACCGGAGAGCGTCAGCGGGTTGGCGCCCTTGCGCACCGCCAGGCGCGTAATCTCCGCCAGGCCGCGGGTGATGATGGCCGCGCGCGCGTTGTGGCCCATGCCCAGGCCGTCCGCCATGCCGGCGGCAATCGCGATGACGTTCTTCAGCGCGCCGCCGTACTGCACACCCACCACGTCCGTGGAGGTGTAGCTGCGGAACGTCTCCGTCTGGAGCGCCTTCTGGCAGCGCAGCGCCACCTTGTCCCAGTGGGAGGCGATGGTCACCACCGTGGGCATGCGCCGCGCCAGCTCCTTGGCGAAGCTGGGGCCGGACAGCACCGCGAGGTACGGGTGGAACTCCTCCGGCAGGCAGTCCTCCAGGAGCTCCGTCATCGTCAGCAGCGTCCCGTTCTCGATGCCCTTCGACACCGTGACGATGGGGACATGGCGCGGCAGGTACGCCTGGGCCTTCGCCACCACCTCGCGCGTGGCGTGGCTGGGCGTGGCCAGCACCACCAACTCCGAACCCGCGAGCGCCTCCTGGAGGTCATTCGTGGCGCGCACGCGCTCCGAGATGGGGATGCCCTTCAGGTAGGTGGGGTTCTCGTGCTGGGTGTTGATGGCCTCCACCACGGAGGACTCGCGACCCCACAGACGAACCTCCTCGCAATTGACCGCGAGCACGTTCGCCAGGGCGGTACCGAAGGAGCCGGAGCCGATGACACTGCCACGCATGAAAGACCTCGCTAGAAACCAGTCACGACGCCAAAGGTGATGACGGGCATGAAGTCCGTCTCGTCAGGCCGGGTCCGGATGTCCCCGCCAATCGTCAGAGCGTAGGACGTTTTCTCACTCACGGGGATTTCCGCGCCCAACCGGACCGGGAAGGCTCCGGACAGTTCTACCTCAGGGGGCAGGCCGCCCAGCGGCACCCCTTGAATGGGCTCGGTGTCCAGCGCCATCAGGTAGCGGACGTCCAGGAACAATCGCGGCGAGCGGGCGCCCGCGAGTTGGAGATTGCCGACGATGCCGGGCAGCACGTTCCAGTTGCGGCGCCCGCTGTAGTAGCGCGCGCCCCGGTCCTCCACGCTCGCGGGCCGCAGGAAGAAGGCGTGGCTGCCCTCCACCGCCACGCCCACGCTCCACCGGGGCCCGCCATCGAGCACCATCCACCGCGCGCCCACGCGCAGCTCGTTCATCAACCCGTAGGCGCTGTCCACGCCGGCCAGCACGTCCACGCGGCGATGGACGCCCACGGCGACTCGCGCGGACACGATGGGAAAACCCAGGGCCAGGCCCACGGCCATGCCCCCTGCCCCCACCGTCTGGGCGCCGAGCAGGCTCACGCGGTTGGGGAGGGGCGGCGGCCTGACAGGGGCCGGCGGCGTCCGGGGCGCGGGGATGGCGGCCTCGTCGACGGGCACCAGCGGCGGAACCTCGGGCAACTGGGGCAGCGCGGCCGCCTCCTCCGCCTCGGGGACAGCGGTGGCGCCCGGGAAGGACTCCCAGGCCGCGTCGTCCGGAGCTTCGTTGCGAGCGGGCGCGGGGACCTGGCCGGGTTGCGGGACACGCGCCTTCGAAGCCTCGGCGCCCGACCCCCTCGACTGAGACGGCACGACAGCCGGGGGAGCGCCCTCCGCCGGACGAGACTGGACGTCTCCCACCAGGGCAAACACGAGCAGGGGCAAGGAGGGGGCGGAGCGCATGGCGGGGAGCTTCAGCTTAGTCCGACGGGCGTATAAGGCACGAGGCAAGCCCGCCCGCTCGGAGGCCCAACCGGGCCGGCGTCCGGAAGCGGTCGGCGACATGCGGGAAACGTCGCCGCGCGAGGCCTCCTCCGGTCTACCATCCGCGCCGCTTCGGCAGGCGCACACGGGAGTCACACGGGATGAGGGCTGGAGGGCGCGCGGCATTGTTCATGGCACTGGCACTGGCGGCATGCCGGAGCCGACCTTCCGACACACCCGCCGTGGACGCGGGCACCACAGCGTCCCCTGCCGAGCGCGCGGCGCTCCCCGACTGCGAGGTGCTGCTGCCCGCGGACGACCGCGAGCTGATGCTCCCCGGCTTCACCATGAAGCAGGAGCGCGCCTGCCCGACGTGTGGCCCGCTGTGCAGCTTCCGCTCGGACGCGGAGCCCGGCCTCGCCGTCTCCATTACCTGGGACTGCAACGCCCGCTACGCCCAGTCGGACATCCACGAATTGATGGCCCCCACCCTCCAGGCCGGCGGCGTGGAGGTGCCCGCGCTCGGCCGTGGCGCGGTGCGGCGCGCGCCCGCCCAGGGCATGTCCCAGGTGCTGGCCTGGGATGACGACACGGACTGCGCGGTCGTCGTCACCTGGCTGGGCGGTGAGACGGAGCGAGCCGTGGAGGTGGCGCGCTCGGCGCTCATCGCCACCAGGCCCGCCGTGCTCGACGCGGGGACACCCGGTGCCCAGAAAGTGGATGCGGGGGACTCCGGCGAGCCCTGAGGCCCACCGGACAGCCCCCGTCCCCTACAGCGTGAGCAGGTACTCCACCAGGTCGTCGACCTCGGCGTCGGTGAGCTGCGCCGTCACGCCGTGCTGGTTCGACTCGCGGCCCTGCATCAGCCGGTCCTTCAGCGACACGGCGCTGCCGTCATGCAGGTACGGCGCGGTGCGGGCCAGCCCCAACAGCGACGGCGTGTTGAGCCCCTGCTTGCGCACCACCGGGTCATCCTGGAGCGGCCCCGAGGTGACGAAGGTGCCCACGTCGGCCTGCGTGTTGCGGGTGAAGTGCGCCCCTCCGTGGCAGGTGTCACACGCGGCCTTGCGGAACACGGCCTCGCCGCGTGTCTGCGCGGCGGTGAGAACGTCAGCCTTGTGCGGGTTGTCCGGCGCGGGCAGCACGTCGATGAAGTCGGACAGCTGCGCCACCATGACGCCGTCCAGCACCGTCCCACCCATGCGGTGGCGCACCGTCGCGTCGAGGAAGTCCCGCATGGTGGAGAACTCGCCGCTCCAGTGGAAGGGCCCCGTCTTCGTCATGCTCCGGCCCGCGAGGCTGGGCGTCTGACGAGGCCCGTCCGGGAAGCCCCAGACGTGGCCGTCCTCGCGGCCATCGGGATGGCAGCTCGCGCACGACGCGCCCACCGACGTACTGGCCATGCGCGAGTCCAGCGCGCTGAAGAACAGCTTGCGGCCCGCCACCTCGTTGGGCGTCAGCACGTCCCCCGCGATAGGCAGCGGCGCGCCGTCCGTGCGGATGTTGGCGGTGCCACCCGCGCCGTCGCTCACCAGCGTCGTCACCGTGTGGTCGAACGCGTTGTAGACGTAGGCCCTGCGCCCATCCCGCGTCATCGCGATGCCGGTGGGGCCGGAGCCCACCCGCACCAGCTGGCGCACCGTGCTGCCCAGGCCCGACCGCAGGTCCGAGCCCGAACGGCGCCCCGTGGGGATGATGGCGACGTTGTCCGTCTCCCGGTTCACCACGAAGGCCCACAGGCCCGTCGGGTCCACCACCGCCGCCACCGGCCCCTGGATGGGGTGCGTCGACTCCGGGCTGATGATGGTGGAGGGCGGGAAGTCCGGTGACAGGTCCGGCGGCGGACGGCACCGGTCCAGGTCATCCACCCGGGGCGAGCCCGTGTCCGTGTCGAAGGTGACCAGCCCTGGCGCCACCACGCCGCCCGTGTTGCAGGGCCCACCACCGCCGTAGAGCGAGCCCCCGCTCGGCGCGGTGGGCGTCCCGTCTGGAGACAACGGGTCCTCCCGCGCCCACATCACCGTCGCCAGCGCGCGCTCTCCATCCGGCGTCACCGCGACGCTCGACATGCTGCGCGGCTGGAAGCGGATGTCCGCGGGCGGAAGCCGCGGCGACAGCCCGTCCGGGGACGCGGCCACGGTGTCCCGGACGTTGGCGCGCGCGTACAGGTCCGTCTGCTCACGCACCACGCGGGGCCGGTCCGCGTCCGTCAGGTCCACGGAGACCAGGTCGCCCTGGCGGAAGCGGGTGATGAGCGCGCGCTTGCCGCCCTGCGCCAGCGCGATGCCTCGGGGCTCATCCCCCACCGGCAATTCCCAGCGCACCGACAGCGAGCGCGTGTCCACCGCCATCAACGAGCCGTGGCTCGACGTCGCCAGCGCGGTGCTGTTCACCACGTACAGCGTGTCCCCGGTGGGCGACACCGACAGGCCCACGGGCTCCACACCCACCGCGACGCGGGCCGCCTCGTTCCAGTCCCCCCGGCGGATGACGGACACGCTGCGCGAGCCGCGATTGGAGACGTAGACGGTGTCGTCCGGCCCCACCGCCACGCGCTCGGGGAGGAGGCCCACCTTCACCTCGCCCACCTTTTCACGACGCGCCGTGTCCACCACGGCGAGGACGCCGTTGTCCGAGTCCACCACGTAGAGAAAGGCGTCATCCCGGCTGAGCGCCACCGAGCCCGACGCCTGGGTCCAGGTCGCCTGGGCATCGCGGTCTTCACACGCCGGAAGCGCGAGCATCGAGGCCAGCACCGTGGCCAGGACCGTCCGTCTCATGGAGGGGTTCCCTTCCTTGCGGCGGCCCGTCCCATCGACCCGACACCGGGCGGCCGCGTCCTGAGCGGGGAAGAAGGCGGCCGGCCCACGTCGCACGCCTGCCCCGCGGCCGCCCATGCTTGCACCAGACCACCCCCGAAGTCGATGACGTCCGCACACACTCCAGGTGGGTGGCGGACACTCCCTGTCGCGGGCGTGGATGAAACGCCACGAGCGTGTAGCGCCGGGTAGGGGTAAAGGAGAGGGGCCGTGTCCCGCACTCCGCCCCGATTCCTCAACTTCCGGCGCACGTTCGCGCTGCTCATCGTCCTGGTGGTGGTGCCATCCGCCGGCCTGTCCGGCTTCGGGGTGGTGGCCATCATCAACGAGCGTGCGGCCGTGGAGAAACGGCTCGAGGCCGCCTGGCGCGGCACGCTGGAGTCGCTGTCGGAGGAGCTGCCGGGCATCCTCGCCTCGGCGAGCCTGGAGCCGGTGAATGGCCAGCTCCAGTTCATCCTCCCCGACGGGCAGCCCGTGTCGGAGCCGGACGGCGCCTTCCAGTTGGAGGACGGGCAGGTCCGCACCCGGGACTCCCAGCTGGCGGAGGCGCTCAGCACCGTGGTGCCCGAGGCGGGCGGACTGCCCACCGAGCCCACCGTCTTCTCGCTCACGGCGGGCGGGCGAGCGGTGCTGGTGGCCGCCGAGCGACGCGGCAGCGTGGTGCATGGCGTGCGGCTGTCGGTGCAGCGGCTGGAGGCCCTGCTGGCCGAGCGCGTGGACCCCCGGGCGGTGTCCAGTGAACCGGTGCGCTTCGCCCTGCTGCCCGTGCCCCGGGAGCCCTCCGATGGTGGACTGATGGGGCGGCTGGTGTCCGAGGTGGCGCAGGCGCGCGCCAGCGCCCTGGGCCCCACGGGGCTCGCCGAGCGCGTGCTGTCCTCGCCCCTCCAGGACTTCCGGCTGGTGGTGCTGCCCACCGGCGAAGACCCGGTGGCGCGCGCGTCCACGCGCAACCGCGTGCTGTATGGCGTACTGCTGGGCGTGTTCTACCTGACGCTCACCTTCGGCGTCGTCTACACCGGCCGCGCGCTCTACCGTGAGGCGCAGCTGTCGCGGATGAAGACGGACTTCGTGTCGCTGGTGAGCCACGAGCTGCGCACCCCCCTCACGTCCATCCGCATGTTCATCGAAACCCTGGCCCTGGGGCGGCTGAAGGACCCGGCGCAGATGCAGGAGGTGCTCACCCTGCTGATGCGCGAAACGGAACGCCTGTCCATCTTCGTCGAGCGCGTGCTGGACTGGGCGCGCATCGAAGGCGGGCGCAAGGTGTACCAGCGCGAAATCGTGCCGGTGTCGGAGCTCGTGAACGCGGCGGTGGAGGCCTTCCGCACCCAGCGCATGGAGGACGGCGTGGACCTGACGGTGGAGGTGTCAGACGGCTTGCCCGCGCTGGACGTGGACCGGGCCGCGGTGGCCGGCGCGCTGCTCAACCTGCTGCAGAATGCCTACAAGTACAGTGGGCCGGACAACCGCCGCATCACCCTCCAGGTCCGGGGCAGCGGCAAGGGCGTGGACCTGACGGTGGAGGACAACGGCGTGGGCATCGCTCCGCAGGAGCGCGCTCGCATCTTCGAGCGCTTCTATCGCGTGGACAACCTGCTGACGCGCAGGACGGAAGGCAGCGGGCTGGGGCTGGCCATTACCCGGCGCATCATCGAAACCCACGGAGGCCGCATCTCCGTGCAGAGCGAGCCAGGCAAGGGAAGCCGGTTCACCATCCACCTGCCGGCGGGGAAGGCATGAGCGACAAGACGCGGAGCATCCTGGTCGTGGAGGACGACCTGTCCATCCTCACGGGCCTGTCCATGAACCTGCGCTTCGAGGGCTACGAGGTGCTCCAGGCCCAGGATGGCCGCACCGGCCTGGCGCGCGCGCTGGACGAGTCGCCGGACCTGGTGGTGCTGGACGTCATGCTGCCGGAGCTCAACGGCTTCGAGGTCCTCAAGGAGCTGCGCCAGCGCGGCCGGGACACCCCCGTCGTCGTGCTCTCCGCCAAGGGCATGGAGACGGACAAGATTGTCGGCCTCAACCTGGGCGCGGACGACTACGTGGTGAAGCCGTTCGGCCTCCAGGAGCTGCTGGCCCGCATCAAGGCCGTGCTGCGCCGGCGCTACCCGTCCGCGGGGGCGGGCTCGCCGCCGCCGGTGACCTTCGGTGACGTGAGCGTGGACATGGCCGCCCGCACGGTGGCACGCGCGAGGACGCCGGTGGAGCTCACCGCGCAGGAGTTCAAGCTGCTGGCGCACTTCCTCGCGCACCCGGGACGCACCTTCACCCGCGAGGAGCTGCTGTCCGGCGCGTGGGGCTACCACTACGAAGGCAGCGCCCGCACCGTGGACAACTTCATGCGCCAGCTGCGCCTGAAGTTCGAGCCCGACCCGGAAGCCCCCCGCCACTTCCTCACCGTGCGCGGACTGGGCTACCGCTTCGAGCGCTGACGGGCGCTCACGGTCCGGCGATGCCGATGTGGCGCGAGTCCTCCAGGTCGAAGGGCTTGCCGTCGAAGCGGCCGTAGCGCTCGCGCGGCACCAACCCCGCCGCGGTGAGCGCTGCATCCAGCTCCTCCGGCGTGAAGTGCCGCAGCTTGAGGCGGCGGATGGGGCTGGCCCCACCGGGCGCACGCCGCTCGCGCAGGTGGAGGGTGAAGAGTGGGCGGCGAGGCACCAGGCCGGCGCTGGGCGCCTCGTCGTCTCGGGGGAGCACGGGCTCGCGGGGCGTGTTGAGCACGTCGTAGACGAAGGAGCCATCCGGCGTGAGGTGGTGGCGCACCGTGGCCAGCAACGCCCCCAGGTCATCCTTTCCCGGCATCAGCCCCAATGCGTGCTGGGGCGCGAGCACCAGTGGGAAGCGCTCGTCCAGGCGCAGCGAGCGGAGGTCCGCCACCTGGAAGCGCGCCCGGCGTGAGACGTCCTCGGGCTCCGAGCTCCGCCGTTCCTCGGCGGAGCGAATCATCACCTCCGAGGGGTCCACGCCCACGGCGTCGTAGCCATCACCCGCCAGCGCCCACACCACCCGGCCATTGGCGGCTCCCAACACCAGCACGGGCCCGCCATGCTCGGCCGCCTGGCGTGTGTAGAACAGGAGGTCCGGCTCCTGAGCGACAAGAGAAAGTGGCATCCGGCCCCGCGCGTCATGACCACCCATTCGAGGAAGGAAGTAGCACGAATCCGGCCTCGCCCGGGACAGGCACGTACTCACGCTGGGAAGCGGATTACCCACATCGTGTCCGGCGCCCGACGGACACACCGCGCTTCAAGGCTGCTCGTGCTGGCACCGTCCTTGCGAATGAACGGGGATTGAACACGACGACCCACTTCGGGCCGGTCGGCTTTTCAGCGGGGAACGGTGACGAGATGAAGCGCGGATGGGGATGGGCGGGCGCGCTCTTCGTGGCGGGTTGGGTGTGGACGGGCTGTGGCTCGGGGAGTGACACGACGGGCACCGAGGGCTTGGACGTCCCGCCCTCGGAATTCCCCCAAGCCCCGGAAGGCGATGCAGGCACGCCGGACTCGGGCACGCAGGACTCCGGGACACCGGCCGAGCCCGACGCGGGAGAACCGGATTCGGGCACGCCGGACGACGACGGTGGCACGCCGGATTCGGGGACGCCGGACGACGACGGCGGCACCCCGGACGGGGGCCCCGAGGAAGTGCCGCTGCCCACGCCTTCCGCGGCGAACTGGGAGTTCTTCGGTCGCGAGGCGGGAGGCCCCCGCTTCATCCACGGCGTGAGCGCGGATGCATCCGGTAACATCTGGGTGGCGGGCGGCGAAGAAGGGCTCTTCCTGATGAAGAAGGGTGAGCGCACCTTCCGGCGTTACACGATGGCGGAAGGCCTGCGCCCGTACGGCTACATGCCGGACGGCAGCGCGCCGCCGGGACCGAAGTACCTCAAGGTCATCTCTGTCGCGGGCGCATGGAACGACACCGTCTTCGTCGGCTACGAGGGCATGCCGGGCGACGGCGCGCTCCACTGCGAGAACAACTGGGACAGCAACGTGCCGGACCCCGCGCGCTACAAGAGCGGTGACGCCGACCGTGTCTCACTGCGCGCGGACGGCACGCTCGACGTCGTGCACTACGACATCTTCTCGGGACCAAACGTCGTCGACGCCGAGCTGCGAGGCCGCGAGAAGCTCTGCAACATCTGGCGCATCGCCTATGACGCGAAAACCAACAGCGTCTGGTTTGGCGCCAACCACGGCCTCGCCCGCGGTGACGCGGACTACCGGGGCGACCCGACGTGCAACGGGCAGTTCCACTGCTGGGGCGTGGAGGAGCACTCGCACCCGGGCATCAACGCGTACATCTACACGAACCCCACGGCGGACCGGGCCCAGTACGGAGAGGACCGGAGCCGGTGGAGGGTTCAGCCCGCGCTGCTCACGGATGCATACTGGGGCCTGGGCGTGCGTCCGGACGGCGACGTCTGGGTCGGCGGCGCCAACCGGACGACGCGCTACTTCTACGGCACCGTCGCGAACGACTTCTGGGAGGGCCAGACGCGGACGGAGTCCCGGGCCTACGCATGGAACCGCATCGACATCTGGAAGGACGCGGTGGGCGAGGAGCACTACTCCCGTCCGGAGCAGCGCACGGATGACCTGGTCTCCGGCATCGCCGTCACGGGCACCTCCGCTTGGGTGGGCTCCTTCGGCCACGGCCTCGCGGAGCTGAACGACAGCGGCCAGGTGGTGCGCACGCTGAAGAGCGAGTTGGCCGCGCCGCACGTGGCCAGCGTGGCGGCGGACCCGGCCAACGGCAGCATCTGGGCCGGTCACAGCTGGGGCGGCGGCCTCTCCCGTGTCCGGGGCGGCTCCGTCTCCCACTACGGCCTCTCCGTGCTCGGGCGTGAGCTGTCCAGCATGCGCGTGCCGGACATCCAGGTAGACCGCTCCGGCCCGCGGCGCCGCATGCTGGTGGCCTTCCAGGGCGCCACGCTGAGTGACGGCACCGTGATGCCGGGCACCATCGGCATCTACTCCGGGGATTGAGCGGTCCTTCAAACGGAACGTGGGCGGCGGCTGGGCTTCTTCACGGGAGCCCGGTCGTCGCCTGTTCTTGACTCGTGGCTACTTGTACCAGGGGTACGTCAGGTTGGAGGGGAGCAGGAAGGCCCAGCCCGCGTCGATGACCACGGGCCCCTTGCCGGGCCTGCCATAGACTTCCACCGGGACCTTGGTGACACCGTCGTCGTAGGGGTAGGCCATCGGCATGTCCCCGGTTCGCAGACGCACGTCGCGCAGCGCCACGCGATGTTCTTTCACGTTGTACAGCGTGGCCACGAAGCGAACGCGCTCGTCGTCGTCGCTCGGCACTTCCTCGCGCAGCACGGTCATCAGCATCGGGGTCCGCTCATCCGCCATCACGCTTCGGATGAGCTTCCGCGTGTGGCGTGACCCACGCCAGAAGACCAGCAAGCCCGCGATGAGCAGGATTGCGCCCCAGGCGAAGAACGAAACGAGCTCCGTCAGCTCGTCCCGTCCGGCGTCCATCAGCTGGTGTCGTTGGGACCACCCATAGAGCATCAACACCGCCCCCACGAGGGCCATCACGACGCCTATCCGGCGGGTCGACGACAGGTCCTGTCGCAACAAGGCAAGCAGCGCGTCACGGTTCAACTGCGCGGTCCTCGTCAGGGAGCTCGCGTTCAGCATCGTGCCAGGCCTCCGGAATCGATGGACAGCGTCCTAAGCCGTTCGGCTCGCCGCTGATAGCGCGCGATGAAAGTCCTGGGGCCATGCCGGGCCGGGAGAGGCGGGACGCCACCCGCGCGCCCCCAGGCCGTCAGTCTGCCACGGCCCACAGCCCCACGGTGCCATTCCCCTGCCCCCACGCCACGAAGGTCCGTCGGGGGAGAAGACGGCATCACGCGACTGGAGGTCGTTGTCGTCATCGTCGCTGGCACGGAAGAGGACCTCTCCCGTGTCGAAGTGGTGGAGGGCGAAGCCCCGACCGTCGTGAGCAGCGGCGAGCAGTTGCCCCTCCGAGTTGACGTCCAGGCTGCAGGCGTAGCCATAGAAGCCCGGAATCGTCCGGACGAGGCGGCGCTCCTCTGCGTGGACGACGGCGACGTTTTGAGTGGGGCCCCCCACGACCAGCAGGGGCTCCCGGGGATGGAGCCACCACGAAGCTCCAGGCGCACCATCGAGAACGGCGCGACCAGGGCCGCAGCGTCGTACACGTATTGAGCTGCTTCAGCGAGAGGGCGGCCACTTCCTATTTGTACCAGGGGTACGTCAGGTTGGCCGGGAGCAGGAAGCCCCACCCCGCATCGATGACGATGGGCGCTTGGCCAGTCTTGCCATACACCTGCACCGGTACTTGGGTGACACCTTCCTTGTATGGGTACTGCAGCGGTTTGTCCCCCTGGCGAAAATGCACGTTCCGGAGCACCACGCGCTGTTGCTCCGGGCTGTACAGGGTGGCGACGAACAGGAAGTGCTCGTCATCTCCCGGCACTCGCTTGCGCTCCACCGTCATCAGCAACGACGTCCGTTCATCGGACTCCACGCTTCTCACCAACCTCCGCGTGTAGCGGGGCGCCAGCCAGAAGGCGGCCAGACCGATGACAATCAAGAGACTCCCCCAGATGGGGAGCTGGGCGCTGAACGGCCATCGGAACCTTCCGGAATCGAGCGCCCGCTGGAACGATGACGCGCCGTAAAGCACCGCCAATGTCCCCAACGCCACGCCCACGCTGGCCCAGCGGAAGGAGCCCGCGAGGCGCTGTCGCAGCGCATCAATCAATTCGTCACGATTCCCCTGCACAGGCTTCACCTTGGGACGCGCATCCGTCACCACAGAGGACCTCCAGGTTCACTGACCCGCGTCCTAAACCGCTCCGCTTCGTGCCGATAGCCTCCGTCGACCGCGCACCGGCCCTGCCGGGCGTGCAATTTCCGCCCGTCGCGGGCCAGCGGAATTCCATGAGCCGCCGTGCGGCGACGCCGGGCTGCCCCGCTCGCCTTCGTCACGCCCCGGGAGCCCGCCCCGCCCACCTCCGAC
>NZ_JABFNS010000220.1 GCF_013116825.1 Myxococcus xanthus
CCATCTGCCTCAGCGCAGCCACCCCAGCACACCCGCGAGGTCCTGGTCGATGACGCGCGCCCACCCAGGCTGCCGGGGCACCACCGCCGCCAGCACCTTCTCCCCGTTGCGCACGGGCGCCCGCCCCGGCCGGACCCGGGCGCGCACCGCGTGCTTCACATCCTGACGGAAATAGTGGGCCGGAAAGGACACCTCGCCCCGGGCCTCCGGCAGGGGGCCGTCCGGCGTCAGCCACACCAGCGCGCCCAGCCGCAGCGGCTCCACCTCCGAGCGCCACAGCCGCCGCATCTCCCACGCGAAGTACCCCACGGCCACCAGCACGCCCAGGCCGATGCCCCAGGGGAGCAGCCCCACGCGCATCGCCCGGGAGCGGGCGAAGCCGGCCTCGCGCGGCCGGTCCGGCATGGCGGGGTCCACCAGCAGTGTCACCCGAGCGCCCCGCCCCAGCCCCTCCGCGTACTCCGCGAAGGTCCGGACGCCGGACACGGAGTGCTCCGCCTCCGCGAAGGTGTAGAGCACCTCCAGGGCGGCTTCCGCGCCATCCCGGGCGTCCAGGGGTGGAAGGCGGGAGGCCACCACCAGCCCCTCCACTTCCTCCGCCCGCGCGGCGAAGCCCTGCTCTTCGACGAAGTAGCGTCCCGCCCAGCCAGCGCCGGTGCCCAGGAGCGCCACGGCCACCAGTCCCAGGAGGACGCCTCGCACCACGCGCCCCACGGCGCCGGGCACCTGCGTCAGTCGGACCTGCCGGGGAGCATGCGGAATGGCCAGCTGCATATGGACGCGCAGCCTACCCCAAGCGCGGCGCACGGACGCACCCGCCGCCTCACGGCGATTCCGGCAGCCGCACCCAGACGCCCCGGAAGCGCTTGCGCGACGGGTCCTTCAGCCGCTTGCACTCGACGCCGTCCACGGGCGCGGCGCCGTCGTCGCTGAGCAGCAGGATTTCCTCTGCGTCCTCCGGCGTGAAGAAGGCCTCCGGGTTCAGGCCCGCCAGGTCCACCGACTCCACGGCGACCGGGGCATGCTCACCGCCGCGCCAGGTGAACAGCCGCGAGGTGCCCTCTCCCGCCGTGCCACCGCTGATGATGACGTAGCGGCCGCGCCACCAGGACAGCGAACGGATGCCCAGCCCGCCCAGGTCCAGTTGCACGGGCTCGCCCAGCTGAGCCCGAGCGCCCTCTTCCACCAACGCAACCGGATTGAGCAGCGGCACCAGCAGCGCCTTCCCGTCGGGCACGGGGCTGCGGAAGCCCACGAGGATGGTGCGCCCATCCGCCATGGCCGTCATGCCCTCGATGTTGAGCCCACCCGGAGCCTTGGGCGCCTTCGCCTCCGCCCCGTCCAGCCCGAAGCGCGCCAGTTGCGGCGCCGCGAGCATGTCATCCAGGAGTTGCGTGTACGGCCGGCCCACCAGCCGGGGCCCCGCGCCCGTCTCCTCGGTGGCGAAGAAGCGCAGCCGGCTGGGCGCCTTCTTCCCGGAGCTGTTGCGGCCGTGGGACGTCAGCCAGAAGGACAGCGCCCCCAGCCCGGTGGCCGCCTCGATGTCCGCCTCCGGGGGCTTCTTCTTCGCAGCGGGCAGCTCCAGGTCCGGGGACAGGTCCACGCTCTGCACGGGGGGACCGCCCCTGCGCGCGTCGTAGACACGGAGGATGTTGTCC
This sequence comes from Myxococcus xanthus, assembly GCF_013116825.1. Taxonomy (GTDB): domain Bacteria; phylum Myxococcota; class Myxococcia; order Myxococcales; family Myxococcaceae; genus Myxococcus; species Myxococcus xanthus_B. Next base: position 1,659 of record NZ_JABFNS010000220.1, read on the forward strand.
TCATCGTCGCCCACGACGAACAGGCTGCCGCCGAGCGCCACCGCGCCGGAGGCATCACACATGCCCTCGAAGCGCAGCACCTCGCGGCCATCCATGGACGCGGCGGTGACGGCGCCGGGCCGCTCCCCCACGCCATGGGCCGAACACCCCCAGAGCAGGACTCCCATGCAGACAGGCAGCAGCCTCATGGCCCCACTCTTGGCCACGCTCAGCGCGTGTGGGGAGTGGCGTCGCGCCGACTGTGCGCTGTGCGACACCGGGACTGTGGGGCCGGCACGAAACCGCGTGCCGGCCCTGGAGGTGATGTGTCGCCAGCACCGTCCTGAGCCGTCACTTCTTGGGAGGGTTGTTTCCGCGACCTCCGCCAGAGGGGTTCCCGGTCGTGCTCGGCGCATTGGCTGGCCTGCCATTACCGCCGCCGCCACGCTCAGCGCGCGAGGAGGGCGTGCCGCAGGAGGCGCCCCTTCAGCAGTTCGACCAGGGTGAGATAGGTGGGCACCACGAGTCCGACGAAGAGGAGGTAGGCCGGAGGCAAGGGCTCCATGCCGAGCAGCGCCGCCGCGGGAGTGTACGGGAGCACGCCCCCGATGATGACCGCGGCCACCGCGGTGACGATGAGCGCGGCGCTCGGCCGGTTCTTCCAAGGCCGGCCCATGGTGCGAATCACGAACACCACCAGCACCTGGGTCGCCAGCGATTCGATGAACCACCCCGTCTGGAACGCCGACTGCCCGAAGTGAAAGCCCCACAGCAGGACACCGAAGGTGAGGAAGTCGAAGGCCGAGCTCACCGGCCCGATCAGCACCATGAACCGGCGGATCAGCGAGATGTCCCACCGCTGCGGACGGGCCACGAAGGCCGGGTCCACGTTGTCCGTGGGGATGGTGAGCTGGGCGACGTCGTAGAGCAGGTTGTTCAGCAGGATCTGCGTCGGAAGCATTGGCAGGAATGGAAGGAACAGGGCCGCGCCCGCCATGCTGAACATGTTGCCGAAGTTCGAGCTGGTCCCCATGAGCAGGTACTTGAAGACGTTCCCGAACGCGCGCCTGCCAGCGAGGATGGCGCCATGGAGCACGGCGAGGTTGCGCTCCAGCAGGACGATGTCGGCGGCCTCGCGCGCGACGTCGACCGCCCCCGACACGGAGATGCCGACATCCGCGCCGTGCAACGAGGGGGCGTCATTGATGCCGTCGCCGAGGAAGCCGACGACGTGCCCCCGGGACCGGAGCGCCCGGATGACGCGGTGCTTCTGCGCGGGCGAGACGCGGGCGAACACCTGGGCCTGCTCCGCGACATGGGCGAGCGCGCCGTCATCCATGCGCTCGAGCTCACTGCCCAGGACGATGCGGCCCGCCGGCATCCCCACCTGCGCGCAGATGTGACGCGTCACGAGCGCGTTGTCCCCGGTGAGGATCTTCACCGAGACGCCGTCGCGCCCCAGCGCCGCCATGGACTCCGCCGCGCCTTCGAGCAGGTGGTCGGCGAACGTCAGGTACCCCGCGAAGATGAAGTCCCGCTCGTCCCCCACGTTGAAACCTCGTGGCCTGGAGACGCGCCGGTAGGCCACGGCGAGGACGCGGAAGCCTCGCTCGCTCAACCGCCGGAAGACCTCCAGGCAACGCGCCGCCGAGCTGTCATCCAGGGGCTGGACCCGCCCCTCCACCTCGCACACCGTGCAGAGGCGCAGCACGCTCTCCGGCGCGCCCTTGGTGATGAGCAGGTGCTCTCCGTCATGTGCCACGACGATGGACAAGCGGCGCCGCTCGAAGTCGAACGGAATCTCATCCGTCTTCTCGAAGCGCTCTCCTCCGGCGCCGGCGCGCTCGAGGATGGCCGCATCAAGTGGACTCTTGATGCCGGACTCGAAGCGTGAATTCAGGGCGCCCAGGAAGAGCGCCCGATCGTCCACCTGCCCGAAGGGGCCGAGCGTCGCGTCGAGCGACATGGTGCCCGCCGTCAGCGTGCCTGTCTTGTCGCTGCAGAGCACGTCCACGCTGCCCAGGTTCTGCATCGACGCGAGGTGCTTGACGATGACCTTCTCCCGCGCCATCCGGATCGCCCCCTGGGCGAGCGTCACCGTCGTGATCATGGGCAGGAACTCGGGGGTGAGTCCCACGGCGAGCGCCACCGAGAACAGGAGCGACTCCAGCGCGTTGCGCCCCAGGCTTACGTTCACCACGAGGATGAAGAGCACCAGGAAGAGGACGGTCTGCAGGATGAGCATCCCGAAGCGCTTCGTGCCCCGCTCGAACTCGGTCTCCTCCGGTCGCGCCGACAGCCGCTCCATGATGTCGCCATAGGCCGTGCACCGGCCCGCGGCGAAGACCAGGGCCGTGCCCGTGCCGCTCACGACGGACGTCCCGAGGAACACGAGCGCGCCAGAGTCCGGTCCCGTGTCCGGGAGGGCCTCGTGCGTCGCCGTCTTCTCCGCCGGCAGCGACTCGCCCGTCAGCGAGGACTGCATGACGTGGAGGTCCGTCGCCTCCACCAGCCGCGCGTCCGCGGGCACCAGGTCGCCAGCGGACAGGTGGATGAGGTCCCCCGCGACGATGTCCTGGCGAGGAACCTCCACCCAGGCGCCATCCCGCATGGCCGTCGCCGTGGGGGCGATGCTCGCCTGGAGGTGCTTGACGGCCTGCTCCGAACGGAGGGCCTGCCAGGCGTTGATTCCCGCGCTGAGCAGCACGATGCCTCCAATGATGAGCGCATCGCTCACCTCCCCGAGATACGCGGAGGCCGTCCCCGCCACGAGCAGGATGATGACCAGCGGGTTCGCCAGGGCACGCAACACGCCGCGCACGCGGACCCCGGCGCGCCCACGCGCCAAGGCGTTCCTCCGTCCTGGAGGGGCGCGCTGATGGGCCTCCTCCGTGGTGAGTCCCTTCCCAGTCGTCACCAGCCGGGCCATCAATCCGGCCAATGGCTGGGCCGCCCACGCGCCGCGCGCCGCCACGTCACGCGGCGGCGCGCGTGGAGGCCCCAGCTCGCGTCGTGACAGCCAGAGCCCGGGGAGCATCGGAAGCCAGAAGCTGAGGCCTCTGAACAGGAGCGTCGCGGCGAGCGCGACCGCGATGGGCACCCCCACCATGCGCAAGGTGATGACCGACGCGGCCTCGAACGTCCCGAGCCCTCCGGGCATGATGCCCAGCGTGCGAAAGAGGCTCGAAATCATGAAGCTCGCGAACACGCCCCCTGGCGAGCCCCAGGCCCCCAGCGAGCGGATGAGGACCCAGAGCGTCATGGCGTCACAGAGGACGATGACCAGCTGATAGAGGCTGGTCCGCAGCAGCAGCCGGGGGCTTCTCGTCAGCCGGGGGTCCGCGTCCCATATGAACTCGAGCGCGGTGCCCACCAGCCGCAGCCTCGCCAGCCAGCGGGGCACACGCCGCGCGCCCCTCCCGGAGAGGGCCAGCACCCACGCCGTGAGCCCGACGGCGAAGAGCAAGAAGACACAGGAGACGAGCAGGATGACCGGGGTCACCTCGCCTCGCATGACGGTGATTCCGAGCGCGCCCCCGAGGCCGAGCACATAGGCGACGTAGTACGAGGCGAGGTCGACCACGACGGCCGCGGCGACCGTGGGCCGGGGGACGCCCCGCCGCCGCAGGCCACTCGCCAGGACGACCGTCCCGCTCAGCCCCGCGGACGGGAGCGCCTGGTCGACGAAGAGCTTGGCGAGGCTCAACTGGCTCGCGGCGCCCAGCCGCACCGAGCCCCCTCCCTCCCGGATGGCCAGCCTGAACACCTGCCCCTGGGCCAGGTAGGTTCCCACCTGGAGCAGGACGGCGAGCCCGAACCACCAGGGCTCGGCGCGCTCGGTCAACTGCGCGAAGTCCCGGGCCTCCGCGAAGTGGCGCGCGGCGAGGATGACCCCCGCGAATAAGGCGCCCCCAAGGAGCCACGGCAACCAGCGGCTCGGCCCCCGCGGCGCGGGCCCAAGCGCAGTTCGCGCGGCCGGTGGTGCATCCCTCATGTCTCCTATGGGATGTGCATGGCGGCCCTGTCCGCCACGGCACGCCAGCCGTGGCCGTGGGTTCGCAGCGCGCGCCTGGCGGGCCGGCTGGGCTGCCCCTCCACACCGCTCAGTGGGGGCTACGGGCGGCCCGCCCGTCGATGTACGTCTGGCGAGGCGCCCGGCGCTGCTTCCTACTCCAGCTCACGCTGAAGCTTCGCCAGCAGGTTGAGCGCCTCCAGGGGCGTCATCCGGTCGATGGTCGCCCCCTTCAGCGCATCCAGCGTCTTCTGCTGCGCGGGCGTCACCCCAGCCGAGCCCTGAGCCGTGGGCGCAGGCTCCGCGCCGAACAGTCCAAGCTGCCCGGGCGCAGCCCCACGCCGTCCCCCCTGCGGCTGTCGCACGGCCACCCGGGGGCGGCCCGCGTCATCCAGCTCCCCGGACTCCAGGTTCTGGAGCAGCTCGCGCGCGCGCGCGACGACTTCCGGCGGCAGCCCCGCCAGCTTCGCCACTTCGATGCCGTAGGAGCGGCTGGCCCCACCCGGCACCAGCTTGCGCAGGAAGATGACCTTGCCGTTCTGCTCCTTCACGGCGACGCACAGGTTCTTCACCCGAGGCCGCTCGCGGGCCAGGTCCACCAGTTCATGGTAGTGCGTGGCGAACAGCGCGCGCGCCCCCACCGTGTCGTGCAGGTGCTCCGCCACCGCCCAGGCGATGGAGAGCCCGTCGAAGGTGGACGTGCCACGGCCAATCTCGTCCAGGATGATGAGGCTCTTGTTCGTGGCGTGATGGAGGATGTGGCTGGTCTCCGTCATCTCCACCATGAAGGTGGACTGACCGCGCGCCAGGTTGTCCGCCGCGCCCACGCGCGTGAAGATGCGATCGCACAGGCCGATACGCGCCGCCTTCGCCGGGACGAACGAGCCCGCCTGCGCCATCAGCGCCGTCAGGGCCACCTGCCGCATCACCGTGCTCTTGCCGGCCATGTTCGGACCGGTGATCACCATCAGCTGCGCGTCCTCCGCCGGGTCCAGGCGGACGTCGTTGGGGACGAACGAATCCCCCGCCCCCAGCATGCGCTCCACCACCGGGTGCCGCCCGGCGGTGATGCTGAGCGCCACGGACGCGTCCACCTCCGGCCGCGTGTAGCCGTACTCCGCCGCGCACCGCGCGAAGGACAAGAGCGCGTCCCCGGTGGCCACCGCCTCCGCGGCGGACCGGATGCGCGGCGCCGCCGACACCACCTGCGCGCGCAGCTCCTCGAAGAGCTGAACCTCCAGCGCGCACCGCCGCTCCTCGGCGGTGAGCACCTGCTCCTCGTACTCCTTCAGCTCCGGGGTGACGAAGCGCTCGGAGTTCACCGTGGTCTGCTTGCGGATGTAGTCCTTGGGCACCCGGTCGAGGTTCGACTTCGTCACCTCCAGGTAGTAGCCGAAGACCTTGTTGTAGCGGACCTTCAGCGAGGAGATGCCAGTGCGCTCCTTCTCCCGCTGCTCGATCTGGAGCAGCAGGTCCTTTCCGGACGTGGACAGCGCCACCAGCTTGTCCAGCTCCGCGTGGAAGCCGGCGCGAATCATGCCGCCGTCCTTCAGCGTCACCGGCGGCTCCTCCGCCACGGCGCGCGACAGCAGCTCCGCCAGGTCCGGCAGCGCGGACAGGGGCCCCGTCAGGGATTTGAGCAGCGGGGACTCACACCGCGCCAGCACCGCCACCACCCGGGGAAGCTGCGCCAGCGACAAGCCCAGCGCGCGCAGGTCCCGTGCATTGCCCGCGCCCAGCGACAGCCGGCCGCAGAGCCGCTCCAGGTCTCCCACTTCCTTGAGGATGCCGGCCAGCTCCTCGCGCCACACGCTGCGCCCGGACAGCTCCTCCACCGCGTCCAGCCGCGCGTGGATTTCCGGCAGGGAGCCCAGCGGAGACGCCAGCCACCGCGCCAGCTTGCGCGCGCCCAGGCTCGTCACCGTCTTGTCCAACACGCCCAGCAGCGAGCCCTTGCGCCCACCGTCCCGCAGCGAGCGCAGCACCTCCAGGTTGGCCCGGGAGGACTCATCCATCAGGAGGTTGCCGCCGCGCTCCTGCCGGCTCAGCCGGTCCACGTGCGCCGCCGCCGTCTTCTGCGTGTCCTTCAGGTAGCGCAGCGCGGCGCCCGCGGCGCCCGCGGCCAGGGGCGCGTCATCCAGTCCGAAAGCGGACAGCGACTGCACCGCGAAGTGGCTGCGCAGGTAGCCCGCCGCCCGCGTGGGTTCGAACGACGCGGCCTCGCCCTCCGCCACCGCCGGCGTGCGCAACAGCCGGGCGAGCAGCTGCGTCACCTCCGGCGCGTCCCGCTTCCCGTCCGGAACCAGCAGCTCACGGGGCTCCACGCGCGACAGCGACTCCGCCAGCTCCGCGATGCCCGGGGCCTCCAGGGCCATGAACTCGCCGGTGGACGCCTCCAGCAGCGCCGCGCCCCAGCCCTTGTCGTTCCAGGACACGGCGGCCAGGAAGTTGCTGGCCTGCGGCTCCAGTACTTCTTCGTCCAGCACCATGCCCGGGGTAATCACCCGCGTGACTTCCCGGCGGACGATGCCCGGCCCGTTGCCTGGCTCCTCCACCTGTTCGCAGATGGCGACCTTCAGGCCTTCCGACACGAGCCGGCCGATGTAGCGCCGCGCGGCGTGGTAGGGCACCCCGCACATGGGCACCTTGTCCGCGCCCTTGGACCTCGCGGTGAGCGTGATCTGGAGGATCTCCGAGGCCTTGACCGCGTCCTCGAAGAACATCTCGTAGAAGTCACCCAACCGGAAGAACAGCAGCGAGTCCGGGTGGAGCGCCTTCACCTCCATGTACTGGCGCATCATGGGGGTCAGGGAGGCAATCTCCCGGGCGCCCACACCCTCGTTCACCGGCCCCACCTCGGGCGTCATGTCCCCGGGGAGCTCCACCGCTGCGGTCCTGCCTGCCTTCGCCTGCTGCGTCACGGCCATCCCTGCCCTTCTCTCATGGCCCCACCCCTGGATCAACGAACCGGCGCCCTACCCGCCGAGTTCCCTTACCACCC
>NZ_JABFNS010000221.1 GCF_013116825.1 Myxococcus xanthus
CTCCCCCTCCGCAGCACGACGGAGACGACCCGCCCCCTGGGCGCGCGCCCCGCCGGAGGCACGGCTCCGCAGCGCGTGTTGTTGGTGGATGACAGCCGCTCCATCCGCACGCTGCTGAAGATCTACCTCATGGCTCGCAACTTCGAGTTCCTCGAAGCGGAGTCCGCCGAGGAAGGCCTCAAGGTGTCGGAAGCGGAGCCGGTGGACCTGGTCCTCACGGACTTCCACATGGATGGGATGAACGGCGCGGACTTCGCCGCGCAGATTCGCGCCAGCGCCAACCCGCGTCTGGCCAAGGTGCCCATCCTGATGATGACGGGCGACCCGAACGTGGCGGAGGTGCGCGCGCTGGGTCAGAAGGCCGGCATCAGCGCCTTCGTCCGCAAGCCGGTGAGCTGCGCGCAGCTCATGACGCTGGTGGACACCATCCTCCCGCTGCCGCGCAAGTAGCGCGCCGCGCCCTTCTGGGCGCCGCTTCACTCACGCCGGGTTCCGGGCCGCCGCAGCGGCGCGGGCCCGGCGTTTTCGCATGTATTCCCCCACGCGGATGGCCAGCAGGAGCGACAGCACCGCGCCGTAGATGAGCGGCTCGGTGACGTCCTTCTTCACGCGCCACACGAAGTGCACCACACCCAGCGCCGCGGCCACGTAGGCCAGCCGGTGCAGGCGCTGCCAGCGCGGAAAGCCCAGCCGCCGCACCCACCGGTTCGTCGACGTCACGGCCAGGGGCACCAGCAGCACCAGCGCGGCGAAGCCCACGGTGATGAAGGGACGCTCGGTGACGTCCGCCCACAGCGCGCCCCACGCCAGCCCCTGGTCCAGCACCGCGTACACGAGGAAGTGCGCCACCGCGTAGGTGAAGGCCAAGAGGCCCAGCGTGCGGCGCACGCGCGCGGGCCACGTCCACCCCGCCACCAGCCGCAGCGGCGTGCACGTCAGCGAGGCCACCAGCAGCACCAGCGCCAGCAGCCCCGTCTGATGGAGCGCGGCTTCAATCGCGTTGGGCCCCAGCTCGCCCCGCGGGCCCTGAATGGCGAGCATCAGCAGCGGCGACAAGCCCCCCACGACGAGCGCGGGGTTGAGCCAGGGATACGGAGACGAGGCCATGGCGCGGGGACTCAGTAGAACCGGCGCAGGTCCATGCCGGTGTAGAGGTGGGCCACCTGCTCCGCGTAGCCGTTGAAGGGCAACGTGGGGCGGCGCTCGAAGTCACCGATGCGGCGCTCGCTGGCCTGGCTCCAGCGCGGATGGGGCACCGAAGGATTCACGTTGGCGTAGAAGCCATACTCGCGCGGCGCGGACAGGCGCCACGTCGTCATGGGCTCCTCCCGCGTGAGGCGGATGCGGACGATGGACTTGATACCCTTGAAGCCATACTTCCAGGGAACCACGAGCCGCAGCGGCGCGCCGTTCTGGTTGGGCAGCTGCCGGCCGTAGAGCCCCGTGGCCAGCAGCGTGAGCGGGTTCATCGCCTCGTCCAGGCGCAGTCCTTCCGTGTACGGCCAATCCAACGAGGCGCGGCGCTGGCCCGGCATCTGCTCCGGGTCCAGCAGCGTGGTGAAGGCGACGTACTTCGCGTGACTGGTGGGCTCCACGCGCTGGAGCAGCGCCGCCAGCGGGAAGCCCAGCCACGGAATCACCATGGACCAGGCCTCCACGCAGCGCATGCGGTAGATGCGCTCCTCCAGGGAGAACCAGGACGTGAGCTGCTCCACGTCCACCGTCCGCGGCTGGTGCACCTCGCCGTCGATGACGACGCTCCACGGCTTCGGCTTCAGCGTGTGCGCGAAGCGGGCCGGGTCGTTCTTGTCGAAGCCGAACTCGTAGAAGTTGTTGTAGGTGGTGACGTCCTCGTAGGGCGTGCGCGGCTCGTCCGTGTCGAAGGGGCCCATCGCCTGCGCCACCGGCTGCTCCACCAGGCCCGCGTCCGGGACGAAGCGGTCCATGGGGCGCGTCTGCTTGCGGCCCAGCAGGTGCAGCCCTCCGGCGACGGCGACGGCCGTGCCCGCGAAGAGGCCCGCGTTCTTCAGCAGCTCGCGCCGGCGCAGGTACGTCTTCTCGGGGGTGACTTCGGAGCTGGGCGGCTCAGCGGGCGGCTTGTCGCGCATGGCCCCTGTATAACGGCCCGGGCCGCCCGCGCGTTACCGGGCCGTGCCTTCCTGTCCCGGGAGCGTCCCGGCGCTCTGCGTCAGCGCGGCCTCACGGGCACGGGCGTCCTTCAGGCGCCACAGCCGCCACCAGGGTGTGCCCGGGGACTCGTGGTGCTCCCAGTGGTAGCCGAAGAAGAAGCACGACAGCAGGGCCCACAGGTGATTGCGCGGCAGCGTGCGCGCGTGGTGCGGGGCCATGTCCGGCGTCTCCGGGCGCCGGTGCGGCAGGTACGTGCCGAAGTAGAAGAGCTGCAACGTGCCCAGCACCGAGGGCAGCACCCAATAGCCGAGGATGTGTTGCTGGGAGACGCCCAGGAAGAGCAGCACGTTGAACTTGGCCGCCATCACCCCCAGTTGGGGAAGCGTGGTGTAGCGGGCCATGAAGGTGCCCAGCCACGGCCAGAAGGACTGGCTGTGGGTGGAAAAGTCCGGGTCCGCGTCGCTCGTGGGCCGGGCATGGTGGGCACGGTGGTTCACCACCAGCCGACGGTAGGACAGCCCCGCGAAGAGGAAGCAGGCGACCGTGCCCACGGCCTCGTTCACCCAGCGCCGGCCGGACACCGTGCCGTGCATGGCGTCGTGGCCGGTGATGAAGAGGCCCGTGCACAGCCAGGCCTGGAGAGCGACGTGCAGCCAGGTGAGCGGCTCCACCCACGGCAGCTCCGCTCGTGTCAGCGCCCAGGCAAGGTGCCCACCCCACGCGCCCATGATGATGAGCGCGATGACGACGCCCCAGGGACCGGGCGGCGCTGGACGGAGTTGGCGGGCGGAAGTCTCCATCTCTCCTGCTTTCTGGCCATCGCCGGCCCGCCGCGCATGGGAAATGCCCAGGCGGCGGGGCGGGGCAATGGGCCGGTGGCTACTTCTTCACGTCGCGTACCAGCTCCTCCGCGGTGACGTAGCGCGGCGCGATGTCCACCGGCACGCCCTTGAGGCGCTCCAGCACGCGCTGCACGGGCGGGCGCACCACGCCGTGCTTCGCCAGCAGCGCCTCGGCGGCCTTCCGGTCGCCGCGGCCCTGAATCTCCATGAGCTGCTTCGTCAGCGAGATGACGGCCTGCTTCATCTTCGCCGGCACCACGGAGAAGGTGCCGTCCGCGTTCACCTTCACCGCGCCGGTGTCCAGGAAGTAGTTGAGCTGCACGGCGATGCCCTTGCCGTGCGCCTCGTCCACGCCGAAGCGGATGGAGCGGAAGGCGGAGGCCAGGAACGTCGTGTACATGGTGCGCTCCAGCGACTTGTCGATGACGCCGGTGTCCACCAGGCGCTGGAGCGCCCACAGGCCGGAGATGTCCGCCTTCGCCTCTTCGATGGCGCTGGAGGCCGCCTGGAGTTCCTTGCGCACGGTGGTGGCCTTGCCACCCACGGTGATGTTGCTGGGCCCCAGGCCGTGCATCAGCTCGTGCATCAGGATGTGCGTGAAGAAGGCATCGAAGGAGACGTCCTTCTGGTCCGCCGGGGTGAGGGCCACCTTGGCGATGGGCAGCAGCACGCGCTCGAACTTGGCCTCCTGCACGTTCTTCAGCATCACGCGCTTGGAGCCCATCTTCTCCGACACCCGCTCATCGTTGGGCAGGTTGAAGGCGGCCGTCTGCACGCCCCGGTTGCCGTCACCGGAGGAGAACAGGCTGTTGATGACGCGGATGGGCGCCAACGCGCCCAGCTTCGGGTTGCGCAGCTTCGGGTCGATGGGGAGGTTGTCCTCCAGCCCCTGGAGCTGCCCGCTGAACTTCGCCAGCTTCTGCGTCTCCGCGTCGTCGCGCACGCCCACGAAGGCCTCGAAGGCGGCCTTGTAGTTGAACCACTCGTCCTCGTAGACCTCATAGGGCCCGATGGTGGGCTCGATGCTGGCGTCCAGCTCCATCCACGCCACCTCGCTGGCGTAGTAGTCGTTGGACAGGAACGCGTCCGCGCGCGAGGTGAGGAACGCCTTCAGCGTGGGCTGCTGGGTGAGCGCGGCGGCCTCACGCAGCAACGCGGCGGCCTGGGCCAGCTCGCCCTGGTACTCCACGCTGTAGGGCACCGTGATGAAGCGGCCATCCGTGCCGCGGCGGATGGTGGTGTAGAAGCCGGTGGCCTCCTTCTGCTGCGCCTCGGGCAGCGACTTCACCCACGCCTCCACCTCCGCCTGGGTGGCGCCAGCCGGATAGAAGTTCGCGGACGCGGGCTTGGCCGGCACGCCCGGGATGAAGGGCCGCGCCTCGTCGAGGCTGTTCCAGGGCCCCTTGTCCAACAGGAACGCCTGCAGCCGCGCGCGGCCCAGCGGCGTCGTGTCCTGGACCAGGTCCAGCAGCAGTGAGTCGTTGCCCGCCCACCGCTGACGCAGGAAGAGCGCGTCCATCAGCTTCGAGGCCTGGACGATGCGGGCCAGGGCGCGGCGCTCGGACTCCGGCAGCGCCTTCAGGTCCACCCGGAGCTCCACCGGGGCGAAGCGCGCCGTCAGGCGCTGGAGCTCCACGGCATCCGGGAAACGGGCAGGAGGCGTCTTCTCCGCGGCGGTGGCGGCGCCCGACAGCATCGCCGCGCCGAGCAGGGACAGGAGGGTACGGTTCATGTCCCCTTCCCTACTCCAACCCAGGCCCGCCCTCCCAGCGGTCCCCACTTCTGAAAACCCGACGTCCCACATTTCCCCCCCCTCACTCGCGCGCTCCCGGAATGGACCACCCACACACCCGTCCCTGAGCGGACGGTCCGGACTCGACAAGCGGATTTCCATGGTTAAGGGAAGGCGACGCTGGCGCCCCACCGGGCGCCCCGGAGGCCCCTGTCACCATGACCGTCGAAAACGCCCCCCAGCGGGAGACCCACGCCTTCCAGGCGGAGATCAACCAGCTCCTCAGCCTGGTCATCAATTCGCTCTACAGCCACAAGGAGATTTTTCTCCGCGAGCTGGTGTCCAACGCGTCGGACGCGCTCGACAAGCTCCGGTTCCGCGCGATTACGGAGCCGGAGCTGCTGGCGGACGAGCCGGCCCTGGAGCTGCGCCTCATCCCGGACGAGGCGAAGGGCACCCTCACCATCGAGGACACCGGCATCGGCATGTCGCATGACGAGCTGGTGAAGAACCTGGGCACCATCGCCCACTCCGGCTCGCGCGAGTTCATCGAGGCGCTGGCGCAGAAGGGCCAGCAGAAGGACATGCAGCTCATCGGCCAGTTCGGCGTGGGCTTCTACAGCGCCTATCTGGTCGCGGACCGCGTGGAGGTGGTCAGCCGCGCCGCCGGCCAGGGCCAGTCCGCCTGGCGGTGGACGTCGGAGGCCAAGGGCTCCTTCACGGTGGAGCCCGCCGAGCGCGCCGCGCGCGGCACCTCCATCATCCTGCACCTGAAGGAGGACCAGAAGGAGTTCCTGGGCGAGTGGCGGCTGCGGTCGCTCATCACGCAGTACTCCGACTACGTGGGCCACCCCATCAAGCTCCAGGTGAGCAAGACGACGGGGACCGGCGACGAGGCGAAGACGGAGACGTCACTGGAGGTGGTCAACAAGGCCAGCGCCCTGTGGCAGCGCTCCAAGTCCGAAATCACGGATGAGCAGTACCAGGAGTTCTACAAGCACCTGACGCACGACTGGGAAGCGCCGCTGGCGTGGACGCACTTCAAGGCGGACGGCAACACCCAGTTCACCGGCCTGCTCTTCGTGCCCAAGCAGCCTCCGTTCGACTTGGACGCGCAGCAGCAGCGCGGGGTGCGGCTGTTCGTCAAGCGCGTGTTCATCATGGACCGCTGCGAGGAGCTGGTGCCGCAGTGGCTGCGCTTCGTGCGCGGCGTCATCGACTCGGATGACCTGCCGCTGAACGTGTCGCGCGAGCTGCTCCAGGACTCGCAGGTGGTGCGCGCCATCCGCAAGCACGTGGTGAAGAAGTCCGTGGACCTGCTGGAGAAGCTGGCCAAGGACAAGCCGGACGACTACCTCACCTTCTGGAAGGCCTTCGGCACGGTGCTGAAGGAAGGCCTGGCCACGGAGGCCGAGCAGAAGGACAAGCTGGGCGGCCTGCTGCGCTACGAGAGCTCGCGCGAGGAGGGCCTGACGTCCCTGGCGGACTACGTGGGCCGCATGAAGGAAGGCCAGGAGGCCATCTATTACGTCTACGGCGAGTCCCGGAAGGCGGTGGCGGACAGCCCCCACCTGGAGGCGCTGAAGCAGCGCGGCTTCGAGGTCCTCTACATGACGGACCCGGTGGACGAGTGGGCCGCGCAGGGCCTGCGCGAATTCCAGGGCAAGCCGCTGGTGTCCGCGCTCCAGGCGGACCTGAAGCTCCAGTCCACGGACGAGCAGAAGAAGGAACAGGAGCAGCACGCCGAAGGTCTGAAGACGCTCACCACGAAGATGAAGGACGTGCTCCAGGAGTCGGTGCGCGAGGTGCGCGTGTCGGACCGCCTGACGGACTCGCCCGTGTGCCTCGTCGTGCCGGAGGGCGGCTCGCCGGCCTACCTGGAGCGCCTGCTCCAACAGCGCGGCCGGGGCGCGGGCATGCCGCGCGTGAAGCGCATCCTGGAAGTGAATCCGAAGCACCCCGTCATCGAGCACCTGAAGGCCGTGCATGACCGTGACCCGGCCGCGGCCCAGGTGGCGGAGTGGATTGAGCTGCTCCACGACCAGGCGCTGCTCACCGAGGGCAGCACCATCGCCGACCCCAACCGCTTCGCCCGCCGCATGACGGGGCTGTTGACGCAGGTGGCGGCCCTGGCGGCGGCGCCCGCTCCAGCGCAGGCCCCCGCCTCGGCGACGGCGAGCTGAGACGCCGTCCCCCACGCCCCCTCTCGCTCCGAGAGGGGGCGCCCGCAGCCCGGGCGAGCGCCTGGTGCGCCTGGCGGCTTCAGGGAGGCCCCGCAGAAGGGGCATTCACGACTCCGGACGGGGGTATCGGCGTCCCCGGGGCGCGTCGGCTATCGTCCCTCGGCATATCGAGGGGAGTCCGACGACATGAAGCGAGTGGTTCTGGGGTTGTTCGCAGCCGTGGTCCTCCAGGCGTGCGCAGCGCACGAAAAGACGGGAGACCGCGCCGCGGCCGTAGGGGATTGGAAGGCCGCGTATGCGTCCTACCGGCAAGCGCTGGCCAGCGAGCCGGACAGCCCCGAAATCAAACTCAAGTTCGACACGGCCCGCACCAAGGCGCTCCAGGATGCGCAGCAGCGGGCGCAGACGTGCGCGCAGGTGAATGACTGGAGCTGTGCGCTCGCCGAGTCCGACTTCGCCCTGTCCGTGGAGCCGGGCAACGCGGAGATTGCCTCCTTCCGCGCGCACGCGGCGCAGCGGGTGGCGATGGCGCAGCTGGACACGGCCGTCGAGCAGGCGCAGCAGGGACAGTACGCGGAGGCCGCCTCGCTGATGGACCGGGCGCTGCAGCTGTCCCCGGTGCCCGAGGTCAAGACGCACGCGGAGGACGTGCGGCGCATCATCACCACCCAGGGGCGTGTCCAGGCAGACCGGTACCTGAATGAGGGCAACTTCATCGCGGCCCACGAGCTGGCGCAGTTGGTGCTGCGGCTGGACGCCTCCGCCTCGGCGTGGGCGCAGAACATCGCCGCGGAGTATGAGCACTTCATCACCGAGGAGGTCGAGCGGCTGTCGCGCGAGGGTGACGCCGCGCGGGCGCAACGCGACTGGGGGCGCGCGCAGCAGAGCTACGGCGCCGCGCTGAGCCTGCGGCAGGGGGGCCGGGCCGCGCCGCTGGAGGCGTACGTGCGCCACATGGCCCTCGCCGACCAGCGGCTCGCGGGCCGCGACTGGAACGGAGCGGCGGATGCCTACCATGCGGCGCTGCGCACGGGGCAGGACGACGGATATGCCAACCACCAGTTGGAGCGGGTGCAGCTGCGGCCCTACCGCGTCGTGCTGCGCTCGGTGCTGGTGACGCCGGGCCGGCCGGATGGCCGGGCCTGGGTGGGCGCGTCGAACGACATCTTCACGCGGCTGGCCAACCGGGTGACCCAGATGGCCCGGCAGCGCGGAATGACGGACCTGGTGAAGGACCTGGCCATGAGCATTCCGCACGAGAATCGCCCGAGGCTGCGCATCGAGGTCCACCATCCGGATGGCATGCACCTGACGACACACGGGCGTGACGGCATCTACACGGCGTATGACGCGGAGTTCGTCGCTGTCGCCAACGCCTTCGACGACCGGCGGGTCGGCTTCCAGGTGTACATGGACGGACCGAACGGGAGCGAGCTGCTCGGCTCGGTGGACGTGCCCATGCGCGAACTGGTGGAGCACCGCGAGGTGTCGCTGGAGGGCCGCTCGGTCATCGCGTTGATGCTGAGCACCGGCGGTGACGGCCGTCAGCCCGGCCCTTACGCCGGCATGGCGCACGTGCTGCCGCCGCCTGCGCCCGGTACGCCGCCGCCGGGCCGCGGCCACGCCGCCACGCCGCTCCCCTGACGTCCCGACGGGCCGGGAGCACCGCTTCCGGCCTCCAGCCACGGTGTCACCACGCCCGGAGCATCGTTCCGGGCGCGGGCAGCGAGCAGATGCCCACCCGCGCCCCGAACCCCCCTTAG
>NZ_JABFNS010000222.1 GCF_013116825.1 Myxococcus xanthus
TGGGAGGGCCGGGCCAGACCGAAGTCCGTCACCCGCACGCGCCCATCCTTCCCGACCAGCACGTTGCCCGGCTTGAAGTCGCGGTGGACCAGCCCGGCGGCGTGCGCGGCCGCCAGTCCCCGGCCCGCGTCCACGAAGACGCGCACCACGTCCTGCCAGGGCCTCGGCGTCTCCAGCCACTCCGCCAGCGACGCGCCCTCCACCAACTCCAACGTCAGGAAGACGCAGTCCTCGCAGACGCCCACGTCGTAGACGGTGACGACGTGCGGATGGGCCAGCCGGGCCAGTGCCTGAGCCTCGCGCAGCAGCCGCAAGCGCAGCTCCTCCAGGTGTCGGCCCTCGGGGCGCAGCAGCTTCAGCGCGACCCTTCGGTCCAGCTCCGGGTCATGGGCCGCGTACACCTCGCCCATGGCGCCCCGGCCAATGCGCTCCTGCACCACGTAGCGTGAGAGCTGGGTGCCCGTGGTCACCAGCGGGCCATCGTCGGGCGAGGGCACAGCCTCCGCCGCACTGGCGCCCAGGGCCAGGTGCTCCTGGCAGCGCTCACATCCTTCCACGTGGGCCAGTACGCGCGTGCGGTGCGCGTCCGGGAGCGCCCCTTCGAGGAAGTCGCTCAGTGTCGTCTCGCTCGGGCACCCCATGGATGCCCGGAGACTAACAAATTCCTGGACTTTTCACTTTTGCCCGCCTGTGGCGGTTCAGGCCTGGGCGCGTGACTTGAGGCGGGCGAAGAGCTCGGGGGGCATGGAGGCGGAGCCCAGCCGGTGGTCGGCGGAGATGGCCTCGCCGTGGAAGTCGCTGCCAGCGGTGGGGACCAGGCCCAGCTCCTTGGCCAGGCCGAGATACTTCTGGCGCACGCTGGGGTTGTGGTCCTCGTGCAGCACCTCGAGGCCCGCGAGTCCCGCCTGGGCGAGCGCGCGGATCTCCAGTCGCTCCATGCGCGATGAGCCCGGGTGGGCGAGGGTGGCGGTGCCGCCCGCGTTGCGGATGAGGCGGATGGCGTCCTCGCCCGCCAGCTTGAAGCGCTCCACCCAGGCGGCGCCGCGCATGCCCAGGAAGCGGTCGAAGGCCTCCTTCACGTCCACCACCCAGCCGCGGTCCACCAGCACGCGTGCCAGATGGGGGCGGCCCAGCTGCGCGTCGCCGGCCACCGCCCGGACGTGCTCCATGCGCACGGGGTAGCCCAGCTGCCGCATGCGCTCCAGCAGGGCTTCCATGCGCTGCTCTCGCTCCAGCCGGAGCCGGTCGGCGAAGCGAGCGATGTCCTCGTCATCCGGTCTCAGGAAGTGCCCCAGGATGTGGCACTCGCGTCCATGAATGAACGCGGAGATTTCGATGCCCGGCACCAGCTCCACGCCGTGGGCGCGCGCCGCCACCTCGGCCTCGGCCAGCCCCGCGACGGTGTCGTGGTCGGTGATCGCCAACACCGTCACCCCGGCGGCGGCGGCCCGCGCCAGCAGCTCCGTGGGCGCATATTGACCGTCGCTGGCGGTGGTGTGCGAGTGCAGGTCAATCACGACGGGCTCCAGGGTGTGGGGTGATTGTTTCCCATACGCGACCTATGCCGGGTTTCACACCAACTTGCGGCATGGGGGGTGCCGCCGCCACCCTGGGTGTGGCTACTGTCCGGGCCCTATGGGCAAGAAGTCCGATACGACCATCGAGAACCGGGTCTACCTCTTCGAGTCGCTGGCGAGCAGCTACGTGGCGTCCGCCACCGAGGTCTTGTCCTCGGAGGACCCCGCGGTGCGGCAGCGCGCGCGCCGGGCCCTGGCGGAGCTGGCCTTCGTGTCCTGTGTCATGGCGGACACTGCTCATCTGCCGGCCGAGCAGGTGCGGGCCCAGGTGCTCGGCGCGCCCGAGCGCGTCCCGGAGGCACCTTCGAAGGTGGCCGGCGGCGCGGCCCGGAAGCGCAACAAGTAGCGGCCCCTGCCGCGGTTCGGGTGGTATGTCGGCGGAGCCCTTTTGCTTCGAGGAGCGCCGACATGAGCCCGCCGCAGACACCCGCCACGGGCGTGGTGATGACGCTGGTCAGCCAGCCCCAGTTCAAGACGCAGCTCACCCATGGCCCGTCGGGCACGGTGAATCAGACGGAGGCGCCGCGCGACAACGGCGGCACCGGCGGCAGCTTCTCGCCCACGGACCTGGTGGGCGCGGCGCTGATGTCGTGCGCGGTGACGACGATGCACCTGTTCGCCTCGCGTGAAGGCATTGCCCTGGGCGAGGTGAGCGCCCGTGTGGAGAAGCGGATGTCGCCGCCGCCGCGCCGCATCGCCGAGCTGGTGCTGGACATCCAGATGCCGGCCGGCCTGTCCGCCGAGCACCGGGCCACCCTGGAGAAGGTGGGCCGTGAGTGCCCGGTGGCCCGCAGCCTCCACCCGGACGTGAAGCTGCCGTTGACGTTCAGCTATCCGGACTGAGGACGCCAGGCCGCTTGCCCTCCAGGGGGGCCTGCCCGCGAATGCTGCGGGTGGGCCCCTTCGTGTTCATCCTCCCCGGCTGCGGGGCTCGTCCTGGAGGACATGGCATGCATGCGAAGCGGCTGGGCATCTACCTCAATGACCACCTGGCGGGCTCGGTGGGCGGGCTGGAGCTGGCAATCCGCACGGAGGCGGAGAACCACGGCAACCTGCTGGGCCGCTATCTGGCGACGCTCATCCCCGAGCTGAAGGAAGACCAGTCCATGCTGCTATCGGTGATGGGCGCCCTGGCGCTGAAGCGAGACGGGCTGAAGACGCGCGCCGCGTGGGCCGTGGAGAAGGTGGGCCGGTTGAAGCTGAACGGCACGCTCGTGCGCTATTCGCCCTTGAGCCGGCTGCTGGAGTTGGAAGGCCTGTGCGCGGCCACGGAGGGCCGCTTGTCCCTCTGGCGCACGCTGGCGCGCGTGTCGGTGAAAGACGCGCGGCTCGCGGTGTTTCCCTTCGAGTCGCTCGTGCAGCGCGGTGAGGCGCAGCGCTCCGTGCTCCAGCGCCTGCGGGCCCAGGCGGCCGACGTGGCCTTCGCGGAGGAGCCGCAGCCTTTCGGCACCGGAGAGCCTCTGGTCGCGGGCCACTGACGGTCGCCCGGGCATGAAGAAGCCCCCTGCCGCGGCGAGCGACAGGGGGCGAGGACTTCATTCTGGCGCGGGGCTCAGGTGCCCGACGTTCCCGAGGCGCCGGCGGGCGGCGTCGTGGACCGGGCGCCCGAGGCGTCCGGCGTGGGCACCAGACGGAGCTGGCTGGCGCTGCCACCGAAGCTCGCGTCCACCTCACGCTCCAGGTACGTGTAGCCGGACAGGCCATCCTCGTACATGCGCAGCAGGTTGCGCGATTCGTCCAGGGTGATGCGGCCCTGGCGCAGCGCGGCCTCGGTGAACTTGCGCAGCTTCGCCACCAGGTCGTCCTTGGTGTAGCTGACGTAGTTGAGCACCTCCGTCACCGTGTCGCCGGCCACCACGTTGTCGATGAGGTAGCCCCCGTTGGGCCCCAGCGACACCTGCACGGCGTGCGTGTCGCCGAACAGGTTGTGGAGGTCGCCGAGGATCTCCTGGTAGGCGCCCACCATGAAGATGCCCAGGTAGTAGTCGTCATCGTTGAGCGCGTGCAGCTCGAGGGCGTCCTTCACCTCGCGCTTGTCGATGAAGTGCTCGATCTTCCCGTCCGAGTCGCAGGTGATGTCCGCCAGCGTCGCGCGGCGCGTCGGCTTCTCCGCCAGCCGGTGGATGGGCATCATCGGGAAGAGCTGGTCGATGGCCCACGAGTCCGGCAGCGACTGGAACACGGAGAAGTTGCAGAAGTACGTGTCGTTGAGCGCCTTCTCCAGGGAGTCCAGCTCCTCGGGAATCTCGCCCTGCTCACGCGCGATGCGCATGATCTTGTGGCAGGTGGCCCAGTAGATGTTCTCCGCCGCCACGCGCTGCTCCAGCGACAGGTGGCCCAGCGAGAAGAGGGTGAGGCTCTCCTCCTTGGCGTCCTGCGCGTCGTGCCACGCCTCGAGCAGGTTCTTGTTGGTGACCTCGCGGTAGGTGGACCAGAGGTTGCGGACCACGGAGGGGGACTTCTCGTCCACCTTGTCGGGGACCGGCGCCGGGCCGAACTCACTGGTGCCCAGCACGTCCACCACCAGCACCGCGTGGTGCGCCACCACGGCGCGGCCGGACTCCGACACCAGCGTGGGGTGCGGCACGCCGGCCCGGTCGCAGGCCTCCATGACGCCGAACACCACGTCGTTGGCGTACTCCTCCGTGGTGTAGTTCATGGAAGAGGCGAAGTTCGTCTGGGAGCCGTCGTAGTCCACGCCCAGGCCGCCGCCCACGTCCAGGTACTTCAGCGGCGCGCCCTGACGGGCCACCTCCACGTAGAAGCAGCCCACCTCACGCAGCGCGTTCTTCACGTTGCGGATGTTGGAGATCTGGCTGCCCAGGTGGAAGTGCAGCAGCTCGAAGGAGTTGAGCAGGCCCGCGTCCTTCATGAAGCCGATGCAGTTCATCAGCTCGGAGGAGGTCAGGCCGAACTTGGAGCGGTCGCCGCCGCTGGCCTCCCACTTGCCGGCGCCGCGCGTGGACAGCTTCACGCGAATGCCCAGCCGGGGGGCGATGCCCGTGCGCCGGGCGACCTCCGCGATGAGCGGCAGCTCGCTGGGCTTCTCCACCACCAGGATGACGTTGCGGCCCAGGCGCGAGTAGAAGAGCGCCGTCTCGATGTACTCCTCATCCTTGTAGCCGTTGCAGATGACGAGCGCGTTCTCGTTCTCCAGCAGCGCCATCACCGCGAGCAGCTCCGGCTTGCTGCCGGCCTCCAGCCCGTAGTTGTAGCCCTTGCCCGCCTCGATGAGCGTTTCCACCACGAAGCGGTGCTGGTTCACCTTGATGGGGTACACGCCGCGGTAGCCGCCCTTGAACCCCTGATCGTTCATGGCCTTGTGGAAGGCCTCGTTCAGGTGGACCACGCGGTGGCGCAGCACGTCCGTGAAGCGGATGAGCAGCGGCAGGCCGATGCCCCGGCGGCGCACTTCGTCGACCAGCTCCTTCAGGTCCATGTTCGGGGCCTGGGGACCGTCCGGGTGGACGATGACATGGCCCTTCTCATTGATGCCGAAGTAGGGGTTGCCCCAGTTCCGGATTCCGTACAGCTCGTGCGCGTCGGCGAGGGTCCAGCGGTGGGGAGGGGCGTTTACGGGCATCGGCGTCTCGAGGCTCCCTGGGGTAGATGGGGTGGACTCCCGTGAACAACGGACGATCACAGGAATCGCGCGGGAACTATCGGAAAGCCCCTCGGTATTCAACAGCCGCTTGTGCGGAGGGCAGGCAGGCTGGCGGGGCGGCCGCCCGGTGCTCCTCCTCCCGCGGGCCGACCCTCCATTCAATTCCTACCCTTTTCCCGTGAGTCATGAGGGACGCGTGGAAACAAGGGGAGGGTACATGGAGTCGTCCGCACGCAGGGAAGAAGCGCTGCTGACCCCGCGGGAAATCTACGAGCGGCTGGATCGCTTCGTCATCGGCCAGGACGGGGCCAAGCGCGCGGTGGCCATTGCGGCCCACAATCACCTCAAGCGTCTGCTGGCGCGAAGGCTGCGCCGGACGTCGCTCATCAAGAAATCCAACATCTTGCTGATGGGGCCCACCGGGAGCGGCAAGACGCACATCGCCCGCAATCTGGCGGACATCCTCCACGTGCCGTTCACCACCGTGGACGCCACCGAGTACACGGAGGCCGGCTACTACGGGAAGGACGTGGAGGTGATGATCTCCGACCTCCTCTTCAAGGCGAACCACTCCGTGGAGGATACCCAGCGGGGCATCATCTTCATCGACGAGGTGGACAAGATTGCCCGCCGCTCCCAGGGCGCCCGCAACGGCGCGGGCAGCCGCGACATCGGCGGCGAGGGTGTCCAGCAGTCGCTGCTGAAGCTGCTGGAGGGCCGCGAGGTGTACGTGCCCCTCAACGTCACCCAGGCCTGGAACAAGAGCGACTTCGTGCAGGTGGACACGCGCGACATCCTCTTCATTTGCGCGGGGACGTTCAGTGACTTGCACGACGACGGAGATGAAGGGCGCCGCGCCATGGGCTTTGGCGCGGAGGACTCGGCGAAGCGCCGCCAGAAGCGCATCAGCACCCGCCAGCTGACGGACTTCGGCATGCTGGCGGAGTTCCTCGGCCGCCTGCCGGTGGTGGTGCAGTTGGAGCGGCTGGGCGAGGAGGACCTGATGCGCGTGCTCAGCGAGCCGCCGGACTCCATCGTGCGCGAGTTCCGCGAGCTGCTGTCCATGGACGACCTGGAGGTGGACTTCGCCGAACCGGGCCTGCGTGAGGTGGTGCGCTATTCCGTGGCGCGCGGGCTGGGCGCTCGAGGATTGCGGTCCATCCTGGAGCACGTCATGGCGGACGTCATGTTCGAGGCGCCCGAGCGGCGGCGGCGCCAGGTGACGGTGGATGCGGGCTTCGTGCGAGAGCGGCTGCGGGGGCTGGATTCAACGCAGTTGGACGTATGAGTCAGGGCTCGCGCTCGGAGGCGCGGGCCGCGGCGCCCAGCCGGGCCGCCACGTCCGGGTCCTGGATGAGCTGGAGCACACCGTCGTGGCGCAGCAGCGCGGCGGTGTCTCCTCGCGCCAGGGCCTGCTTCAGCTTCGGGTCCTGTAGCAGGCGCTGGAAGCGAGGGTCCTTGCGCAGGGCCTTGTAGGCCGGGTCGTCCTGGAGCCGACCCGCGCGCTTCGGATCACTGGCGGCCTTGGCGACCTCCACCAGGTTCTTTACCGGGGCGAACTGGGTCATCTCGAAGAGGTTGTAGCGGCGGGCGACCTCGATGGAGAGCGACTCCTTCGGGGACAGGCCCACGCGGCGGCCCGCGATGACGACGTGCTGCTCGAAGAAGGCGATGGCGCTGAGGACGACCCAGGCGATGATGCCCATCTTCGCGCCGCCCAGCACGAAGCCGAGGAAGCGGTCCACGCCCCGGTTCTCATGGTGCTGACCGCTGGAGAGGATGCGCAGCAGCAGCGCGCCCAGGGCGTAGCGCACCGCGAGCCACGTGCAGATGAACAGGAGCACCGTGCCCGCGATGGCGCCCAGGAAGAGCGGACTGCCCAGGGCCTCGGCCAGGTGTGGGGCCACCACGGGGCCCAGGCGGCGCGAGGCGAAGTAGCCCACCGCCAGGCCCACCACGTTGGCGACCTGGCGCGACGCCCCGGTGATGGCGCCGATCATGGCGAAGAACAGCACCAGTCCGAGGATGATGAGGTCGATGACCATGGGCACCGCCGTCAGCGGATCTTGAACGAGCCGCCCTTGTCGCGAGCCTCGTCCTGGGACTGCTTCTGGACCTCCGCCAGCCGCTCCTTGTAGCGGGCGTTGGAGGGCTCATAGGTGAGCGCCATCTTCAGGTTCCGCTCGGCGGCGGACCAGTTGCCGGCGTCCGCGTCCTTCTGCGCCTGCTGGAAGAACTGGCGTCCCTTGGGGTGGGTGCCGATCTGCTCTTCCTGCTCCTTCTTGGCGGCGGCCTTCGTCTCCGCTTCGGAGGCTTCGGTGAAGCGCAGCTTCTGGGCGCGCTCGGGGCCCGTCACGTCGACGACGTACTTCTTGCGCTTCGTGTCGTCGCGCAGGACGTAATAGGCCTCGGTGACGCGCTTGTAGAGCTCGTTGATGCGCTCCTTCAGCTCCTTGGAGTCCACGTGGAAGAAGCGGTCCGGGTGGTAGGTGCGGCTCTCCCGGTAGAAGGCGCGCTTGATGTCCGCGGGGGTGGCGGTCCTCTCCAGCATGAGCACTTCGAAGTAGTCGAGCTGGTCCAGCTTCGCGCAGCGCGATTCCAGGTCGGCGAGCTGCTGGATGTCGAGGCCCAGGTCCGTTGACGCAGCAGGCGCCGGCGGTGGCGTGACCGCCGTGGCGGCGGCGACAGGCGGGACGATGGGCGCCACGGAAGGAATCGAGGGCACAGCGCCGGATGGAGCGTGTGGGGCCGGCGTCAGCGGTGCGATGCCTGGGACGGCGGGCGCCACGGACGGGGGAGGGCGCGGCGGCGTGGCGCCGGCCGGCACCAGCGCTGGGAGGGACATGGTGGGCCGGGCACCGGGCTTCTGCTGTGGGGCCGTGGAGGGCGCCACGGGAGGGACAACCTGTCCCAACGCGAGGACGGGAGGCGGCCTCGGCGTCGGTGCTGTTCCTGGGGAGCGTGCCGGCGCGGAAGGTACGGCGCCAGCCTGCGGCGCGGCTGCGGGGATTGCCGGGGCGACGGGTGGGCCCGTCCTCACTTGGGCTGGCGCGCGGGGGGCTGCCGGGGCCACGGAGGGGACGGCGCCTGTCTCTTATACACAG